>JAUVXW010000030.1 GCA_030603385.1 Promethearchaeota archaeon | reverse complement strand
TTTTTAAGTAATTCATATTGCCATTTTTTAAGACCATATCTGGTTTCAGGGCTCTGAAAATTAAGAGTGTGATGTGTAACAATTATGTTTTTAACTTTCTTTTTCTTGAAAAATTTCAACATCTTAACAAATTGTAGACGATTTTTCCAAAAACTATCACCTTGTTGTATCCATAAAACATAATTATCCTCATTTCTATATAAATTAGTTAAACTGTCAATAATCAGATTGAAATTATAATCATAACAACTAGGGATGGTATAAAGGACTGGATAGTCACATTCTACTTTTTTCTCCTTCATTATGGGAAATTCACAAGTATTAGGATCAAAACTTATTATTCCACAATCACAATCCTTTTCACACATGGCATCGACTAAATACTTGGTATAAGATCCTATCCCATGTATCATCGGTGGAAAACCAGACATAAAGATAATTTTTGTCATAGAACTATTTTTAACCTATTCATCATGTTTTAATTAATACTTTACAAGTATATTTAAGCATATATTTTTACTCAAATTAAATCTATAATTGCCTAAAAAGATTTAAATAAAAGTTATGTCTTGATTATCGATGTTAGCCTTAATTTTTTTAGTAACGCCCAGTTCCCGTACATGGTGATTTAATTTTAAAAAGGCATCTCTTACAATTTTTTTATTCTTTGCTCCTGTACAAACTACTTTTCCCGTAGAAAAAATTAAGAAAACAGTTTTGGGATCTCCCATACGGTAAATTAAACCTGGAAATACTTCTGGCTCATACATAACATTTTCCATTACAATCGCAGCCATATTTAAATCTATATATGTGTGTAAATCTCCACTTGCGACAATATTCTGAATCGTTATTTCTGGATTAGATACATTAATTCCGCCCTTTTTAAGAGATTTAACTACTTTCTTTACTGCAAGACTTGCGTCATCTGCTCTTCTAAGTCCTGTGATAACCATTTTTCCTGTAGTGAAGATAAGAAATGTTGCTTTTGGTTCATTGATTCTCATAATAAGACCTGGAAACCTTTCGGGATTGTACTCTACATCATCATACTTACGGGAGATTTTGATAAGATCTATCTTTTCGGTAATTTCCATAATGACTGTTGCAACAACATTTTCGATTTTATAGTCTAGTTTAAAATTGGATTCATTATTTTTTTTTTCTCCTGACATGTTATTACCTAAAAGAAATAATTGTTAATTAAGTATCTCTAACCATTTATTTATATTTCTAGAATTTAAAATTACTATTAAAAAAAAATTAATGAGCTTCAATTCCTAACTGTTCTGGATGATCTGGGAAATATTTAAGGCCTTCTTTAATTATATCCACTATAGACTTTACAGGCCGTCATCCTAAATCTTTTACGATCTTATTATTTCTACCAATTAATAATGGCACTTCACTTGAGCGAATTCTATTTTTGTCAATAAACACATCTGCTGAAATGTTAACATCTTATGCTAATATTATATATAATCTGTAATAGTATTTCCTTTACAGCTGCATATATTATAAAATCTTTTATAACAAATAATTTCTTATTCATTCTAAAACTTTAAGAAGTTTTCTAAAATTTTTATATAAATCAATAATCAATTGAGTTAAGTAAGAAAAAAAAATTAATTTATATTCATGGGATTTTTAATAAAACTGGCAGGAAAGGAACTAAAAGATATTGAAGTTTATTTAAAAATTGCGGTGGAAAATATAATAGAGGGAAAAGTTATTGCTTTTCCAACTAACTCAGTTTATGGGATTGGAGGAAGTCCTTTAAACCTAAATGTGGTTAACAAATTATATGATATTAAATTCAGAGATAAAGCTAAAGGATTTCTTTTGTTAGTTTCCGATTTTGCAGAGGCTTTAAAAATCGCGGAATTTAATGAGTTGGCCAAAAAATTAGTGAAACAATATTGGCCAGGTCAGTTAACATTAATTTTAAAAAAAAATGAACCGAGTATTATTCCACCAGAAGTAACTGCTTTAAAAGACACAATTGGCCTACGAGTTCCTGAAAACGAGATCATCTTGAATATATTGAAGCTCTTGAAAAAAGAGGGACATCTTGGAGCTATAATAGGGACTTCAGCAAATTATTCAGGTGAACCTCCTTGTATTAGCGGAGATGGAGTTGCAAAGAAAATATTAAGTCCTATTGATTTAATCCTTGATGGGGGTAAATCTAAATCCCGATTACCAACAACTATTGTTGATTGTACAACAGTAGAACCAAAATTTTTAAGAATTGGTAAGATACCTGAGGAAGAGATTTTAGAATTTTTATCATAAAAAAGAGAGTGGTATACACGAAAAATTTTAATTTACTAATCTCAACATCTAGGTTTAATGAGAGGAACGCCACTACTGAAATGTGGTTTACCCTATTAATATGCGGTGATAATTATCCAATAATTTCAAGGTTAACGTTTCCTGGGTTAATTACTGCTTTAACCAACATAGATGCTAAAAGAGTAATTCTAAAAATTCGACAAATATTGAAAAATAATCCTCATTTTTTTCAATTTATCCTAAAAATTATTCCCATTGATTTTGTATGTGAAACTAACACTAAAATATTAGTTAATCTAATACAAGAACATTCTAAGGCTTTTATAAAAGAGGGAGATTCTTTCAAAATAGTATTAAAAAGGAGAAAGCATGAAAAAATAGAAAGGAATAATGTAATTGAACGAATTGCTAACCTACTAAATAATAAGGTTGATCTTGAAAATCCAGATAAAGTTATTAGACTTGAGGTATTAGGTAATTTTTGTGGTGTGTCTTTTTTAGAAAGAAATGATATTATTAGAATAGGGAATCTATAAAAGTTACTTTAATCCATTTTTGTTTTTTCTAGATTCAGAAGAGCCATTTTCTCGCAAATTAAATCAGATATTACCAAAGATAAAGATTCTAAATTATTTTTGAAATCTGTTATATTATTTTTCTTATTCCCATAAGAGTTTAAAACAGATTTGATTTGCAAGTCAGAAAATTCATAGTTGTTAATGATTGTATTGATCTTTTCAATTGTTAAGATATTTATTGTTAAATCTATCTCATTGACATCTAATATTTGTAAGATCTCCTTGTTTATTTTATTTAGGTTATCAATTGGTGAAACAATACAGATTATTATGTTTCCTTCCTTTAAATCATAATAATCAATGCCAAATGATTCAAAACCTTTACTTATTTGCCTGCTTGTTGATAAGTATAACAGTAATTCAATATTTTTTTTATTTGAAATGTGAGTTTTATGAAAAAAAGCTTTTTGCATATAATAACATGCAATAAAGATATGATCTTGATTTAAAACATATTTATCGCTAATAAATTGTATGGTTGACTCTTTATTTTTATCTTGGAGTTCCTCAATTATATTAAATACATAATTTAAAGCTTCTTCTTCATCATGTATTTCATTAGCTTTTAAAAATTGATTTAAGTCAAATTTAATTTGATTTATTCCAACAAAATATCTTAATTTCATTGCTTCAATATAAAAGTCTCTTACAATCATACAGGGAGTCTCCAAACAAGCCAATCAGGCATTACACTGAATTGGATTTTAACAAAAATAAATATTATAAGAATTAGTATCAAATAAATTGTAAAAATCCAATCTTTTAATGAAAATTTAATTGTATAATAATATGAACGTTCTTTTTTACTTCCAAAGGCTCTTGATTCTAAAGCTTCCGCTACATTAAAAGCTCTTTTAATTGAACATATAATTAATGGGATTAATAAAGGAAAGAGGTTTTTGATTTGATTAATAAATCCTTTTTTTTGCATCTCATATCCTCTACTTTGTTGAGCATCGATGATATTTTGGGCTTCATTAGCAATAGTTGGCACAAACCTAAACGCTAAAGAAAAGGAGAAAGCAAATTCATATGGAAATTTCATAGATATCAAAGAAAGAGCTAAATCGTTTGGATCTACTGTTAAAAAGAAGATTGAAAATGCCGATACCATGATACAAATTCTCAATATCATAGCTATAGCAAAAGATAAGGACATGAATAACGTGTTTAATATAATTATAAAGAGAACTAAGAATGATAATCCATGAATACTTTTAATCCACTGTTTTAAAATTTTGCCAAAAATAACTAAAGGGATTAAACTCAAAAAAATAATGAGTAAAGGAATAATTTGATTGAATAATAAGGCACTAATAGTGTATGTTAGTGCAAGTACTAATTTAGCTCTTGGATCTAAATTATGTAGAAAAGATTCTTTTTTCATAAATTTAAAAGCATTGAGAAATTCTAATGACATATAATTTTACTCCTCCTGAACAATAGTGGTTTTATTCCTCAAAAAATTAATTAGATATTCGGTAATATCATTTTTTGAAACAGCTTTATTGATATCTTGGAATCCTATTTTTTGTAGAGCTAAAGATAATTGTCGAGTTTGAGGTAGAATTAATGATGATCTTTCAGTTAAAAAGTTATTATTTAACACATTTTGTGTAGGACCATCAGCAATAATTTCCCCACTCTCCATCAAAATTGTCCTAGGGATAAATTCAAAAGCAAATTCAACATTATGAGTTATAATAATTATGGTTTTGCCTTCTTCCTTCTCAGTATTGATTAATTTAATGAAAGATTCAATTTCTCTAGCATCTTGACCTAGAGTAGGTTCATCGAATACTAAGATTTCTGGAGCTCTGCAAATTATTGAAGCAATAGCTAATTTTTTGGACTCCCCTCCTGATAAGTTTAAAGGAGATCTATCTCGGTATTTGTCAAGGTTAAAATTTTTTAAGATTTCATTTGTTTTTATTTGAAGCTCTTCCTTATTCAGATAAAGATTTTTTAAAGAGAAATTAATTTCATCCTCAACAGAGTTAGCAAATAGCTGATGAGAAGGATTTTGAAAAATTAAACCTATATTTTTTGATAACTCTGCTATACTTTTAGAATTAGTGTTTTCATTGTTGATGTAAATATCACCTGATGTTGGTCTAATTAATCCATTCAAGGTTCGAATAAGAGTTGTTTTCCCGGCTCCATTTTTACCCATTATTCCTAACATTTCTCCTTTATGAACATTTAAATTAATATTTTTCAAGGCTACAGTGCCATTTGGATAAACATAGTCGACATCTTCAATAATAATTAATGGTAAATCTTTCGATATAGTAAGCACCTTTATTCTGATTGTAATTTTTTCATGGAATCTATTGCAGCCGGAATTGAAGCGGGTATTTTTCCAAAAAATAAGTTTTCGTTTCTTAATCTTTTGAATATTGTGTAAATCACAGGTTTATTTAACATCAAATTTTGAAAGTTTATTCCATTAAGCACATCATCACGAGAATCATGTTCAATGGCTTCTCCATTCCTCATCAAGATCATTTGATCTGCAAACGGAAGTACTAAGTCCAATCGATGTTCACTTATCATAATTGTAAGATTTCTTTCAACTTGAATTTCTTTTATCAAATTAATGATTTTTTTTGCCATATAAGGGTCTAATAAAGCTGTTGGCTCATCCAATATTAGAATTTTGGGTTCTAAGACTAAGATTGAAGCAATAGCAACTCGTTGTTGTTCTCCACCACTTAATTCGAATGGTGCTTTATCTAAAATATGTTCAATTTCGGTTAACGAGGTACTTTCTTTTATCCTTTTTGAGATTTCTTTTGGAGGAACACCTAAATTTTCTAGTCCAAATGCTATTTCATGTTCTACATTCATAGCGATTAATTGATTCTCCGGATTTTGAAATACTATGCCGACATCAGTAGATAATTTTGCAATAGGAGTATTGATTGTATCTTTTTCATTTACAAAAACTTTTCCCTTATAAAAACCAGAATAAAATTGGGGGATTAAACCATTCATGCATCTAATTAAGGTTGTTTTTCCAGAACCAGTTTCTCCACATAACAAAATAAAGTTATCTTCTTCTATCCTTAAATTAATGTTATTTAGAGCATATTCTTCATTTCCTTTATAACGATAATAAAACTTTTCAAATCTTATTAAATCCATGTTTAATATGAAATCTTAATTCAGCTTTGAATTATAATAATGTTTAATGATTTAAAATTTAGATTATAAAAAATGTTTTATTCTTTCAACAATTTTAAGAAGAACTGTATCGAAATCTGCTTTAAAGGTTAAAGCCGCAGCGCCATCATGTCCTCCACCACTTCCTTCAGAATATTCTGATATTTCTTCAAAAATTTTCCCTAGATGTAATCCAGTTTTCATACAAATGCTTTTTTTTGCTCTACTATTAATCATATTCTTATCTTTTTCCTTTGAATAAATAATACTGATGTCAAATCCAGTTTTTATTAACATCGATGCAACACTGGCTCCAAAACTACTAACATTACTAATTCCAATTAAATAATCTCCTTTACGAATTAACTTTACTCTCTGTAACCCTTTTATTTTAGCAATCCTCTCTGAAATATCAACATCAGTTTTTAACATTAATAGTAGTTGTTGAAAATTCACTTCTTCATCTAATAAATTGCTCACTTTTTTAATCGTTTGATTGTTTCCATATTTAAAAAAACCAGAATCAGTTAAAATGGCAGTAACTATGAGATTTTTATAGGGGGTTGTTAAATTTTGGCTATAATATTCAAACAACTCTAAAATAATTTCAGTAGTTGAAGAAACATTATCATTTATTAAATTTAGTGAAGAAATATTTCCATTTTTTAAAATATTTTTACCAAAATGGTGGTGATCTATAAATATATAAGGAATTTCTAATTTAATGGTTTTACTACAATTAAATTGTATTTGACTTAAATCATTTGTATCATTTATTATGCATACGTCGAATTCAGAAAAATTTACTTCACTTTTATGGTTAAAATGAAATTCAGGGAATTTTTCTGAAAATCTAAGCATAAAATTTTTTGTATGCTTTGAGAGTTCTGAGAAAAAGATTGATATCGGTTTGTTACAATGTTGGATTAAAAAGAATCTTAAAGCATAACAAGATACAAACCCATCAATATCAACTAAATCATGAGTTGTAATAAGGATTTTTTTACCCTTTAAAAAGGTTAAAAAATCTTCATATTTAGAATATAACATGAAGTTGTTTAGCCGCTTTTATTTTGAAGATCAGCTTGGATAGAATTACTCAATGTTGTAATTTGATTTTCCAATCTTGATTTTTTTTGGTCTAATGTTTTTAATCTCATTTCAAGAGTTACTTTTAGACTTTTTTTCTCATCTAGAAGCTTATTCTTTTCACTTTTCAACATTATTCCGCCAAGTGACTTAAAAACTGGTGTGTCCGCGTCGACTTTTTCCAATTCTTCTATTGCAAATTCGGTTTCTCTACGATGGGATTCTGTTTGATTTTTTTGGGTATTGATAATTTCATAGGTTTGTTGTAAGTTCGCTAGATTTTGGATTTTATTTCTTTGTTCTTCATCAAGATTGTTTAAATTGATTGACATTTTTCTTTTCTTATTCTAAAATTTATTCTATAATAGTATTGTAGTAATATTTCTTTATTTTAAGAAATTTCTGCTATTTGTAAGGTATTATCAATGACTTTTCCAAAACTAATAATTTCATTCATACTAGCTCGAAACGCCGTGATATCACAAGATTCGACCTTAAAGACTAACTTACAATTATTTTGTTTTTCTACTAATACTTTAGATCGATTTGTTTGTAATTTTTTAATTTCAGGAATAAACGAGTTATAAGAAATATCTCTTATCTGAGAATCATTAAAGTTTAATTCTATTATTGATTCAATTGTAAAATTTTTATTCATTATTCTTCAACAATTTCTAATTCTCTTTGCTTACGTTTAGAAATTCTAAAGGATTCGGCGCCTCTAGGAGTTTCGATGAAATATGCACCACCAGTAAATCGAGCATCACATTTTCTACAATACCAAATACCGGTTGATATTCTATGTATAGATCCTCTAGTTTCACACCTAGGGCATTTAATATCTCCTTTCATTTTTTCTAAAATTAAACGAGTTCTTTTTCGTAAAGTACTCCCATAACGAGCACCGTATTTACCAGTGATTCCCGTTCGCTTTCCCATTTTATCACAAAATCGTTTTTAATAATTGATGTTATATTAAAACTTAGGGTAAACTATAAATTTTTCTAAACAACAATAGAAATTTGCATGGTAATTTTTATTTTGACCAGAGTGAAACTAATTATAAAGGAAATTTATAAATAAATGATCATATAACAATTAAATTAATTATAATTCCTAATTTTTATTGTCATTTATGTCAAATCAAGTATCTTTTATTGCGGATTTAAATCAATTGGATTATGATAATTTAGAAGTAGGAAATAAAGCAGCTAATTTAAGCAAATTAATTCAATATAAATTCCCTGTTCCTGAAGGTTTTGTTATTAGAACTAATGCGTATAATGAATTTGTGAGTTTTAATAATCTTGATGATATAATACAAGAATCTTTATTAAAAATCGTGTTCAATAATTATGAAACTATTGAAAAATGTTCTAAGACTATTCATGACTCAATTAAGAATAGCGAATTTCCCTCAGAACTAGTTAATGAATTAGAATTGAAATATAAAGAATTTTCCTCTTATAATGTTGCTGTTCGATCATCAGCCACCGCTGAAGATCTACCATCTGCTTCGTTTGCTGGACAATATGACACATATTTGAATTTGAGGGATTTTTCTCAAATTCTCAAGCATATTAAGAAATGTTATGGGTCACTATGGACAAGTCGGGCAATTATATATAGACATAAAAACAAAATCCCTCATGAGATGGTTAAAATTGCTGTTATTGTGCAAAAGATGATATCTGCGAAGTCTGCTGGTGTTTTATTTACCTTAAATCCAATAACTTATAAGAATGACGAATTATTAATTGAGTCAAATTTTGGATTGGGAGAATCAATTGTATAAGGAAAAGCTAGCCCAGATCAATTCTTTATTCGAAAACTAAAGAGAGGATCACTTAACATTCTTAATAGACGAATAGGTAGAAAAAGATTAGCAGCACATCCAATATCTAAAGGATCTGATGGAGGTATTGAGTATATAGAATTATCCGAAGATTTAGCCCAACAACCGTCTCTTTCTGATAGTGATATTATAAAACTTGCTAAAATAGGACTTCAGATAGAAAAAAAGTTTAATAGAATTCCTCAAGACATTGAATGGGCTATAGATCAAGATAATCGAATTAATATTCTGCAAACTCGACCCGTTACAGCAATAAAGGCAGATCCTATTCCACCTAAAATATTATGGAGCAGAGGATATTCAGATGACTATTGGAATGATAATGTCACACCGCTCTATTTTGAACTTTTAGGAGATCATATAACAAAAGTAGTTAATATAGAATTAAACGATATAATGGGCTATAAGCGAATGGATACTGAATTATTAAAATTATATAATGCCCATGTTTATTTCAATCTCAATGTGATAAAAAGAAAAGTAGAGAATGAAATACCCAAATTTATTCGTAACGAAGATGTTTTAAATTATTTTCCAGAAGGTTCGGGTCCTTATGGAAAAATTAC
Source organism: Promethearchaeota archaeon (assembly GCA_030603385.1). Lineage (GTDB taxonomy): Archaea > Asgardarchaeota > Lokiarchaeia > Sigyniarchaeales > SOKP01 > Loki-b32. Next base: position 48,422 of record JAUVXW010000030.1, on the reverse strand, counting down.
GACAAAGAATCTTCCATTTCATATTATTAGTCGAATAGTTGCAGAGCTCAGGATAAGCTCCTATGATCCTAACGGATCAATATCTAAAACTGCTGAAGCGTATGAAAATTGGAATCAAGAATCATTTATTCCTTATTGTAAAAAATTTGAAAATCAATTACAAGAAATTGGCGAACTAAAGGATCTTATTAGCTTAGTTGAAGATTTAGATAGAATTATGATTGCTCATTTTCGACTTGTTCGATATGGGATTCCTGTCCATAACATAGGGATGAATTTATTAGTCCAATATCTTCTTACTCGATTTATTAGTAAGGAGGAATGTTATCAACTATATCCATTTTTGATATCAGGGCTCAAAAACAAATTAACAGAAACTAATGATAAAATCCATAATTTAGCTTCTCTCATTAATAAATCTCAGGCATTGAAATCATTATTCACTAATCAAGATTCATCAGAGATTTATAACACTTTATCAACAAAAAATGATCCATCTTTTCAAAATTTCTTAAGTGAATTTGAAATATTTTTAAATGAACATGGGGTACGTGGCTTTACCAGAGAAATATATTACCCTCGGTGGAAAGAACCACCAATGAACAATGTTTTTGATATCCTAAAATCGTTAGTTATAGATAAATGGGAAGAACTGGATACGATAAAAGCTATAAATTTTAAGAAAAGAAAGCGAACTGCTTTGATTGTAGAGAAAAAGATAAGATCCCAACGATTTGGGATATTAAAATGGAAAATATTTTCCGCAATATTAAAAAATAGTAAGAAATACATATCATTTCGGGAGAATCAGCGCTTTAACCTTGATAAATGGATTACAATGAATAGAAATGCCTATTTAAAAATTGGGAAAAATTTTACAAAAAGAGGAATAATACCAGATGAGAATAAAATCTTTTTCCTCCGTAAACATGAAATTAAAAAATTGGCATTGGACAAATATACTAGTCAGGAAATTCAACAAATATCATCTGAAGTAATTAAACGTTATGAAGATTTTAAAATATATGAAAACAAAATACCTCCTAAGTTCCTTTTGGGTTCACGAGAATTTGATGATGAGTTAAAATATAACGAGAAAAGCCCGATTTTTAATGGTCTTCCCGCAAGTCAGGGGATTACTACTGCACCTATACGCATCCTTCATGATATTAATCTCATTTCTACTGTACGAAGTGGAGAGATTCTAGTTGTACCTCAAACAGATCCTGGTTGGACTCCTGTTTTTTCAAAAATCGGTGGATTAATAACAGAAACTGGTGGAATTCTTTCTCATGGAGCCGTAGTCTCACGAGAATATGGTATCCCAGCAGTAACAAATATTACAAATGCAAGCAAAATTTTTAAAACGGGTCAAATAGTAAAAATAAATGGTTATAATGGAACAGTTATACCTCAAAACTTAAAAGAGAGAGACTAAAAAAATTGGAACCCTTAACTCATTCTGATCAATGTACCGACCATCCAGAATGGAATGAATCTTACTATTTCGTCTTTTATAGTAAAGAACATAGTTTAGGAGGAATGACACGATTAGGATTTAAGCCCAATAAGCAAGAAGGAATGACTTTTTACTTTTTATTTTTACCTAATGGCTCATCAGCAGCGGGATATAATTTAGTTCAAAAAGTTGAGGACTATACAAATTCCCTTCAAGTTGGTGGTGTTATTCATAAATGTAAAAATAGCTCACAATGGAACTACAGATTTCAAGGAAACATGATTGTTGTAGAAAATTCTGAAGATTTACCTAAAGTCCGTGAAAACCCTACATTAATTGCAAATACTCTAAAAGTAAAAATCGATATTAACTTCGATCCTATTAATAAAGTTTATGAATATAGTGAAAATATGACTCCAGAATCATTAGAAATAGGCAAAAAAGCAGGAGATAAACACTGGGAACAAATAGCTAATTTGTCTGGAAATATTCAGATTAATAATACAAATTTCCCTATAAAAAATACTATTGGGCAAAGAGACCATACTTATGGTGTGAGAGATTGGACGGGAGTAGGTAATTGGTTATATTATGTAGTGTGGTTCAATAAGAATTTAGGAATAAATCCAGCAGCAATAGTTACAGATGATGGCCGTTTATCCACAGGAGGATTTTTGTTTAAAAATGGGGTGAATATACCATTGAAAACAATTAATATCGTTGATCAGAAGTTTCGAGAAGATGGAATCCTTCCTGTAAGTTCAGAGCTTGAAATTGTAGATGCTTTAGGTGAAAACCATCAGTTGAAAGCTAATGTTGGACCAATAATACCAGTTCCCTTTTTAGATAGTGAGGGTAACCAATCTATACTTGTTCAATCAATAGGCAATTTTGAACTGGATGGAATAAAAGGTGGTTACGGAACGTTTGAAACTTTAAGAAAAGTGAAATTAGATAAAAAATAAAACGATTTCTAAATAATAAAAAAATTAGTAAAAAATAATAATAAAATTATTAATAAAAAAAATTATTTAATGGAAGTCTTATATTGTAATAGATTTAATTCTTTTCTTAGTTTCTGACTAATTTCTAGCGTTTTTTTTCCTAACATCTTAATATCATCAATTGAAAATGTAGTAGCCCCACTTTTTTGAATAGAGGTTATTTTTTTCTCAGTTACTGATATTGAGATTTTCCCCTCGCAAACTAATTCTTCAGGTAAATTAGGATCTAAAAAGATAATATCATCAATCTTTCCATAAGTCAAAACTAATGGTAGTTCATTTACTAAATCGTCTCCTGTTAAATATTTTCCGGTCCATTCAAGACCATTATCTCCAATTATGCCCTCGGGAAGATGTGCTGAAAGTAACGTAGTTATAGCACTTACTCCTCCAGTATCAATTAAATTACCATCATGGTTTATGACATACATATCAAGAAATAAGATATATACAGCTTCTTTTTCTTTAATGCAAAGTTTTTGTGTTTGAATGCAATCAGCATGTCGGATACCTCGATCTACAACTCTAGCTAGTTCTATAGATTGTTCATCTGGAGGGCCTCTTTCAAATAAAGGAGATGCTAATGGAAGTAACTCTGCCATAACAGTACAAACACCCTCATTTGGAAGATCAGGAAATGGTTGACCAATGTCATATTTTAAACCAGTAATAATCCTCGTGTCTCCTAATGTAACATCGGCAGAACCTTCAGCTGAGGCAATTGTGTCGCTTTCAATTCTAAATTTGCGATACTCCCATAACCCTCTGCCATCAATACGCTCTTCTTTTCTTAAATTTGATAAAATATAATTTTTTTCTATGCGTGAAACTATTCGTTTAACATTCATCATCTTTACTTTTCACCCTCTCCTTCTTTTAAGGTTATGTATTTACTCTTTAAAGAATCTAATTGCATTTGATGTATTTTACTTAAAGCATCTTTTGCTAGATCTAAGAATTTTGTCATCTCATCTAAATCCATATTTCCATCAAATTGCAGTAATGAAATTTCTTCATTATACCATGTTATAGCAATCGGTAAATCAGCGTCTCCTGCTTTATCTTCAATTCCAGAAAGATCTACAACTTGTTTACCGTCTATTTTACCTACTGCTACAGCTGAAACTAAACTTTTCATTGGTATTCCTGCATCTGCTAAAGCTAATGCTGCTGCTGTAATACTGGCGCATCTAGTGCCCCCATCTGCATCCACAACTTCAATAAAGACTTCAAAGCTCGTACCTGGGTATAATTCAAGAAAGAGGATTGGTTCTAAACAATCTGATACAATCATAGAAATTTCTTTTTCTCTGCGTCCAGGTGCAGGTCTTTTTCTGTCAAAAACTGAATATGTCGCCATCCTATAAAAGACTCTTAAAATTCCTTTATCTGGTTTAGCTAAATGATGTGGGTGAACTTCTCTTGGTCCATAAACAGCAGCAAAAACTTTATTATTTCCCCATTCCAGATATGCAGAGCCATCTGCGCTTTTGATGACATCTACTTCCATCTTAATAGGTCTTAATTCATTTAATTCTCTACCATCAAGTCTTTTTCCATCTTCACGGAATAACTTCTCGGGATATTCATCCTTAATAATCAACGGCATTTATTCTATACCTCTTATTTTTTTCTCATTTATAATAAATTCCTGCATTCGGTCAGTTAAACCTACTGTGTGTGCTTCTGCCGCAATTTTCTGTATTGATTCTACTAATAATCTTTCATGAGCAATATCTTCACCTTTTAACCATATGCGCCCATTTTGAGTGACAAAAATATTGGTTTTTGTCAAGTTTTTTAGCATTTTAATCATTGAACCATTGCGACCTATAACTCGGGGAATTTTTGGTGGATCTATTGAAATTACAAATCCATTGTTTTTCTTGCCCAAATATTTGCCAACAGTAGTTAATTCAGGCTTGTTTAAACGATCAGCAGATAAAATTTTTACAATCAAGATATCTCCTATTTCAAATCTTTCAATATTTGCTTCATCTTGAGGATAACCACTACCACCACTGCCCCTGAATGATCTCATCTTACCTCTCTTTATAGTGTTTTTTGGCTTAAGCGTGCCAAAATCTTTTGCATTAATATCACATTTATATTTCACAGGATTTTTATCAACAACAAGAGCGATAATTTTATCTCCAGGTCTAGGTGTATAAAATCCTCTAAGGGGAATCACATTTATATAATTTTTTCTTATTTGTTTTAACCCAATATTTAAAGAAATTATCTTAGTTCTTTCACTATTATAAATTGTACCTCTACCAGGTAAAAAATTCTTAGTGTCTTCAGTTAATACCTCTCCAGGTACAACGATATCTCTCGAATCTTCCTCATCTTCGAAATCTTCGAAATCTTCACCTTCTTTTTCATCGTTTTCTTGAGTCTCTTCTATAACTTCTTTATCTGTTTCATTCTCCAAAATAATCACACTCTTTTTTTAACTTTTCAATTATAACCTAACCATTGCAAAAAAAAATAACATAAACGAGAATTAATTAAAAACTTCTTGGTCAGGATTTTAAAGGTTTTGTTTGAACTCTCCCATGGGTTAGTTTGTTTAACTTATCTATCAATTCCATTTGCAAACCTGCTGGTAAGCTAACAACAGAAACCCAAGACCCATCAGATTGCCATTCCTCTTTTTTAATTTGTGCTAGTTGAGCTACAATATTATATCCCTTGGCTGTAAAAGCTGAAGGAATTTTTATTGCTATCTCTACTTGTTCCATGCGAATAGGAATGATAGCTCGAATGCTTTTAACTACATCGTCAACTTGTTCTTCAGCGCCCCTCATTAAATCAATTTTTACTTTTGCTTCTTCAATTGCTTTCTCTATTCTTTGATATGGATGAGGTTTCTTATTCTGAGGATTAATAGCATTTTTACTAATAATCGTTATAATTTGTTTCAATTTTTTACTTTTCTCCTCTTCTCTCTGAGTTTTCGTCCAGTGTATTTCTCCCTCAATTAGAATATGTCCTGCTATTCTCATGCCCTCGCTTGTATCAAAAACGGCTTCCATATCACCATCTGTTGCCTTTTTACCTCTTCTTAAATCTTCAAATACGGTAAAACTCTCAAAAATTAGTTCTAGATCTATCTTATTATTATCCAGGATATCATCAATAGTAAGTCGGGATTTTTCTGCTCCTGATTTTAAACGTTTGTCGATTTCTTCTCGAATTAATTTCTTTGCTTCCCAGGCTTTCTCTGGATCCATTAACATTTCGAAACGTCTTCCAGATTTCTCAATTTTCCCAACAATAAATCCGCCTAAATCAATTCTTCCTCGGTCAGTCGGTCGATCGATCATAGTATAATTTCACAACTGTGTAACATGATTTTCCTTGATTTCTATCTTTTCCTATATTTTGTCTCTGTATTAATTGATAAATATAATAAGCTGGAACCTTGATATCTTATACAAGATTTTAGGAATCTGATAATTTACTTAGTAATTCTTCCACTTCATCTAAACTTAGAAGTTTAAACGTTTTATCCTCTTTCAATATAAAAGCTACATCACATGTATTTTTATCTAAATTATCATCCATCAATTCCTTGAGAGCTCTTAAGGGTAATAATTTTAATTCCTCATCACTCATATCTTTATTATAATGTTCTTCAAGGTAAGCCCTTGCTTCAGTCGAACCCGATCCGATAGCGAAGGCGAAATAATTCCAAAAAGCTCCACTCGGATCAGTGAGATATAAGGAGGGTCCATTTGCATCAATTCCAGCAATCAGAAAAGAAACTCCAAAAGGTCGCACACCGGCATGGCTCACTAACGGATAAGCTCCGCCTAGTTTTGAGTGAATACTTGCTTATACTCGCAAATATTTATCGTGCTGTCCTTCACAGAGATTTTCTCATCATAATTCAATAAATTAACTTGAGCTTGAACGCGGGCGCGATCGATTAGTACTCTCAGTCGCCTGTGGGACTTAAGATTAGTACTCTAGCGTCCGCGGTCAATCCTGCAATAGCTACGCCAATGTGGTCGTCAATTTTAAATATTTTTTCCGAACCCATGCTTTGTTCTTGAAGCTCAGAGCTCTTTTTCTCAACCGCAAACACAACAGAGCTTTTATTCCGACACACTATTGCGGTTGTTCCTCTTCGAACGGCTTCAATAGCATACTCAACTTGAAAAAGCCGTCCCTCGGGTGAGAATTGCGTAATAGCCATATCATACCCGCGTCCTGCTTGCTGAAACATTTTTTAATAACCTCCTTATTTGGATTAAAATCCTTAAACATTTACTTAATTCTTTTAATTTATGTTATTTTTTTACATTTCTTTTTAATTCTATTATGAACAATGAAATAATTAATGAAATTTATATTTTGTCTATATAAAAAATACTAAAATATAAAAATTAAGACAAAACACTAAACCAAAAAATTTAGAGATTTTAAACAAAAAAGTTTAGAGGCAATAAACAATCCTAAGAAACCTTATTATTTATATGGAGAAAAAAGGGAAATTCTTATTTTACTAAACTACAAGACAACTTTTACTCTAGTTCTCCCCCAGCTTTTCGTCAAATGAAACCCTTACTGCTACGAATATTTATCCCTTATCACATCAATGCCAATAGGCACCTATGACATTGAATAGAGCATTGAGTTGAAATTTGAGGTACCCATAATATTCCTTTGAGACTAATACCTATTAGAATAATGGCACCTGCTAACAGGCTAAAAATTAGGATACCTAAGAAAAAAAACAGGAGATATCTTATTAGTGTTACCCGTGAGGAATGACGTTTATATTGCGCATATATGTCTTCCAAGTCAAAATGACGATAATTGTTGAACAAATAAGGATGATGGGTGGATAAATAGAGGGCAAATCTCTTGCCTTTTGTGGTAATCTTAAATATTGAGTGGTGTGAATATTCCCATTCAGTAGTAATGATCCTTACAAGATCGCTGAAAAAGGTTATGTTCTAGGATATTTAGACTCATCAGGAAATATTCATCAAGTAATCTTAACAGATCATAATGGGAACAAATTGTATAACAGGTTTATGTTTAAAGACGATGTTATAAATGATTATGGTGTTGAATGGTGGTCGGATAACTACTACGTTAAAACTGCGTTTGAAGATAATATTCTGGAGACTGGGGGTAAACAATATGGTCTTCAGGTTGTCAGTAGCATTTTTACTCGATTTGGAGACTCTTATCAAATTGCAATCTCTAAGACAAATCTGATATCACCATTTTTGAAATATGATCTTAAATATAAATATTTTAAAGAGTATTACGCAGATTTTCAAGGCTTTTCTAAATCTAAAAAAGGAAAATTGACTGAGACTGATTGGTTGAATTTCTATAGAATAACTGAAGAGATGAAATCAGAAGCAAAAGAATTATTATCAAAGATTGATAGTTTAATATCAATGCAGCTTGCTACCACTAAGACTCCCTCAATTCTTCCTATTAATGATATTTTTTCCAACTTAAATTCTTTTATAAAAAATGGTATCGTGAGTTCGGGTCTTACCTTGGAAAAAGTTGGACAACTACTCAAAGACTTACTAGGTGGTATTAACTTTAAAGATCCTAATAATTTATTATATAAGATTTGCTATAACGATGTAAGAAATGAAGGTAACGAATATAAAGTCAGCAGTTTAATAATAAAGAAGCAATCTGAAAAAGACTGGTACAAAGCATGGTATCAAATCTTCACCGACTATGTTTATCAAGGTAAGGATTATGAAGCTTTCATTAAGTCTTCAGGTATTAAATCCAAAGTTCCTTTTTCCGATGGTCAATATTTTGATGATAATGATCTGCAATTAGCAAAGATAATAAAAGAATTAATAGTCACCATCTTTGGTAGGTTTACCTTCATTGCCTTTAGAACAGGGTCACTGTTTGCGAAAGATTATAATGCCCAAGTTATCGCTCATACTTGGCAAGCGTTTTTCACTCACGCTAAAGATACTCATATTTCATTGCTCCATGATATTATTCCACAGTCCAGACTCGGAAAATTATTAAGCAGAAATACATATTACAGAGCTCAAAATATTCTCTTGGATCTATATACTCTAGGAATAGCAGAAAATTTACAGACTGGGCTCAATGATTTTGTTGTTGATCTTATGCCAGCTCTTCCAACAGAAAGGTGGGCTCCACTTTATAAAGATGCGACAGAGATTTCCAGAAGCAATCTCCCCAGTTTCTATGATTTCTTATCCTACATCACAGCAAGAGAAGTATTTACTATACCTGATAGACAAGTGGATCCTTTTAAGACAAGAGTCCCTGGAAATGCAGAACTATATTTCACCTTTTTGGATATATATGAAGATAAAATTGACAAGGCTATCCGAGATAATTTAATCACACCTTCTCAGAAATCGATGTTATTGTTAATGATTGCAGAATCATTAAACTTTATGATATTCGCAGATAAGGGAAGTGTAAAAACAAGAGGTCGATTATTAGAATATTTCCTCTCGGGAGGCGCAGATAATTCTAAGTGGTTCGTCCTTAAGCTCAAAGTGTCTGGCTTCCCAAGTACTTTAGAGGGCTTGAAGGCCGTTAAACTGGATGCGTTGATATTTAATAATTATTTTCAATCTAAGGATGTGAAATTGATAACTGATTCGTTGTATCCAGCAAGAATTCATCCTCATACAGAGGGCGAAGGGGTACGGAGGACACCTTATAAAGGAGTTGTAGAATATTACACAGAGAACATTCTAAGAGCCCAAAGAAATGAGATTGTCAACTTTGGAAATTTCTTGAAAAAATTGGTTGCAGACTTACAAAACGGGCATAATATTGAGATATGTCCTTTCACTACTTATTTTGACGGGTTTGCGTACTCGAGACGTGCATCTTATCTAACATTTTTCCCAGATGCAGAGAATACTGGAGCTGATCAAATTTTTATCCTTAACCAAGAGAGTCTAGCCGATTTTACTGATGATTTTATAAAGATATTAGGCGGTCTTTTAGTTGATCACCAGACTTTTGTATTACGTGAGACGGACAGTTCCGGCAGTTTGGTACAAGATTTATGTGCATTCAACTTATTATTTGGTGCTTTGAGTTTATCTTCTAGTGAGGGATTAAATCTTTATAATTCAAGACCGCAAACGCAAGATTATGTAAGTGCTCCAGTTGTAGCAAATTTTGATTTATCTTTATATGATAGTAGTGATACTGATAGTATTGTGAATGTCATGAATTCTTTTAAAGAGAACGGAGTTTTGATTGGATATCAGCGTATCGGTGATAGGAGGCGAGAACAGAGTGAATTCACTAAGATCTGTAAAAATTTAATGTTTATTAGATACCTATTTAGTTAAATTCTTTTTTTCTTCTTTTCAAGATTTTCGTTGAATATAACATAACAGAATTTTTATTAAATAGAATCAATCAAATAATAAGGTTTCTTAGGAAGAAGTGTGTGTGAATTGGTTAAATAATTTAAAAAAAGAGTAAAATTTGATTGAAAAAACAAGGTAGAGAAGGATTGAATTATTTATCTTATTATTATAGCAAATTATGACCATGCAACTTTATTAATAAAAATTGACCATTCTAATATGATCAGACCCTCATCCCGAGTGTGCACAACTAAATAATCTCCTTCCTTTGTAATTGAACCAACGATATTGCCTTTTCCACCACCAATATTCTTAGCAGCTAATTGAATATCATCATTTTTTAAAACTGCAAATCGATTGTTTTGAAACATAATGGCAGGTTCTTTTGTTTTCCATGCAGTAAGAATTGCTTTTGCTTCTTCATTGGATAATTGAAAATCTCCTGACTTGTAGACAGCCTCTCCATCACTATTTAACAGAAAAATTTCTTCTACTCCTTCTTGTTCTTCTAAAGCTTTAACTAATACTTGAAATCTTTGCTCTTCCATACTTTTTCATCTATCAAATTAAATCTGTTTTTAGTTACATTGAAAAATAATAATTTAGTAATTTAAGTCTTTTTAGAACGAAAAAAACTATAGTTTGATATATAGGAAAAGTATTTTACCTTTTACATATTAAAATACTTAAATTCCTTTAGCTTTTAGCTACTTTGTGTTATCTATGGTTAAAAATTTAGTTTTATTTGATAAAATTTATATAGTTTCTAAAGAAAGGAAAAAGGAAGATATATTCCTAAGATACTTAAAGTATTTAAGAGAGCGAGTTAAAGGTTTTCCAAATACCACATTGAAAATAAAAAAATTAAGAGAATTTGATAAGAGATTCGAAGTAACTATCAGTGGTCCTGAAGAGGTTTTTGTGTTTAATCTCTTAAAAAATGAAATTGGGAGCATAAAAGAGTTAAAGGATATCAAAAAGGGCGACATTTGTAAGGGTACACTTATTGATGTAGGAAGAGTTGGTTTCGGTTTATTTATGGATTGTGGAATTATGAACCCTCAAGTTGATGTTTTAATAAATTTACACACGCTCAGAGATCAGTTATGTAAAGGGCGTGAAAAGTCTTTAACAGAGATAATTGAAGCCTATGATTTTATAGATCATTTTCCTATAGAAGTGAAAATTATCAAAATAGATAAAGAAAACCATAAAATTCAGGGAGAAATTGCCCCTAATTCGCTAAACCTCTTTAAAAAGATTATGAATGAGAATCTAGAAGCTATAATTTTAAGTGGGGAGACTAAGGGACAATTTAAAAAAGCAATTGCGAGAAAAGGTCACTTTAGGGATATAATTACCGTAAAGAGATTTGGTTTCTTAGAAAATCTAGTGTTATTAAAACAAGATTCCGATGCTCCAGGGATCATCTCTCATATTGGAAAAGACCTAGAAAATTGTAAGTTTAGTGTATTACAGCCGAAAAGAATCAGAAAGTTGTATAACTAATTTTAATAATAGTGGGCCAGGAGAGGATTGAACTCCCGATTTCCTCGGTGTAAGCGAGGCGTCATAACCACTAGACCACTGGCCCTTAATTGAGCGCAATCGGTGGGATTCGAACCCACGAGTCCGTAGGACACTGGATTAGCAATCCAGCGCAATACCAGGCTTTGCTACGATTGCTTTGCAATTATTTGATATGATACAATTTCAATATAACGATTCAAAATTTTAATATTTTATTATCTCACAAAAAAGAAAAGAAAAAGGAATATTTTAAGGATAAAATTTAAATTATTCAGATATTATCTCAAAAACCATTTTTTCGATGATCGGCTTTTTTGTATATCGTTTATCGTAATACCACCCTACAAGATGCGCTTTTTGTTCTGGCTCTCTATTTGGTACTGCTGGCACGACGATTATCATAACCCCATTTGAGAGATATTTCAAGATTCTTTTATCAATAGCGTGAAGCTTCTCGTTACCGCTCGGATGAGAGTGCCATTGCCACACTATATCGACCTCAAGTTCTTGTTTAAATTTCCGCATATTATAGATCTTAGATTTTTTATATCTCATCCAGCTTCTTGGTTTTACATGAACTTTATTTTTGCGTAAGTCCGTATTCATAATGAATTTAGTGCAGATTCCGAAATTCTCCTTACGATCGGCAAACAACCAGCCGTGGCAAATCATCGGATATTCATCTGCTGCTTTTTGAGTTATATCTTTAAATAAGCTTTCCGGTATTAAGTAACGAAAATCTTTTGCCCCGCTCATATTTTTAAAAATGTAGCATAAAATTTATATTTTTCTTTAAATACAAGACAGAATTAGGCATAAAGCAATAAAAAACAAAAAAAAATTTATTATAATAAATATAATCTAAGTTAATCAATAAATGTCAAAAAATTAGCAGATGTAGCCTAGCTGGTAAGACGCCAGCCTTGAGTATTTCTTACATTCAAGTGAGCTGGTGCGCATGAGCGCTCGGGGGTTCGAGTCCCTCCATCTGCGTCTATATAATAAGAAATCTTTTGATTCTAAACGCAAGGGCTATTGGCGCAGGCAGGTAGCGCAACCGGCTCTTAACCGGCAGGTCGGGGGTTCAAATCCCTCATAGCCCGCGATTTATTTCTTAAATTATTTAATATCAAACTTAATTATTTTCTTGAGAAATAAGACTAATAAAATGAGAAGCAAATTTTGATTTTGGCTCAAAAGATTTACATATGCTGAAATAATATTTCAAAATCGGAAAAATCGAAGGGCTTCAAAATGTAGCCATCTGCTTTAGTTTCAGGCATTTTCTTTTCGACTTCACTACCAGGTATAGCAGTTAATAAAAAGATCGGGATTTCTTTGTATTTCTGATGTTCTTTAATCATTTTGCAGATTTCGTAACCGGATATATCTGGTAGAATAATATCTAGCAATATTAATTTAGGTACTCCAGCCCTTAGTTCATCAATACCTTTAGTACCACTCACTACGCCTTTACATTTATAACCTTTACTTTCAAAATAGCTGGTCAACAGCCGAATGGTCGCTAAATCGTCTTCAATTAATAGTATATCATACTGTGGCTCAATCTCATCCGTGTTTATATCATCTAGAATGCTAATAATCTTATTTTCAAGAAGCATACTTTGATCAAAGATATTTTTAATAGTCGATAATACTTCTCCATCTAATTCCTCTTTATAATTTTCTAAAAGCAGTTGGCTAAATCCTTTGATAGTTGTTAATGGTTCCTTTAGGGCATGTGAAATATTGGATAGAGTTTTTTCATTCATCCCTTTTAATCCACCACTCAGTAAATCCGACTTTTTCTCAATGTAATAATCTACGCTATCTCTAATTAATGCTGATATTGTTGAATATTCGTGAGATTCCTTAAAGTTTTGCCAATTGATTTTAGTCTCCTCAGAAACGTATAAGGATATTCTTTCTTTATCTCGATCGTAAATTTTCTCTCCTTTTAGCCACTTTTTAAATCCCTCAGTTATAGTTCCACGCCAAATTGCATATTTATCAGTGTCTTTTTGGTAAATTTCCATTAAATCTTTAGTATGTGCGCTTTCTAAATCTAACTTTGCGATCTCCTCATCTGTCATACTAACTCTTTCGGGATTGTCTTCAGTATTTTCTTCCTTTTTGTTTTTATTTTTATTTTTTTCGCCCGAAATTTTCTCTCCAACTCTCTAGGTTTTAATACTATTACTTTGATAAATTTGTAAAATAAATATTATAAAAGTTTTTGTATACTTCTTATTAAAATTTGTATCTATTATTATATTTTCTTTCTTTTTTTATAAAAATAATCGTCTATAAAATGATTGTTTACAATAATTTGTATATTTTTATCATTTAATAAATCTTTTTTATTATAAATATTAATATGTTATGTAAATATGGTTTATAAGGAACTATAGTTAGTTGATTGTGAAATCAGTAAAAAGAAAATTTTAAAGATTTGTTTATTTTTCTTTCTTACCTTTTAAGATATCAAATACAATTTCAAAATCAGAAAAATTAAAAGGTTTTAATATATAGCCATCAGCATTAGTTTCATCTAAATTCTTTTTCACTTCAGAACCAGATATTGCGGTTAAGAAATAAACTGGAATATTTTTATATTCTTTATCAGACTTAATCGTTTTACATATATCATATCCACTTAAATCCGGTAAAATTATATCTAACAAAATAAGCTTCGGAATAGCATTCCCTAATTCTTCCAACCCTTTAGAACCACTAACAACACCCTTACATTTAATCCCTTTACTTTCGAAATAACTCTTAATAAGACGAATGGTTGATAAATCATCTTCGATTAATAGAACATCATATTCAGGTTTTACCTTAATATTATCTAAAATATTAATTATTTTCTTTTCAAGTAGAACACTCTGCTCAAATATATTCTTTACCGTATCTAATACTTGTTCATTTAATTTTTCTCTGTAATTCTCAAGAAGTAATTGCGAATATCCTTTTATCGAAGTAAGTGGTTCTTTCAATGTATGAGAAATGCTAGAAATGGTTTCAGGGTTTAACTTGCCTAATTTAGTACCTTTTAAATGCTCTTGACTTTCAATGAATGTGTCTACTGCTCCCCTAATTAATTTTGAAATAGTTAAACTACCATCATTTTTGGTATAATCTAACCATTTCGCTTTAGTATCTTCAGAAACATATAAAGAAATCCGTTCTTTGTCCCGTTGATAAATCTTTTCTCCTTTTTGCCATTTTTTAAAACCTTCAGTTATTACTCCGCGCCACACCGCATATCGATTAGTTTCTCTTTCATAGCTTTTCATCTCTTCAGTTTTCTCAATGGAATTATTATCAATTTTTTTTAAATCCCCATCTTCCGAGATGTCTTCAGAATTGTCGGTATTTTCCTCTGTATTATTTGGAGGTGGAATTTTTTGACCACTAATTGCTATCGATAGTTTTAGTTGAAAACCTAATAAAAGAACTTGTATTTAATGTTTTTTCATTAGTTAAATTTTGAAGGTTATACGTAGGAATAAAATTTTCACCAAGTATGAGATAATCATAGAAAGTTTTTGTATACAAATTATGATTGTATGCATTTTTTATTACATATCAATATTTTTATAACTCCTATTTTTTAACATTTTTGTAGTGATTTAACAATTATAACACATCAATTATCTAAAAGGCGACAAAATTGAGTATAGCCAAATATTTTTTACAATAAATAATATCACGATAATAATATATTGTTTCAAAAACAATAAGATATAAGTTTTTTACAAGGAAAAACATAACAAAAATATTTACCTAGATAATTTTTTATACAAAGATAGTGCATATATAAAGGAATTTTTATAACGAAAAGATTTATATACTAGAATAGCATCTTTTGTTATAACTAAAAAAGTTTTTTACACCAATATTTTCTCTGTGTACAAAAAAATTATTAGGTTTGTGTGTAGAAAAAAACTATTAAAAAAATTAATATCATAAGATTTGGGTTAAGGTAAGAAATAATGGTTGTTGAAATAACTCCTCAGGCGAATTTTTGTCCTGAATGTGGCGGAGGTACAATCTCTATCCATCAGAGAGGGGAGACAGTGTGCCAGCAATGTGGCTTGGTTGTAAATGAGAAAGAATTTGATATTTCTCACAGTGGTATAAGAGCCTATTCAAAACAAGAGAAGGATAAAAAAGAGCGGACAGGCTGTCCTATATCCATTTTAATGCCGGATATTGGTTTGAGTACTATCATTGATAGAACAAAGATCAAGAATCCTGATTTAAGAAGGGCAGCTAAGTGGAATACGCATTTATCATGGGAAAAGAGAAATATGCTTATAGCTATAACTGAATTAAAAAGAATTGGCGGCAATTTAAATTTTCCAGAGCGTGTTAAAAAGGCAGCAGTTCGTCTTTACAAAGAGGTATTTAAAAAGAATTTATTACGGGGAAGGTCAATAAATGGGATGATTGCGGCATGTGCGTATTATGTATGCAAAAAAGAAAGAGTACCTATTACACTTCAGGAGATCTTAGGTGAGGCTTCAATTAATGATAATATTGTAAAAAAGTGCTATAAGATTTTAGTACGAGAATTGAACCTAAAATCTCCACATATCGATCCAGTTGCATTAATTCCAAGATATTGTGCGGATTTAGGATTAGGTATCAATATAGAGAAGGAAGCAATAAAAGTGTTAAAAAGTTTCATAAATTCTACTTCTATCTGTGGTAAAGATCCAAAAGGGTTATGTGCAGGAGCGATTTATTTAGTAGCAAAACTAAAGAACCAAAAAGTAAGCCAAAAAGATATTTCAAAGGTGATAAGGGTTACAGAGGTAACCTTACGCTCGAGGTATAAGGAATTTTTACAACATGTTAGTTTTAATTTTAATACAGCCTAAGTTTTTCTTTTTTCATTTCTAATAGGGTTAGGGTTGAGGAGAATTTTCTCCTCATTTAATTATATACTAAAATGAATTTAGAATCTATATTCTTCTAAGTTTAAGAAAATACGATTTAAAAGTCTTAATTCTGATGTCCCGTTCTACGAGCTGCTATTTGCCCAACTTTCCTACCTGGGGGAGCATTTCTACTTGTTGTCGTAGATTTATGCGGAGATTGCTTAGCGCCACCCCCATAAGGGTGAGACACAGCGTTCATGGCGACTCCTCTAACAACAGGCCATTTTTTTGCCTTAGATTTAATATAGTGAAACTTGTTGCCTGCCTTTAGAAAGGGCTTGTCTGTTCTTCCCCCACCAGCTACGACACCGACAGTTGCGAGGCATTTTTCATTTATCCATTTAGTTCTCTTTGATCGAAATAGGAGTTCAACTTTATTCCCAGATTTATTTCTAACTATTGCTGCCACTCCAGAGGATCGTGCAAATTTGCCGCCATCTTGAGGGGTTGATTCAATATTGAAAACAAGAGTTCCTAAAGGCATTTTTTTTAAAGGCATAATATTTCCAACTTCTACTGGTTGGCCATATCCGGTTTTTGATTGTATAAATTCTTGTCCTACAAAAATTCCTTCTGGGGGAAGCCAAAATCCTTTCTCGCCATTGTAATATTGAATTCGAGCTATTGGAGCGCCTCGTCCTGGAGAATGGATGAGATCTATTACTTTAAATTTGAATAATTTCTCATTTATTTTGAATGGACGGTATTTTACAGCTCCAATGTGGCGATGGCTAGGACTTCGGAATGGTAAAGACCCTCTACCTTTGCGTTGAGCAAGTATACGTTTTCCCATATGTTTTCACGATATTTTCTGGATATAAATTTAAATTCTTTAAACTTTAAATTTTTTATTGTTTTCAATGAAATTTAAGAAATTATTGAAAATAAAGAATTCATCTAAAACAGATTATAAATCAAGGATTTTAGAGTTTATTGTTTTCCAGAAGTTGATCGATATTATAGTTGAAAGCAATTGGTAATTCTCTATCTATAAATTCACCTGCGATATTTTGGTGTAGTAATTTTTTAATTTCTTCAGGATCACTAGTTTGTCCTAAAACCCAGCCTAATTTAACATATCCAACCTCTGGTAATAGGTTTCTACCCGGGATAACACCCAGGTTTAGCAATTCTCGTCCTGTTGAATACACATTCATACCAACGAACCCGTGAATTGTTTGTGTGGTCATGAGAATTGTCATTCCTTCTTGTACAGCTATTTCTATCGAGTTATAGAGGGTAGTGGGTAAATGTCCTAATCCAGTTCCCGCAAAAACAATTCCTTTATATCCTTTATCTACATAGAAATCAATTAATTCATTATCAATTTCAGGATATGAATATATGAGGGCGACTTTCTTTTCGAAGTTCGTATTAGCTATTGTATTCGATTTTGATCTTCTTTTATAATCTTGGGTAAACATCTTTATTTTCCTATTCCTTATCATTCCAAGAGGGATATTATCGATTGTCCGAAATGTGTCTCTTACAGAAGAATGCATTTTTCTTACTGTAGTTCCTCTATGGATTAAACCATAATCATGTGATGTAGAGCCTAACATTGAAACAACCACTTCGGCGATATCAGAGCCAGCTACGATTGCGGCGTTGATTAAATTTATAGCGGCATCAGAGGAGGGTCTATCAGAACTTCTTTGACTTCCAACCAATACTACGGGGATTGATAAGTCCTTTAACATGAATGATAGTGCCGCACTGGTAAAAGACATTGTATCTGTTCCATGCCCTATCATTATACCATCAATTCCAGAATTAGCTGCTTCTTCAATTTTCTTAGCCAATTTTTGCCAGTATTCATATTTCATATTTTCTGATAGAATTTCAAAAACCATTTCACATTCAAGATTACATATTTCTGCCAATTCTGGAACAGAGCTAAATAATTCTCCTGGAGTAAAAGAGGGTATTACGGCTCCTGTAGTATAATCTAATCTTGAAGCAACTGTTCCACCTGTACCTAATAGTGTAACATTGGGGAGATTTTTATTTTTTGGAAATTCTTTCTCTGGAATTTTATAGGACGCTTCTCTTTTTCCAACTTTTTTGATCTCTTGAATCTCAGAAACTTTAATTCCAACATTGTAATTATTTTTTAACTTAAGATTAATGAAATTGGGTGCAGAATACTCGCTTCTTGGCAAAATAATCCCTTCATAATTGGTTTTTGTTGTTCTAATTTGGACGATATCCCAGATTTCTATTTTATTTTTTTCTAGAAGTTTTTTTCCTTCTGCTTTATAACCTCTTAACTTTTCGCTCAATTATTTCAACTCCTTTAATTTTTCTTCTATAGCAATTTCTAATTCCTTAGAAATAATAGCACCATCAATTTTTCCTCGAGCTTTTTTCATGACTTCTCCCATTAATGGTCCTTTTGCCCTCATTTCTTTTTCTTTTATCAGTTTAGAGTTATCATCTATAATCTCATTAATCAATTTTTTTAGATCTTCTAAAGAAAGACTCTCAATTTTTAATTTCTTTTTAATCTGATCAATAGAGAGCTCTGGAGAATCTGCTTTAAGACTCATAACTTCTTCAATTGCTTCTTTACTGATTTCCTTTTTTTTTAATAGAGCAAATATTTCAAGATAATCATTATCAGTAATATTTTCCATATTTTTCCCATCTCTTCTAAGAGCAGTTGTAGTTTCTAATAAAGTTGTGAATACTAAAGAGGGATTATCAGGATATAATTCTATTAAATCGTCAAATAAGTTGAGTCTTCCTGTAAAAATGAGGTCTTTTATCAATCTTTCTTCCGTTTTATATTTTTTAGAATACTGTTTTATAGTTACCCAAGGGTATTCTGGTAGATTTTCCCTTATTTCATTAATTTCTTCTTCTAGGTTAAATATAACTTCTGTATCTGTATCAGGATATAGCCTTGCACCCCCGTGAAGTTCTCTTAAAAACTCTGTATTTCCATTTTCAAGGGCTCTTCTAGTTTCGGGAGGTACACCCTTAAAAGCAAATTTTACTCGATTAATAATAACATCCAATGCTTTACCCACTTCTTTTTTAGAGCCTAAGACTAAAACAAAGCAATCCTGTTCTTTGAGACCCAGTTTCTCATTGATTTTCTTAATATCTTCATTTGAAAAATTATATTTATTTAAATCTTCATCAGAATGAATAATTCCTTTTAATCCAGAAATTAATTTCACTTTGCTACTAACTTCCGTACCAAATCTATAATCCTCCATTAATTTTTTTCCAAATATGCCCTTGAATCCATTGAAGTTAATCCCGTAAATTTTTTTTCCTGATTGAATACCTTTGGCTATAAACTTAGATTTAGTTTTTTTTAATGCTTGAGTTAACTCTATACGGGAAGTATTAAGATTTTTCTCTTCTAACTTTCTCTTCTCAAGTTCTTCTTTAATTTCAAGGAGTTTTAACTGTCGTGAAATTTCGTGATTAATTAATACAGGAATCCAGTCTAGTTTTTGGACTCCTTTAATTTCGACTCTTATTCCCCCCTTGACGCTTACATTAATATCTTGTCTAATCGATCCAAGAACCTTCTTTACTTTTGTTGACCATAATAGTAATCCAATTCTTTCAGCAGCTTCTCGACATTCCTCAGGAGACCTAATGTCTGGTTTGGTCGTAACTTCCACTAACGGAATACCTAATCGGTCTAGTCGAAAATAATTGGTTTTTTGCTCAGTTTTGATTTTCCTGGCAGCATCTTCTTCCAAACTCAATATATCTATTCGAATTTTTTTACCATTTTCTAATGTAATAAAACCATCTGTCCCTAGTATCATTGTACGTTGAAATCCGCATGGAACGCTTCCATCTAAATAGTTTTTACGACACACATGCATTTCTTCAATAATGTTCGCATCAAGGAGCATTGCAATTTGGAGTGCTATCGTCTTCGCATCCTCATTACATGCAAATGGTGGAGTGTCATCAAGTTCATAAGTACAAACCACATCATTGTAACCTTCATAAATAGTGCTCATTCCTTTTTCGTATTCTGTAAGCATTGCTTTATCATAAGTACCCATTTCACCCAGTACCGGCCTCATTTTTCGGTTTACTGTAAAGTCTAATTCTCGAGTACCTTGTAGTTTAGCGGGGCATCTGCAAAATAATTTTGTTTCTGTGTCAAGTTGCTGATGGATTTCAAGACCGCATTTTAGGTCTAGTTTTTCATAATCGTAATCTTCCAAAAATAATCAAATCTTATTTAATAATTTTAGTTTATACAATGTCAGATACAATAACTAATCAAGTGATAAGTTATATAATTATTTTCAAAAAAGTTTTGGGATATTTTTATATAATTGGGAATTGCCTAAGAAATGTTAACAAAAAAAATTGTATAGAAGACGCCCGGTTTATGTACTAATTTAAATAATAAATTCCATCAATTTGAGAAATTTCTGAATATTTTGAAAGATAATCCATAATGAATTGCTTTTGTTCTTGATTATTTTCAATAAAGTCCTCAATTTGAAAAGAGAGGTTTTTCAAATTTTCAATTCGTATCCAATGTATTTTACTAAAAAATAACAATATTTTGTGAAGAAAGTTCTCTTTATTGCCGAATTTTGTTAAATCTTCTTCAATAATTTTGATCCATTTATTGAAAGCACTTTTATTCCTAAAACATACATATAATTCGTTGTCTTCCGCTAAATTCATCCACAGATAAATATCTTTATCATCAAGCATTCTATCGTAATTTATTATAAATCTTACGTTTTCTTTAATAAGCTTTATTCTTTCTCTCTTAGCTAATTCTCTTCCAAATAAAAGATCTGTTTCAATTAAATCTAATCTCCCATAATAGTCTTCCTGTGAATATATAAAATCAGTTACTTTTACACCTAACATTCCAAATACGGCTGCCATAAATTTACAATTTTCGTAATGTAAATTTCTATGCATTCCAATAAATTCTAAAACTCCCTGAGCAGGTCCCTTCTTTTCGTCAGGTGTTATTTCCAATCTCCAGTCTTTAGAAATATTAGAAAGACTAACTCTACTTTTTAATCTTTCAAATAATATCTTGAGATCATCATAGCTACCTGGTTTAAATTGTTTTCTTAAGAAATTAAAGTAAGCTAAAATAAAGTGAGTAGTAAATCCTAAAGTAAAGTGAGTATATCTATTTGATTCTGAGACCATCTCATAAAGCGGTATTGTGGCTCTGAAAGTGAACGGTTCAAAGAAATCTTTAACACCCTTATCTTCTAATCTGCTAAAGTCATCTAATGTTTTCCCTTTTTCAAATAATTCTAACATATTCTCTATTACATAACTATAAAACGCTGATATGCTCTTAAATCTGTCGTCTTTAGGGTTCTTCCCGCGTTTTACATTTACATATCTTTTTACCCAATCTTTAAGGGCAGGCGATATCGATATCGTTAGTTGAGAAGTTTTTTTGTCTGAAAGATATTTTTTTGAAGTCATAATAAGTTAAATGAAATATTATTTTTAAAATTATATTAGTTGAAAAATTCAATTTTCTAAGATTTCATCAAATAAAATAAAAATTAATTGATTAATTATTCTTTTATAAGATACATTTTTTCCTAATAGTTTATTTGTGCCCTTTTTATAATTGTGTGTGTGTTTTTAATTATCTAGATTAATGATCTTGAAAACTAAAACCTAATAGTATGCTTTTTAAGTACCCCCGAAAAAGTATAATTGGGCTATTTTAGGCAATAAAAATCAAGGGGATTGATAGGAGACATTACCATAAAGGCAAAATTAAGGGGGAAAATAGCAAGGTTAAGGAGGACGAGATCTCATTTTTTTTTTGACAATACCTTGACCATTATTTTTAGCTTATGTTTTCTAGATAATGTTTCCCATCTCTTTGCGAGATTTTCGATTTTCTTGAAAGAATCTTCTTTAAAAGTTGTATTTCATCCTTATTTTTAGGTTCTGATAATCGAATATGAAATATTATTTCTCTTTCACTTTCACTTTCGACATCGACCCAATGTAACCTTTCAAAAAATCTTAACATATTGAGTGTATAATCCTCTTTTTCGCCGAATCTTTCAAGTTCTCTTTCTATTAAATCAAACCATTCCTTTCTAGCTTCTGAATTATTAAAAGAAATGAAATTATTTTTATCTTCAGCCATTTTCATCCATAGGTAATAATCATCATCATTAATAATTCTCATATAATTGATTAACTGAGAAATATTATAGTTTATGAGCTTCATCCTCTCTGACTTAGCCAAATCTTTTCTGAAAAATAAATCTGTGGCTTTTAGATCGAATCTACAGTAATTATCTTTTTCCAAATATAAACCGTTAGTTATTTTTCCCCCTAGTAATCCGAATATTGCTGCCATATATTTGAAATTCTCGAAACTTAAATTCCGATAAATGCCACTAAACTCGAAGATTCCAGTTAAATCAGTTTTACTTTTGCCTGTAAAAAGATCTAAATTCGACTCTTTTGTTAAATTATTCGAAAGCAAATAATTTTTTAATCTATTAAATACATTTTTAATACTATTGATGTCATAAGGATCCATTATGGAGAAATATAGTCTTCTTATTGTTAAGTATAAAAAGGGCAACTTTTCAAAAGTTGGATCCGTGTATCTATTAGGTTTAACAGCATTCTCATAATACGGAATTAGAGCATTAAAAGAGATTTTATCGAAAAAGTTTTGAATTTTACTGTCTATAAATGTTTCAAAATCATCTAGAGTCTTGCCTTTATCAAAACAATCCAATGTTTTCTCCAGAACATAATTATAAAATGCAGAAATACTTTTAAATCTATTATCTTTTGGATTTTTTTTATTATTATCATTCACATATTTCTCTATTCGAGCTTTGAGAGCTGGTGAAATTGAAATTGTTTGCTGAGTAGTTTTCTTTTTTGATAATTGTCTTTCTGAAGCCATTTTACTAAATCACATTTAAAATTTTTAAAACTATATAACCTATACTATCTTGTACATAAAAATATAAAGAAATAAATGTTTATTTTTAGAAAATACAAATTTGCTTAGAGCAAGATTAAATTTATATTTTTTCTAATAACTAATATGGGATGAAATTTTATTGAGTTTTAAATCTCTCTTTATCATTTTTAATACAGGGTTAAATAGTTTTTGATACATAGACACCATCTAATTCATAACCCATTTTATAGAACCAATCCCTCACACCAATACCGCTTATGACAGCTAACTTTTTAACATCAAATTCTTCACTTGATATCTTTTCCGCATTTTCCATTAACAACTTCCCAAAACCTCTATGCTGGATTTGAGAGAGTCGACTTGGCTTCATGTCTTTAGGGACCAATTCACCTACTACCTTGATTTCCCTAATGATCATTGTTTTTCCATCATTTAATTCAGGTCTATGGGCAAATTCTGAAGGTTTTCTTAATCTTAAATATCCAACTAAGTAATTCTCTTGATTATTCTCATAAGACAAAAAGATTTCTTGTCCGTTGGATGCTTCATAATCGAATCGAAATAATTTAATATTATTCAAAGAGCTCTCTTCATCACGTTGTGTTCTTTTAATTATACCATATTCCCTACACCTTATGCATTTACAAGATTCATCTGTCTCTCTTAATTTTTCTTGTACTAATTGTCTTAAATTGCTTTTATTACAACCAGCTTCAATTAAATATGCGGGAATGTCTCTCATAATTCTTTGGATTCTTACATATGAAGGGATATTTTTCTTCACATTCGCGAGTAAATCAATTAATTCTTCATTAGAATATGGTAAGTGTTTTCCTTGTTTCCACCATTCATATAATTCTGTCCCTTTTAATACCACAGTAGGGTAAATCTTTAACATGTCTGGGCGGTAATCAGCATTTGAGAATAAAGAATTAAACATTTCTAAGTCAGATTTGAGACTTGCACTAGGCAGGTTCGGCATCATGTGCGCATTTATTTTTAATCCGGCATCTTTAGCTAATCTAATTGCTTCAATACTGTCAGCTGAGGTATGACCTCTCCTGACCAAATTATAGATATCATCATAAACAGTTTGTATGCCAAGCTCAACCCGAGTTGTTCCGAAATTAAGCATCCGGTCTATTTCTTTTTCTTTACAATAATCTGGCCGCGTTTCAATAGTGATTCCCACAATTCTTCTTTTAGAGGTTTCAGCAAGCTTTTTAGCTTCTTCTAAACTCTCTACTCGTTGTTCAATGACTCCTTCAATAGCACCTTTAATGAAACTTTCTTGGTAATTTAAATCAGTTGATAAAAATGTACCGCCCATAATGATTAATTCAATCTTATCTATATCATGACCGATAACTTCAAGATCTTTTATTCTACTTTGAACTTGAAGATAGGGATCATAATTATTGTGAATAGATCTCATGGCTGCTGGTTCTCTACCGGTATATGATTGAGCTACTTTTTCACCCGGTTGTGAATCAGATCCTGGACAGTAAATACAAGTTCCAGGACATGGGAGTGGTTTTGTCATAATAGCTATGACAGATACACCAGATAATGTTCTAGTTTTTCTTCTTTTAAGAATTTGAGTAATGATTAATTTTTCTTTTGACGTTGCATAACCCAAAATCGTAGCATTTTTAATAACCTTATTATAATTATATTTCTTACCGATTCGGCCTTTAAGATTTGTAACTTTATCTTTAGAAATTTGTGGATTTGTAGTTAAATATTCTATTATTTCTCTTGAGAGAAGTTTGACTTTTTCAGAGTTCTTAGTCTCTATAGGGGCCATTTCAAAAAAGATAATCTATATTTCTTAAAATATTTGATTGTTATTAAGAATAGTTTGAAATGATAAAAGGAATTCATTCTAATGAAATTTTTCTTCCAGTAAAATCTCGCTTATATTTACCAAAATCTTCGATTTTTTTTAATTCCTCTGAGCTAAATATAGGTCCATCCTTACAAACTAGTAGCCCTAATGGATCTAATGTACATAATCCACACAATCCACAGCCACATCTCATAATCCTCTCAAGACATGCATAAAATTCGATGTTATGCTTTTCGCATTTTTGTAACAATTTATACATCATTATTTCAGGGCCACAAGAATATACAACGGTATTCTTGAATTGTTCTGGTGTATAATCTTTAATAAGAGTTTCAAATAAATCTGATGCGAATCCCTTTTCACCATAACTTCCATCGTCTGTACAAAAATGAAATTCTGAACTTTCACGATCATAATCATAAAATTCATCCATATAGAGCAAATCGCTTTCTTCTTTAGCTCCTTGTATAATTTTAAAATTATAACCAGATTTATTTAGATCATGGGCTAAAAACCTAAGTGGTGCCATTCCTATACCCCCACCGACCAAAAAGATATTTTTTTTTCTATCCGTAGGTAATTTGAAATAATTACCTAATGGTCCTCGCACTCCAATATAATCATTGATCGTTAGATTATGTAACGATTGGGTACATTCGCCGACATTTTTAACAGTAATAGCCCAATTACTTGCCTCATCACAAGCCGAAATAGACATTGGTACCTCATCTACACCAGGAACCCAGATCATCGCAAATTGACCTGGTTTTGGTTTTAGTTCTGTTGGTTTTTTGAAAATAAGTGTTTTAACACCTATACAATCATTTTTAATTCTACTTACTCTTAATGTTTGAATGGTGTTTTCAGTCAAAATCAGGCACCTCTTGAGTTTTAAATTGATGAGCCAAACCTTTGATATCATTTATGGATTTATATTCATATGTGTTAAGATATCTAATTACTCCTTCATTGATTTCAGTAATAATTTCCGCACCCTTGTATAAAGCTGTGCCAATTTGTACTGCTGAGGCTCCTGCGAGAAAGAATTCAACGACATCTTGCCAAGAATCTATTCCCCCACATCCTATTATGGGAATTTTCAGAATTTTGTATAAATCATATACTTTTTTAACTGCTATAGGATGTATTGCTTTTCCAGAAAGACCTCCGCTTCCGTGAGATAAGATAGGTCTTTGAGTATTAACATCAATTGTCATAGCTGCTAAGGTATTAATTGCTACAACACCATCTGCACCACCTCTTTCAGCAGCCAATGCAATCTCGCTTATATTTGTTACATTAGGGTTTAATTTTACAAAAAGAGGAACAGTTAATTTTTCTTTCAAAAATTTGACAATTTCAAATGTCAAGTCCTTATCAATACCAATTGAAGCAACTTCAGCATGAGGACATGAAATATTAATCTCAATGGCATCAGCACCTGCTTTTACAGCCTTAGTAGCTACATAAAGGTAAACGTCATTAGTATCCCCAAAAACACTCACAACTAATGGAATGTTATATTTCTTAATTTCTCTTATTTCTGAGATAAAATCATCTATTCCAGGATTCCCAAGACCAACTGCATTCAAAAAAGTTCCGGGATAAATTTCGATTATAGATGGATTTTTATATCCTTTCCTTGAGGTTGGACCAATAGATTTGGTTGTTATAGCACCAGCTCCAGCGTCAATTACTCTCTTCATTGAAGAAAAAGATACTCCTAAAATTCCAGAGGCTAAAATGAGTGGAGATTTTAATTTTAAACCGGAAAGATTTATTCCAAGCATTTTTTTAAGAAAATAATGATTATAATTTTATAATAATTATTATTAATAATAGTTATTTGAATAAGAGAGCTTGGGAAGAAAACGAGAATCAAATGGAAAAGGCTAACAGAAACTCAGCGAAATTCAGTTTACTTGATGATTCCCAATTTTATAAAAATATCATTTTTTAATTTAATCTAATTTTCTGTTAAAGACATAAGGAGTGTGCAGAAAAAAACCATACTAATCATCGTCCCAATACTCAATAAATAAAAAAATTGTTCTTGGGTTTCTGAAGTGACAGAGCAGACCCACATATATAGTAAAAGGCTTATAACCCACGATACATAAGTAATAGCAAATTTGTTTTTCATATGGAAAACAACCTTCTGAATTAATAATGCATACTCATATTTATTCTTTATAAACACGATGGATTGATAATTTCTATGATAATATACTCATAAAATTCTAAGTTATAATGAAATAATGACAATATGTGCAATTGGTAGCCCCTTTAATAATTAGTATATTTGTAATTTTACTGAAAAGAAGCAGAACTGTATCAAGAAAATAAAGCAAATCGCTGAATAATAAACGTGTTTAAAACCTAGTATAAAACCTGATTGTTAAAATAGGATCTCACAATTCTTATTTTAGTGGTATAAGTATACCGTTTTCTCTTTTGGATTGAACTTTTCGATTTCATAAATTTTTACAAAAAGTCTTTTAAGACTTTAAACACTAAGAATTTTAGCAATTAAAAAAAAAATTATAATATTTTTTAAATAATTTTATAATAATTAATGAAGAAAAAATAACTCTGAACCATATCAGAAAAATGAAATCATATATTGCAGATACTTTAGTTGGAATTTTTGCATTTGATGAAACTGGAAATATTCTAAATTTTATTGATTTTGATGATCAAAAACAAAAAATAATTCAGTTTTATGATGCTATTGATAATGGTATTATTCAGAGTATATATGAAAATTTTTTATTAGAATTGAAAAATTCTGGTTTTGATGAATTTATATTTGATAACAAGGAATTACAAACATTAACATCACAAATATTAGGATATAAAGCGATTTTTGAGGGTTTTTCACTCGAACTTAAAAATTTTCGTTTAAATTTGGAAACCCAATTAAAAAAAGTTGGTATAAATAAATCGAAAGATGAGATTCTCGCACAGTACAAAGAGATAAGCGAAGTATTAACCAAGAAAAAGGTAAGCCAGGCGAGTGGACATTCTGATAACATGATAATTCAGATCATCAATACACTAGATGTGATCAAGAAATCAATTAGCTTATTTTCTAGTCATCTTAGAGAATGGTATGGGTTACACTTCCCTGAATTAACTGATAAAATAGTTGAGGACAATATCCTTTTGGCTAAAATTGTTTCTTTTTTAGGAGCAAGAGAGAAATTTACTTATGAAAATCTTAAAAACAATTTTGAATTCACAGAAAATAAAATCAATATTTTACAGAAATATGCTTCAGACTCTATGGGAGCTAATTTTGATTTGAAAATAGTTCAAGATTATGCGAGCCAAATTGTTTCTTTAGATTCATATCGTCAAGGATTAGAAGACTATTTAACAGATCTAATGGAAAAATCTGCGCCTAATATAAATGCGATAATTGGATCATTAATAGGTGCTAAACTTATTGCAAAAGCAGGTAGTTTGAAAAAGTTGGCTTTTATGCCCTCGTCTAGAATTCAATTATTGGGAGCTGAAAAAGCACTTTATCGTTTTCTTAAAACTGGAGAAAAAAGACCAAAACATGGCTTGATATTTCAATGGAATCAAATTAGGGGAAGTAAATATTATCATAGAGGTAAAATCGCAAGAGTAGTCGCAGGGAAAATAGGATTATCGGCTAAAGTTGATTATTTTTCTGGTGAATTTATTGGAGAGAAATTGGCAATTGAGATTGAAAATAAAATTAAAGAAATTAAAGAAAAATATCCAAATCCACCTAAAAAGACAGAACCTGTAAAAAATAAAAAAAAAAAACCTAAAAAGAAAAGATGAGGAAATTCAATTAAAATATGTCTAAGATTGAAATAAGAAATCATCCAAAATTTTTTAATGTATTTATATCTGGGCCTAAGGGTAAGCTTAAACTTTATACAAGAAATTTAGATAAAGGAAATAGATTTTATGGAGAGAAATTAGTATTATACAAAGGAATTGAGTATAGAGAATGGGATCCTTATAGAAGTAAGCTAGCAGCATTATTGTTGGAAAGACCTATAAGTAATTTTTTATCAGAAGATATAAATTGCTTGTATTTGGGAGCATCATCTGGTACCACCGTTTCTCATCTTTCTGATATTGCAAAATCAGGTGTGATATATTCTGTTGAATTTGCTGAAAGAAGTATTAGACAGCTAATACAAAATACATCAAGAAGAAAAAATATTATTCCGATATTAGATGATGCTCGATATCCACAAAACTATGCTAAATCAATTTTTTCTAGTATAGACCTTATTTATCAAGATGTTTCTCAACCAAATCAAGCAGAAATCGCATTAACTAATTGTAATTATTATCTCAAAGAGAATGGATTATTAATTATCGCGATTAAGTCTCAATCTATCGATAGTATCCAAAAATCTGAAGTTGTGTATGCTCAAGAAAAGAAAGTTCTTGAAAAGGCAGGATATAATATCCTTGAAAGTATAAACATACATAAATATGCTGCTAATCATATAGTCTTAATAGTTAAAAGAAAGTGAAATCAGAAAAAATCAGTTATTTTTCTGTTAGATAGTTCTTCTTCTAATATTTTTTTTGTTGTAGCCCATGATTTTCTAGCGAAATGTGGTATCTTTTTATTCTTCTTTATCCATTTTCGAAGGAAATCAATAGTTCTTTTATCCGAAGGATATCCCGAACCAAAATCTCCATATTTTTCCTTCATTTCCTCAATTAAGGTGTCTCTTTTATCCTTGGCAATGATTGAGGCCGCTGATACTATGGGAAATAGATCATCAGCCTTGTGTTTTGAAATGATTTCTTCTGGACTATAATCTAAAAGATTTAGTATTGAATCTCTAAATCTATCTTCATTTACATCGACGGCGTCAATATATATTGAGCTAGGTTTTAATTCTCTAATAATTTCAGCCATTTTTAATTCTTCTAATTTATTCAATGTAATTCTTTTTTCTTCCCTTTGATCAATTTCTGCTGGAGGAACTATAAGAATTTTAAAAGAATGACACTTATCCTTAATTAGTTTTGCTAGTGTACTCCTTCTTTTAGCACTTAATTTCTTAGAATCTTTTACACCTATTTCAACTAAATATGATAGTTGATCTTTTTTAAAACAAACACCACACAAAACAAGAGGACCAAGAACGGGACCTTTTGGTACAGAATTCGAAATGAATTATATTCTACCAGCCTCGTCTATACCACAAATCAATTCTGATTTCTCCTCAAGAGTCTTGGATGAGTTCAATGAATTCTTCCTCATCATCAACTTCTTCTAAATTCTTTATTTTTACAATATGAATATCTTTTCCTTTTATGGTTCCTGGAATTTTTACGTTATTATCGATGATATAAAGCGCAGTTTTATGAAATAAGTCATTAAACATCTTCAAACAATTATAATTTATCTCATTGACTTTACCTTGTTCCTCGGAGAGGGCGGAAAAAAGAGGGTAAAAGCCCCTGCTTTCAATTTTATCAATTGAAGAAAATAATGATAATTTGAAAGGAATAGATCCTTTTTTATACCAATAAGAAGAAAGCCCAATATCTTTTATTATATTTTCAACATGAGATTCAAATTCACTCAATTCTATTCCTTCAAATATTTCCTTATCTTCCATATCATACTTAATATTCCATTTGAAAATGTTAATCTTTTTGAATATTTCACTATCCTCTAAAATATTTAAAATTTTCTGAGCCATTTCTTCTGAAGGACGCATACTCTCATTTTCATATGAACTAACAGTCCGTTTAGTTATGCCTAACTTTTCTGATAATTCTTTTCTCGTTATTGAGTGCTGTTCTCTTATTTCTTTCATTAAATTTCCGTCTAAAAACACTACTCCCCCACCTCTCCTTGCTAAAATATAGGGGTATATATTATATGTAAGGATTTTCTCAAGTGTTTTTAATGTTATAAATGGTAACCCGTTTCTTACATATATTGTGTTATCTTCTAATTTCTGGTACCTATTCTTAATTCCTATTAACAATGGTTTAGACTTTAAGATTAAAGATAAAGATTTAATATCACTGATTAAGTCTGGATTCAAATTGTCAATATTGGGAAATACCTTTACACTAAAAATTTGGTCATCTTTCTTTACTATTAAATCAAAACAAAACTTACTCTTTGTAGTTGCAAAACTTCCTAACAAGAAGGTTTCATAATTAGCCTTTTTCAGCAAATTGTTAATTTGTTCAATAACAGTACTCGTCATTAAATCCAATTACTTAAATGTTATGTTATAATTAAATCTTTTTTTGTGATGATAATGTATTAAAACCTATTTAATTTATTTCTATTTTCAGAAATTATCAATAAGAATTATTTTGTTTTTCAATAGTTATGAGTGAGTTTAAGAAAATCAGCATCAGTTATTATTCCAACAAAGTTATGTTGATTATCTTTTACTAAAACAGCAGAATATCTTATAAGTAAATCAGAAATATCTTTTACATTCCAAATCTCATCAACTTCGGGAAAAGGTAATTCCTTTATAAGTAAAACATCTGCACCGAGGATTTCAGGATTATCAGTTATGCATTTTTGAATTTTTTTTGATGTAATACTTCCATAATTTTGTTGATTTTCTAACAATGGGAGTTGTGAATAGCCATATTCATTCATTAACTCTACAGCATCTCTTATTGATGAACTAGGCTTGATAGAAATAATTTGATGAGTCATTATGTCCTTAGCGTGTTTCTTAGATTTTTTACGAGCCAAACGTTCACTCTCTAAATATTCAAATATCTTTTTAACCTTAGAATATGGGGGATCAATTGATTCATTTTCGATACGTGAAATCGTGGATTGAGGTATATCTAATTCTTCTCCCAATTTTTTCTGGCTAATATCCAATTTCTTTCGTAAACGTTTAATTTCGCTTAATAAGGGTAATCTTTGCATTTTTAGATTATGATAAAAAATTATGCGGGTTGTGCATATTATAAGAACAAAATATTTATAAAAGTTATGAATTAATCATACATAATAAATGAAAGAAATGCATTTTTCATTTAATAAGGAATTTAACGGATAAATAATTTAAAAACATACTTAAAAGAACTATTTATATCATTAAGAAGTTGGTTAAATGAAATGTTAAAAATTACTCGTGCTAACTTTTTACCTATTGAAAAAAGTGAATTCCCAGAACTCGTAGAAAGGAAAGGGATTGGACATCCTGATACTGTCTGCGATGCTGTTGCTGATGCTTGTTCTAGAGCCTTGTGTGTTTATTACCTCGAAAATTTCGACCGAGTATACCACCACAATGTCGATAAGGCTGCTCTTGTTGGAGGTACCGCAAAGCCCGAATATGGTGGAGGTCTAATTATTCAACCACAATATTTTCTAATTGTTGGACGAGCGATAAATCAGATCCTTATAGAATGTGGAGATGGTAAGAGCAAGCTTGAACATATTCCTATCCCAACTATTTGTATAGAAACTCAGCGTAAAGTACTTTCTGAGATTTTTAGAAACCTCGATTTAAACAGAGATATCCAGTTTGATTATGCTGTGCGGCCAGGATCAATAGATTTAACAGGGGTTTTTGATGAATCTCATCATACTGAAGAAGTTCCACTTGCGAATGATACCAGTTTCGGTGTGGGATATGCTCCTTATTCAGATGTAGAAAAAATTACGTTAGAAGCAGAGAGATTGATAAATTCAGATAAATTCAAGAAAAAATGTAAAGCTTCAGGTGAAGACATCAAGGTTATGGTTGAGAGAATCGGAAATGAAGTTGGGATAACAGTTGCTGCAGCTATGGTCAGTAAGTATATAAATGATGCTAGTGAATATGTTAGCTATACAAATCAAATAAGAGATGCTGTATTGGATCTTGCGGCAGATATCATCCCTGAGCGTGATGTGACTTGTCAAGTAAACGTAGCAGATAATATAGAAAAAGGGATTACCTATCTTACGATTACCGGGACTAGTGCTGAAGCTGGAGATGATGGAGGGGTAGGCCGTGGAAATCGATCTAATGGCCTTATAACTCCTTGTAGAACAATGAGTTTGGAAGCCGTTTGTGGAAAAAATCCAATCAATCATGTTGGAAAATTATACAATGTACTCAGTACAGAAATGGCAAGAGAAATTGTTAATCGAGGTCAAGGGGATATAGTAGAAGCGCACGTAAAATTACTTTCTCAGATAGGTCGAAAGATAACAGATCCTTGGATTTCTTCTATAGAATTAATTCCTGCTGATAATGTAAACTTCGATTCAGTAAAGAAAATAGCAGAACAAGTCTTGGCAGAAAAACTCAGTAAAGAAAGTTTTATTGATTTAAGAAAGAGACTTATCGCAGGTAAGGTTCAAGTGTTTTAACAACTTAACATTGATAAACAAATTTTTATTTTTTTCTCTTTTTTTATATATTAGAGTTTCTTTCTTATTTATGAAAAAAGATATTTAAAAAGTGAGTATCAAGTGGGCTTAGACAAGTGGCTTAAAACTGAAGAGGAAGTAGAAAGGGAAGAAAAAAAAAAAGCTGTTTTAACCGAAGCTAAAAAAAGTAAGAGAGAAAGTGAAAAATTAAGTACATTTAAAAGTCCACCAACACAACTTGTAAAATACGTTCTTGTGTGCCCTAACGCAAAATGTAAGTATCAAAAAACAATTATGAAAAAACAGCTTAAAGAAAAAGATAAGATTTGCCCTAGATGTAATAAGGAGATGAAGGTTAAAAAGACCTAAATGATCTTATTTTTTTTCATTGAACCTTTTAACTTGTTTTCAAGGTAAGAGTTTTTAAATCAAATTCAGACTCAGAATTTGGACATGTATTAGGCTTTTTAGAATATTTCAAATTAAAGTAAATGATAAAACCAAGGCCTACAGTAAGAATTACCATAAAACAGGATAGTTCGTGATAAAAAAAAAAACATAAAGAAAAAAAGTAAAATCTTAATTTTTGTTGTTTGATAAAATAAATGAGTGAGTAAATGAATTAACTATTTCTGGGCAAGAAGATTACTTAAAAATGTTCTTCTTACATTAAGAACTAAATGATAAATTTAGTTTGC
The DNA here is from genome assembly GCA_030603385.1 of Promethearchaeota archaeon. Lineage (GTDB taxonomy): Archaea > Asgardarchaeota > Lokiarchaeia > Sigyniarchaeales > SOKP01 > Loki-b32. The sequence continues at coordinate 14,264 of JAUVXW010000030.1, read as the reverse complement.
TTTTTAGGAAATATTCAACTTGTTATAGGTTTAAGTGTTTTTAAGTCAAATTCTGATTCACAATTAGGACAAGTGTTTGGCTTTTTACTGTATTTCAAAATAAAGTAAATGATAAAGCCCAAACCTATAGTTAGGATGACAAGGAAGCAAAGAATCTCGTGATAAATATGGTCGAACGTCTTTCGCCCCAATACCACTTCACGTTCACATGTTGGACAAAAAGCGGTCCTTTTACCTTTTTTCGTGGTAAGTCACTAATATCCTAATTATGTTTTTAATATTTTATAATATATATAGAAATTTAATTATTTTTTGTTCTCCATATTTTGTATATTTTTCCATCTCTTCGCGGGTCTTCCAATATGAATGGAATTTTGTTTAAGACATTGGTTAACTTTGGTATAGCTTCCCATTCCCAGAATGGCTCCTTCTTCGACTACTGTTCCTGGAGAAATTACACTAAATGCACCTATAGTACATCCATCTTTGAGTATTACTCTTTTTATTAGGAATAAATTTCCTACAATCATAGAACTCATTATTATTGACCCTTCACCAAGAATAACATTATTACCTATTTCTACGAAATCTGAATCAATATAGCTATCTAATACTCCGGTATTATAGGGAATTTTTATATCTAATATTTTTAGGGCTAGTAATTTCGCCCACGGTAAAGGAAAGTAATTATATATTTTTAAAATGAATCTTTTCAAATTTCTTCTTAAAACAAAGAAAAGAAAGTCTTTATCATTCAAAGATCTTTCAAATATTCCTTCTTTTGGCTGATGAATTAAGTTTATAATAATTAAATATGATTTCGAAAAAAATAGAAGAAATAAGATAAAGAGCCCATAATAGAGAACAATTGAAAGAGGTAGAAAACAAATTATTACTATCGTAGGTATCCATAATGAAAATAAATTGAAAAAAAGCGTAAAGAAAAGACTTGTTGGGAAAATCGAAAGCCAAATTAAGATAAGATGTAGCCATACAAACCTATTAGGGAACACAACATTGTTTGTTACAATTATATCGTTAATCGCCACGATTATCACCAATTTCATAATTAATTATTTGAATTAACTCTTCCTCTGAAATTTTTTTTAAGGGAGAATGATTATAAACTGAATTAGAGGTTAATTTGTCGCATTTTGAGGTAACAGATAGAGGTAATAACGTTACATCATTCTCGATTTCTGTTCCTGGCGCAATGCAACAATTATCTGAAATACTGACATTATCTCCTATAATTATACCTTTAATGGTTAGATTTTTATCCCATAGGTGGTTTGCAAGTAATGCTTTTCCTATATATGAGTTTTTCCCAACTTGTAAAAACTCCTTTGCTAAATATGAATTTTCAATCACAGTTTTTTTCCCAAAATAACAGTTACCTATGAAATTAAAAGCGGGTTTTATTAACCAAGGAAATGGGCTTCTTTGTATTTTCCATTTTGCATATCTTAAAATAAAAGAACGTTTAAAGTAATTATTGAAATCCTGATTTTTATACTTCCAGTGAAAGATTCCTTCTTTAGCAGGATTTTTGTGTTGGATTGCATTATAAGTTATTTTAGTGATAAGTATAACTGTGAATAAATGGATCAAAATTAGAAAAATTAGGAATAGGGGTGTAATTAAAAATGTTAATAAGGATTGAATTTTTACGAAAATTTGGAATAAATTAGGAGAGTGTAAATATAACGGGAAAAAGTATTCATTACAGAAATACATTATGCTTAACACAGGGATGAAGTTGGAAAAAAAATAAACAATTCCGAAGATAGTTATATTATAGGTTAAATTTTTAACGAATTTATCTTCAGGATTTATAGAAGTATTTGAATTCTCTTTCAATTCTATATCATTAAAAATTTGCATTAAATCACTTGGGGGATTATGTATTTCTTCTGCAAGATTTCCACGATAAGAAGAATTGGGATCTAGTATCTGGTTAAATTTAGTTACAGACATTGTTCCTAGTCTAGTATTGGAGCCTATGTGAGTACCTGGAGCTACAAATGAATTTGAGCCAATTATAACATTATCTCCAATTATGACTTTTTTGATAATTAAATGTCCCCTTAGAATCATACTTGATTTTATTGAACTTCCCTGACCTATACTAACATTTCTTCCTAATTCAATGAATTCAGCATCAATACTTCCAGTAGAAATTTTATTAGAATAATCTGTTGTTATTCCCAATATTTTTAACATCAGATTTTTGATTAATGAGGATGGAATTAAGTTTGAGATCCAAATTGGCCACTTCTTAATAACTGCCCTTAAACTCCAAAAATAGTAATCTCTGTCTTTTTTGTCCTTTTTGAAAACACCTTCTTTTGGTTTATGGATGAATTTAATTACAAGTAATAGTAATTTTGATAAAAGAGTAGAGGAAATGACTAATATTAGAAAACAAATACAAAATTGGAAAGGTAAAAGAAAGTAAAATAATATAAAATTCTCTTCCACAATTTTCCAAAATAAGTATAATTCTATTAGGATTGGTAAGACAGAACCCCAAATAATTAAAATATGAATTAGAACAAATTTTATTGAAACTAAGGTATTAGTTGTAAACGGTCCATCCTGAATTGAGACAGGGGTAGACAATGTTTAAATTTACTGAATTTGAATTAAAATTGTAAAATTAGTATATTTAGTAAGAATTAAACTTTTTGATATTAATTATCCCAGAAAACTATGATCTATATTAAATGATATCTAAGTGAAAAATTGAAGTTATAGAAGTTAATTAAAGCCTCTAAAGGGTTTTTTTTCAGGTTCTTTCTTTTTTTTCTCTCCAGTTGTCAATATACCCCAAGTACTATCTACACCTAATTCACCTAGCTTTTTTCGTTCTTCATCTATTGAATGTTCTTCCTCTTCTTTTTCTTCCTCACTCATAACACTCACTTAAAAATTGTTTAACTCTACCTAAATAGAAGACTTCACATTAATAAAATTTAGCAAAGTTATGAATAAAAAACCATAGAAAAAAAATCTAAACTATATAAATCGTTGAAGAAGAGAATATTCTAAATAATATTTTAAATCTGGAATTTAATAATTAATTAAAAAATAATTCTTTTTAAAAATTAAATTTGGTGTATTTATGGCAAATTGTGCTCATTGTGGGGATGAATTAATTGGAGACCCCTTTTATTGTGATAGATGTGGGTATGATTATTGTGCAAGACATAAAGAACCAGAAAATCACGACTGTAATATTATAAGAGAAAGTTCAGGATTACAACAATCTATATCAACACCACAAACTTATAGTCAGGAACCTCAAGTAGCGTCTATATCTCAGGACCAGACATATCAGCCCCCAAGTACACCAGGAGTTACTCGAGGGACTACAGATGGAACGTATACTTGGTATCGCCAGGAATCTCAAGTTCCTGTAAATGCATTTGACCCAGATTCTGGAATTAATTTTAAAGGAATTTTGTTACCTCACAAATCAGAATTATTTCATTTTGTAGTTGGTGTATCATTGATATTTATTATTGGTCTCTTAACATTCTATCCTAGTTTAATCGATACAGGGTATGAATGGGCCATTTTTATGTTAGCGAGTTTTTATGCCACAGCTTTTTTCTTTCACGAACTTGGGCATAGGCAAGTAGCAAAACATTTTAATCTTCAAACTAAATTTAGATTGTTAACTTTTGGAATGATGTTAACAGTGTTTGGTGTTTTATTTAACATATATGCATTAACATCGGGGGGAGCAAGCTTCCCTTCATTAGCTTTACCAGGAGCAGTCGTTGTTTTGGGTTTGAGTAAAATAGATAGAACTACAGGTTTGTGTAAAGCTGCTGGACCTATAGTTAATCTTGTATACGGAATAATACTTTTCGGAATCTCCTTCGTAATTCCCGCTTATCCACTTAACATGTTAATAGGGCTAGCTGCGAATTTAAACTTCATGCTAGGCACTTTTAATATGCTCCCTATTGGTATTTTAGATGGACAAAATATTTGGAAATGGAACAAAAAAATATATCTAGTGTTATGTGGTTCATTATTGACGCTTTTAATAATTACGTATGCGATTATTTATGCTCCGGTTAGTACTAATCCTTACATTACTTAGCTGAAAAAGAGAAAAATAACCTTCAATGAGTCTTTTTATATTTTTATTTGCATAAAATAAAAAGTAAAAATTATGAAGGGTGATAATTTTAAATTATTATACTTTTGAATTCTTTAACAATGGGATTGAAAAATTTAATTGCTTTCTTGGTGAATTAGACTGACATATTGCGAATTCTGTGGTGAACAGATCGGATATCTTCCTTTCACATGTAAATATTGCAGTGGTACTTTTTGCAAGAAGCATAGACTACCAGAAAATCATGAATGTACTTTTGAATTAAAACATGTACCAGTTGTACCGACTACTTCAAGAAGTCCAAGTAAACGTCGTCAAGATGTTGTTTTAAAGAAACCTACTTCTAAGGAATATTTGGATAAAGGACCTAAAGTATTACGGAAATATCTAAGGAGACAAGATAAACAAAGAAAAAAAACGCTGAAGACCTATGGAAAATCAGAGAAAACAACAACCAAATATAATTATACTAAGATACTATTTGCAGTAATAATTTTAACTTCCATCATTGCTTTGTTTTTTGATAGCTATGGAATCTCTCAATATATTTATTTAAGTTTAAATAAAGTATTATTTGAGTTCACCTATCATACATTTTTCACTAGCCTTTTTATAAGTTTCAGTAGTAGTAGTGTCTACTATTCAGCAATGAGTTCTGTAATTAATTTATTCTTTTTATTCTTTATGTTGTTCTTTTTATATTTTATGGCGAGAAGCATTGAATTTAGTTATGGAGCCTCTTTCTTAATAAAGTTGTATATTATTAGTGGTTTATTTTCGGCTTTATTCTATATTTTACTAAGATTATCATTACTTGTATATTTACCTTTAGATTCTTCTCCGGTATATGTAGGATTAGCATGGGGGGGAATATATGGTTTAATTTCATATATAATCTTTCCAATGATGAGGCGAGAAGTAAGAGCATTTATTCCAATGAGAATGTCGGGAAGAAGTTTTCTAATAATGATAGTATCAATACGTTTAATTTTTGGGTTATTATACGCATTTTTATCTCTTGTTTATTTATTATTTTATTTACCTGAGTTAGGAGGGATTTTAGGCTCCTATTTAGTTTATAAATACAATTTTGTAAAAAAATAATAATCTAACTATACATAAAATTGATAAAAATTATCAATGAAAAAGACTTTATCTTCATATTTCAATTAATTATGTCATATTTTTTGATATTCTATAATGCCTGAAAGAGAAACTTCACGAATCATTGAATTGAATGAAGATTTAATTGCAAATAACGATAATTTAGCTGAGCAAAATAGGAAAATTTTAAAGGAACTTAAAATAAAATCCGTTGATTTTGTAGGAGCAATTGGTGCGGGAAAAACAGCAATCATTGAGAGCATTGTAAAAGAAATATCAAAAGAATATAGGATTCTTGTCGTTAATGGTGATGTAACCACAAGAGTTGATGCTGACAGGATTGAAAAACATGGGGTAAACACAATACAGATTAATACAGGTCGAGAGTGTGCTCTTAATTCTTATCATATTTCTCAAGTGATAAAAAATTACGATTTACATCAAACTAATCTTCTCTTTATAGAGAACGTAGGAAATCTAATTTGTCCATCTGATTTTATCTTAGGCACTGATAAACGAGTTGTTATAGTTTCTATTACCGAAGGTGAATGGGTGATAAAAAAACACCCTCTATTGTTTAAATCCTCTGATGTTGCGGTTATCAATAAAATTGATCTACTTGATGTTATAGACATTAATTTAGAGGAAATGGTTGCGGACGCGAAAAAGATTAATCCAAACCTTAAGATTATTACAACAAGTGCTTTAACTGGAGAAAATATCCCTCAACTAATAAATGAGATAATTGAATAAATTAAGAATAAAAGTAAAAGAATATAATATTATTATTAAGGAAAATAGTTCTGATATATCATGTCAATAAGGCAATATAATACTGAGTTAGGATCTTTAATTGATAAAATCGTTAAGGTATACATTAATAAGGATAAGTTTTTTGTGGGAAAATTAATGGGAATTTCAGAGGATTCAAACCTTATTCTAGTTAATGCGAAAAATGAAAAAAGCAAGTTATTCCCAAAGCTGTTTATAAGAAATACTTTTTACAACTTCGTGAGTTTGGAAGAAGAACCTTTCCCTATGGTTGCACTCAGCGAACGCATTGCTACAATATTCTCAAAAGGTCATGTTAATTATATTGAAGATCAAAATATTATATCAATATTAAGTGGGAAAATACTTGTAGATGAGAAAGGAGTACGAGGAGAAGGTCCTTCAGCAGATAGAGTTAGAAAAATTTATGAACAATTTAAAATGGATTTAGAAGATTAATTTTTTTTATTTTTTAATTAATTTTATTCTTTAAACAAATTCAACAGGTTTTTCAGCTGTATATCTACAATGATGTTTTTCATGATGGCTTTTCCTAAGGGTGCCACTCTTATTATTCCTAACTCATCGAATTTTCTTATATAATCATTCTCGATTAGAAATTGAATATCAGTATCCCATATTTCGTTAAATATTTCTTTTAAATCTTCAATTTTTATATTCTCATCAACTTCTTTGCTTAAAGCTACTATTAACGCTAAAGTACCATATTGAGAAGGTGTAACATTATCATCTTTACCCTCGGATGTTAAAATATAAAAAGTTTGTCCAAGAAATTTAGTTTTAATTAGTTCAAAACCAATATTTTTTAAATTCACATAGACTTCACTTATAACTTGTTTAAAATTTAAATCTTTGCTTAAATTCTTAAGATCTTCTTCTCTCATCATCTTTTGAGGATTAGTTAAAATGATTTTGGTAATATTTATTATTACTTCTTCGATTTCTTTTATTTCCATTATTAGTATCACCCATTTGCTTGAATCGTTATTATTTTTAAATTTTTTATTTCTTTTTTCATTTCTAAATTTGAAAGAATAAAAATCAAATTAAAATTAGTAAGATCTTCCTCGTTTTCAAAAAGAGGTAAGATTTTTCTAATTGTCCTGAAAATTGATCCTGCTTTATTATAAATACTTGGAATAAACAAATTTGAAAAGATTATATTATCATTTTTAACTTGGAGTTCTATTGAAATATAATATATGATAATAAAAAATATCTTCTCAGGTGTAGTTAACTCGTTAAAAGTAATTTTCTCTCGATTATTTCGAATAAATCCAATTTTTATAAAAAAACTCTTATTATCATTACTTAAATGAATGCTAAAATTTGATCTTAAATTAATCTCTTGTAAGAATTTATTAATTAAAGATTCAAGTTCATCAATGATAATCTCTAATCTTTGAAAAGATTCAAAAGTTTCTCTAATTTGTCCTTCATTTTTTTCGATTTTAATTTCACTCTTATGAATTTTCAAGTTATTAAAATTATCATTTAATTTCTCTTTTATTCTAGATAAATCTTCTGGATTCTGAAGATTACATAGATCCCCTGGAATTGAAATTATTTTCAATTCCTCGTCAGTTTTTTTAATGTCATCCTCGATATCTTGTTTCGATCTTACTAATTTCAAATCAATTCCATTAAAGTTTTTATGAGATCCATTTTCATTTTCCATGAGATTATCTTTAAGTTCAACTTGTAAGTCTTCAACTCTCTGTTCATCCGTTTTAATCATTTCTTTAAGTTTTTCATAATCCCGTTTATATATTTCATAAAGTGGGTTAAATTCATTGAACTTCAATTTAGTTTCACCTATTTTCAGATTAAATTCATTAATTTCACTTTGAACATCTTTTGCTTTCTTCTGAAATGCTTTTATTTTTTGAGAATTCGTTAAACTATCATCAATTTCGGGAAATAGATTTGATTCTTCTTTTTCCTTAATAGGACTTCCAGACATCTCACGAGTTATTTTATTAATTTGACTGAAAAATTCTTTTTTCTGTTTTGTTAAATCTTTAACTTTTAACTCATAATTTTTGATAGTTTTATTAATCTGGTCGATTTGATTCTTTCGTTGAGAATAGTCTTCTTCAAGGTATTTTAATTTCTTTTTATTATCATTTATAGACTTATTTAACTTTTTTAGCAAATCAGAAATTGCAGCATTATCACTAGATTTTTTATATTCTTCCGTTATTTCTAATTCTATTAAAAAATTTTCTTTTTCTTTTAGAAGGGAATTAAATCTGAGAAGTGATATGACGGATTCTAGAATTTCACTGTACTGCGAGACAATTTCAATGTTTTTTTTCATAAGATCATGAAATTCATTAAGAAGTCTTATCAAAGCTAAACCTTTTTCTAAATTACTGGAGTTATCTAATCGCTCCAAATAGATTCCAATGAATTTTTTTAATGGAATTAGATCTAAATTCTCAAGAATTTCAGAGAAGACTTCATTTTTAAGACTTTTTACCATATTTTTTTTAAATCTTCCCTTTATTACCGTATATCGATCTTGAATTGAAATTTCTTTAGAACCAATGAAAATATTAAAATTTTTTGCTGAAATCTTAAAGCCCTTTAATTTATGATTTAAGTTTTTTCAAAATGATCCTGATATTTCTTATACTCCTTTTCTTTTTTGATTTTCCTTTCCCTAATTAAATCAAGAGGATCTATTTCATCATCTTTCTGAATTAAATATTTTGCCTCAAAACTCTTGTCTAATTTAGATTTAAATTTCTCGATTTTTTCCGAAACTTCATCACTAATTTCTATTTTTTTCGTTTCTTTATCCGTGGTTATTATATTGCTCAATTTCTCTCTAGCCTTTTTACGAGTTTTTCTCTCAAATGCTTTATCAGATAATTTTAAGTAGTCATTATAAGCTTCTTTTTGTTCTTCTTGTTTCTTTTTCAATTTTTCTAATTCTTCTCTCTTTTTTACTTTTGCTATAAATTCTTTTTTTGTCTTCAGTTCTTTTTGGGTTAATTTACTTTCGAAATCTTGAAGAAATTCTGTAAAAGTGATATTTGGATCTTCGAGAAAGACAGCTTCAAAGTCTTTTATTAACGATATACCAGCATCTTTAGGTATTTTACTTAATTCTAATTTGAGTTTATCTTGAATTAAATTTTCATAGTATTGCTCAATTTTTTTTATAGTTCTTAAAAATAGTGAGTTTTGTTTTAAAGAATCTAAGATTTCTAACCATTGAGCAACTTCTATTGAAGGGACATATGATATCTCATGAATAGTCTTATTAATTTCTCTTTTTTCAATCAAATATAATCCAATTTCTCTTAATAGTCCTTGATTTAATCTTAGTTTTTTTAATTTCTCTTGATTTTTTTCTTTATATTTTTTGATCAGACACTCTTGAAGACTTAAGAAACTGCTTATATTATGATTTGATATATTTTCTAAAATATTTTTTATATCACTCATCAAATTTGTTATTTCTTCAATTTGAGAAAGGAAATCTTTATTAGTAAAATTGTGAATTACTGACTGCTTGAAAGCTTTAACATTTACAGAATCTTCATTTAATTGATAAATTTTTGCTTGAAGCACATCTATTGAGGATGTAAAGTCCTTAATTTTTTCAAGATTGAACAATTGGCTTCCTATCATATTTGATTAAAAGATTTATATTTAGATTTTCTTTTTATTAAATTTCTGGGGGACTGGGTAACCTTTTTCTTCTTTCCTCGCTAATTTTAGTTCTGTTAGCACGGATTTTAGTACTACTTAAAACATCTTGTCTTTCAACATGGATGGCTGTACCGCCAACTAGTCGTAATGAATTAAAAAACATATCATAAGTAAGCAGTTCTGTACTAATGGCTTTAAATAATGCAACTCTAGTTCCTCTTTCAATATCAGAACCAGAGTATCCATATGTTAACTTTAAAAGCCCATCTATCTTACTTTTTTTACTAATTTCTTCCCATAAAACATTATCATCAAACTCAGAAATTTTTCGCCCTAATTTATTCTCTAATTCTTTAGCAATCGCGTGAATTTCTTTGTATTCATTGTTTAAATTCGAAAATATTGAGTTATCAACACCTATTTTTGCTTTTTTTATCTTATTGATGAAAGATTCAATAATTTGTTTGCGTAGGTGATAATTAGGGAAATCGAATTCAAAATGGAATGTGAAACGGCGCCAAATCGCAGAATCAAGCTGATGTTGATGATTAGTCGCACCAAAGATTGCTAATGGGACACCTTCATAATTAATTCTGTCAATAACTTGTAGAAAAGAAATTACCGCTCTTTTAATTTCTCCAACCTCATGAATGTTTGACCTTTCTGAACCTATTGCATCAAGTTCATCAAAAAATAGGATAAATGCCCCTCTCTCTTTTGAAATATCTGCTGCCAGTTCAACAACACCTCTAATGTTTTTTATTGTATCCCCTAACAATGGTGATACAAGCCTATCAGATTCTACAATACATATAGGTATATCATATTTTTTTGCAAATCCTCTTGTTAAGGAAGTTTTACCAGTACCAGGAGGTCCATATAGAAGTACCGTTAAATTGGGAGTGAGTTTTGTTTCTTTTAATTGTTCTTTAAACTCCTCATATTTTATTAAGGCTTTGAAAAAATCATCTAGTAATTCTTTTTTTACTTCATTACCCAAAATATCTTCTACAGATTCTTTTATATCTACTGAAAGATAAACAGCACCATATTTACCAAGACGTTCTTTAATTATATCATCTGTATAGGTAATTTTTACTTCATTTTCATCATTTTTTTTACTAACTTTCTCTCAACTCGCTTAAAATTTTATTTTTATTTTCTACTTTCAAACTTTTTACAGAATACAGCAATTTCATTAATAAATTCTTTAAGATTATCAATTTGAGAACCTATAAAATTAAAAATTTCTTTCCGATATTGAATAGAATCTCGAATTTTCATCTTATCTACTCCTAGATAATTAGGAAAACATATAAGTTTCATTAAATAAGGAAGAATCTTCTCATTTGTTTGTAAGTCTTTAAAAATTGCATAAAAAATATTCTCATCAGATAATTTCCATTTTAAAATACCCATATAAATCAAAAAAGCAAAATTCATTGAAATCCAATTTACTAGTTCTTTTGATAGAAATCCTCTTCTTTGAGATGCAAATGCTAAATAATAAGTTATTAGGGTTTCATTGCTAAATTGAGGCAATAGCCTTATAGTGCCATCGGTTTGCTTATTTTCACGTAGGTAATTATTATCTAATAGAATCTCAACAAAATCTTCTTGTGGTGCTAGAAATATGCCATCAATTAACCGCAAACCTATGCGTTCAGCCATTTTTTCTATTGCCTCTTCCTCAGCATTCGCAATTGAATCAATGTATGGCAAAAATACATCGTTTTTTAAAATCATTGGAATTTCATAATTCTCTTTTTCAGGAAACTCCCCAAAATTAGGATCTAGATTATAAAGAGATGTTATATTATTGATAATTTGATATACTTTTGGAGATATGACTGGAATTTCAAAATTATCTGGACTTTCTAATTTTTCTCTATAATATGTATGGGATTGCAATATGTGGCGTTGGCATTCATAAAGATTTGGTGAATTTTCTAATAATTTCTCGTATATAATTTTTAGATTTGAACCTCTTGACAATATTCTTTCTTCAATGAATTTTACTAATTGATAAAGATAAGTATTTTCTAGATTGAGTTCATCAGGATTAGTGATATGTCGTAAAACGTTTAAAGCATCTACAGATTCATGGAGAAAATCTATAATATAGTCTTTAATATCTATTATTGGAATTTCATCTCGATATTTTATTATAAAATCTTTAATAATTTCATATATATTTGATCTATACATAGCAGAAAATTCTGAGAGTGCTCTAACCTTACGTATATTTCTTTTCTCTTCCTCCTGACGGATTTTATCTAAGATTTCTGTATCTAGTAATAAATCAGGATCTAAATTAATAATTATTCTTCTAGTTTCTCTTAAAATAGGGCGCATATGAGTTATAAATGTTAAATATCTAGGAAGAATATCGGTCCATTTTTCTCTTTTTCTTCCATGTTTTATAGTTCTTGTTGATTTTTTTTTATAACTCATTCTTAAATAATACAACTCTTCTTTCTCTTATTCTTCATCATATCCAACTAAAATTTCAGTAAAAATGTTGGATATTTCAACAAAAATTGGTATTTCTACTCTACATAAATTCCCTAAAATCCATTTATTAACATCTTTAAGGAGGAATCTTATTTGATTATGAATTTTTTTATTAATTTCAGAACCAACAATTTTTGAGAACCACAATCCTCCGCCTACTCTATATGCTACAATTTTAATGAGAGGTTCAAACAGAGGTTCCAAAACTTGTCTTATCATCCATGATTTTGGAATAACACTCATATTGTCTGCTTTAAAGGTGGGATCGTTTAAAATAGGATTTGTTTCATCTACTGATAATTTTGGCATAAAACTTAGCAACAATATTAGTGCAAAAATTGCAGAAACACCATTAATAGTAAAAGAACCCCCGATTTTATCGATATCATCTCTATGAATGGCAACATTAGCAAGAAACATGCAGATAAACACATTTCTATCAAATTCTTCCGAAACATAAGCATATCCCAAATCGTCATCAATAATTAGATATTTTTCTTCAAGTATTTTTATAATTTCACTTGGAAAAGTATAAAATGTATATACTTTTTCCTCACTCCTCCTTATATCCTTTTCAATTAGAAGTTCTTTTGAAACGAGTCCAAACATATTCACTAATTCTTCAAGTTGCTTTTTTACATAATGTCGAGGTTTATTAGGATCTCCAAACATAGCAAAAAATTGGTGATCAACAATATGAAAATCGTTTCTCTTACTAAATGCTTCCACCATCCTATCTATTATTGGTCCTTGAGTTCCTAAGGCAATTGCATTTGCTTTTGATGTTACAAATCCATTCAATAATTCATTTATAATGAAATCTTGGTCATGAGTCCTTGATTTCAATATTTTCTCGAATGCTTCAGAAAAACTTGTAGTATTTGGAAAAAATGCATTTTGAATTTTTTCATCTATCGATTTCATGAAGATATCCCCATTATTTTTAGGGAAGTGAAGTTTCATATTGTTTAATCTTTGAATAAGTGCTTCTTTAGCTCCTGGAATATTTTCAACGTCTCTTTTCTGCAACTCTTCTATTGCTTTTTCAAGCCCATTTTCAAAATCGTTCAATAACATTTTCCACGTTGTATCTTGGACTTCTGCCATATTTGTTCCTCTATTTTTAAAAAAAAATTTATTAACTAATATTCCAATTTAATTCTGTTGATATTTTTTTTAAAGCGCTAATTAAAGGTATTAATAACTTCTTATCATAGATATTTGGAGATGATACTCCTCTTTGAGCTTTCCAACCCATTTGAGTCCCTTCCCCCATTTCCCTTTGTCCATATTTTAATATATTACTAAGATCTCGTACCCACCAATAGAATCTGAACCATTTTCTGTTTGGATTGTCTTTCGAATAGATAACTGCTAACGCTTTCCATTCACCCATCAACCGTTTCACTGTTATCCCACTTACCGGCAAGTAAAAGTTTATTGGAAAATTTCCGTGAAAGCGTAAATCGAGGTCTGTTGATGCCACATTAAAAATTGGTTGATTATATCCTTCTAATATTACTATTTCTCCACAATGTTGACACTCATAATGGGACTTCTTTTTATCCATTTTATTTGCACATTTTGGACACGTTCTGTTTTCGATAATTCTATATTTGATGATTTCCAAATTTTTTTCTTTTTCTAGTTCTTCTTCCGATTTAGGCTCTTGCTTTCCATAACTTCCACTCCAACCCCAAATATCATCAAAAGATTCATCAAATTTTTCTAAAGAAATAATGATATTATTAAGTACTTCTTTATCATAAATTTTAAGCATGCCTGCGTGCCGTAAATTTTTCCACCATGACAATCTAACATACTTTTCCTCTTTTAAATAGGCATTATGACAAATTAAAGCCGCAAATAATCGATTTTCTGTTTTACTTAAAGTAATTCCTTTCTCACAAATTTCATATTTTTTATTTAGACTTACATTTTTATGAAAATAATCCCCATCTTGAAATTCACCCTTCTCTATTTTTGATTTCTCTTGCGCGCTTTCTTTATCCCTCTCTTTAATTATTTTTCTACATTGAGGACATTGAAAAATTCCAGC
>JAUVXW010000053.1 GCA_030603385.1 Promethearchaeota archaeon | reverse complement strand
TCTCTGAACTATTATTCAATATAAGACTACTTACAAATTTAAATTCACCTCAAAAATGAGGAAATTAAAAAATATTGGATTATTAAGCAATCTTATTTCTTTCAAGTATCCAAGAATCGATGAGGAAGATTTGAGAAATTTCTTTTTCAGGAGAATAGTGAGATTTGATGTTAGATTTTGGGAACCAATTTTCATGGCCACTATCCAATTTAAGAAGCACAGCATTTTCAGTCTCTTTAGTAATCATTCCTTCTACCTTAGTAGTGTTATCTCTTGTAGTGATCCTTGTGGACGATGACGCAAAGAATCTTTGATTTTGTCTATCAGTCATTTTTTTCTACTTTTATTTTGGTAATTAGGGTATTGTTACAAAAAATAGGTGTATATAAAGAAAAATTAGAACCAACTTTTATCACAATTAAAATGATCAGCAACATTTAGTAAAATTTGCTGTTTAAACATCCGATTCTCATCTAACATAAACCCAAATTTCCTAATCTTCAATGCCTTTTTTCTCCATTTCATTAAATTATACGGCAAGAAAAATCCATACTTCTTTTCTAAACGTGATATGATTGTTTTTACTTGTATTTGTAGCGTTGTATCACTACTCCAATTTCTGCCATTTTCTCGATGTTTCAAAACACAGATTCTCTTAATATTTACCTTGATATCCTCAACACATTGGGATTCAATGCTCTTATCCCTGAATCGTGCCAGCTTGAATGATTTCTTGGGATCCATAAATACCAATTCAAGCGAAGGTGAAGAACCACATATAATACTTCTCTTTTTTGCATAGTAGCTTGGGAAAATTCCTTTCTTGAAGCTATTGTCAAAACATTTAGTAAAATGAAGCGGATAAATGAATGTTTTCAACCCTTGCTTACTCATATTCATATAATATACTCGCCCCTTATACATGCGTTGCAGTTTATCTTCTTCGATTGAAATATTCTTCCCCTCTTCATTCTGAGGTGCTCTTTTATATGATACCCCGTTGAGTATCCAAAGCACAAATATCCCATTTTCATTATAGAGCTTAGTCCTCTCGACAATTTCGGCCACACTTATCTTAGAATTCTGAAATTCAATCGCAAACTTACGACCATCGACAAGTTCTCCGTATAAATCCGCCCTCCGGCACTCCACGTTATATTCTAATTCCATCCGTTTTATATTGTTATTAGCGTGGAGATTTTCAAACATATACTGCTTCATCCTCTTATGCTCAAAGGATTCAGCAACCCTTTTCCAGCCCGCGACACCCATAAGTTTGTCTTTTTACAGGTAATGTAAATAGATATATTTAAACTTCCAAGAATTTAAGAAAGAATTATTATCGGTGCGAGTCTTGAGACCTCAACCCATCCTATCTAATTGATTATGATTCCATTGATACAGGACGATTAATCGCATAACTGTTTTTATCAATAATCAAAATGTCAAGGCACACTGGCGTGACCATTACAGTATCAATTTCAATAATTATCGTGTAGAAAATGCTTACGCACCTAAATTAAAAGTAGTATCTTGAAATTAAATCTCGATTTTTTTTTCAATTGATAATTTTATAATTATTGCTATTCTTTTTCATATAAGACTTATAAAATAAAAATCAAGGTGAATTATAATTCCATTTATTTGAAAAACCTGTAAAATAAATGAAAATACATGGATGTTTGATTGTTTAATTTACAATATGAAAGAACAAATGGCTCTCTTTGTAATTGAAAATAATGGAAAAACTGTTTTAATTGACACAGGAACAAGTAGTGAAGTCGATAGTTTATTAAACCATCTTCAAAATATCGGTATCGATCACCTTGATTATATTTTTTCCACCCATGTTCACGTAGATCACATTGGAGGTGTAAAAAGATTATCCACTCAATTTCCTGAAGCCAAAATCGTGGTTTCAGAATTTTATCAGAAACTACCCGAAACAAAATTTGCAAAAAAGGAATCTGATTTAGCAGAATATCACGAATATTTAGTACAAAACCTAAAAAATAGGGTGATATATGTAGGTGAAGGGGATATTATTAGTTTGGATGATTTGAAATTAGAAATTTATTCTGCTCCAGGTCATACTCCCGAGCATATTGCAATTTTGGATAGGAAAAACATGAATTTATTCCCGGGGGATTCAATTGGGGGGCATCATCTAGGTTCAGGATTTTCTCGACCGACAGCATATCCTCCTTATTTTAATCACGAATCTTATTCTAAAACTGTTAAGAAGTTATCCCAAATTGATAATGTAAAATCTATAAGTTTAGCTCATTTTGGTGTGGCTACCGGTCCTGAAGTTCAAGAAGTATTTAAAATATCAGAAGATGTATTCAAAGCTTACAAAGATACAGTAGTTGAAAGTTATCAGAAGAATAATGGTGATCTCAATTTAATAATAACTGCTCTTCTAGATAAATTTGGTCGTTCACCAAACGAAATTAAGCATAATCGACCCGACGCCCTAATTTTTAGGACATTAGGTGGAATATCGATTGGTTTTATAAACACGTTGGATCTAAAATCTAAATTTAAAGTAGACTCAAAATAATCAAAAGACCTCATACATGTCCAGTAGTCTACCTTGAGAATTCTTGCAAAAGCGTAGCGACCGGAGCGATTAGCGCGCGAACCGATGATGTATGAAGCTTGATAGATATCTGCAAAAATGTTAAATATAGAGCTTTTGTATATTAGCATATCCAATCCTTTTGGAAAAAAATAAATACAAAAGTGCAAAATGATAAAAAAGAAATTAAAGATAAAATCAATATTGTTGGTACTCGCTGTTATATTTTTGTATTCCTTTTCAAATATAAATGATTCTGTAGCACAAGGTGAAAGCATAACGATTACGAGTCATGGATGTACTATGTGTAATGTTGAAGAGAATAATTATTTCGTTAATTGGACTCATACAGGAAATATTCCTAATGTATCAATCTATTTCTATGATTTATCTCTGACAACAATAGAATATATTATTATAGAGAATACTACTAATCTTGGTACATATGAATGGGTTATGCCTGTATCTCATCCTCTCGATGGAAACTATTCTCTAGTGGTATGCGATTCCAGTAATCATAGTATATACGATTCTGCTGTAAGATTTGTATATCCGATACAAACAGTTCCTACAAATATACCTGGATATCCTTCATTATTAATTATAGCGATAAATGGAATAATGAGTGTGATAGTAGCAGTATCTTTAACTAAAAAGTTGAGAAAGAGATAATTATTATTTAAGTTAAAAATATCTCCAGAATACGGTTCCATTGAGATCTAACGCAGGTCATTTTGATTATTTCTAATATATTTCATCTTCATATAAGCTTTTATTTAAATTTAAATGGTTTTAATACGCGGTTTGAACGAGATCAGAACTATTATCATACCAATAATACTAAAGAAGAGTAATAGTTGATAACCAGGAATTCCATTTTCTGCTTCTTGAACTTCACCATACTTTACCAGAACTATATCATTACCCCCCAATGAGGAATTACTTGTATATCCCGCAATATATATATTGTCTAATGAATCTGCAGCTATTCCTGTACCTTGATTCCAATTATTCCCCCCCCATGTGGAATAGTATTTCTGTGCTCCAGAACTGTCATATTTTACCAGAACTATATCTTTAAATCCCACTCCGAAACTGTCTGTAAATCCTGTGATATAAATATCGTCTGATGAGTCTACCACCACTCCAGAACCTGCTTCATTATTGATCCCTCCCCATGTGAAATTCCATTGTTGTACTCCAGAACTGATATATTTCACGAGAACTAGATCATCGCCTCCCTCTCCGAAACTGTTTGTATATCCTGTAATATAAATATTGTCTGATGTGTCTACTGCCACACCTTTACCTGCTTCATAATCGATCCCGCCCCATGTGGAATTCCACAGTTGAACCCCATCTCTGTCATATTTCACCAGAACCATATCATTGCTTCCCTCTCCGAAACTGTTTGTATCTCCTGTAATATAAATATTACCTGATGAGTCCACTGCTACACTATAACCATTATCGCCACTAATTCCACCCCAAGTGCGATTCCACTGCAGCATCCCAGAATTATTATATTTTACCAGAACCATATCATTATTCCCTTCTCCGAAACTATCTGTATTTCCTGTAATATAAATATTATCTGATGAGTCCAGTATCACCCCATAACCGATATCATTACCACTCCCTCCCCATGTGGAATTCCAATCTACCATTGCTGAATTACTTGTAGATAAATAGGTTGTAATCTCTTTCTCGTCCTTGGGATCATAGTTATTAAAATTAATAATTGTTCCTGGTATCAAGAGATTGAAATACAAGATTACTACAAAAAGCATGAGATATCTTTTCTTCTTTTGCATTTTATTTTCCTTTTATTATTTTAATATACCTTTTAGTAAACAGTTTGAAACGGGTTATCTTTTGTACTGTAACTTAAAAAAATTTTGAGCATGGAATGGATCACATTTCGGGTTATTAATGAAGAATATATGAAAAATCCTCATTTAACCTTTTCTAAACTGTTTTTTATCTTCAAGAGGATTTAAAGCCCAAGAGAAAAATAATTTTGATTGAATATAATATTCAAATTTATTGATCATATATGTATTCGAGGATCTAATGCGTCCCTCAATCCATCACCTATTAACATAAATCCAATAGCAGTAATTACTATAAAAAGCCCTGGCCAAAGATATGCTGGCCAAAAGATTGAAGAGGAAGTAGAATAACCATACTGTCCTCTACCATATAGAAGATCTGTTCCCCAATCTGGAATTGACGTATCTCCTAATCCTAGGAAACTGATACTCACAATAATTATAGTTCCACTTTGCATTGCTCCAAAGAATTCAATGATGATAGGAGATATTGCATTTGGCAAAATATGTTTAAACATTACTTTAAATTTTCCTGCTCCACTTATTATCGCCGCCTTCACATAAATATTCTGTTTTACTTGAAGCACTAGAGCTCTTACCATCCGAGCAGATCCTGGTATACCGAAAAGACCAAATAATATTAGAATATTGAATAAAGTAATTCCTATTAAAGGAGCTATTATAATAACAAGAATTAGCACCGGAAAAGAAAACCAAAAATCACAAAAACGCATGATAATGGCGTCAAGTTTTCCACCAAAATATGCAGAAATTGTACCTACAGCAAGTCCTCCAATAGTGCTAACTATAACTGGTAGAGCTGCAGCTGTCAGTGCAGTTCTTGCACCCCACAGTAATCTCCCAAGAAGATCAAATCCATATTTAGTAGTACCTAATGGATGTTCTGCTGTTGGGCCAAAGTATGGTGTCTCAAAGGGATAATATGGGGGAGTTAAATTTTCAAATGTAAATGAACTTAACCAAGGAACGTATACAGCTAAAAAGGCTATAAATAAGATTATTATCATTCCCACGATTGTTAACGGGGTAAGTAGGCGTCTGAATAATCTCCTATTAGATTGTGTTCTACCAGTTACAAATTCATCAACTTCAAATTCTGGGTCCCGCCATCCAGGTATTAGATAAAATTTTAACCATCTAGAAAACTTAACTTTTTTTTCTTTTTGATATACATGTCTTTTAGTTTCTTCTAGAATAGTCTCGTTTTTTTTAATATTTAAAACACTCTATTTAGAAATTAATTATTCATGTTAGAATTTATCTACTAATAAAGATTACTAATCTGAGCTTTATACAAAAATGAGAGTTTATATTTCAATAAATTATCTGATTTAAATTCCTTATCCCTCTTGTCTTTATTCTACCCAAATAACAAATCTTATCTTAGTAGTAGATGAAGCTTAATTTATCCATCCTTCATTTTAAATAACAGTTAAATATAAAGTTACTAATTTAAATTTTAAGTAGAAATTATTTTTTCGAATCCAAGGAGTTGCACCATAAGAAAAATGCCTGATTTAGCACTCGATGAGATAGAACGAGGATGGAAGTTATTAAATGAGGGAAAAGATAATGAGGTTTTTCAATTAATAAAAATTCTCGAGAAAAATGAAGATCTCACCCCAGAAGAGAGGCTCAAAATTCAGATTCTTAAAGGAAACCTTTTCTATTTATTGGGAAAATATCAAGAATCACTTAATATTAGTAAGATCGTTTATAATGAGAGTATACGGTTAAATAAACCTCTGCTTTCTATTGACGCGATTTATATTGAGTGGGTGACATTATTTATTTTCCTTGGGACACATCTTGAAACTTGGGAACAAATAACAGATTGTGAAAATTTACTTAAAACTGCTGTAAAAGAACCCCGTTCTGAAATTGAGCAAAAAGAGGGTTTAGTGAATTTTATGAAAGGTTATTTTAATTTTTGGGAACGTAATTATGATCTTTCATTAGAATATCTTAATAAAGCCCTCTCTACGTTCGAACATCATAGTAAACTTAATTTCTCCGTTACTTATGTTTTAGCTGCAATTGCGGGTTGTCATTATGGTAGAGGAGAATTAGATCTTACATTAAATTTTGCCAAAGAAGCTATCGAAAAGTCTGTAGGTGATAACATTGTTGTTAAGATATCGGATAATACTTGTTACAAAGGTATTGGTGGTATATACCATCAGCAGGGGGAATTGGATCTAGCAATTGAATATTTTAAAAAATGCCTTGAATTCTTTGAACAATATAATTTTCATATAGCTAACATGTATGTGGGTATGATTCTCGATGATTTAATAGAGGTTTCCTTAGATAAAAAATCCCCAGAACAAGCTCAAGAATATTTGGATCATTTTAAACAGCTTGTAGAGGAAAAAAGGTTTCCTGAAGATTTCCATTTGTATAAATTGTCAAAAGCACGGATATTGAAATACAGTTCTCGAACTCATAATCGCGCAAAAGCCGAAGAAATTTTAAAAGAACTTATTTTAGGACATGAAGAAGCAAAAAGAGATGTAAATCGGGGTGTACCCGAGGAATTAAAAGACCCTTTAATTGAACTTTGCGATTATTATATTAGTGAACTACGATCAACTAACGACTTGGAAATTCTTGATGATGTTAAACCACTCATTAAAAGATTGTTTAAAGAATCTAAGCGGACTAACTCTTATTCATTATTAGCTCAGACATATCTACTTCAGGGTATGCTGTCGTTACTTCAGATGAATATGGGAGATGCAAGAAGAGAATTATCACAAGCTCAAGATATTGCTGAGTCGCATGGTTTTCAGTTGTTAGCTCGTGAAATATCAAATCAGCATGATAAACTTTTGGAACAATTAAGTTATTGGGAAAACCTTAAGGAACAAAAAGCAACGATCGCAGAACGGATGAATTTAGTGTCATTAGATGAATCAATAGCCCTTATGCAAGGAAAGCGTACAATAAACCCCCCTGAATTGATCAATGAAGAACCTGTATTGCTCATGATCTTAACAGAAGGGGGTGTGCTATTATTCTCCTATCCCTTTGTAGATGAATGGAAACATAATAGTGAAATATTTGGGAGCTTTTTAACTGCTTTCAAATCATTTAGCGATGAGTTTTTCACTGAGGGTCTTGATAGAGCAAAATTTGGTCAATTTATAGTTCTAATAGAGAATGCATCAAGTTTCTCAATATGTTATTTATTTAAGGGACAAACATATATGGCTAAAAAGAAATTATCAGAATTTACCGAAAGTATTCAAAAAGATGTTTCTATAATGGATACAATAAATAAATATTATAAAACAAGCCAAGTTTTAGAGCTAAAGGATTTTCCATTTTTAGAGGGCTTTATCAAGGGAATCTTTGTTAGATGAATAAGTAGTCATAGCAAAAAAGTCTAGAATTCTAAAATATGATTAGGATAAGTGAATAATGAGTGAAAGAAAAAAAAAGGGAGAAGAGAGAGAAAAGAAATTTTTAGATAAAATTACTATCGGTTATTATAGAAATAAGCCCGTAATTAGAGCTTTTGGAAATTATATGTATATCGATGATAACGG
>JAUVXW010000022.1 GCA_030603385.1 Promethearchaeota archaeon | reverse complement strand
CAAAATAAATCGAAAAAAGTCTTCTAAATCCATATGCCAAAGAGAAATCTTTGTCAGATCTGTTGATCTCTCATCTTCCTTCTCAATTATTTTCACAATTTTATTTATCATAATTTTAACCTCACTTTCTCAAAAGTGGCACTTTTAAGAATTTACTCATAAGGATCAGATCGTGGGAGTCTTTTTAAATTCTTTCGAAAATTCCATCGATTGAAAAAATCTTATAAAATATCATAAGATTTTAAGTTGCAATAAAATCTTAGTATATTTACTAAGAAATGGATGGATCCAAAGATCTTAGGATATTTACTAAGATTTCTATCCCTTATAAAAAGTAAGGTTAATTTTCATGATCTAAAGAAATTACAACTACATCTTCAGGGAAAAAAATAAAAATCATAGAAAAGTAATTGTAATTACAACTACATTTTCAGTAAAAAGCAATAAATTTATATGAATGTATTTGTAATATTTAATTATGGTAAGTGTGATAAAAAGAAAAATTAGCGGAAAAGAGTATTATTCATTGCAGTATTCGTTTAGAGAAAATGGCAAGGTTAGAAATCTCTATAAGGAAGTTGGAAAAGAGCTTCCTGAAAATTTAGAAGAAATTAAAGAGGAATTTATAAAAGAAATTGTAGATAAACGATGGGTTAACTCAATCGAGCAAACTAAAGAAAATTATCAAACAAAAATAAATGAGTATTCTGATTTCCTTAAAGCAAAACGTTTAAGAGATTTTGGTATTAGATTCACTTATCATTCAAATAAAATTGAAGGATCTACCTTAACATTACGAGAAGTTGCTTTAGCTGTAAATGAACCAAATGTTCCAATCAATAAACCTACGTATCATATAGTAGAAGCAAACTTACACATGAAGATTTATGAAAACATTATAAATTCTAATACTCCAATATACTTATCAATGGAAACGGTTAAAGATTGGCATACAATATTGTTTAGCTTACATCTCCTTAGAAATAATTTTGCAGGTTTAATAAGAAAAGGAAGAATCTATATTTCTGGAAGTAATTATGTTCCTCCTCCCGGAGGAATTGTATGCGAAAGATTAATAGATGAGTTGTTTGAATGGTTTAACAAAAATAAGGTTTCCATACATCCTGTATTATTAGCTTGTTTAATGCATTTCTATTTTGTTTCAATACATCCTTTTGAAGACGGAAACGGGAGAATGTGTAGATTGATTATGAATTATATCTTATTCAAAAATAATTATCCTATGTATGATCTTCCCTATAGTATTCGTAAATCATATTATAAAACATTAGAAAATGCCAATTTAAAAGAAGATGATATGATTTTTGTTGGTTGGTTTTTTAGAAATTATATAAAATATCTTAAAAATCTGAAGCTTTAACTTTTTCACTTTTTTTTTAAATTCTTACTGGAATCTTAATGATGCAAAAATACAGCAGAATGCATCATTATAAAAAATGGATTTTATTGAGATATTCTCCAAATTCAATTCCTTTATAGAGTGAATCATCATATTCCATTAATTTTTTGAGTTTTAAATGAGAATATTTTGTATGATAAAGAACTCTTAACATAAACACAGGGAGAATTCCAAAAGTATAGCATTTAAGATAAAATAATTCTTTTTCATACCCAAGTAATCTACAAGATATAACTTCATGCAAATTTAAGGCTTCTCTAATCTCATTTTCAGTTAAATCCCTAACAAGTAACCCAATATTTTTATCCAATTCTTCTTTTGATTTATCCGGATAACATGAATAGATATATTGTCTAATTTGTTTCATATCTTCTTCATGGAGGTATCTCATAACAGCAACAATAACTTTCTCAAAATATTTTTCTTCATTAAGTAAAAATGCTCTTATGTTTAGGGCCATATCAGGAGCATTATTGAAATTATTTTTATTTCTTACTCTACAAGAAATCGTAGTGGACCTGCTATGCCAAAAATGTCTTTTTCTTTTATTAATTTTATAATATTCTGAATCATCTTTGTCAACAACGTTGTTAACAACTTCCAGGATTCTTTTACTCATTTTTACCAGCGCAATAAAATATTGTAAACCTATTATAGAATATAAATCAATGAAAATATATAAACAATTATTGTTAATAAATTAATTTGATCCATGTTTACAATAATTCAATGCGAAATCTTGAAGTTAAGATGCTTTCTCAAAAAAGAATCATAATATTGACAATAAAATTAAAAGAAAAAATAATTAATATATTTTATAGAGTAAAAAGATCAAATTATTAACTACGAAATTCATGCTAATAAACTTATTTTTAGATAAAAAGTGATTAAACCAAATGAAAAAGAAATTTAGAGGTTATGCATCATTTGTACGGAGTTGGCAGGAGGAATTTCCTTTTAATTCCTCAGGAAAATTAGCAACACTATGGTTTGATGAGATAATTTTTCAAATTGATCACATTAAGGGAGCAACAGATGTAGTTGCTCAATGGGAGGACTGGGATTCAAAAACTCTCAAAGATTTAAATCATTTATGGATCCCTATAACAAAATATCAGCCCAAATATAGATTTTCGATTGATTATCTAGAAAAGCGTTTTATTGCTGAACATCCTGATTTAGAAGAAACTGCTTTCAGAATTGCTCATAAAGAAACAAAAAAAGAGGTTGAGAAGCAAAAACGTAAGCCTAAGTCTCCCCAAGATCATTATGTTTTTGCGCGCGAAGTATCTTATGCATATCTTGGATTATTGGAGGGCGTTAATTCGTGGATGACTTTAAATAAAACATTTCCTTGTGTTTTTTTGCCACTATACAGAGAAAATCTAGTTATTCAAGATCTTTTTAGTGTAGCAACAAAGAAAACACCTTTTGATATATTTTCTGAGGCCATTAATAGTCGTTTACCAGATTTGAATAATGTAACATGGGATGAAATTGTTGAATTAAGAAATAATTCTTGCTTTAATAATTTCCGTGAAAAAATGATACATCTACATAAAATGGTACATAGTGGAGATATAAATTCAGTAAAAGAGTTAATAGATAAATTACAATTTTCTGAAATGAAAGAATTACTTCTCGAACTTCGTCCTTCACCCCATAAATTTTTAGTTAAGGCTATTATTAGTAAAATACCTATGGGCCTCCCAATTAACCCAATTTCAGCACTGTTAAATACACATAAAATTTTAAAAGAGAAAAAGATCCTAAAAAAATATGGATGGATCTATTTTTTGATTGAGATTGAAAAAATCCAAAATAATTAAAAGATTTTGGTGGAGGAATATATAATTTATCCATCGAAGAAACAAAAGAATTAAATTAAATCCTATTTTTTCTTTTTCTTAACAAGATAAATCTCTTCTTTATTAATTTCTTTAGTGCCAATTAACTCAAAACCAATTTTATTGAAAAAATCCTGTGCTGCTAAAAATTCCTCAGCAAGTCTACTTTCAGAATCCATTTCTAAAGACATCATTAAATAAAATAGATTCTAATCAACTATTTAAATGTTTTGTCAAAAAACTCAAAATCTAATAAAAAAAAAAGTTAAACTACTCTGGTTTTTCTTGTATGATTAATCTTTTTACTTGATTAATAAATGCAACACCTTTATGGTTTTCAATTATTTTAACTGCTCCAGTTCCTCCAAATGTATGTGTTGTAGCATGAAAAACAGATAATATTAAATCTTGAAATGTTTGATCATCTTCTAAATTAGATATTTTTAATCCTAGACTCTTTGCTTCTTCAATTCCAATATGACGATCGTGACTTAAAAAATTTTTATGATCTGAAAGATATCGAGATATTTCTCTTGCTTTTTCATCGCTCTCATTATCATCCTTAAACATGTATTTTTTTAACCAATTCTCAACTAATTCATTTGAGAGTCTAATAGAATTTTCACATTCCACAAGAAGAGAGGGGCCATAACTTCTAACAATTGGCATCCAAACACCAATATTTCTAGGTTCTTCTATACATTCTTCTTTTGCTTTTTCAAATTGATCTAAAATAGCATGTGCGGGGGAAGTGCCTATTCTATCTGGAGTACGATAGATCACTTGTGGATCGGTTGGACCTATAAATGAGTTTTTTCCCATAATTATCTCATCGGCACTACAAGCCAACATAGTGCCTGCTGACATTGCAGCATAAGGAATAATAACACGAATATTATTAAATTTAGATCTTAAATATGTAACTAGAGCTTCTGCTGCTGTCGGCGAACCTCCAGGAGTATGCAAAATTATATCAAGCTCTTCGCCTTGTAAACCATGAATTACCGTCATAAAGCCCTGCACATCTTTATCATTTACCATTAACAAATTAGAAGGTATATCTCCAGGTTGCGTCCAATTAGAAGCATATAAAATAGTATTTCTTCCAGTCTTTTTATTTACTAGTTTTAAATATTTTCTTCTTATTATATCAAAAGGGCTTTTTTTTGAAGGTGGCTGGGATTTTTTTAAGTTCTCAACTAATTTATGAATTTCATTTAAAATTTCGGCCCAATTAGGCATAATTTACCATAGAGGTTGTTTAGTAGAATTAGTTGTTGTTAAAAAAAACTTTCCATCATATTCTTTTAAATATTCTTCAGTGATTTTCATATTTTCTTCAGATTGACCATATACTTCCATTAATTCAGAAATTCCTGCTTTTTCACCTAATTTTATTAATTCTAAATAATCATCTTCAATTTCTTTGCTCATATAAAATCACAAATTCTATCTTTCTTATGTTAAATAAATATTAATACATTTAAATTCTTTGGATCTCTAAATTAGATTTTCTATTTTTTCTTAGTATATATAACTAAGATTTCTTTTCTTTCACAACAAAATAAATAAGGCCCTTAATGTCTTTAGTACCAACTACTTCAAAACCAATTTTATCAAGTTTCTCTTTTGCTGCTAAAAATTCCTTAGCAAAATTCCTTTCAGAATCCATTTCTAAAGACATCATTATTTAAAATAAATTCTAATCAACTATTTAAATGTTTTGGTAAAAATGCCCAAAAACTAGTGAAAAAAGCTAAATTGTAAACGATTTTTCTAAAGATGACCTTTTTTTATATTTATTTGAGATAAATAAATTTAAATACTATAGCATTCTATAGATATCTATATCATGTCAAAAAAAATAACTACGATTCAAATACATAAAAATACTCTAATAGAGCTTAAAGAGTTAAAAATTATTGATAGAGAAACTTATGATTCAGTAATTAAAAGATTGATTTTCCTACCAAAATCTATCGTTAAAATTAATGAAATTATCAACGGAATAATGCAACCTATTTCTCATGGCCAGTATGAACAATATGAAAAAGAAGTTCGAGGAGATCTTGTTAAAATTTTAGAATTAATTAGCTTTCTTTATGAAAACAGAATTTTAAAAGAGTATAAAGGAGATTACTTTTCTATAGAAAATCTTAAAAATGAGATTGAAAAAGGAAGTGAATAAAATACAAGAGTTATCAAATTATTGGGATGCGAATTCGTATGCTTTTATAAAATATGATAATCTAAAACGAGATGGAAAACTAGTTCCTTATGTTGCTCACCCTATTCGAATTAAATCAATTTTACGAGCTTTTGGATACAATGAATATGAACATAAAGAACTAATGATTTCTGCTTTATTACATGATGTTCTTAAGGAAACTGATACAAGATTAGAAGAAATTGAAAGATTATTTGGAAGTAAAGTTGCTGTAATTGTAAACGAACTTACTCAACCTGAAGAAATTGAAAAAGAGGAATGGTTAGAAAATTTCAAATATTTTTCAAGAGAGGCAAGAATTATTAAAATTGCTGATAGAATAGACAATCTATTAGATATGGATGTTTGGGATAAAGAAAAACAAATCTCGTATCTAAAACAATCGAAAATAATTCTTAAGTCCTGTGGAGATGCGAATAAAGAATTAGCTGAGATATTAAAAAATATATTTAAAATTAAATACCAGAATTTTTGTTAAAATATTAGAATGATTGAAAGAGGTAGAAAAAAATATGGCTGAAGAATATGATTATTTATTTAAGGTTTGTTTGTTTGCAGATAAAGATGTAGGAAAAAAAACCTTAGCAAGATTTTTAGAAAAAGTGGGCTCTGATTTGAATTATGGAAGTACTATTGGTGTTGATTTCTTTTCAAAAAATATAGAAATTAAAGGAAAGAAGGCAAAACTACAATTATGGATATTTTCTGATAAAGAGGATTATGGATATGGTCTGATAAAGATGATGCAAGAGAGAAATATCACTTTTTTATATCACTTTTTTATTAATGGTTCCAATGGAGTTATCCTATTGTATGATATTACTAATTCAAAAAGTTTGGATTTCTTATCTATAGTTCTTCAGGATGTAAAAAAAGCTAGGGAAAAATATGATTTTCCCCTCTTATTAGTAGGAAATAAATTAGACTTGGAAGAATATCGAGAAGTATCTAACGATCAAGTAAAGAAATTTAAAGAAGAGAATAATATTTCAGAATCGATGGAGATCTCTCTTCAAACAAGAGAAAATGTAGAAAAAAAAATGTTTAGGAAATTCATAGAAATGATTCTAAATCAGGATTAATAAAGAACCCCAGGTATGGATAAATTTATAAAATTAAATTCTTTTTTTTTTCAGTTTTTCCTTTCATTGATTTTTTTTTATCCCATCCACAGTAAAAACAATGTCCATGTTTACAATCGAGTCTTTTGTATTTATTTCTTCCTTTTACATAAGTTCTTGACATTAACATTCCTCTTCAAATATTAAAGAGAAAGGCCCTAAATTATAGCTTACAAAATGGAGGAATATTAGGTCCGTATTCTCAATTGAGATATTATTTTTTTACTTTAAAAACATGCTTATGGCGAATATATCAATCAATAAATATGCATGAAAATCATATTCATATAATCGATTGATTTTTTATGATTATCTAACAATTAATAATTCTCTTCTTTTCAAAAAAAGTGATAAAAACGTTGGATATGACCAAAAAAATAGGAAAATAACATAAACATAGTTTTAGGATCATTAAATTAGTAAACTTTTTCACTATAAGATTTTTATATAAAAAAAAATTAGTTATTAAGAGTAATCCAATTTTTCTTGACTTATTCTTTTTATGAAAAAGAGGGTGACATACATTTACTTAAAAATAAGCTAAAAGATGAAAATAATGTTAAGCATTAAACAAAGAAAAAGAAAAAAAAAATATCGACATGGTCTAATTGCGTGTTTAATTATTACTCTTACTTTATTCTCTGGACTTACTCCGTTTTTAGATGATAATCTGTTAGGTTCAGGGAGAAATAATGATAAACTCAAAGGAAGTTGGTATAATCCAGATTTCCCGGAGTATCTATATGAGGATGATGTCGATCAAACACTTTATAATTTTAGTGCAAAGGAAGAGTGTTATATTATAACAGATATTAAAAATACTGATTATACTACTTTTACGTTCAATGACACTCAATATGATGTAAGTTATGGATTAAATGTTTTACCTGTTGATTTTGGCGAGAATTTTAATTCATATAATATTAGCATAAGCCAAGATGATATTGATAATGATATTTTTGATTGGATATCTGTTCAACCATTATATATAAAGGAAGATATAATAACTGTAAATATGGTAACACCTGAAGAAATATTATTTAATGGAAGTGGATTGATATCAATTTTACTACAACCAAATTTTACTTATAATTGTTTATATTTAGAAGTAGATGATGTGGTAATAAATGATGTATATCCTGTGCCAGAATACCCTGAGATTGATTCTGTTTATGTAATTGCTTTTAAATATGATGGAACATATTTACAATTCGATTTACATATGAAACCAGATCAACATCAAATAAAAATTAAAGGGAATGGAACTATTGACTACAAAATAATTTCATCATATGATTGGGATAATGATTTAATTTCAGATGTAGAGGAAGTACAAAAACAAAATTTTAATTCTGAATTAGATCCTACAATTCCAAACGTATGGGGATATTTTGAAAAAGGAGCTATAATGACTAATGTTGATAATTATATTAATGAAACAGGTCTTTTCCGCTGTTATATTCCAGATGGATATACTGGCAGTAAATATTTATCAATACATGTTTTTAGTGGGATAATATCAGATATAAGTATTGACGACGATGATTTAACACTTAAGGATGTTGAAATTAATACTGATTTTACAGCTCATTCTATATCGAAGTCATATGGTCTTTTAACCTCGGGATTTCATTTAATAGAATATAAATACAGTCCAGACAAAATAACATTTATTTCTTTCAATCTTGGAGGAAAACAGATAAATATGCTTGATATGTCAAAGCTAAAAGATACAGATGCTGATGGATTAAAAGATGTTAAAGAAATTAATAGTGGAACTAATCCAAATAATCCTGATACTGATTATGATGGACTATTAGATGGTTTTGATGCATCTCCATTAAAAGATTTGGAAAATTATTATTAAAAAAAATAAAGCCCTATTTCATAAGAGAAGTAAAGAAATAAATAAAATAATAAAAAAATATTAAAGTATAATTGCAGAAGTTAAAAAATTACAAAAACATATTACTGCTATATATATAAAGAATCGTGAAAGAGGTGTTTCACGATCATTTTAATTAATTTTAAAAAAAAAATATTTGAAAATTTATCCTATTCTAGCCTTAGTGGGAATTAAACCCCCAGCGAGGCAAAAGGCCCCACCAATAAAAGGACCAATTAATCCAAAGCCAATATCAGGTCCCAATAATTCTACCTCTTGATATGGATCAACAATCGTCAATGTTGGATAAGAGAAGAGGTCATTATCATACTCTACCCACCATATAAAAAGAAGTGTAAGAGCAATCATTAAAATCCCACTAAGCAAAGCAAGGCCTTTTCTAAAATTTCCACGATAACCTAGCCCACCTACGCCTAGCGCTATAATACCACCAATTAATACACCCCAAAAACCTAATAAAAAAGGAAGTTTACTAGCGGTTATTTCAGCTGTATATGAATATTCCATATAATTAATCCTTATTTCATCTACCCATCCCTTACCCAAATAAGTACCTCCATCCCAATACGAAATCAACCATAGATCCGCATTCTGCCCCATAAAGGAAAAGGAAGCCACAGGAGTAATAATCGATATGATTGCGAAGATACCACCAATAATAGGTAAAACCCATATATATTCTTTCCAATCAGCCATTGGATATCAACTCTCATTAAGTCTTTTTTTTTATATACAAATTTGTGTAAGTAAAGATGTGATTTGAAAATATTTAAATATTTGTAATCGAAGCGATCTATCAATATTACAAACCTATTTTCTCTATAATTATAACAAAACTAGTAGATTTGCAGCTACATCAATTTTAAGGATTTCGATGTTGAAGTAGTATCAGATAACATTAATTAAAAATGTTAGAAAGGGTATGTTTCTTTTCTCTTCATATTTTTTTGGCACATGATCAATGATTAATATTAAATAATCAATAATAAATCAAAAATGGATTTTGATGTTAATGGTATTTTCTTTAAACTAAATGTTCACTAATACCAACTTGACATAAAGCATACAATAAGACTTAATAGTAAACATTCTCGCTGAAGTGTTATAACCATTATTATACGCATCTATATCATTTACCCATCCATCACCTAAAATGCCTGCATCCCAGAACCCAATCATCCATAGATCCATACTCACTCCCATTTCGGAATACAAAAATATCCCAAATTTTTATTACTAATGTAAAGAATTAATTTATACTGAATTAATTAAAACATAATTGAAATAAAGGAGTGAAATAAGATTAAAATTCTTATAGTATATGATACAAAACACGGAAATACTAAAAAAGTGGCAGAATTGATTGGTGAAGGCCTTAAAACTATTGAAGAAAATGAGGTCACAATTGAAAATGTGAAAGAGATTGATCTGAATAAAGATGAGATTTACGATTTAATTCTTGTTGGTTCTCCGAATCATGTGGGGCGTCATACGAAATCTGTTAAGAAATTCATAAAGGGTCTTCCCAATGCTTCATTAAAGGGAAAATCTTTTGCTGTATTTGATACATATATGTCAAAGGATTATGAAAAAGCAGTAAAAAAATGGAAAAACAAATCAATGAGGTTATGCCAAATTTAAATCAAGCAAGTTCTGGATTATCTATTAAAGTTGGAGGGATGAAAGGACCAATCGTAGAAGAAGATCTCCCAAAATGTAAAGAGTTTGGAATAACACTAGCAAAATAAAATTTTAAAATAATGAAGAAAATCAAAAACATTTATTTTCATATTACTACTATTAATTTTATATCTTAAGCTTTAACAAATAAGAGGGGTAGAAAATGCCTAAATGTACATTTTATATTGTGGATGTTTTTGCTGAAAAAAAGTTCGAAGGAAATCAACTTGCAGTCTTTTTATGTGAAAATGGAATTACGGATTCTGAAATGCAAAAAATAGCGAAGGAAATGAATTATTCTGAAACGACATTTATTACTTCAATTGAAAATTATACTGTTCGTATTTTTACACCCGAAATGGAGTTACCCTTTGCTGGACACCCAGCTTTAGGGACAGCTTATGTTATTCAAAGAGAAATAATAAAATCGAATATTAAAACACTTCTGCTAAATCTCAAAATTGGCCAAATCCCCATATTATTTAAATATAAATCTGGTGAAGCTGAAGAAATTTGGATGGAACAAAATGTTCCTGCTTTTGGACAATTTTTTGATCCAGAATTAATTACTAATACATTATATCTAAGAGAAGAAGATATTGATATTAGGTTTCCTATTCAAGAAGTTTCTACGGGGCTCCCTTTTATCATTGTTCCATTGAAGACTCTAGATGCTTTAAAAAGAGCTCGAGTAGAGCGAGAAAAGTTTTTTGATTTAGTAGAAAATACCAATGCTAAATCTATATTGATATTTTGTCCTGAAGCTCGCAAAAAAGGAAATCATATGAGTGTTCGTGTTTTTACTGAAGTCCCTGGATTCGAGGATCCCGCAACTGGTTCAGGGAATGGATGTTTAGCTTCATATCTGGTACATCATCAATATTTTGGTAAAAGTAGTGTTGATATTAGAGTAGAACAAGGTTACGAAATTGGGAGACCGAGTTTATTATTGTTAAGATCAGAAGAAAAAGAAGGTCAGATTAGTGTCTCTGTAGGGGGGAAAGCATATATTGTTGCTAAAGGAGAATTACTAGAATAAATAGTATAATTATTACTAAACCTTTTTTAAACTAGTTTTATAAGCTTTAGCTTTTTTGTATTTAATAAAATTAAACCTGACTTATTATTTTAGTAGTCCATTTTTTAAGAAATATAATAAGAATTACATAAATGTCTAGGTAACTTCTTTTTTAAATCTCAAATTGATTATCTAAGAAATATGGTTTAAAAATTTGCTTAACACATATTTTTCAGAATATAATTAAGAAGCAGGGAATAAGTAAAGTTTTATTTACAAAATATTTATCTTAGAATTCATCTATTACATCTTTAATGGTTTTATTTTTATTTCAAACGATTAAAAAATGGATATCAAAATCAAATTTGGAATATTAACTCTTATTATAATATTATTCCAGTCATCAATAAAGCTTTTTGGAGTTTTGATAACCGGAAGTTTAAGTTTCTTATCTGAAACCGCAGATACTCTTACTGATATTTTGTTTGTCTCTATAACATTATATTCATTACATACTAGCCAGAAACCAGCAGATTACGAACATACGTACGGCCATAGTAAAATAGATTCCATTTCTGGATTGATCCAAGGAATAATATTAATAAATATATATGTTATATTGATATATAATGCTATTCAAGTAGGCATAGCAAGTAGATTTCAAATCTTAAATCCAGAATTTGGTTTAGTCATACTTATTGTTTCCTTTATAGTTAACTTTATTTTTTCAAGAATATTAATTTCGCAGGGAAAACAACAGAAAAGTCTTACGATGGAAATACAAGGTCTTAATTTATTTCAAGATTCCATACGAGCTATTATAGTCTTATTAAGTTTTGTTTTCGCTTCTTTTAATATAATTTTTCTCGACCCTATTCTTAGTATTGTACTTTCTGTTTGGATTATTACTGGAGCGTTTAAATTAGCTAAAGTAGGGGTAAAAGAACTTATAGATACAAATCCAATAAGCTCAATTATCGTGGAAAAGTTAAGACAGGAAATGTTTGCCCTTGAACACGTCGTAGGTGTTCATGATATTAAAATGAGAGTTAGTGGTAAGACTCTATTTTTAGAAGTTCACTTATCCGTAGAAGACCACATTTCAATTGTTCATGCAAATGAAATAACAACCTCGATTAGAAACATGAGTAAAAAAATATTCCCTCTCTATAATGTTGAGTGTATTGTAGAAATGAATCCGTTAGCTAGTGAAAAATCATTAGGAGAAGGTTTAATTAATCTTATTTATTCTATGAAATCAGAATACCCAAATATAATAAACTTTAAAGATCTAAATCTTTTTAGAATTGAGGATGAATACTTTATTTCACTAATTGTTGTAGTTAACGAAACCCTTTCACTTTCAGAAGCACATAAAATTTGTACTGATTTTGAAAGGGAAATAAAAAAACAAGCACCCTACTTATCTCGAGTAATAACCCATATTGAAAGTTTAATGTATAGCGAAGCCTTATCTCCAAACCAAATTAAATGTGTCGATGTTGGACCCGAAATGCTAGAACATATTAATGAGGTGGTTGAAGAAGCTCTAAAGCGCAACCCTCAAGTAAGGGGATATCATGGACTAGAATTTTGGGCTACATTAGATAATTGTATCTTAGAAGTACACGTTTTTTTTGATGGATCTCTGAATATTTCAGAAACTCATAACTATATTTCAGAATTAGAAAGAAATATTCGTGAGGATTTAGGAATTGATAATTTAGATACAATAATCCTCCATTCAGAACCATTAGAAGGACGAACTGATGGAATTGTTTTTTAAAGTAATTTAAAATAATTAAAATGAAAAATCATATTTATCTAATCCAAGTTCTCTCTGCATGATTTTAATATCATTTTGTAGGCTTTTATTTATTGGAATACCGGTTTCTCTTCTTTCCATCTCAGCATTAAACTCCTTTTCTCCAGCCGTGTATATTTTATTCTTACCCGGAGCTAACTTGGAGTGTCTTAATTCTCTCATAATATTACCTGCGATTTCCTTAAATCTCTCTATGGGTAAAAAATTACTTACGTTAATAGCTAGAAAAAAGTGTCCTACTTTTAGCCTTTTTTGACCGTTTTCAGTTACTCCAGCTGTGTCTCGAAGGTAAATTCCATCCTGTAAGGCTGAAGAAAGGATTTCAGAGAAAGTAGCATAACCATACCCTTTATGCCCTGAAGTAGCTTCGCCTTCCCCTCCTAAAGGTAATAATGCTGCAGAGCGGTTAAGTAATTTGTTTAATACAATACTTGGATCTGTTTTTGAATTACCATTATTAGAAATAATTAATCCATTTGGAAGTGGTTTATGAATTCGATTATATATTTCTACTTTACCTCTTTGTATAATTGAGGTTGCTGCATCCATAAGGAATGGAAACGCCTCATCTGTAGGAGCGCCGTAGGTTAATGGATTAGTTCCTAGCATTGGCTCAACCCCAAAGGTCGGAGGAACAGCAGGGCGCGTATTAGTGGTTACAAATCCAATCATTCCTTCTTTAATCGCCATAAGACTGTAGTAACCTGCGATTCCAAAGTGCGAACTGTTGCGCACTGCTACTGCTCCGAGACCATAAAGCTTGGCTTTCTGAATTGCCATTTTCATAGCTTTGTAGGCAATTACATGCCCCATTCCACAATGTCCATCAATAACAGCAGTAGCTATGTTATCGTTTACAATTTCGATTTCTGTTTTTGGATTGTAAATCCCTTCTCGTATTCGATCATAATACATTTTACATCTTTGAATACCATGCGAATCAATACCCCTTAAATCTGACGTTATAAGAACATCAACAATAATCTCAGCATCTTCTTTTGGAACTTTAAGCCCAATAAAAACATCTTTCATAAAACTCTTAAGAATATCATGTTCCAAGAACACAATACCATCTGATGTAGAACTGATTGTTTCTTCTACCGCTTTTTCTACCATTTTATTAAAGAGAAAATAAAAATTGTGATAGAGATTAATTATAAAACTTTCTATTTAATTAAAATCCTATTTAATATAAGGTGAATGTTAGTGTTTCATTCACATGTTTTAATAATTTTTTCTGGTTTTCTTAATATAAAGAATAGTTCTATAGAAAATGATAAAAATTAGAATGAGAAATTATAACCATCTAAATTGAGATCAGTTTGCATTATTTTAATATCATTTTGTAAGCTTTTATTAAGGGGAATCCCTGTTTTTTTTTTCTCAATTTCTTCATAATATTCCTTTTCTCCCGCAGTATATATTCTTTTCTCACCTGGTTCTTTTTGTGATTTCCTAAGGTCTCTCATAATATTTCCGGCGACATTCTTAAATGAATCCAACCCATTAAAATTGTCAATATTGATTGCCAAAAAGAAATGCCCTACTTTTAACCTTTTTTGACCATTTTCAACAATACCTAAGGTATCTCTTAAATATATTCCATTTTGCAAAGCAGCAGATAATAATTCAACAACAGTAGCATATCCATATCCTTTATATCCTGCTGTGTCTTCTCCTTTTCCACCTAATGGTAATAATGCTGCTTTTCTTTCGAGCATCTTTTCTAAAACCTTGGTTGCATCTGTAATAAATTCACCATTTT
Organism: Promethearchaeota archaeon; assembly: GCA_030603385.1. Taxonomy (GTDB): domain Archaea; phylum Asgardarchaeota; class Lokiarchaeia; order Sigyniarchaeales; family SOKP01; genus Loki-b32. Next base: position 52,821 of record JAUVXW010000022.1, on the reverse strand, counting down.
CATCAATAACAGTATTTTTTGGGAGTGTTTTTTTAATCCTATCATACACTTCAACTTTTCCTCTCTGAATAATTGAAGTTGCCGCATCTATTAGGAATGGGAATTGTTCATCTGTAGGTGCTCCAACTGTCAAGGGATTAGTACCTAACATAGGCTCTACGCCAAATGTTGGAGGAATAGAAGGTCGTGCATTAGTCACAGCTAGCCCAATCATTCCCTCCTTAATTGCCATGAGTGAATAGAATCCAGCAATTCCAAAATGGGTTGAATTTTTCACGGCTACTGCTCCGAGACCATATTTCTTTGCTTTTTCAATCGTCATTTTCATTGCTTTATATGCAATAACGTGCCCCATCCCACAATTGCCATCCAAAAGCGCCGTTGTTGGACCCTCCTTGATGATATCTATTTTTGTATTTACTTCATAAATACCAGCTTTAATCCTATCATAATACATTTTACATCTTTGAATACCGTGAGACTCAATTCCCCTTAAATCAGAAGTAATGAGAACTTCAGCAATAATCTTTGCATCTTCTTCTGGTACTCCAAGCCCTATGAAAACATCTCTCATAAAATTTTCAAGGGTTTTTGCATCAACATATGTAATTTCTTCTGACATTTTAAACGCTATAAATCTGTAAATAAATATTGGATAAGTATTTGCTTATTAAACAAAGATATTATTAAAATTTTGAGATTAAAATATTACTTATGCTATTTAATTAATAATTTAGTTTTTAGAAATTGTATCTTTATTATAATTTCTACATATTATTTCCGTATATATAACAAATAGAAATATCATATTATTGAGTCTTTAAAGTTAATTTATTCTTAATTAAAACACGTAGATAATCGAGTTATGACGCAAAAAGAGAAACTAAAATGCCCTGTGTGTAATTCAAAATTCATTCCAAGAACATTTTATCCAGAAGAAGCAATTTTTTCCACTTCGGACGGTAAAAAATTATCAGGGTTTAATGGGTACATAAGCTCGAGGGGGGTAAAACCAACGGAAGTAATTTTGAGCTCTTGGATTACATATTGCCCCAGTTGTAATTATGTATTAAAGTTTGTAAAAGAAATTGTGAAGAAAGAGAAGATTCAGTCACAGAGAGCGTTAGTTAAAGATATTAAAGAAAAATATAACAATTATTATTTTGGATTCCCGTTTGAAGATTATTCGCAATATTTAAAAAATGTTGCAGAAAAAGTCAAATCCACTATTGAAACATCATTAAAGAATTTAAATTTAAGTGCCTTTGAAAATATGCATGAAATAAAGGAGACATTCAAACTCTTAGTGCGATTTTTTGCTAATTTAGAAAATTATTGCAATTCACAATTTTCTGAAGAAATTAATAAGGATTTAGAAGATAAAATCAAATTATTAGAATTATCAGCAGATTTAGAAGAAATACTATTAGAATTGAATGAGATTAGAGATAAAACAATCCATAGCGACTATGAATTATCTGATGGTGATAAAGCAAAAGTTAATAGAGCTGTTACAGGTTTCACGTTAAACCTAATTGAAAAACATATTAAACCTTTGATCAACGGCAAGAAGCTGAAAAGCAAATATAATTACGTGGATATACGAGATCTTAATTTGGAAATAAAACTATATTTGAATGGATACTTTAGAAATATTTTTAATAATGGCCGAACCGCTGATGAGCAGATTAAAACTTTTCTAGATCAGCTTCTTGTGAATTAAATTCGTTATTTTTCTTAAAATAATTTTTCTTTTACACTTCGATAATTCTGGTGTTATCACCATGCTATATGTATTTTTGAGACTTTTTTTCATATCTTTAATTTATGATTTTAAACGATTTAAAAGCTAAAGTTGATGGGAGATTTTCTAAAGAAATTGTAGTTGAATATGGAGATGACGAAGATTTAGTATATGTTTTTCCTGATACAAAAGAATTTATTTCAATTTTAAGGAGAAAAATAAATAAAGAAGCAGCATCGAAATAAGAATTGTTTCAGCAATAATACTAATCATTACAATATATTTTTATTATTAAGTTCATTTTATATTATGGACCTTTTGGGGTGGTCTGAAGTCCCATTGCTGGACGGACCGTAGTATCCTCATAGCGGAAATTGCCCGTATCAAGGTTTCATGAGTATTGTTAGCCAGCGTTATGTTCTCGTCGAAGCGCTCCCTATAATGGTAGGTATCAGAGCGGTCTCTTTTGAAGGAAAGAGATAAGCTCGTAATTAGAAAATCCGTTAGGCTAGGGATAGAGCAACGGTAACTATAGGTATTTACGCTTTATAGTAAGGGTGTGGAGAGGCGTAGCATTTGGTTTTAGCAATAGAATTGAGGTCGAGATTCGGGTTTTTTATTCTTTAACTCTTAATATATACTGACAACTTTTGTTATTAGATTTAAGGATACAATCCATTAACTCTATTTTATATTTTGTATCGGGATCTAGAGAATTCAAAATTGCTTTAGTATATGGAATGCATATTGTTTTTTGAATAAGTTCTGCTCGATCAGGATTGTGTTTTCCACCAAGAGGGCAAAAATTTGAGCGAAATTTAAGTGTTATTTCTCGGGTATTATTATCAATGGAATTAATTTTAGTTTTAGCATTTAATACCGAATAAATTTTTTGTAGACTACCTTCTAAACTAGAGATTCCCCGTTCCTTTAATATTTTACCCAATTTTGCACCCAGACTAACGGATATGGATTTTGGAAGATTTATTCCTCCTACATCAATCATTTCATTGATAAATGCTTGAAAAAACTTTAAAGCGTCTCTATTTTTAGACATAATTACAGAATCCTTCTTAATAGTAATAATGAGAATATCTTACATAAATCTCAATTTTAGACTATTTAATACTTTATGTAGAAAATATTTAGTTGATAATATAGAAAAAATCTATATTATCGGAATTTAAATAGAAATAGATAGCTCAAAGAGCATTTGTTCTATTTTCTATTTTTAAGATATAATGACAAGTTTTGTTATCGTTTAGAGGAATACAATTTAAGATATCAGCTTCAAACTTGTATTCTGGAAAAAGCTCATTCAAAAAACCCCGTGTATAAGGCATACATATATTTTCTTGAAATAAGGTTGCGCGTGAAGAGTTATTGGAACCCCCAATTGGGCAAAATTTCTTTGGATATTTAATAATTACATCATATGTATTATCATCTAGTTTTTTTATTATTGGTTTGGCATTTAATACAGTATAGATTTGACTTAACGCATCTTCTATTTTCAATGGTAATCCTTTATTTTTATATAACTTACCTAACTTCGCACCAGATTTAGAAGATATAGCCTTTGGTAAATTACTCCCACCTATATCAATCATTTCTTTCACATAAGCTTGAAAAAATTTCAAGGCATCTCTTACGATAAAATCACCTTATTGACGTTGTTAACTTAATTAAACTAAACCTACAACTAATAACCCTATTCCAAGATATAATTTGTAAACTTAGGTATTTAAATTTATCCATTAATGTCTAATTTCTCCTATGAAAATGTAGAAAATGAAACCTTATTTTATTTTTTTCTGTTAATTAGTATGTATCTTAATAGTAGATCTTTATCTTCTTCTGCGTAGGCTATACCGATTCTTTTACTTTTTATAATATTTTTCTGATCTATCTTTTCACCTTGAGTAAAATATAGTCTTGAACCGATAGAACAAGAATCTTTTCCATTTAATTCTTCTTTTGTTATATTAAATGCCATACACAGTTTTCCGGGACCGTCGATCAAATTTTTAAAGTTTTTTCCTAAATTTACTTTTCGATTTTCAATCATTAATTCGATTCCATCAATAGGGTATAATTTTCTTATTAAAACTGCGCATGGCATCTCCTCTGACTCCGTAATCACATTAAGACAGAAATACATGCCATATATGAGGTAAACATAAAGAGTACCGGGTTTACTATACATTATTTTTGTCCTTTCAGTTTTTTTGTAATTATATGAATGGCTGGCTTTATCATTAGGGCCGAGGTAAACTTCAACTTCGATAATTTTTCCAACTATCTTACTTTTTTCTGTTTCTCTTACTAAATACGTCCCTAATAAGTCTTCCGCTACTATTTCAGTTTTTCTATTGAAGAACTCTCTATTTAGTTTTTTAAGATTAATCAACGACCTATTTACATTATTGAAAGAATTATTTATTTAACAAGAATAATGTTAATACTTATATAAAGTCTAATTACTTCTTAAGAATTAGGGGATTATGAACGCTCCAGAAAGAGTGTTGAAAGCAATAGACCATGAAGAACCTGATAGAGTACCCTCATTTGAGATTGTAACTAACAATTCAATCTTGAAGTATTATGATATCCCTATTGGAAAGGGGTATAGAGACGGAATAAAGCAACTCAGTAAGTTGGGAGAAAAGGGGAATGAACTCATTGTAAAAGGATATACAAGTTTTGATTATGTTAAAAGAGTCTTAAAGCAATCACATGAATTTTTTCGACGCGCTGAGATTGATATTGCTCTTACTTTAGCATCTATATATCCTAGAAAAATATTAAAAGAAGGAGATGGCATAATTGATGAATACGGTCGAATTATGAAACAACGAGTTTACAAGGCAAAAGATGGCACAGAAACAGTTATTAATGAATACTTTGGGGGATATTTTAAAAATTTTGATGATTATGAATCATGGGAGCAACCAGATCCTTATTGGGAAGCAAGATTAATAAATTTCAAGGCTGGTAGGGAAATTCAAGAAGAAAAAAATGATGAAATTTTCTCCGTACCTTCTTTAGGTGCTCTAATGGAATGTTCTTGGGAAGGTTTTGGCTTAGAGAATTTTTCAAGAATTTTAACAAGACCAAAACAAGTTAGGAAAATATTTGATGATCGAGGTAAATTTACACTTGAATTAGTTAAACTTTTAGCTGAGAATGACGCTCAACTAGTGCTTTTATGGGATGATTATGGGTTTAAAAATGGTTTATTTATGAGTCCTAAAAATTACCAGACTTATGTCTTCCCCTGGTTAAAACGTATTTGTAGTACGGCTCATAAACATAATTGTAAAGTAATTCTACATTCAGATGGGGATTTATCTGAAATTTTTGAAGATATTATAAATTGTGGTGTAGATGCTTTAAATCCTATTGAACCTACTACAGCAAATCCAGATTATGATATTTTTAAATTAAATGAGAAATATGGAAATAAAATCACTTTTATAGGAAATGTATCTCCAGTTTTATTAACTTTAGGTGAAATAGCTGAGATTGAAGCCTCTGCTAAACGATTAATTTGTGAAATAGCTCCTGGAGGAGGATATGTATTTAGTTCAGGGCATAGTATTAATCCAGCAATTTCAGTAGACAGTTTTGAAGCAATGCAAAATATTAAAAGAAAATATGGAAAATATCCAATTGAAGTGCCAGATTAATTTTTAATAATTCTTAATCTCATTTGCGGCATCAAACATAGCTACAATATTTTTGGGTGGTACTTCTGCTGTAATATTATGGATATTTGCTGCTACAAACCCACCGCCCGGTTTTAGACTCTCAAAATTTCTTTTAAACTAATTGATTTTATCGAATAATACTTCTTTAAGGAAAGATTCTAGCTTAGCATTAGATGCTATGAATGGAAATTTTACATCTATTGATAATTCTTGATCAATTTCATTTCCCTCTAAAGAGAATAGTTTACCACCTGCCTCTTTTACAATCAACACCCCTGCAGCTACATCTACTAATCGGTTGCTTTCTCTCAAATTAATAAATGCTTCCATACTTCCATTTGCGATTTGACATAAGGTTAGAGCACTACTTCCCAATATTCTGATTCTATAAAAGTTTCTTATTATTGGGCTTAAATCTTGTAGATTCTTCATTAAATTATTCATGGGAAGATTAAGTTCAAAAAGGCATTTTTGCGAAATATCTAAGTCAGAAACATGAATTTTAGTTCCATTGAGAAAAGCTCCTTTTCCTTTTTCTGCCCAGTAGATGTCTTTTGTATTTAAATTAAGAACTACACCTTTTACAATATCATTCATCATATCGCCAACAGCGTAAGCTATGGAGACAGAGCAATAGGGAACACCTCTAACAGCATTATTCGACCCATCCAGTGGATCTACTATTAATTTGATTTGTCCTTTTTTAGCCTTTTCTTTATCACCGATATATTTTTCTCCTATTTCTTCACTAATTAGTAATAAAGGGACATTTTTCTTTTCCAGAGATTCAATAATTGCATTTTCTGCAACTATATCAAGATGCATTGAAATATCCCCGCCAGCCCCCTTTTTTAATTTTTTGGCAGCTTCTCTTGTACCCAAAAGTGGATTTACTACTTTATAAATATCTAAAGCGACTTGTTTTAAGAAATCAATACTAAGATCCATGAGGGCTCAAATCTATCGTAAATATCTCAAAAATGGTGTAGATACTATTACTATTTATCTTTTCTTTAAAATTAAGATTTCATATTCTTATTTATTTTAAGATCTTATGCTTCTCAATTATCCATTTATCGACGGTAAATTTCTGTAAATCTTTATTTCTCACATCATACTCATTATGTACTGTACTTTTAGGTATCCAGAATTCTTCATCTGATTCTAATGTGATAAGTAACGCTTTAGGGCTTTCAACTTTAATCCTTGCTTTTATATCAACTCTATCAATGGAAGCACCATATTCAGTAGTTTCAACAATGTGCAATCCATCTCTAGCTGTAATATGCTCTGCAAAAACACTATATTCAGCCTCTCCATCAACCATATCCTCCTTTTCTTTTGACTCAAATGTACCACTAGTAGCAAACTCTATTTTCTCGTTAAGCACGTGCTCAAGCAATAATGTAAGGAAATTTAAATTCGGAAATCGAATTTTCTTCTTATAATCTCCAATTTTTATTCTTAATACTTGACGACTCTCATCTTCCCAGCCTACATAGATCTCCGTTTTACGCTCTCTAAAAACATGATATCCTCTCCAGTTTGCACTTCTTCTATGCAGAACTTCTAAAATACAGATTATTTCTTCAATTGATAGTTTGACAGTTTTTCCTTCACCTTTAGATGTTTTTTCCCATTTACCATCATCCTTTCTATGAATACAACTTAAAAAAATGTAGGGAACCATCCTTGCAGGGCTAGTAACCATTAAACTTGATTTTTGACCATAAAACGTCTTAGTATGGAAATCTGCCAATAAAATCCACTCTTGTTAAGATGCTATCTAATTACTTAATAAAATCATATTAATTTATGGATTTAAATCTGATTAATTAAACACAGTTCTTTTTTTGAAACTTAGTAAATAAGTAAAAGTTTTATTAAATTTGATTTTATATAATTGTATTATATAATTGTAATCAATTCTTTTGGTTGTGAATTAAGGTGGAAAAAAAAAATATTGATTCTGTTGAGAAAGAAGAGAAAAGAGCCATGATTAGTAGTTCAGGAGACTTAATGGAATTTGAAGAACATATCAGCATTACTGGATCTGCTAAAATCTCGGGTGGAAAAGTTAACAAGTCTATACGAATCTCAGGTTCAGGAGGGATTAATGGAGATTTAGAATGCGATGGACTTACATCTTCAGGCACTTTAAAAGGATCAGGTAATCTAACTGCACATGGGGATATAAGCAGTTCAGGTTCATTAAACATTGCTGGATTTCTTTATGGGGATGGAAGCGCTGATTTTTCCGGTTCAACACAAATAGGTAATCTCGTAAGGATTCAGGGAGCTTTAGTAGCTTCGGGTTCATTTAAAGTAGGGCATTTTGTAACCGTTGATGAAGGAATTGAGTTCTCTGGATCTTCAAATATAAATGGAAACCTTTCTGCTCAAAAAAGTATTAAGATTGATGGATCAACAAAAATTGAAGGTAATGTAGTTGCCGAAAATGTTCTTATGGGTGCTTCAGAAGGCGTTAGAAAAAAACAGCATTACAGAATTCATGGAAGCATATTAGCTAAAAACACTGTGGATGTTAACAGAACACAGGTCGAGGGAGATATTAAAGGTAAAGATGTGACAATTGGTCGAGGGTCAGAAATCCTAGGAACTGTTTATTATGTTGATAAAATCGAAATTGATAAAAAAGCAAAACTAGCTAATGAACCAACTCAGATTAATTTAGATGAGTTATAATCTAGTAAAATTTATATTTACATTAACTCAATTTCTACGAGTACAGTTTCAGGAATTTGAATTTTCATGATGAGATGCATACTTCTTTCGTTCGCAATTATTTCAAACAGACGTTTATGAATACGCATCTCGAATTTAGCCCAAGTTGATGTGCCCTGCCCACTTGGAGCTTTCATTATAGGTACCCGGAGCCTTTTGGTAGGAAGAGGAATAGGTCCATGTTTACGGATGCCCTGACTGGCGCACACTTGAGAAACTTGTTCGCATACTGATTTTAATGCATCTAATTGCGTAGATGACAACCGTATGCGTGCTTTTTGTATGTTTCACTCACCAAAAGATATTATTTTAAATTTACGTTTAAACGTATATTCTTCTATTCTATAAATTATTTCTATTAAATAAATTTTGTTATCTTAATTTTTAAAGGGTATAGTAATAAAACTAATTAAATCCCAATAAGAACTTATTTCCCAAATTTACTCTCGTTAAATATTTTTTTGCGATTTCCAAGCTCTTTAAAGCTTGCTTTCTGGGTGTAATCCCTAAATCTCTCATCTGATAATCTCCGTGGAATATTAATAGGCTATAAGGAATGTTTTCGTTAATTGATTTTATGTATTTTGCAATTAACTCAACCTCCTCATGCGATGTATATCCTGGAACTAGTAAAGTACAAGCACTCATCTCAGGCATATTTTCACCTCTTATTCCAAAGTAATTTTCGGCTAGAAATTTGCTAAATTTAACTTTTCATTAAATGTTTTCAGATCAAATTTTATGTTTCCGCCTGATTCAATGGCTATTTGCATACATTTTTCGATTAAAGCCTGATTTCCACTCCCATTCCATTCCCAGCATATCCTAAATTTTCGATTTTTGTTTTCCTGTTTAATTTTTTCAAGAATTTTATTAGATAAGTTAATGGAAAATGGTAATTGAGCCTCTGGAGTTCCTCCAAAATAACATATACATGTAATATCCTTATTTTTCACTATTTGGTTTGCTAACAATTCAGCATCAAATAGATATCTCTTTGAAAAATTCTTGTGTGAGACATTGCTTTTGCTTAATTTAAGCTGATTTTAATAATCACAAATACTTTTCTCTGTTTATTTTTAAATATTTTCAATTTATTTTTTATTAAAATGATAAAAATTGTAATTACGATAACAATATGAGTGAATATGGTAGTGACTGGGAAGATCAACTAGATTCTCATGAAAAAAATAAAGAAGTGGATGAAGTTAAAGGTGAAGAAATTAAATCGGAAGAATTAGAGAATGATTGGGAACCAAGGGAAGACACTGAAGATCCTTTTGCAGAATATGAAAATTTGGATTATGAACAAGATCCTAAAGATGATAAAGCAAAACAATTACATCAAGAAAATATAGAAAGAAATGAAGAAATTATAAATTATAAAAAAACGGATAGTAAAAATTATGATATACAAAAAATAAGAGAAGAAATTAGAAATATAGATTGGGATAAGGTTGCAAAAGAGTGGACTATAAAATACCCAAAAAATCAATATTCTGATTATGAGATTCAATTAGATCCTAAACAAGATTGTTCAAGAGCAAATCCTTTATATAAACATAAAAAATGGTTGGAGACAGTTTATAATAATAAAGAATTGAAGTTAACTGATCAATTAATTGGTGAAGTATGCGGAGTGCATTATTCTACTATACTTGGATGGCGTAAAATACATGAAATTCCCGCAAAAGATTGGACAAATGGAAGATGGATTGATGAAAGAGGTTATGTAAAATTATATATGCCTAAGGGATATTTACATCCAGAATTAGTACCTCAAAAAGGTAGAAATGTTCGATTTGAACATGTTATTGTAATGGAAAAATATTTATCAGAACATCCTGAATTAGAATGGTCAAAAAAATATCTAATTGAAGGAAAATATTTGAAAAAAGGAACTATAGTTCATCATATTAACTTTAAAAAATCTGATAATAGGTTGGAAAATTTATGGTTATATGAAAATACTGAGAACCATAAAAAAGCAGACGGAACATTAAATGAATGTTATAGAGATTTAATCAAATTGAATCAAATAGGTTTTAAAGATGGGAAATATTACTTTAACACTAATTTCGATTGTAGAGAATTAAGTTCATCAAGGATTAAAGAAATTTTAAAACCGATATCCATTAATCCTTATAAAGATATAAACTTGATAAAAGTAGAAATTAAAAAAATTAATTGGAAAGAGATTTCTGACGATTGGATTGTCAAAATTCGTGAAAACCAACCTTCAGAAAAAGAAATACTGTTAGATCCTTGTTCAGATTGTTCGGACGAAAATCCCTTATATTTGCACAAAGAATGGGTTGATCGACTTATTCACGATGAAAATTTTAACCTAACACAAAGAAGACTTGCCAAACTGTGCGGTGTTGATAGAGGTGTGATTTATTATTGGTCTAAAGTAAAACATAATATTGATATGGAAAATAAGGAGAGAGGCTTTGGAAAATACCAACATAGCGAAGGTCGAGTTTGGATGAGAATACCAGAAGGTTACGGAAATCTTACTGCCAAGAATAATAAAGGATGGATGTACGAGCATCGTTATGTTATGGAAAGAGACTTAGCAAAGCATCCTGAATTAGAATGGTCAAAAAAGTATATTATCGATAGAAAATACTTAAAACCAGAATGTATTGTTCATCATATCAATTTTGATGCTATGGATAATAGATTGGAAAATTTATGGATTTGCGAAAATAAAAATGAACATAGAATACTTGAAACTTCGCTAATTTCTTCTGTTGATGATCTACTAAGATCTAATTTTATTACTTTTAGAAATGGTAAATACCATTTAATCTTGTAAGAAGCAGTTTTATTATAGGATTAAATAAATTTTTACCAAATTTTTAAAAATTTGATTTAAATCATGATCCTAACAAGAATTTATTCCCCAAATGTACATTATTTAGATATCTTTGAGCAACTTTAAGGCAATTTTCTGCTTGTTTTCTTGGAGTAATAGGTAAATCTTTCATTTGGTAATCACCATGAAACACTAAGAGGCTATAGGGAATATCAGGATTTATCTCCCTAATAAAATTTGCTATTAACTCCACTTCCTCATGGTTGACATAACCTGGAACCATTAATGTACAGCCACTTATTTCTGGCATTTCTTTTCCCCTGGTTCCAAAATAATTTTCAGCTAAGAAATTAAAATTTTCAAGAGTTCTGCTATTACTAATACCACATAATGCTAAATTTAATTTCTCATCGAAACTTTTTAAATCAAATTTTATATTACCCCCCGTTTTTATTGCGATTTTCATGCATTTTTCTACTAAATCTTGTCTCCCACTTCCATTCCATTCCCAACATACACGCATTATTCTCTTTTTATCTTTAGTTTCTATTTTTTCTAAAATTAGTTCTGCTAAATTAATAGAAAATGGCAATTGGGATTCAGGAGTTCCCCCAAAATAGCATAGACAAGTAATTTTCTCATTTTTTACTATTTGATTTGCTAAAGTTTCACTATCAAACAGATATTGCTTCTGAAATTGCTTATGGCTACTATTCTGGCAGAAGAGGCACGAAAATGTGCATCCATATAGAAATGCAGCATAGCTATATGTCCCAAATTCAGGAGTTTCATAATCAGAATATTTTGGAAAACCAACCGAAGTCCCAGCAGGGCAAAACCATGCATTGCAACAATTTGTAGGATTGGGATCGATATAACCATGAATGTATCCTTTTGATTTAGACGGAAAAGGTAAATCTCCAGAGTTGTTCCTTCGAATATTTCTTAAACCGCAATAACTTACATCATTATCAGAAAGAGAGCATTCATTTATGCAGTAATTACATTTTAATTTGATATTTGGTTTCTCTGCTTTAGGAGGTTTTTCTGGTAATTCTACAAGTTGTCGAACCTGTTTGTGAACTCCTAAAATATGGGGTTTGATTGTATTCCAATCAGCTTCCAAAATACATTTTCTACATACTTGAAGAACTTCAGATATTGTTCTATCTGCTTTCCCACAAAATTTACAAGTTCCCATTTTTACTAACTTTTCTTTAACAATAGAAAGGTCTGACCAGATTTTTGCATTGGATTGTTTTTCACCATAAATCCTTCAAATCCATTGTTAATAAATGATTTATTAAAAATATCTAATTCATGATCATCTTTAGGATAAAATTCAATTATAATTCTTCCCCTTTTCTTAAGAATTTTGTTTAAATATTTAGCAGTCTCGCCTAAAAGTTTAACTTTTTCACCATAATTTTCTTTTCCGTATGTTATGAAGTTATAAGATGAAATTGAAATGACATGATCGATTACATTAGTCTTAATTGGCAAATAATTAATATCTGCTAAGATTAATTCGAGATTTTTTTTCTCTTTAAGGGTTTTTTTTTTTTCTCTTGTCTTTAATATCATATCAGGTAATATATCGATACCAATTACTTTATATCCATTTTCAATCAGGATTTCCGAAGAAAATCCCGTTCCACACCCTAAATCTAAAATTAAAAATGAATCTCCCCTTTCTATACCATCCTCTTCTTGGTCATTCAATTTCTTATCGAAAAGATACTGAATACTTAATAAAGTGGACCTTTTTTGATTTCGCTCCATCCATTTTGAACTATCATATTCATTAGCTTTTTCATTTAAATAATCATTAGGGAATTGGGGCAACTGATTTTTTCTTACCATATTAACTCATATGTGAATTTTGATTGTGATTTTGATGATCACAAATGTAAAAAATAAGCTCATTTATATAACTGACTAAATTCAATTATATATAGAAAAATTATATTATGCTTAATCAAGACAAAAAATTGTACTTAGGATTTGCTTATGTCGGAGAAAGAGTTAATTGAAAATGTGAACCAGAAAGGGCAAAACAAAAGTCACCTCATTCTAATCGTAGATGACGAACCAGATATTTTGAATTTAACCGAGAAATTTTTGAAATTAGGAGATTTCGAGACTATCACGAGTGCCAACGCTAAAGAGGCCATGAAAGTGGTAGAGGAGCGTTATACCGAAATCTCCCTTATACTTCTAGACGTTATGATGCCTGGGAGGTCAGGTATGGATGTTCTGCGTCAAATAAAGGCAGAGGAGCGCTATAAGCATATTCTGGTCGTTCTGTTTACAGTCAAAAGCTTTAATGAAGACATCCAAAAGGGGCATGCATTAGGGGCAGATGGATATATTGTAAAACCTTTTTCGGGAAAAGATTTACTTAAATATGTTCAAGAAAAGCTACAATAGAAGGTTATATAATAAGAATATAACTTCTTATCTTCTAATTTATTTTGAGATTTTTCAAATTCCATAAAAAGCTATTATACCATTTAAAAAAAGGTATTTTTCAAAAATACTAGAAATATTTTTAAGTAATTTGAGAAAAATATCTTTAACACCTAATTTTTAGTTAAAACTTATAAAAGGAGTTAATAATAATGGTAATGGAAGCTGAAAGTGATAAGATTCCATTTTTTAAGCAATATTTTTCTGTCGTAATATTGATTATTAATATTGTTGCATTTATTTGGCAAATGATGGATCCAACAGGTCAAATGCATATTGAAGCTGCTTTTGTCCCCGCTGATTTTTTTGAAGGTAAAAATCTATGGACATTATTTAGTTCAATGTTTATGCACGGGGATATTGTACATATAATAATGAATATGTGGTTTTTTTTTGTGGTAACGGATAACTGTGAACATGCTATGGGGCATATTTTATTCCTATTTACTTACATTGTTGCTGGACTTTTTGGTAGTTTGCTTCACGCTCTAAGTACAATAATTATTCCAGTTTGGGGTCCATTTTTAGCAGATATCCCTTCTTTAGGAGCATCTGGAGCAATTTTTGGTCTTATGGGCGTTTATTTAATTCTATACTCTGGTAATAAATTCTATCTTCCATCTTCAACTGGTATGACAATGAGAAAAGTAAGTGCAGGTTATTTTATAATAACCTACTTTATTGCGGAGTTAACATATGCTTTAGTATCACTAATGGATCCATTTACCCTTGGATCTACAGCGCATTTCGCCCATGTTGGGGGATTCATAGCAGGAGCAATAATTGCGGGAGTCTTTAAAGCAGTCAAAGGGGAATCCTACAAAAAGAAAAAGAAGTCTTAAAAAAGCTCCATTTTTTTTTCTATTTTTTTTTTAGTCTAAATCCTAATTTCAATTTTTATCAGCTCGAGCAAACTCTGCCTTTTTATCCATAATTGCCATATATGTTGCAATAGTACTCTTGGGTGGTAATGTTTCTTCTTCTTTCTTAGATAATTTCATAGCATCGGATGTACATGTAGGCACGCAAACCCCACAACCAATACATCTAGTTAAATCTATATGGGCGATAGCATCCTCCACGTGAATAGCGTCCATATTACAGCGTTCTTCACATGTTCCACATCCTATGCAAGAATCCTGATCAACTTCTGCATAATAGTTGGTCGCGAAGAATTGAGCCGGTTCAGGGATCTTTTTCTCATGAGTCAAGATTGCACAACAACACCCACAACAGGTACAAATATTCATTGGTCTAAGAGAGTTCCCTGGTTGGAGAACTAATCCATCTTCTTCTGCTTTTCTTAATAGGTCAAGTGCTTCCTCTTTAGTTATTTGTCTAGCAAGACCTTTCTCTAAATAGGATTTAGCTGCATTTCTAAATGTAAAACATGATTCAACTAATTTGGTTTTTGTACATGGCTCTCCTATTAATTCTTTAGCTTGTCTACATATACATTCAGCTACAGCAATAGGTTCACCTATATTCTCAATTAGATTTCTCATATCATCATAAGACGCGATTTTTTGTTCATAATCTATTGTTTCTTCAATAGGAATGACGCGTAATTGAGGGATTCCTGAAGAATTATATTCATCCATAAAGGCTTCATCTACATACTGCTCATGATCATTATAAAATTCCTTGGTAAGTCTACCTAACTGATATTCATACATCCCAATTGCCAAAGCAGCATTAGCATAGTATTTTTCCTCTGTATCTCCAATATTTCTAGAACCGCGATTAATTAAACCCTTTAAATACATTTCATCTAATTTTTGTTCAAGTTCTTCTAATGTTATACCACTCTTCTTAAACCGTCTATATACTTTTTTCAAGGGTTCAGGTTGGAACTTTAGATGTAACGCTACTTCGGCTTCCTTAGGGGTAAATAAATGTTTTAAAACCCTAATTTCCACACCAGATTGCGTAGCTGGAAATCCTACGGGCATATTATTCAGATGTTCTTGAAGTCTTCGATACACATCTTTATTTGTATCATTCATAGGTTTCTGAAATGGTTAGAATTATAAAAAATTAATCAAAATGATAAAATTTTTTCTATAATGGATTACTTGAAAAGATAATACTTAATATAAAATTCATTAATAGCAATTTAAAAAGGAAAATGACAACTAACATAATAGTAATCGGAATGGGTTATGTTGGAATTCCAATGAGCGCACTCTTAGCGGATGTAGAAGATTTTTATGTTACAGGCATTCAACGTCGATCGAAAAGATCCGGCTGGAAAATAGACTGTTTAAATAGTGGTAAGACCCCTTTCGAAGGAGATGAACCAGGATTAGATGATCTAATTGCTCGTATTGTAAAAAATAAAAAGTTTTACGTAACAGACAAATATGATGCTATAGATGAGGCAGATTATATTTTGATTGATGTCCAAACCCCCGTTGATGACCATAAAATTCCACGTTATGAATCTTTAAGAGATGTATCAAAATTAATTGCTCCAAAATTGAAAAAGGGGGTTACTGTAATTATAGAATCAACTGTAGCACCAGGGACTACTGATAATATTGTACAACCGATTTTAGAAAAAGGAAGTGGTATGAAGAGAGGGGAAGATTTTTATCTAGTGTTTTCATTTGAGCGGGTGATGCCTGGAAAAATGCTTGAGTATATTACAGATTTTCCGAGAGTTATAGGTGGTGGATGCGAGAAAGCGAATGAGAATGGTAAATTTCTCTATGGAAAAGTTGTTAAGAAAGAACTTCAGGTTACAGATACTTTGACTGCAGAGTTAACAAAATGTATAGAAAACACTTATAGAGATGTAAATATTGCTTTTGCCAACGAAATGGCACTAGTAGCTGAGGATTTTAATAGGAACATTTTTGAAATTATAGAATTAATAAATTACAGACATGATAGGATGATGCACTTTCCTGGCAGCGGAGTTGGAGGGCATTGTCTCACGAAGGATCCATGGTTGTTAATGTACGGCCTTCAAACTTATACACCAAAGAAATTTCTCGACCGAGTGAAATTATTACCCTATGGTAGAGAATTGAATGATTTTATGCCAGAACATACGGTTGAATTAATGGAGGACGCTTTAAAAGAAGCAGACAAACATGATAACATCAAAATTACTTTAATGGGTGTTGCATATAAAGCAGATTGCGACGATACAAGAAATACACCTACTGAAAGAATTGTAGATTTTTTGAAAAATAGGTACCATTCTCATAACATAGAATACATCGCTCACGATCCCTGGGTCAGAGAAAAAGATTATAAAGAAACTGAATTAACAGCCGATTTTGATGCTGCCGTGAAGGATGCCGATGTCTTGATTTTTGCGACAAATCACAAGCAATATTATTCTGTTGATCTTGATGTTTTAAAACAAACTATGAAGAACAAACCAATTCTTATCGACGGTCGTAATATTTTTGATAAGAAAATCATAGAAAGTAAAGGATTTATTTATAGAAAAATAGGAGAAGGGTCAAAACACAATTCTATTTAAATAAAAAAGATATTATTTTAATCTCTGGTTCTTGCGGAACCCTAAACTAAATCCTAACATTTTATGATTTAATTTCTTGAGATTTAATCATTATTTGTTATTTTTACTTCTTCTTCTTTTAGTTTTTGTAATTTACGAGCTCTTTGATACCACATATTAATCATTGATCAAGTTGTAGTATAACAACCATCATCAAATTCTAAATCGAGGTAAGCTTCTTCTTCTTCCATTTTAATATACCTATTAATATCTTATGTAATCAGAAACGAATGAGAGATTAAAGGATGACGATTATAAAAGATAAAATCAATAGCTAAGAAGTTAATTTTTTATAAAAAAGAATTAATTTTTGTTAATTATTAATAAAAAGAAGAAGGTTATTTAATCTCGAATTCATTGCGGAATTTCTAAGATTAGCTTCTAGCATTTACTAAGCTAATCTTTGAGATTTTTGTTATTATGTTTTGCTTTTTTTCTTGATTGTCTCTTTAGTCTTAAATTTTTAATTTTATTTATGATTTGATCGATCGTAATTCAACCTGTATTATACGAATCATTACAGATCGAAGTATGAATCCTATTTTTCCACTCAGACATTTGAATCGGTTAATTAGAAGTTTTTTAATTATGTAATAGATAAAAGAATAAATATATTATTTTTATATTAGATAAGTTTGTAGAATTCTTAGCTTAAATTTAACCACTCTCTTAAACCCTATTTTTTAGAATAAATTTTTAAAACCAAAATCTAACTTATATTTAAAATTAGAAATTTCAAAAAAGTGATTTATGTGCTATTTGATTATTGGGATGCGATCCGAGGATTTTTTAGTTGGGTTGGTGAATCAGCTGCAATCATGATGGTTTTAAGTGGCCTAATGGCAATTACATGGTTAGGTTTTGAAAGAAAGCGAAGAGGATCATTTACAAAAAGAAAAGCTGAAGAGGAAGAATTTGATATAACAAAGTTTTTACGGGGATTATCTTATCTTGGTTTAGTACTTGGTATATTCGTTATATGGTCAGGTGTTATTGGGTTAATCAGAAACATACCTCCTAGTTTTGAATATCGAGATGTCACCGAAGATGCTGCAAATCACTTCACATGTATCTTTTTGATCGTCATAGGGATTACCATGTTCATGAAGCCAATAAGCGATCTTCCATTATCTAGTATTATTGGTCTTTTAGCAGGGACAGCTACAGCCATAATTGTTGCTGTAATCGTACCAGATTCAGCAGTTAAATTAATTGCTGGTGTGATTAATCCAAAATGGTTGCTGGTAATAATATTTATTATAATAACAGTCATCGTTGCCCTCACCGTGAAATTCTATGTTGGCGTATTGAAAACAATATCAAAATTTCTATCATGGCCTCCTATTGCTTTCATTATTATGATTTTTTGCTTAGTTCAAGGATTTGCGTTATGGATTTGGGGTGTAAGTATCTTTGGTTTAAATATCTTATAATTCAAACACTTTTTTTTATTTTTTTCATGGTTTTAAAATATATTTATTTCCAATAGGAGTTACTAATTTTAATAAATAGTAAACATTTAATTAGCTTAAGAACGAGAATATTGGGAATAAAATGGCTGGAATTAAAGAGATAAGAATGGAACTTACTGAATTAAGAAAAAGTATAAATTGTTTAACAGAAGAATTGCATGAAACCAGTATCACTATTAGGGATTCTTTAAAGTTGACTTCTCAAACTATTAAAGAAATGAGCAAATCATTAGACGCTACGATGAGAACAATGTCAGATTTGACCATTCAGATGAATATAAGAGATACGATTTTGAAGAGTCTCGGAATTGATGGGATGATTCCAGATTTTCTAAAAAAAAAGAAATAAATATTAAATTTTTTGTTCCTTTTCCCATCTCGTAAGAACAAAATACGCTATAACAAGTGAAATAACATAAACGAACGTAATTAATGACCATATAGTAACTTCATTTGTGTTATCATCAATTACTCCCATAATCGCTTTATAAATAAAATAAATACTAAACAGCGCTAATAATCGAATAGTCGATCGTACTTTATCCATGATTCATTATAAACTTATATTGAATAATTAAAGTAATATATTACTTAGAATTAAAAGTATAATATAGAATTAATTTAATTAGATTATATTATTTGAAAAATGTCAGACCACCATCCCCCTCCCCCAATTTGCTTTATTTGTGGTAAAAGCTGTGAAAGTTCAATGGAAAATACCTACTATTGCATATGTGACGTTGCTATCTGCCATGATTGTATAAACTCTACGAAGAAAAATGATAAAACTTGGGTTTGTCCCCATTGTAAAGAAGAAAATAACCTTGAAGAGAGTAAATTATTTAGATTAACATAATGATCAAATTTTTTCCCGTTTACTTTTCTTTAGAAAAAGATTTGCTCATAACACGATTTAGCCTATGATGAAAATATTTTAAATATGATTTTATCAGAAAAAATGATTAAATCAGAGGAAGACTGAGGCAAAATTGTTACTGAAGCTAAAAAAATCATATATACTTAAAAAATTTAGCAAAGATATAAACTATTATAAGCTTTCTGAATTTTAATAATTAAGAAAATTATATTATTGGTAAGGCATTTTGACAGCAAATATTATTTCAAAAGTAATAGAATTAGATAATTGTAATAAGGATTTACTCATAAAAGCGCTGTATACGGTAAAATTTTGGGAAACTGTTAATCCCGCAAAGAAAATAGAAGCAAAATTCATCGCACCTAATGTTTTATATAGTAAAATAACTGATGAATTTGTGAAAATCCCCATTGAAATGGAGGGAGAGCTAGTTTTACAGGATGAGGGTGAGCAAGAAGAGGGGAAAGGACGATTAATTGAATTAAACGTTCGGAATAATAAAGACGTAAGAGAACTTGAAGGCCGATTAAGAATTAAGGCATTATCAGATAATAAAACAAAATTAGGCGTATTTATAAAGAGTTTTAAATTAGGGAGCGATTTTATTAACTTAATTGGAAAGAGCGCAGCGGAGCTTACTTTGAGGAATAAAATAACAGAAATGTTAAGAAATCTGGAACGTTGGATTAGGAATAATTCTTTAAAAGATCTATTATAAAGCTCTCATAGGTCTTATAAATTTACTAAACAGGATTGATATGATTTTATATTTTCTACAATTCAAATATGATTGATTAAGGATCTATTGTTAATAGTGAATTTATAAGGTTTAAATCCCTATTTTAATTAAGCCCTAAATTAATATTCTATAAATTAAGGTTTTAGTAATAGGCTTAGAAAAATATTTATTAAATAATTTAATACTCGACTAGGTGTTTTAGGATTAACATTTGGGTTATGGAATCTGATTCAGGAATTACTCTAGTGTACAAACCATTCATGGATTTTCCAGTAAATGAAGATCTTGTTTCTGGACTTCTTACAGCTCTAAATCAATTTACTATAGTGGAATTTAAACAAGGAATAGAATCTATTGAGATGGGTGGATTAAGATGGGTTTACATACTAGATAAGGAAACTAATCTTCTATTTATAGGAGCAGATTCTAAAGAAGTAAGTACTGATACCTTAAGATCGAGATTGGATGTAATACGCCACACTTTTATACAACAATACGCTAAGGAAAAAAATCGGTGGGGGAGTAAATGGGCAGGAAATGTTGAAATCTACAAGCCATTTGAAAAGATTATAGAAGAATATTATACTCAATGGAAACAAGCTGAACGTATAACCACAGTTGCTGAATTCTTCGATATGTTAGGGATATTTCAACAAATATTAAATTTAGTTATGAATGTAATTGAAGTTCATTTATCCAAAAAAAAAAAAGAAAAGAATTTATAAGAAAATCGATTATATGTTCCAAAATTACTCTCAATTAGATATTGTAAAAAAGAATCCAGAATTGAGCAGTATAACATTTCAGAGAAAGACAGGAATCAATATTATTAACATAGACCCTATGAACTGTGATATGGTTATTGTGGAAAAAGAAATCATAAATTTAATCACGCGTATGGTAGAAATCCTTAAGGATGAAGAGGGATATTTCACATCAATAAAATTTTTTATCGAAGAAAATATTTTTGATTATCTTATCTCAAATTTTTCGCTTCTTAATGATTTAAATCTATTTATTTTTCTAATTAAGCTTTTTCTGATAAAGTAATTTATATTCAAATTCTTGATTTTATTCAATCCAGAAGAGAAAGAGAAAGAAGATCTAAATCAAATCTTTTGTACTTTTAACTATTTACTATTCAAATTAAATGCTATTAATTTCAAATAGATTTATTAAAAGCAATTTATTTAATTTATTAATTAATTCTTAGAAAATAATGTTAATTTACCATGGATCTGGTACTTCTTATCATCATTTTTATCCTGTTTTTTTTAATAATTCTAAGTTACTCCAAATCTAATTTAGATTTTGTAGCTATTTCTCTTTTATGTTGCTTTATAGCAGCGACAATTACGGGTTTAGTAAAGGGAATAGGGATTGATATTTTTATT
The DNA here is from genome assembly GCA_030603385.1 of Promethearchaeota archaeon. Classification (GTDB taxonomy): domain Archaea; phylum Asgardarchaeota; class Lokiarchaeia; order Sigyniarchaeales; family SOKP01; genus Loki-b32. The sequence continues at coordinate 31,315 of JAUVXW010000022.1, read as the reverse complement.
GGTTTTATTGAATGGAAAGCAATCATAATTATATTAAGTATGAGTATTATTACTAAAATAGCTCAAGATTCTAATCTTTTAGAATATCTTGCTGTAAAACTCTTTAAACTATCAAAAGGGAATAGAAGAACTTTTTTTTGGTTCCTTTGTATATTGACTACTTTTTTAGCATCAGTTATCAGCGATGTTGTTGTAGTATTAATTCTTGCTCCAATAGTTATTCGATTATGTCATTTTTTAAAAATTAGAGCTGGAACGTATCTTTTAGGAATGACGATTTGTATCAATATTGGCTCAATACTAACTCCCTTCTCAAGTGGAGAAAACATTATCATTTCTACCGCATTTACCGAGCTCGATACACTTTACTTTATTCAGTTTTATTGGTTATTTTCATTTATTTTGCTGTTTTGTACGATTTTTTTACTTGACAGATTTATCCTGAGTAAAGAACCAAAAATTGAAGAAGCGCAGAAGAAGTTTGTAATAGATTTAATAGATACAGAAATTATGATTAAAAACAAAAAAATGTTTTATTTTAACGGTATTGCCATAATCATAACAGTTATATTATTTGGTATTCTCCCTTTACTTTTTTTAACTGCCATGATTGCCACTTTAATTTTGGTACTAGTTAATAGGGGTTATACGGGAAAAGCTATGAGCGATCTTTTAAAGGATGTTGAGTGGGAAATTTTGTTCTTCTTCATTTCATTGTATGTAGTCGTTGGATGTCTTATAGAGGCTGGATTTGGAGAGATTTTTGAAATGATCGCGTTTGAAGCTTTGAATCCTTTTGTTTTGTCCTTTATTATCCTAATAATAATCAGTTTTATCTCTGGCGTTGTTGCAAATACTCCTACTGCGTTAATTTTTATCCCTATTATAACAACATTAATAGATCCAGAGTTGGGTTTTGGATTTTCATCAGTTCCACTATTTTTTTCGCTTATAATCGGTATCAATCTTGGCGGAAATTTCCTGCCTTCGGGAGCGGCTTGCGATATGATGACTCTGAAAATTGCACGGGATTCAGGTGTAGAAAATTTTAATTATAAGCGCTTATTAAAGACAGGAGCTTTGTTTGCCTCAATTCATATTGGAATATCATTATTGTACTTACTGATCTTAGTTCCAATCTCTGGATAATTTGATCTATTAGAAGTGATCAATTAAAAAAATAAAATACAGTATCAAAGGAAGTAGATCTCTAAATCCCCTTGAACTGAACCTTTTTCTACTAAATTATAATTCTAGTCTTCAATTCTTAGGAATTAATTTTTTATTATCTCTATATGTAGTTATAGGATGCCTTTTAGAGGTAGGATTTAGAGAAATCTTCGAAAAAATTCCGTTTGAATTAATTAATCCTTTTCTTTTAATAACCATTATCTTAGTCATTGTTAGTTTAATTTCTGGTTTCCTAGCTAACACCCCTACTGCGCTTGTATTCATTCCAATCATTGATACTTTGATCGTTACCTTTGGATTTCTTTCAGTTCCTCTTCTTTTTGCATTTATAGTTGCAATTAATATAGGAGGTAATATTATTCCTCAAGGAGTCGCTTGTGATATGATGACCCAAAAAATAACACGCGATTCGGGAGTAGATAACTTGAACTATAAACGCTTGTTTAAAATGGGTGCGTTATTTGCGTTGATTCATATTGGAATCGCGATAATTTCGTTATTGATTTTAGTTCTAATATTTGGATAAAAACAAATTAATCATAACTTATGGAAAAATACCTCTCAGCTTAATAGCTTTTGCTACACGAGAAAGAGCAATAGTATCTCAAATTTATTATTAAGTTATTAAGATCATATCAATTTCTATTTATAACGTAGATTTATTCCAATATGATATATTATGGAAATAAACCTCTTAGTTCGTGGGCTTTCGCTAATCTCTTTGCACCAATAGCAAATGCTGATGTTCTAAGCGAGGTATGCCTTTTCTTCGAAAGTTCATAAACATCTTCAAATGTTTTAATGAGAATATTTTTCATTTCTCTATTGACACGATCTAATCCCCAGAAATAGCTATGTATATCTTGAATATATTCAAAATATGAAACAAGTACCCCACCGCTATTTGCAAGAATATCTGGAACGATAATTACTCCTTTCTCGTTTAAGATAGCATCGGCTTGGGAAGTTGTAGGACTGTTTGCACCTTCTAATATAATATTGCATTCTACTTTGTCTGCATTCTTGCTATATATTTGATTCTCCACCGCAGCAGGAATCAAAACATCACATTTTGTACTGAGTAATTCTTTATTTGTAATGTGGGTAATATCTTTTCCTTCATAATCTTTTAATAAATTCCCTTTTTGTTTCCACGTTGATATTTCATTAATGTCTAAACCATCTGGTGAATAAATCCCTCCTTCTTTTTCAGAAACTGCAATAATATTACATGAACGGTCACATAATTGCTTAGCAACATTAGATCCCACTTTCCCAAAACCTTGAATAACTACTTTCATTTTAGTTAAGTCATAATTTAGTTTTTGGCAAAGATGATCAAGGATATAATACATTCCAGTCCCTGGAGCTTCTATTCTTCCTATTGACCCTCCAATTTCAAGCGGTTTACCAGTTACCACACCGGGAATAGTTCGACCTTTTTGCATACTATATGTATCCATAATCCAAGCCATTGTGGTTGAATCAGTATACATATCTGGTGCTGGAATATCAATATCTGGTCCAATCATATTAATAATTTCAGCAGTATATCTTCGAGTTAATCTCTCTAATTCTCTCTTCGATAGATCTTTAGTGTCTACGCAGACTCCTCCCTTAGATCCTCCCATGGGGATGTTTAGAAGACTTGTTTTAAATGTCATTAAAAACGCTAAAGCTTTCATTTCATCAAGAGTAACATCAGGCGAATATCTTATACCTCCTTTTGCCGGACCTCGTAAGGTAGAATGATGAACCCTATAACCTTCGAAAATCTTAAGAGAACTATCGTCCATAAGTATAGGAATAGAAACTATTAAAGCTCTTTCTACTTTTTTAAGATATTCCAATGTATTTGGATTTAAATCTATTAACTTAGCAGCAATATCAAGCTTTTTTTTAGCACTTTCAAATGGATTAATATCAAGTAAAATTTTTTCACCATTAATTATTCATCATTATAATTAGCTAATATTTTGACAAATATTTAAAATTAAATAGTTTTTAATATTATTAAGAAATAGTAAAAAAAATTAGCTATTTGTATAATAAATTCTTAAATTTATAAAAGTTTTTCAGCAATTTTTATTTATATCCAACCACGTAATTTCATCGCATTTATAACCCTATCAACAGCTATTATATAAGCACCAAGTCGGTTATGAGTATTATATTCTTTTGCTTTTTCAACAGTTTCATGGTATGCTTTAGTCATCGTACGATCTAAAGTTGCAATTACCTCTTCTTCAGACCAAAAGTATTGATAATAGCCTTGGACCATTTCCAAATATGAAACAGTAACCCCTCCAGCATTACATAAAAAATCAGGAATTATGAGAACTCCATTATTAGACAAAATTTCATCTCCTGAGGGCGTAGTTGGTCCATTTGCAAGTTCTGCAAGGATTTTACAATTTATATTTTTCGCGTTTTTTTTGGTAATAACATTTTCTAGCGCAGCAGGAATTAATATATCACATTCTAATTCTAATAATTCCTCATTTGTGATCTCTTGAGTATCTTTTACACCCAATACTGTTGATGTTTTTTCTTTTTGATCTATAACTCTATTTGGATCAAGCCCATTTCTGTTGTAGATTCCTCCCTTAGAATCAGATACAGCAATTACTTTACAATTGAAATCTTGTTTTAAAATTCTAGAAGCCCATGAACCCGCATTTCCAAATCCTTGTATAACAACCTTTGCTCCATTTAGATTTAATCCAATGTCTTTAGCTGCTTCTCTAATACAAAAAGAACCTCCTTTAGCTGTTGCAATCAATCTTCCTGCACTACCCCCTAAGGGTAAAGGTTTACCTGTAATAACTGATGGAACATGCTTTCGCATGATTTTTTCATATTCATCCATCATCCATGCCATAATTTGAGGATTAGTGTAAACATCAGGTGCTGGTACGTCAATATTAGGTCCAATAAAATCTGCAAGTTGTCTTATATAATTTCTAGCAAGCATTTCAAGCTCCCTGTTAGTCAATTCTTTTGGGTTGACAATTATTCCCCCTTTAGCGCCCCCTAGAGGGATATCAACGCAAGCACATTTCCAAGTCATCCATGCAGATAAAGCTTTAACAAGAGATGCACTTTCATCAGGATGCCATCTGATACCACCTTTCATAGGGCCTCTAGCGGAATTATATTGGGATCTAAATCCTTTAAAAACTTTTAATGAACCATCATCCATTTTCATAATGATTTTTACTTCAACAAATCTTTCCGGTTCACTTAAGACGTTATAAACATCACTAGAACAACCACTAATTTTACAAGCCCCATAAAGTTGTTTTTGAGAGATCTTAAAAGGATCTAATTCTTCAGTCATTTTAATCTCACTTATAATATTTTTTTTTCAATTTAAGTAAAGTTTGTAATAAATTTCTGAATAATTTTCAATTTTTTTTAAAATATAAATAATTATCTCTTATTTAAAATAAATATAGTATCAGTCTCCTGAAGGAAATTTAATGAATTTTTGACTTTATATATCGATTTATTGCTTTAGCTGCTTTACGTCCAGCACCCATAGCACTTATAACAGTTGCTGATCCTGATACAATATCTCCCCCCGCGAAAATACCTTCTATATTAGTCATTCCGTTTTCGTCCAGTTGGATATAACCCCTTTTATTTAATTTTATTTCTGGGAGAGATTTTATTAATATTGGATTTGCGAGGGTACCAATAGCTAAAATCAATGTATCACATTTTATTTTGAATTCTGAATTCTCTATAGGAATAGGTCTTCGCCTTCCAGATTCATCATATTCTCCTAATTCCATTTTTATAAAATCAATTTCTTTCACATTACTATCTTTATCTCCTAAAATTTTTACAGGATTAGTTAAAAATTTGAATTCTATCCCTTCTTCTACAGCATGGTGATATTCTTCTTTTCTTGCGGGCATTTCAGCTTCACTTCTTCTATATGCTATTATTACTTTTTCAGCACCGAGTCTTAGTGCAACACGTGCAGAATCCAAAGCTGTATTTCCACCACCGATTACAATAACAATTTCTCCAATTTTTATAGGGGTGTCATATTCTGGAAATTTATAGGCTTTCATTAAATTTGTTCTGGTAAGAAACTCATTTGCAGTAAGAACACCATTTAGATTCAATCCAAGGATCTTGGGTATTAAAGGTACACCAGCACCTACACCTATAAAAATAGCCATAAAACCCATATTCTTTAAATCATTGATAGTTAAAATTTTTCCTATTATCATATTATATTCAGTTTTTACACCTAACATTTTCAAAGTATCTATTTCATTCTCAACAATATCTTTAGGGAGCCGAAATTCTGGAATACCATAAACTAAAACACCGCCACCTGTATGAAATGCTTCAAATATAGTTACCTCGAATCCGTATTTGGCTAGGTCTGCAGCACAAGTTAAACCTGCGGGACCTGAACCAATAACAGCAACTTTAATATTATTTGGAGCCTGACAATCGGGACATTCTTTTAATTGATTTTTTAATTCCCAATCTGCTAAAAATCTCTCAAGAGCTCCAATCGCAACGGGTTCCCATTTTTTACTAAGAATACATGCTTTCTCACACTGAATTTCTTGAGGACAGACTCTACCACATATAGCAGGTAATATATTGTATTCTTTAATGCTCCGAATTGCTTCTAAATAATCATTTTCTTTAATTAGTTTAATAAATTTTGGAATATCAATATTAACAGGACATCCATTGACACACTTAGGCTCATCACATTGTAGACATCTCTCAGCTTCATTTTTAGCCATTTCTTCAGTAAACCCTAAAGCTACTTCTTCAAAATTATCTATTCTAATATTAGGATCTTGTTCTGGCATTTTTTGTCGGGGTGGAATTTTAGCCATTATAATCTGTCTCTATATTATTTTTAATTTTTTTCAATTCCTTTTAAAACCCTACATTCATGTTTATAAAGATCAAAAGATTTCTTCTCAAATTCAGTAAATCGTTTTTCTCGGTTTAATAGGATGTCAAAATCAACCATATGACCATCAACATCTGGACCTTCAACGCAAGCAAAATGGATTTCACCATCTTTTGAAGGGAATCGACATCCTCCGCACATTCCTGTTCCATCTACCATAATAGTATTTAGTGATACGAGAGTTTTTACTCTTGGCAATCCTTCAACTCCACTTGTCATTAATGCAACATTTTTCATCATTATCATAGGTCCAATCGCAATAACTAAGCTTATTTTTTCTTCCGAAAGTAATTTTTTTAAGGGCTCAGTTACAAAACCTTTCATTCCTTCACTTCCATCATTTGTAGTAATTATTAGTTTATCACTTACAGCCATCATTTTGTCTTGCCAAAATAATAAATCCTTTGTACGAGCACCTAATATTGAAATAATTGTGTTACCTGCTTCTTTAAGTTCCTTAGCTTGTGGATAGCATGGTGCAATTCCAACACCACCACCTATAATTACAATTGGATTTTCATATTTTTTAATATGGATTTTATTTCCTAATGGACCTACTACATCTAATATCTCATCACCTTTTTCTTGATGAGAAAGGAGTAATGTTGACTTGCCAACTATTTGAACTACAAGTGTAATTGTGCCTTTTTGTCTATTATAATTGGCAATAGTGAGGGGAAATCTCTCACCCTTTTCATTGATTCTTATTAATATAAAATTACCTGCATTTGCTTTCTTAGCAATTAGTGGTGCGTGGATATCAATTTCAAATAAAGTCCCACTTTTTCCAAGTTGTTTTTTTTTTAAAATCTTATAAGGCAATGCCACTCCTCTTGTTTATAGATTCTATTGAAATTTTAATTTTAAAACAATTTAATTCGTTCTAAGCGTTGTATTGGCTTTAATGGTTTTGTGAATACTTGTTTAATTAAAGATTTTAACTAAGAAAAAATATATGATTAATTGGAAAAATTAATTTGATTAAATGGCTTATTAAAAATTAACTAAGAAACGATTTCAATATAATAAATATAATATCAAGTTAATTTTCAAATCTAACTTTAAAGTTTTCCAATCATGGATAGTGTTATTGTTTTAGATTTTGGTGGGCAATATGCGCATTTAATTGCAAGGCGAATTCGAGATTTTGGAGTATATTCTGAGATTTTACCTTATGATGTTGATCTAGATAAAATTAGAAAAATCACACCTAAGGCAATAATATTTTCTGGAGGTCCAAGAAGTATTTATGAAAAAGATAGCCCGACTATTAGTAATGAATTTTTTAAATTTACCTTTGAAAATAAAATCCCTTTATTAGGAATCTGCTATGGGCATCATTTAATTATACATAAGCATGAAGGAGAAGTAGAACCTAAAGAAACAAAGGAATATGGTAGAGCAAATCTTATTATTATAGAGAAAAGTCTTCTTTTTGACTCGTTAGATAGAGAAGAAATTGTATGGATGTCTCATGGTGATCAAGTTATCTCTTTACCCAATGGCTTCAAAATTTTGGCCAAAACAGATACTTGCCCAATAGCCTCTTATGCAAATGAGGATCAACTATTATACGGTGTTCAGTTTCATCCCGAAGTAGTGAATACTCCTAAAGGTAATAAAATTTTAGAAAATTTTGTATTTAAAATAGCTCAATGTAAAAAAGAATGGAAAGTTGAAGGTTTAATAGATAAAATTATTGAAGAAATTAAAAATGAATTAGGACCAGATAAAAAAGTGATTTTAGGGCTAAGTGGGGGTGTTGATTCTTCGGTAACAGCTGTTTTAATTCATAGAGTTATTGGTGATCGCTTACACAGCGTTTTTGTGAATAATGGCTTATTGAGAAAGAATGAAGAAATAGAAGTCCAAAACACATTCAAAGAACAATTGAATTTTAAAAATTTTCATTATATAGACGCCCAAGAACTATTTTTAAAAAGGCTTGAGAATATTGAGGATCCAGAAGAGAAGCGTAAGATAATTGGTCATACTTTTATTGAAGTATTCGAAAATAAAACGATTGAGCTAGAAAAAGTAAATCCAGATATTAAATACCTTGCACAAGGGACGATTTATCCTGATCGTGTAGAAACAAGCGCAACTAGTAATGCTTCAGCAAAAATCAAGTCTCATCATAACGTAACTTTACCCGAAGATATGACACTGCAAATCATTGAGCCATTAAAAGACTTGTATAAAGATGAAGTTAGAAGAATTGGGATTAAACTTGGTGTCCCAAAAGAAATAATTTCAAGACATCCATTTCCGGGACCTGGTTTGGCTGTAAGAATTGTCGGTTCTATAAACAAAGAAAAACTTGATATTTTGAGGAAAGCAGATGAGATTTTAATTGATGAGATTAAGAAAGCAGGAGTATATGAAAGCTTATGGCAAGTTTTTTGTGTTTTTCTACCACTAAAAACCGTCGGTGTCATGGGAGACTCTCGTACATATGAATATATTTGTGCGATTAGAGCTGTTGAGTCTCTTGATGTAATGACTGCTAATTTTGCTAAACTGAACTGGGATTTGTTAGAGAAAATAGGAACACGAATTACCAATGAGGTTAAGGGTATAAATAGGGTTGTATATGATATCACCAATAAACCTCCTGGGACGATTGAATATGAATAAATTTACTTTGACTGAAATTAATAAAAAGAATAAAATAAAAATTAAGATTTAATTTATAGTTTAGGTATAGTTTCTTTTTCTTGTTTCCATGCCCGACTTGAAGTATAAAATTATGACTATGGTAAAGGTTTTTAAATTTTCCAATTTTTAACGTCATGATTATAATGACTGAAAAAGAAATCGCTTGGGATTTAACAGAAATTTTCTCCGGGCATGATGACCCCAAAATCACTGAAAGAATAGATAACCTTTCCAGTAAGGCTACTATACTTATCAAAGATTATAAAGGGAAAATTAACTCTACTGAATTTACACCTGAGAAATTGTTAGAATTGTTTAAAATACAAGAAGAATTTCAAGCAGATATTGGTGAATTAGATCTTTATAAGAATAGATTATACAGTGCTAATATGATAATTCCAGAAAATGAGGCTTTGAAGAATCGTATTGATGATTTTTCTACAAAAATTTCTAAAGATCTGGCTTTTTTGGAATTAGATATAGCAAAATTCGTTAATGATAATTCTGATATAATTAATAATCCAATTTTATCAAATTATAAACATTTATTAGAAATTATTAAAAGAAATTTTCCTCATAATCTTTCTGAAGTAGAAGAACAATTAATTCTTGAAAAAGATCAATACGGGATAAGAGCATGGAGTACTTTACAGTCTAAATGGTTAAATACAAGAAAAATAGTAGTAAAAGTTGAAGGTGAGGAGAAGGAATTATCTTATGGGGAAGCTAATGCTTTACTTAACCATCCAGATAGGGATACTAGAATATCAGCAAACAAGTCTATTTATGGCTTGCTTGGAGAAGATGAGTATATATTTTCTTCTGCTTTGAGAAGTATTTGTAGCGACTGGTTTAATAATTCGAAGAGAAGAAAATACGATAGCCCAATGCATGATAGTCTCATTGTAAATGATACAACTCAGGAAATAATTGATAATTTGATGAGGGCAATAGAAAAAGGTGTAGGCGTTTATCGTAGATATATTAATCTTAAAGCAAAAATCCTAGGTTTTCCTAGGTTAAATTGTGCTGATGTTCGTGCTCCGCTTCCGATTGCCCCACATAAAAAATATTCATGGGAAAAAGCTAAAGAACTTGTAATTCAAGCAAATGAAAAATTTGACAATGAATTTGTGGAGTATCTTAATGATATGTTTAGTCGAAATCACATTGACGCAAGTCCTAGAAAGGGTAAAAGAAATGGAGCCAATTGCGCTTCTTGGTATAAAGGTAGATCTGCCTTTGTTCTCATGACGTACACTGGAGAAATTAATGAAATTTTTACACTTATCCATGAGCTTGGTCATGCAGTTCATGATTATTTATCCTTTCAAGCACAAACATACTTTAATATTCATCCAGGGTATACAGTAGCAGAAACTGCATCTATATTTGGGGAACTTCTATTAACAGATTTGCTTCTTGAAGCGGCACAATCTAAAGAAGAAAAAATGGCAATACTGGCCCATGTATTAGACGATGCTGGACAAGCCGCATTTCAAGTAAGCGCAAGATTTTGGTTTGAACAAGATCTATATAAAGCTGTTAAAAAAGGAGAAAATTTAGATGGAAAAACAATTTCAAAATATTGGTGCGCTGGTAGAGACAAAATATATGGAGATTCTGTTGAATGGTTTGAGGAGATGGATTGGGAATGGACTATGAAGCAGCATTACTTTTTCCCGAATTTTCGCTTCTATAATTATCCCTATGTCTACGCTCAACTATTCGTTTACGCATTGTATCAAACTTATAAAAAGGAAGGAAAAGAATTTGTTCCTAAATTTAAGAAGCTTCTCGCTGCCGGAGGTAGTGTTCCCCCAGAAGAATTAGGGTTGATTGTGGGACTAGATATCACAAAACAAGATTTCTGGAATCTAGGAATAAAACAATATGAAGACTTTGTTAACCAATTAGAAAATCTTATGAAATAATCGAAATTTTTTATTTATTTTAGATTTAATTATTTCTAATTTTATTGTATGAAAAAGGAGGGAATTAATTTATTCATAATTCCCCGAATAAATTTCCTCTTTAACTAACTCAAAATCAATTGATTCTTGAGATTTAACTCCAAGGCTCCACTTTTTACACACTTCTTTAGCTCTTTGAGAAATATATGCGATGTCTTGGCGATCCAAGAGATTTAATTTAAATTTTCGAACTCCGGCCAGCAACTGCTTTAATCCAATACCTAATTTGCTAGTAAAATAAGTATAAACTCCAATCGCCGAAGGAGGAATAAGATGTCCATTATGAATTCTATTTAAACCATCATATTCAACAAAAGCTTCACTTAAGGTTAAACTTTTAGGATCTTTATCCTTAGGGAATCCTAAGTTCGTTAACATTGCTGGTGTGGCTTCTCTTTTGCCAATAACTTCTCCTATATATTTCGCTTTCATAGCAGCAGTAATTGGTGCTCTTGCCATAGCAATGCAGTTTATATAAGGAGCGCCCATTGCAAGTGCTTTAAATATTTGTGTTTCATTTGCAATCCCGCCTGCTATTGCAATAGAGGGTATAGTAGCGTTTGGGTTTTTATTTTTAATCATATCAAGGCATCCAACTATAAGTGCTTCTAAATAGGCTGTAGGAATTGATCCTTCATTCATCATACTTACAGGGCTCATTCCAGTGCCTCCACCAGCACCATCAAAAGTCATTCCATCCACTTTTCCTTCAATACCTAACCTCAAAATCCAGGCTGTTGCTGCTGGTCGATATGCTCCTGTTTTGATAAAAATATTTTTTGCTCCACTCGAGCGAACTTGATCAATTTCTTCTAAAACATCTTCTGTAGATGATAATCCAACTCTACTATGTCTTTCAAAGTCAGGTATTAATCCTGCTTTCCATTGCTCAATAATAACAGGATCAGAAGGATCTGGAAACACTAAATATCCTCTATTTTGCAATAATTGTGCACGCTCCAACGATTCTAATCTCACTTCGCCTCCAATTGCTTTTGCACCTTGACCAAATTTTATTTCAAGAGAGTTTACTTCTAAATTAGACATGACGTAATCAAAAACACCTAATCTTGTATCTTCTACATTTTTCTGGACAATAATATCCCCATGCTTCCCATCCCAAAATTCTCTATATTTTTCAACTCGATTTTTCATGTCTTCAGTATCGATCACTTTAGGGTATAAGGCGTGGTTTGCAAATTTGGCATAGGGATCCATCCCAACCACATTCTCGCCTATAGTCATACTAACTCCTGTTAATGCAGCTCCTATTGCCAAACCATCCCAATTTCGTTTTGCAACGTAAGTACTTCCTAAACCTGGAAGTAAAAATGGATACTTTTGTTCAATATTCCCCCACTTAGTTTTGATGCTAACATTAGGAAATATCACTTTATCTGCGTCTGCTTCTATTCCCTGGGCTCCTCGACATTCAAATTGAATTTGAAAGTCGCTAAACGAGAATCCAAAATCTTTTGGAGAACCCGCAGTAGAATTTCCAAAATATTCTCTCCGAGGATATAAAACTTCACGTCCTCGTAAAGCTGATTTTGAAACTTCGCAAAAAACAGGACAATCAGCAATACAAATCGGGCATAATCCAGACTCACAAGAATCCTCAACTCTCGTTCTAGACCCGATCATGCTTGTTTGATGGGTAACCATCGAAAATTTCGTCATTTTTTCTCTTAACTCCCTTGTTTTATTTTTCTATTCTTTATTTTTGAATTTTTAAATTTTCACTCAAACTTTAAAAAATTATTTAATTTTCTTTCATTAATTTGTATATTGTTAAATATGTTCCAATCGCGTTCATTATTCTCGAGTTTTTCTAAATGGGGTACTTCTTTTACAATTGACTCAAGGGGATCTAAATCAGATGCTAATAACTCCATACAAGCCATTGTGGTATCACAATTCCACCTACGTGCTTTTCTCTCTGACTCGAATATTCTTCCAAACGGTATTGAATTGCCCTTACAAGTATGGCATATTATCCTGCCATATGAATATTTTTCTCCACATTCAGGACATTCAATCAATTTTAATTCTTTTCTGTTATCTAGATTACTTCCAAATACTAAACCGTTTAATTCTGTAAAATTATCACATCTCCACTTACGATAATTTCCATCTTGAGAACTTAAACCGCTAGTTATGGCAGTTTCTTCGCAGGTATGGCATATCTTTCCATCGTATAAATATTCTTCTCCACAAATTTGACATTTTAACGGCATTTTAATTCACACTCTTTTTCAAATCTCTCCTTGTACCACTTCATATAATCGTGGTCTTGCATTATAATAAATCATTAACCTTTCAGGCATAGTTTTTTTAATTCGCTTAATCACTGTTGTCACTCCATTACGGTTTTCTCCATATCCCATTGCCCTAGCCCATTCTGCTGATGAGCTTCTTCCTATTTCTCTTAACTTTTCTAAGCAAATTTCTTCCCATGTTCGAAAATACTCTTGAATTGTTATTTGCATTACCTCCTACTTGAAAATTTATTATTTTATTTTTTTTAATTACCTTTGTTTTATAATTGCGGGAACTTTCTCCCGTAGTTAGTATAATATAGGATCATGATTATTTAAACTTTCTTCTAGTTTTTTCTGATTTTTCTAAAAATGTTTACAAGATTTTAGATCAATACTGAACGGATTGAAGATATTCGAGAATAGAAATGAAAACTCTTTAGTTTTAGGATACTCCTATTTAATATTTACTGTCATTTATTGAACAATTTTTACCTAAAATCTTTTAATTTTCGACAAAATTCAAGAATTTTATTAAAAGTGAATGAATTTTTGACAAAAGTGTGTTTTTATTGAAATAATTTCAGGATTCTACAAAAAGTTTTCGATAAGATGTGAACGAAATTAGAGATCCTGATAATTTTGATGAAACATTTTTAATAACATAGGTTATGAATAAAACATTTTCTAAAGTTCGCTTTTAATTTGATTTATTTCTAGTAGTTTCTTATTCTCATCTTCTTTTGTTATTAATTCAGCTAAGGAGCTTTTTTCTTTAATTATATTCAATACTATATGTGTATTAGTGCGCTCAACGAAAGGTGATGCGTGGATGTCTTCTTTTATCATCTTACTGAGTTCTGATCTCGTTTTAAATCTTGCCAAAATTAGAGCATCATAGGTTCCTGTTAGATCATAAACTCCATATACATTGGGATTTTGTGCTATTTTTTCCTCGACTTCAAACATCTTACCTTTTGAAACAGTTATTTCTATAATGGCTATAATTTCATAGCCTAATTTCTCATAATCAATTTGAATACCATAATTTTTAATGATACCAGCCTCCTCTAAATCTTTAACATGCTTAATTATGGTATTTGGTGAACGTTTTAGATCTTCAGCTATAGTACTCTTATTTTTTCGACTATCAATACTTAGAATTTTCAATATTTCAAGGTCTAACTCATCAACCTTGTTATCTTTAATAACATTCATCTAGTAATAGTGGGTTTTATTTCCTAATAAATATAACGGATTTTTTTCATTCGCCGACAAAAACTAATTTAAAAAGTTCAGAATTTGAGGTAGTTTCTGAAAAAGATCAAATGATTTTTAAGTGTAATTGCATTTAATTATATTAATATAAGAAAGTTTTTAATTAAAATAAGATGATTGAAAAAGATAATCCAAAAAGGAAAGAATTGTGTGAAGTCGTAATCGAAAAAATAAAGGAGGATGACGTTAAGTTCATTTATCTCCAATTTACGGATATTCATGGTATTATAAAATCGTTTGAGGTTAATTCTAAAAGGATTGAAGATATCTTTGAAATTGGTCAGAGTTTTGATGGAAGTTCAATAACAGGATATGGTGCTATTGAGGAATCTGATAAGGTTGCACTCCCAGATCCCAGTACTTTTTATCTTTTACCATGGAGAAAGGAAAATAAGGTTGCAAGAGCTATTTGTGATATCTATAAACCAGATGGTGAACGATATAAAGGAGATCCTCGCTATATCTTGCAGCGAGCTGTAAAAAAAGTAGAAGATCATGGTTATTCTTATTATTGTGCTCCAGAAATGGAATTTTTTATACTAACTCCAGATACTAAACAAGAATTTAAACCTTCAGATCTGCGAGGTTATTTCGATTATGACCCTTATGATATAAGTGAAATGATAAGATATACGATTGCAGAATACTGCGATGCTATGGGGATCTCCGTTGAATGCGTCCATCATGAAGTCGCTTTTGGCCAACATGAAATAGATTTCCGGTATGATAAAGCCGTAAATACAGCTGATAATACAATTACAATAAAAACAATAGTTAAAACTGTTGCTGCGAATCATAATCTTGTAGGAACGTTTATGGCTAAGCCTTTTCATGGAATAAATGGTTCTGGGATGCATGTACATCAATCTTTATGGAATAATGGAAAAAATGTATTTTACGATGAGAAAGATGGTGATAATATTTCACATCTCATGAAGAAATGGATTGCTGGTCAATTAAAGCATGCCAGGGCTATGTGTGCTGTTTTAAGTAGTTGGCCAAATTCCTATAAGAGACTTGTTCCTGGATATGAAGCACCTGTCTATCTCGCATGGGGATTTCGAAATAGATCACCTTTGCTTAGAGTACCTGATTTTCATGGGAGCCCTAATGCTGCTAGAGTAGAGATCCGTTGCCCAGATCCATCAGGAAATCCATATCTTCAGTTTAGTGTGCTCTTAGCAGCCGGATTGGAGGGGATTTTATCAGATAACATCGAGATTCCTGAAGCGACAGATAGAAATGTTTATCATCTTACTTCCAAGGAAATGGAAAAGGAAGGGATTATATCTTTGCCAGGAAGCCTCCAGGAAGCATTAAAAGAATTCAAAGACTCTGAATTGATGAAGGAAATTTTTGGAGAGACTGCTTTCAAGAACTATTACTATGCTAAGCTTGAAGAGTATAATGCTTACAGAGTAGTAGTCTCGGAATGGGAAAGAAATCGCTACATAAGGTTATAAAATCTTGCTTAATAAAGTTTTGGCTAATTTCTTTAATAAATTTAATTATTACCTCCCTCATATTTTAGTTAATTATTTTTATCAAAACTATATTTTTTTTTTCTTAATTTACAATTTTTTATCTCTCAAGGAACTTTTTATGGAATCTTTTTCTGATTTCTCCCGAATAATATTGAATTATTGTTTCCAATTTCTTTAAATCTGATTTTTTAAATAATACACCTATTAACAGAAATATTCCTGCTTCTGCAACGATCAATTTACCCAATTCCCCTCGTATTTCTATATCGCTCCATCCTTTTTTAATAAACTCTTTATTATTACCATTAACATCTTCATAATCCCATAAGTAACGAGAATATAGAAGATCGAACTCTTTATGAAGGTTTTTAATAATGTTAATGAAAACAGCAGAAACTAGCATCCCATTTCTACTGGTTAATGCCAATATTTCGAAATCACAATGTTTAAGAATGTTGCTTAGGAACTCAGTCAAACTTTCTAATTCTTTTCCGGTTACATCAAAATCTCGTCTTAAAAGAAGTTCAGATTCACTAATATCTTCATCACCATTATAATACCGTTCATCAAAATATTCGGATGGCATTAATTTCACTTACTTTTTAGCAAAGAGATTTTTATCATTACTTGATATATATGTGTATCCATGATTAAATAAATATTATAAGAATATAATAATTATCAAGTACGGATTTACAGATTCAAATTTAAGGGTAATTATTGCCCAAAAATTAATTTTAGTTTTAATTTTTAGAAATGGTCTTTTTTAGAAATTCTTATACCAATTTGCTATAAGCTTTTTAAACTTGTAGTAAGTGAATGGGAGAGAACTCGATATATAACCCGTTTATAAATTTTTAAAATTATTTTCTTATATAGTTCAATTTTTTCTATAAGCTTTTTAAAAGGTAGTTTATTATTTCTTGTTATTAAAAAAATTTTATAAAAAACAAAAAGGGAATAAATTTGGCGGAAACAAAAGATTGGATTTTTCTATTTCCAATAATCGTCGTTGTGTTAATGATAGTTCTACTATTCTTACCTATTATGTATCTTTCTATGGATTATTATATTGCGCCTCACCCACCTCCACCTGATTTCTCTGTTGCGGGAGATCTTTTACCTTTTGGGGGTAGCTTTTTAGAGGAGCTTGAAGCTTATGTCGGTTTATACTCAGATGCTGAAAATGTGCGAAATGCATTCATGTGGGTAGGGATTATATTTGCAGTTGGGTATGGACTTGATGCTTTGACATTACTAATCGGAGCAATTAGAGTTAAAACTGGAAGTAAAGAGGTCAAAAAAGCAAGAAAAAGATGGTTAGGTTCTGGAATTGCCAAGATAATTTCTCAAGTAGTAGTGATTGTAATTATGGTCGCTATCATTCCTGGAATCTTAGAGGAGTATGGGATTATTTTTGGATTTACCATGGGATTAGGTATGATATTAACAATGGTTGCTGGGGGAATTTTAATCTTCGCATATATTATAGCAAAAATAGCAGATTAACTTAATTATTTTCAAACTTTTTTTTTAAATTTCACTTGTTAAGTCTTGTTTTCCACAATTTCTTTCATTTTTTCTATGTATTCTAACGATTGATGGCGGAAGTATGTGTTGTAAAGCTCAGCATAAGTTCCTCCTTTAGCCATTAGCTCATCATGATTACCTTCCTCGACAATTTGTCCGTGATCGAGTACAATTATACGATCAACATGCCTCACTGTCCAAAGTCGATGTGCAATAATGATGGATGTTCGCCCTTCAATTGTTTTTTGTAATGCATCTTGAATTCTTGTTTCAGTAAAAGGATCGACAGACGCCGTTGCTTCATCCAATATGAGGATTGAGGGGTTTTCTAATAAGACCCTAGCAAAAACTACTAATTGGCGCTGTCCCATTGAAATTAGACAACCTCGTTCACCAGTATAAGTCTTTAAACCATTTGATAGATCTTCAATCCAATCAAAACCACTAGAGTTATTAAGGGCATTAAAAACAGCTTCTTCTGTGGCATTTTTACAACAGTATTTGATATTATTTTCGAGAGAATCAGCCCAAAGAAACGGAGTTTGTGGTATTATTCCAATCTGTTTACGATATTCATTTAGATCGTAACTCTTTATGCTAATTCCATCTACTAAAATATCTCCTTCTTGAAATTCATAAAATCTAGCAAGCAATTTTGCTAAACTTGATTTTCCTGCACCTGTATGACCTACAATAGCTAAAGATTCTCCAGGTTTAATTTTTAAATTAAAATTTTGAAATATTTCCTTAGATGCTTCATATCTAAAATTAACATTCCTAAACTCAATTTCACCATTAAGCCTTGGTGGTTTTATATTATCATTTTGAACAATTAATGGTAATGCATCTATTAAAGCAAAAATTCGCTCTGAAGCAGCCATACCTGTCTGAAAAACTGGCCAAAATGAGGCAATAGACAACAATGGAAAAAATAGAAAACCTAACCCAGATAAAAACAGGTTCAAATCTCCGATACTTATTGTACCATCTATTACCCTTGATCCCCCAAGAAATACTATTAAAGTTAATACCAACCCTTGAATCATGCTCAAAGCAGGCCATACCACACTAAAAACAAAGCCTCTTCGTAGATTAACTCTGTAAGAGGTGTCATTTACTTCATTAAAAGTCTCATATAATTTTTGTTCCTGTCGGAAGGTTTTTGCAATCTGAATTCCCGAGAAACTTTCTTTGACATATGCATTAACGGAAGCGAGTGCTCGTTGTCCTAATAACGCTCTCCTTCTTGCAATTTTACGATAAGAGAGTGCTATAATAAAAAATAAAGGAAATGAAATCAATGTTGCGAAAAATAACATGATATTCATAAAAACCATTATTACTAATAAAAAAATTACTATAAAAAAAGAGGATACTAAATCAAGGGAGAGCTCAACAATTTGACCCACATCTCTAGAATCTGTATTAGTTCGACTCACTATCTTACCAATCGGATTTCTATCAAAAAAAGATAAATCATGATTTAAAACTGCTTCCCCCGCATCCCTTCTTAAATCTAATACCACATCTCCAATGATTGTAGAAATTTTACGACGTCTAAAATAATTAAAAACCCATCCTAATATATTCAACGTAAAAGTAAGTGTTATTACAAAAATAATATATACTACATTTCTATTGGTTTCTATATTATTTAGAACTACAGTCGTCAAAATTGGTATGAGAGAACTAGAGAGAGAAGCAATGGTTAAAAGGAACACTACAAATCCCATGGGACGTTTATACGGGCTAAAATATTGCAAGATCCGTTTTATTAAGGCTCTATCTGAAAATTCTCTGTCATATTCCTCAGCTTCTAGTCCAACCCACATGTTTCAAGAAGCCTCCTTGTGTTTTATTATTTGGTCTATGTCTACATCAAACTTTTTGATAAAGATTTTTTGATATTCATCTGAAGTTGATAAAAGTTCATCATGAGTTCCCATTGCGGTTATTTCTCCCCTTTTTAAGACAATTATTAGGTCTGCCCATCTTATCTGTGAAAGCCTATGCGTTATGAGAAGTGTTGTTCTATCCTTGAGAATATTTCGAATTGCTCTTTGAATTTTATCCTCGGTGTTTGAATCTATTGATGAAGTTGAATCATCCAAAACAAGAATTCTTGGATCAGAGAGAAATGCTCTAGCGATTGCTATTCTTTGTCTTTCCCCACCACTCAATTGAACGCCCCTCTCTCCAACTTCAGAATCATATTGGTTAGGTAATTGACAAATAAAATCATGAGCTTGAGCTTCTTTAGCTACTTGAATAATTTCTTCCTTAGAGGACGTTCTACCAAATGAAATATTGTTAAAAATTGAATCTGAAAACAGGAAAACATCTTGTTCTATATATGATATTTGACTCCTCAACGATTTTAAAGCATATTCTCGGATATCAATATTATCAATTAATATTTTGCCTTTATCAACATCATATAAACGAGATATCAATTTGGTTAGTGTTGTTTTTCCTGAACCCGTTGTACCTACAAAAGCTACTGTCTGTCCTGGCTTCACCTCCAAATTGATATTTTTTAATACTGGTTTTTCACTTCCTGGGTAAGAAAATGACATATTCTCGAATTTTATTCTTCCGTCTAATGATTTCGAAATTCCTTCAATATTTTCATCAATTTCGGTCTCTCGATTCATTATATTAAGTAATCTTTGAGCACTGGTAATTGCTACCCGAACCATTGCAAAAACAAATAGAGAAATTTGAGTAGGAAAACGTAATTGCCTTAATAACGCTAAATATCCAATAATGGAACCAATTGGGAACAATAGATTCCCAAGTATTAAATTTAGACTAATTGCATGAGTTAGACCAAAAGTAATAGTTAGGGCTAATATTAAGAAAGGAATATATTTTGCCTGGACTTTCCCTTGATCAATAAAAGCATCTCGATATCCCCTCGCGTTTAAAATGTACTTTTCTAATTCACCAACTTCTTGAACTGTAGCCTTAACAACTTCTATCCCCGTTAGTGTTTCGTTTAAAGTTGTATTCATCCCTCCGAAGAATCCCCTTAGTCTCCATGAAATTGGAGCTATTTTTTTAACATAAGATCTCAATGAAATTAAAAATAATACAGCAAACACAAGTGGAGCTAATATTAGTTGAAGTGGAAAAAAGAGTATTATATAAATTAAAGGGATTACCAAAGCAGTGAATGATTCGAATATTAAGGAGATTCCTGGACTAATAAGAAAATTAAGCATGCGGACATCATTAGTTGCTAGGGCCATCAATTCGCCAATTTGTATTTGCTCATGAAAAGATTGGCTCTTTCCTAAAAGGTTAGAATAGAATTCCCTCCTACAGTCTCTTTCCATCCTATGAGCTATAATTTCTCTTAGTGCAAAGCTTATCATTCTCAAAATTGGTGAAAAAATGCTCAATATTAAGATAATAATAGTATAATATACCAATGAAGAGGTAATACCAAAATATAAATCGTTTATGGCTTTACCGATAAGAACAGAAGTAATAGAAGTTAAGTTGGAAGTTAAAATTGTCGTAAATAACACAATTACAACATAGAACTTATTAGATTTAAAAAGAATATGCGAGAAAATCCAATTTCGTGAACCTTTATGGCGAGCTTTTTCAAAAGGATCTTTTCCTGGTGAAAACTCAACAATACGTTTTTGAATAGTATTGTTTTTTCTATTTTTCATCGATTACTATTGCCTTATTTAATAAAAAAAAAATCTCTCAAATTATTTTATTTGAAATATTTGATGATTAATAGAGTTTTATGTTATAAATTAAGAAATTAAGGTATAATAAATAAGAATAAATCCAATTAAGGGGGATAATTCCTCTTGGTACTAATAAGAGTCGTAGTTGCTTCTATCCACTTAGATAATTCCTTATCAGATCTGCAGAAAATAACGATTTTATCTAGATCTTCTAATCTATTAAATCTACATTCAACCATTAAGTCCCAACCACCGTAGATAGGTGTCGCATAAGTTATTTCCCAATCTTCATTTGAGTTGTTAGATTTTAAGCCTTTTAGTTTTTCTGTGACTTTCCATTGAGTCCCGATGATTTTCAATCGAATTAGAATATAACCACGATAATAAATTAATTTGACACCTATATATTAGGATAATTTTTTTTTATTTTTATTGTTATTAAAGAATCTTTTACCAATATACTTCTTTTAAAGTCTTATGATATTCATTTAAAGATTTTATTTCTACTTTCTTTTTTCTAACATTTTCTATCGCATCTACTACAGCTCTAGCAAGTTGTAGATTAATTATCACAGGAATATTATAATCTACAGCCATTCTTCTTATTTTATATTCATCTTCAATGATAGTTCTAAATTCTTCTTCCACTGTTGTTGGCATTGGGATATTGATTACCATATCTATATGCCCTTCCTGCAAGCACGCCATTATGTTGGGTTCTCTTCCAAATTCATGAACTTTATATAATTTTACCGCTTCAATTCCACTTTTATTTAGGGCAATAGCAGTATCTTCTGTGGCAAAAATGCTAAAACCTAGACTTTTCAGTTTTTTGGCAAGTGGTATCACTTGTTTCTTCAATTCTTCTCCTCCTATAGAAATTAAAATATTCCCTCCTTCAACAGGAATATACATTTCTGTAGCTTCTAAAGCCTTTATTAGTGCATCTTGGAAATCCTCTCCAATAATTCCTATTTCACCAGTTGATGCCATTTCAACACCAAGTCTGAAATCCGCCTTATCTAACCTCATAAAGGAAAACATTGGTGCTTTAATCCCAACATAGTTTCCATAAGGAAGGTTAAGGAGTCTTTCAGGAATTTTATTACCCATTATTACCTCTGCTGCTAATCTCATTAGGTTAATCCCTCTAGTTTTTGACACATACGGCATGCTACGGCTTGAGCGTAAATTACATTCAATCACAAAAACATTTCCATTCTTTACTAAATATTGGACATTAAAAGGTCCATGTATTTTAAGTGCTAAAGCAATTTGTTTAGTATAGTTTTCAATTGTATCTATAACATTTTTAGGAACTGTTTGAGGTGGAATTACCATAGTGGCATCTCCACTGTGAATTCCCGCATTTTCTATGTGTTCGACAATAGCGCCTATCAATACATTATCACCATCAGATATACCATCACATTCAATTTCTCTAGCATCTATAAAAAACTTAGTTATTACTATAGGATATTCCCTTGAAACCGAAGCTGCAAGATCAAGAGTATCTCTGAGCGTTTTTTCATCATAACATACTCTCATGGCGGCACCACTTAATACATATGAGGGTCTAACCAAAACGGGGTAACCTACTTTTCTAGCAAATTCTAAAGCTTCTTCTTCATTTGTCAATGCGTTCCATTCTGGTTGCCTTATCTCGAGTTGATCCAGTAAAGCACTAAACTTACTTCTATCTTCCGCCATATCTATACGGGAACCATGAGTACCGAGTATTTTTAAGTTAGTTTTTCTAAAAAATTCAGAATATTTAGTGATTTTTGTTGCTAAGTTGTTGGCGATCTGACCCCCTGCGGATACTACAATTCCAGTTGGTTTTTCAAGTTCACATATATCCAGTACTCTTTCTCCGCTAATCTCCTCGAAGTAAAGCTTATCAGATGTGTCCCAATCAGTGGAAACTGTCTCAGGATTGAAATTAATCATAATAGCTTGATCTACACCCAGTTTCTTAATCCCCCATAAGCAATTAACAGATCCCCAATCAAACTCTACTGAAGCTCCAATACGATAAGTTCCTGAACCTAATACTATTACTTTATTTAAGTTTGAATTGTTTTCTTTTTCGAAATCTATATCATGTTCAGATGCACTATAGGTAAGATATAAGTAATTAGTTACTGCTGGCCATTCAGCGGCTAAAGTATCAATTCTTTTTACATATGGATGGATTCCTAATTTTTTTCTCATTTGTCTTATAAAAATTGTATCGACGCCCATAATCTTACCAATCTGTCCATCAGAGAATCCAAATCTTTTTGCTCTTTCTAACCAATAACTTTTTTCAAGATCTTTAGATTCTAATAAATCAAGATGCTCGAGGTTGCCTTCGATATCAATAATATTTTTTAGTTTATGTAAAAACCATTTATCAATTCTTGAAAGGCGATATATTTCATCTAAAGAAATTCCTCTTTTTATTGCCTCAGCAATTCTGAACACTCTTAAATCAGTTGGATTTCTTAATGCATATTTTAATTCATTGATGTCCTCAATAGGTTCTAAATCATTAGCTACAAATCCTTTCATACCGATGTCTAACATCCTAAGGGCTTTCTGAAGAACTTCTTCAAAAGTTCTGCCAATTGCCATTACTTCTCCAACAGATTTCATTTGACTCCCTAAACGACGGTCCACTTTTTGAAATTTTGTGAGATCCCATCTAGGAATCTTAAGTACTAAATAATCTAATGCTGGTTCGAAACAAGCTGTTGTAATTCCAGTAATTTTGTTCTTTAATTCCGGTAATGTGTACCCTATTGCTAGTTTTGCTGCTATATATGCTAATGGGTATCCCGTGGCTTTAGAAGCAAGTGCTGATGATCTTGAAAGCCGAGCATTTACTTCTATTGCGCGGAACTCTTTTGAAAATGGATCTAATCCATATTGAATGTTACATTCCCCTATAATACCAAGGTTTCGTATAACCCGAATGGAAGCGGATCTAAGCATTTGATATTCCTCATTTGTAAGAGTTTGGCTAGGACTTACAACAAGCGATTCTCCTGTGTGAATGCCGACGGGATCAAAGTTTTCCATGTTACAGTTAATAAAACAGTTATCTTCAGAATCTCGTACAACTTCATATTCAATTTCTTTCCACCCCCATATACTCTCTTCAATTAGAATCTGATTTATTCTTGATTGAGCTAAACCTTTCTTTGCCATTCTTTCGAAATCTTTCATATTATTAACTATACCTGATCCTCTTCCACCTAAAGTATATGCTACTCGTATCATACATGGAAATCCAATCTCCTTAACAGCTTTTAACGCCTCAGGATAAGAATTTACAGCATAACTTTTACATACCTTAACATTAGATTCTTCCATTGCTTTAATAAACAAATCACGATCTTCTGTTGCTTCAATGGCATCTATTGGAGTTCCTAACACTCTCAATTTATACTTTTCTAAGATACCTGCTTCATTTAATTCAACACCAACATTTAAGGCAGTTTGACCACCAAAAGATAATAAAATGCCGTCAGGTTTCTCCTTTTTAATGACTTCTTCTACATATTTAATATTTATAGGTAATAAATAAACGCAATCTGATAATTGAGGGTCAGTCTGCACCGAAGCTATATTAGGGTTAATTAAAATTGTTGTAATCCCTTCTTCTTTTAAAGCTTTTAGTACTTGAGTTCCGGTATAATCAAATTCTCCAGCTTGACCTATTTTTATACCACCGGATCCTAATACCAATGCTTTTTTTATACTCTTATCTAATGGCAATTTTATTTCAACTCCATTACTTCCATAAATTTATCAAATAAATATAAAGAGTCTAGAGGACCAGGACAAGCTTCGGGATGGAATTGTACAGCAAAAACAGGTTTACTTTCATGAATTAATCCTTCATTAGATTGATCATCAATATTTCTTAAAAATTCTTTAAAACCGCCAATTTCAAAATCTTTCACACAAAAACCATGATTTTGAGAGGTAATATAACAGTGATTAGTTTCAGTATTTATGACTGTTTTATTCCCGCCTCTATGCCCGTATTTTAACTTGTAAGAAGTTCCTCCAGCAGCTAACCCAATAATTTGATTTCCTAAGCAAATTCCGAAAGTTGGAATATTGTTCTTAATCAAATTTCTACAAACCTCAATTGCCCTTTTATACATTGCAGGATCTCCAGGACCATTTGAAATAAAGACTCCATTTGGGTTGTATTCCATAATTTGCTCATATGAATGGTTATACGGCACAACTATAATTTCTAATCTTCTTTTTGCAAAATTCCGTAATATATTTAATTTAGCACCCATATCTAAGACAACAACTTTTCCAATCGGGTTAGGTTGACTATAAATTTTTACTTCTTTTGTTGAGACTTCACTTGCTAACAGTCTTAGGTTAGGATCTTCTGCTTTTTTAACTTCTTCTTTTAATTGATCAATATTAGGTTCTTCTCCTGAGTTAAATACAGAGAGTAATCCTACTTGAACACCCTCTTCTCTCAAAATTTTTGTTATTGCCCTGGTATCTACCCATTCAATTCCAGGTATATCTTCCTCGCGAAGAAACTCATCTAAAGTTTTTACACTCTCATAATGATTGGGGTTTTTACAACATTCATTAACTACAAAGCCAGAAACTTTAATGGAATCTGATTCAAAATGTTTATAAATGCCGTAAATGTCCTTTTCCCATGATGGAACGCCATAATTTCCAACAAGAGGGTGTGTCATTGTTACTATTTGACCTTGATAGGAGGGATCGCTCAAAGCTTCGTTGTAACCCGCACCTGTCATTGTATTAAAAACTAGTTCTCCTGTAACTTTCTTAATTGCTCCGAATCCTACACCTCTAAAATAACGACCATCTTGAAACATTAAAATTGCTGGTCTTTCCTTCTTATACAACATTTACAAAATTGTTATAAGCTTCTCATACATTCTTAAAATATAAATAAATAATTATGTTTTTTAAGATTGTTTATTAACGAGTTAAATAAACTCTAACTTTAAAGTTAATTTTTAATTAACGGCGTTAAATTAGTATAAAATATATTAAGATTTCTTTTCGTTGATTAGAATTTAAAATTTCTCAATATCTAAATTAAGAATAAATTGTTCATGAGTTTTTCTAATGGATTCTAAGATTGGCTTAAAATTAATAGTATCAAAACTGTTCCACCATGAATAGTCCCCCATGTTGATTTTCTCTAAATCTTTTGAGTTTTGTGTAATTATAACTCCGTTGTCTAAAAGAAAAGAAGGATCTATAATGTCCTTATCACCTTCTTCAAGTTTTTTTATATTTTGAAGCATGCACTCAAGTAAATCATCATAAAATAGAAGTGGAATATATTTTATTATCTTATTATCTAAACCATTCAATAAGCTAGCTCGATCATTTTTTTCTGTTATAAAGCCTATGTTTGAGAGATCGTAAATTTCAATATCTATTAACTCAGGGTGATATTCAGTTTCTTTTGATTTTTTAAGTTTTCTATAATATGTATATTCTTTTACTTTATACATTTTCACAGTTTCTTGCTTTCCTTCTATGTCAACAAGAATGGAATTTTGTTCAAATCGTTTCCTACTTATATCTGAAATTAATTGACAATAATCTTTTGCAGCGTCTATGAGATCGTCTTCAAGTATTTTTGCTTTAACGATAGTGTGTAAATAAGCTCTCAAAAAAGCAGAGAAATCTTCTTCTAAAGTGGGTAGATTTCCATGAAGATACTTTGTGAATTCCCACCATTTTGATACTCGTTCTTGGGAAAGAGATAAAAAGAATTCCTCGCGAGAACGAACCTCAGTAAAATATAATAATTTTTCAAATCCAAATTTAAGAAATTGAAGAGGATCGATTATAGCTGTAAGATCTTCGGTTATTGGAAATGAAATCGGTTCTCTAGGTCGTATTAAAACTGATCTTTCACCATTGAATACTCGATCAACTCTCATTGGTTGGGGCATAATTGGATTGGTTCCTATAGAACTGATTATGTTAGCCAAATTTGGTTTATTTATGTTGGAATAGTCCGGAGGGAAAATATCAATAAAAAAGAAAAAGGGAGCTGCGTCAAACTTATAGGTTTTAAATTTGTTCATAGGTTTTATAGTGATCACCGGCAAATAACAAGTTTAAATATACGTGATATTTAGTGAAAAACTTAATATTATCTTAAGTTTGTGATTTTATCTCATGAATGTCAAGAAAGGTTTACACTTCATAAAATAATGAAAAAGTATTTTAAAAAAAAAAATGAATTAATATTAAATACCCTTTAAAGGGGATAATTGGTGATAAAACTATTAATCTAAATGAAGAAATTGAAAAATTTTTATTAGAGCAGGGGGCTGTGAGTGTAGGATTTGCCACAAAGAGAACACTAGAAGGAGGACCCCCTACTACGGATATGACTTATATACTTCCGGAAGCAGAAACTGCAATCTGTTTTGCTGTTCCGTTGGAGAAGCCAAAAATACGTCCTTATTTGGGAAAAGAACTTCCTAGGGGACGTTTTGATCATGTAATTGATAATGGAGATGCATACTTAAAGGCATATAAATATGCAAAAGTTGCTGCTGATTTCTTAGAGGAAAAGGGATATAAATCTGCTCCAGTCATTAACAACTTCAAATATCGTGAGGATGTGCCTGATTGGCGGACGAAATTACCACCACTTCTCGCTCTTAGATTGGTTGCAGCCCGTTCAGGTGTTGGTTCAATCGGTTGGTCTGGTAATATACTTGTAAAAGGATATGGCGCTGCTGTTTTATTAGGTGCTCTTGTAACTTCTGCGAAATTAGAACCCACAGATCCTATCCCACCCGAAGAATCACCCTGTGATAAATGTAAACTCTGCGTTCAAGTCTGCGCTTTTAGGATGTTTGATAAAAAAGAAGAGGATTCATACGCTCTTGGAGGGTATACCTTTTCATTTTCAAAGCGAAATAATTTATCTTCCTGTTATGCTGTATGTGGGGGATTATCAGGCTTGGATAAAACCAGAAAATGGTCTACATGGTCTCCTGGTCGAACACCTTACCCCGAAACAGAAGAAGATGCGGATGGAACTTTTGCTCACCTATTCACCCATCCTGTAAAAAATTTACGTGTTGTAGGCGAGGAGGGGAGTTATGCTGAGTCTAAATTAATAAATGATAAAATCGCTCAAGAATATATTTCATCAGGGGAGATTGCATCAAATACATTTACAGAAAACTTCATTCTAACATGTGGAAACTGCCAATTGATTTGTTCGGGCGATCACGATGAAACTGCTGAAAATTATCGTATATTAACAAATTCGGGTTGTGTTGTGACCAAAGAAAATGGTGATAACATAATCTTGTCTAAGGAAGAAGCAGACGAACTTGAAAAAGCTGGAAAAATTGCTAATCCATATGTAGAAACCTCTGAAAGACGCCAATATGTCGAAAAAATAGTCACTGATATCTTTAAGAGACTTAGAAAGGAACAATCAGATGCTTCTTTCCAGGAAATATAAGAGGTACATGACTTTAAATTAGGAGAAATAAAATTTCTCTTTTCTATTATTTTGACAGTCGACAAACATATAAACAACTGTCTTTAAAAGGCTCAGTAAAGAAAAAAAATGGAAAGAATTAAGCTTTAATTTGCTACTTTTCCTTTGACTTAATAAAATCTTTATCCTTATTAATAAAGTAAACCCATGCATTTCGAGACATTAAACAATAATCATCTTTGCCAATCTTTTCAAGGAGTTTAATTCTCATCTTTTTTGCTTCAATATTTTCTGGATCTGCTTGAATTAAAACATCTAAGACTTCTAATGCAAGTTGAGCTTGATCTTGCTCTAAGAGCTCTTTTGCTCTCTTTATGATTTTTTCAGGGTCTCCTATAAGATTGTATAATTCTCCCATAACCTCTTTTTCTGGTCTCGGTAAAAGATGGGTAATGTTACCGTCAAAATATCCGTGGTACCACCTATAACAATTAAACGCGAAAAATTCTGGTCTTGAATAGCTTGCCTGAAGAAAGGGACTTTTTTTTAAGTGTTCAGGTATTTTTACTTCGTGGATCATTTCAGTTATGTGTGTTCCCTTGTTGATATGATCAACTACTTGATCATGTAGAGAGCGAATGACTTCAATATGATCATTTATACCTCTTATAGCGTTTTCACCTTCAATAAAAGTCCCCCCTCCACTATAGAAAATATATTTCGGATTTAATTCCCTTACTCTTTCTAACTCTTTTGCCCAATCCAATGCAAAGCGAGTAGGTTTCCAAGGATTACCTATATTGGGAAAACTCCCAATCATCAGATCTCCTATGAACGCAGCGTCGAGTTCTGGGACATAAATCCACACCGCATCGTCAGTTTCTGCTCGTGCTGTGTGAAGTTCAAAAGTTTTATCTCCCAATGAAAATGTCATATCACCAAGGAATGTTTTAGTTGGATAAATTAAATCTAGCTTTGGAATAATTTCAGGGAAACCAAATTGTTGAGCATCTTTCCTAGCTTTATATGGGGCTAACATTTGATATTTATCCAGTCGATCAGGTAAGTATTTACTTGCGATAACCTCTGGGTTATCCTCCATGAATACTGGTGCCGCAAGCATATGGTCCATATGACCATGTGTGTAAATTAGATATTTAATTTTATCTTTGATTCGTTCTTTAACTTGTTTAGCCCAGCGTTTAGCTAATAATGTATCAATAAGCACAACTCCCTCAGTTGTATCAATCCAACCACAGCTAGATAAAGGCGCCCTTGCTGTATGCACATCTTTAATTGGGTTATCAAAGGTCACCTCAAAGGAAATTACATTTATGGGGTCTACACTGTCAGATTGTTCTTTATTCTCTTTTGACATAATTAAAAACTAAAAGTTATAATTAAATAAAAAAAAAAGGAAAAATATAAACTATTTCATATCTACAAATTTTCCACTTCTAAACAAATCACATGGTTTAAGGTATTCCCTACCCATTTTTTCAGAGAATTCTTCTAATAATTTAACGAGTCCTTCCCAGTTTTGGATACCATATTCAAAAGGTCCAGGAGCATTCATACCTGCCATATTAGCATCATCAATTATTTTCCATCCAGATGCAATACCCTCTTCTAAAATCCTACATCCTTCATTCAAGCTAATAGCTAGAAAAATTCCTGGGTTTACTAAACCCGCTTTTTCAATTTTAGAGAAGTCAGGCTGCGGTCGTCCTTTGGTCCAATCATAGAAACCTTGCCCTGATTTTCTACCATGTTTTCCTTCTTTAAACATTTTAGTGACAACTTTTCCAGGTCTGAAGTCTTCATGTAACGTATCTGCATAATAATTGCGTACATGATATCCTGTATCAATACCAGTATAGTCTGAAAGAACAAGAGGAGACATCGGACCACGACTTCCAAAATCAGCATCTAAAGATTCAAAAGAAATTCCTTTTTCTAAGCAAGTGTCAAGAAGATAATTCATATAGATACCACCAGGAGCATTTAACCTATTTACAATAAATCCAGGTCGATCCTTCAAAACTTTCGCGACGTATCTGTCTCCTCTAAGACAAGGCAAACTTTCACTTACATTTACACCAATCTCCATTGATTCTTCAGAAGATTTCTCACCAGCAATAACCTCTACTAATCTCATTAATGGCGCTGGATTGAAAAAATGCATACCAATACATTTATCCTCTCTATTGGTGGCAGAAGCCATTTCAGTTATAGACATTGTAGAAGTATTTGAGGCAATTACCGCATGAGGGGGAGCGTTGTCATCACAAGTTTTGAATATTTTTTTCTTTACATCCATATCCTCAACAACAGCTTCAATAATCAAATCAGCATCTTTCACAGCAGAAGCTAGATCTAAATTTGTCTTCATTCGTGCTATGATTTCTGCTGCTTTTAATACTCCCTTTGATTCAAGTTTAGTTAGACCACCTTTAATGCTTTCAACAGCCTTATCGATGAAATCTTGTTTTATATCAACGAGTGTTACGTTATATCCTGCCATTAAAGAAACTTGGGCAATACCATTACCCATAAGTCCGACTCCAATTACAACAATATTTTTTACATCCATCTTTTTCACTCTCAAAGTTTTTTTTAAAAATACTAATATAAGAAAAAATTAAAAAAAAATAAATATTGCTTATTTTAAAAATCCATAAGCATGTCTCAAGCGTTTTTCTGCATCATCAACTATTTCATCAACGATTTTTTTGACATTTTCCACGCTTTGAATAAGCCCAATACTCTGTCCCAAGAGAATCGCTCCTGTAATATCCA
>JAUVXW010000052.1 GCA_030603385.1 Promethearchaeota archaeon | reverse complement strand
TATTGCCTTTGCAATGGAATGCTTTGAAAAAGAGATTCTCACAAAAGAAACAACGGATGGATTAGACCTATCTTTTGGGAATCATGATGTTCTTCCGATTTTAACAGAGAAAATAGCAAAAAGAGAAGGTTTTGGTGATTTCCTCGCTGAGGGAAGTAAAATATGTGCCGATAAACTCGGTGAAAAAGCCATCCCTTTGTTCATGGGTGTTAAAGGGCAAGAACTTCCTGCTCACATGCCTCAAGCTAAACCTGGTTTAGGTATTGTATATTCTGTAAATCCTTACGGCGCAGATCATGAAAGTTGTGAACATGATTCTATGATCACCATCCCGGGTAACCCTTTTAAAGCCAGAATAGATATGATTGGAGATTACACTCATTATACCGATCCGACCGTTATAGACGAAAATAAAATACGATATATGTTTGCTACTCAGTGCTTCTATTCAATGAACGACACATTAGGGCTTTGCACATTTGTTTGGGGAATTGCTTGGCAGCTCTATGGCCCCGATAACTTGCTAGATTTATGCAAATACGGAATTGGATGGGATACTACTATGAAAGAACTTCTAGAAATTGGAGAACGCAGGATTAATATGATGAGGTTTTTCAACGCACGGGAAGGATTTACAAAAGATGATGATAAATTACCAGAACGTGTGTTTAGTCCTTTACCTGAAGGTCCAGCAAAAGGGATTGGTATTAATAAAGAGCAATTCTATAAAGGTCAAGAAATGTATTATAAAAAAGCAGGATGGGACGAGAAAACGGGAAACCCTACAGAAGAGACCTTAAAGAAATTGAAATTAGATTGGTTGCTTAGCTAAACATCCTTGAATAAGTAATCATTTCTCTTTTTTTTAATTCATTACATTAACTAATTTATTTTTATAGTACTTTTTCAAAATTAGTTGTAAAACATTTTCAAAACAATCCAAAATACCCTCCCCAAGCTTCGCACTTGTATATCTCGAACTTATATTTTTGTACCTATGAACATTAATATCATTTAAGAAAACTTCAGGATTAAATTTCATTGGTAAATCTTGTTTATTAAAAGCTATGATAATTGGTATATCTACTATGCAATCACTAAAATAAGAAAGTAATTCTTTCCAAGACGTTAAATTTCGTTCGTAAACGTCTTTTTGAGAATCTAGTACAAAGATAATACCATCAACTGCTCGTAATGTAATTAATCTAGTTATTATATAGAAATCCTGACCAGTGGTAGTGTAAATATGAATTTTGATTTTCCAGTCTTGATTTTGAAAAGTGACAATGCCATAATCAAAAAATAATGTCCTATTTACGGTACTTTCAATGCTACAGATTTCCTTATCCTTTCCAAAAAGAGATAATAGGGCTTTTATTGAAGTTGTCTTTCCCGAAAGAGCAGGCCCAAAATATACTATTTTAATACTAATTGTTTTATCGGTATGATCAACAATCATATTTATAAATTTAAACCCAGATTTTTAAAACCCAATTATTTCCAATTTTTTCTTTAAATAGATTTGCCTAAATTACATTAAAAATTACTTAATTATGGAAGTTTCGGAGGTTGCTAATGACATTATTTACAACAATAGCATTTTTGGGATATATTATAATCGGTGATTAATGGGACGGATAATTTTTATGATTTCTTTGGATGTGCTTTGTTATCTTGAAAAAAAGAAATTATTAAATCATATGCATTTATGTTAAAACCATAATGATTTATGCTGATCTTATCCTTAAAAACGGTAAAATTATTTGTTTAGACTCACAAGAATCTATTTATCAAACAATAGCTGTAAAATTTGGAAAGATAATTGCAGTTGGAAGCAATGATGATATTAAAAAATATGCTGGTGAGAAAACTAAAACAATAGACCTCTTAGGTAAGACTGTAGTACCTGGATTCATCGATTCACATGGCCATTTTATTAGTGAAGGGTCCTCTAAAAAAATATATATTGATTTAAGCGAAGAAGCGGGAATTCATTCAATTTCGGATATTCAACAAATTCTCAAAGAAAAAGCCCGCCAAAAGCCGAATGGTGAATGGATATATGGATATCAAGAAGATGATTCTAAACTTGAAGAGAGAAGACATCCCTATAGAACCGAATTAGATGAAATATCCACAAATCACCCTATCATGATTACTACTGTTGGTGGTCATTTTTGGATGGCAAATTCAAAAGCATTTGAGCTCTCAAATGTCACCAAGGATTCTCCTGATCCAGAAGGAGGTAAGTTTGATAGAGACCCAACAACTGGCGAATTAACAGGTGGACTTCACGAGGAGGCTTATTTTATTTTAAAACCTGAGGGTCCTCCTCAGCCAACCCGAGACCAATCATATAAAGGTGCTAAACAGATTCTAAACGAATGTAGTTCAGTTGGATTGACATGTGTTTATGATTTAGTAGGAAGGTCTGAAATCCGAGCTGCTCTTGATTTAAAAAATAATCAGGAACTTCCAATACGAATCAGGTTGGATGTTACTATCGAACTACTTGATGAGTTAGATAAACTTGGTATTTATCGGGGATTAGGCGACAATTGGGTTCGCATCTGTGGAATTAAATTCTTTTTCGATGGGGCTGTATCGGCAAGGACAGCAGCTGTGTCAGAACCATATTTAGATAAACCAAACTTTTACGGTGTTATGTCAACTACAAAGGAAATAGCTACTGGATTACTTACAAAAGCTTACAAGAAAGGTTATAGAATTTCTGCTCATGCAAATGGAGATCGTGCTATTGAATTATACTTAGATATTCTTGAAGATTTACAAAAAAATTATCCAAGAGTAGATGCTCGTAATAGAGATATCCACTGTAGCGTAATTAATGAAATTCTCGTAAAGAGAATTAAGGAGTTAAAAGTGTTGCCTACTATCTTTGGTGCTTATCCTTACTACCATGGAGACAAACTAATTCCCTCGTTTGGAACAGAACGATTAGAAAATATGTTTGCTGCTCGTTCTTTTCTAGATATGGGTATTATGGTTGCAGCACATTCTGATCACCCATGCTCACCTTTTCCACCTCTCATGGCAATTCATGCTTTAGTCAATCGAAAAACAAAAGCCGGAAAACCAATTGGAAAAAGTCAAAAGATAACAGTATTAGAAGCATTAAAACTATATACAATCAATGCTGCCTATCACTCATTTGATGAGAACATTCTTGGGTCAATTGAACCAAATAAACTCGCTGATTTTGTTGTCTTAGAAGAAGATATATTAACTGTTCCTCCAGAAAAAATAAAAGATATCTCTGTATTCATGACAATTATAGAAGGTAAAATAATTTATCAAAAACCATAAATACCGAATATTTCTTTAGTATTTCCACAATTCCTCTATTTTTTCACCTAATATATCCCATTTCCACACAATAGCCAACCCAAAATATGCTCTAATTATATCTGTCAAAAAATAGAGATATTGCTTTTTGATTTTTTTTACTAATAAAGATTCCTCTAAATGTTTTGTAACAGTTCTCGGTGTAAATATTCTTTCGTTACCATCCCGTTCATAAAAGTTATATATATATCGTGCTAAAATATAAATCCCTTCAAGCCTTTCTTTTAAATTTAAAACACTTGAATTGCTATCATTATCATTATAAAAAGTCCTTATCAATTCATTTTCATATTTCAATTGGTTTGAATTAATCAATTTTCGTGCTTCATTCACTATATCTTTTTCACTCATAACAATATAACTTTCATATAACTGTTTATTTTTCTTAATTTGTGATTTAGTTTTAATTAGAATATCACCTGTGAAAGATTTTTGAAAGACATATTCAATAAAATTTTCTAAATCAGGAATTAGGATTACTAATTCCTTCTTTATTGAGATTAAAATTTTCTTCCTGAATAAGCATGCATGAACAAGATAGATTAAAATCTCGGATTTTATATTAACTTTCAACTTGAATATCGTCTCTTCTTTAGGTATTCCTGCAAATGGTAAAGCAAAAAGGTCATAATATTTATTGTATATAGCCAAGAGAGTCTCTTTAAATTTAGTATAACCCATTTCCCCTAATTCCTTTCGATTTTTACGTTTTTCAGAAAGAATTTTAGGAATCTCCTTTATATTTTTTAGTTCATGGGCAAATTCTTTGATAATCTGAGATTTAAGCTTTAATGATTTAAAAGTCTCCATTGACTGTTCATTTACCAAAAAGGTTATCATAAATTCTTCAAATCCACTCCTCGCAAATTTTGAGGGAATATAAAATCTGTAATTTAATGTCTGAAAATCTTCAAAAGCGATCGGGAATGGTTTTTCTCCACTTCCATAACTTAAGAGCATGTCCAATATAACACTACTAAAAGGATTCTGTATATCCCTACTGAAAAAAAGTTTTGGTCCTTCTACCTGATCAAAATAAAAGATGAATAAGTTATTACTAGTTTCAAACTTCCTCATTACTATCATCCAATATTTACGATCTATGTTTTAAAAGATCTTGATTTCAAAATTATTCTAACATATTGAAAAATTGTTTTAATAGCTGTTTAAGCTACCTTAAGAGCATGATGTGTTCTTTTGATTATTGATTACTCGGTTCAAAAAGCTTTTTCTTTGAATTAACAAACTCTCGATTGATTGGCATTAATGCCTTGCATAACAATGAGAATTCCTTAAATTGACCCATTGATTCAAAACATTGGGGGGAAATATTATAATCCCTTATTTTTTCTTCCCAATAATTATCCATATCTGCTTCACCTGATATTATAGTCATCCCAATTAAAGAAATAATCTTGTTAGAATAAGTAAAATAATCTTTCTCCTCTTCAATTAATTGAGCATTTGCTAAATCAAATGCTGTCAAAAATGACTTCCTTGCAGATAATTTTTCATTTTTATGTGCTTTTATAATACCATCAACTAAAAAAGTAAATGTTTTACTTACAAATGAGATATCTGAATCATCTTGTATGAGAGCTTCTTGAATATATTTACTAGCTTCTTCTAATCTAGATTCCAATAAATATATTAGTGCCATGTAAGTGTTTCTCCTCTGAAGTAATAAATTATGGTTTTTATTTGTTAGATCCAAAGCTATTTTAAATTTTTCTCGAGCATTCTCATATTTATTATAAATCAACTCTATTTTAGCATAGTCCTCATATAAATAGCTTTTTATTAGTAGTGCATTTAGTTCCTCTATCATTTTACATGATTCATTGAAGAATTTGACTGAATTATCATAATCACCCAAAAATCCATTTGCACAAGCGATCCCCCCTCTAGCTTTACATTGATCTCGCGGGTAACTTATCATTTCTGCAATACGGAGAGATTCTTCCATTTTTTCCTTTAATTTTTTAAATTGACCAATATCTCGATATGCAAGTCCAAGATTATAGATATAAGTTCCTTGATTACGTATATCACCAATATCTTTAAATATTTCTAAGGCAGAACCATAACTATTAAAGCTTTTCGAATACTTTCCCAAATTCCGATAACCATTCCCAAGATAACCAAAAGTTAATGCTTGGATTTCTCGAAATTCTCGATCATTCTCCAGTTCTTTATGTGGAATTTCCTCAAGAATTTCATTATAGATTTTTATAGCTTCCTTGTATTTACCTTGGTTTGCTCTAACGTTTGCATGTTCAATCTGAACTCGGTAAAAATAATACAAAGCATCCTTCCATCTAATTTTTCTTATATTACGTCTATGTCGAAAATTGATTCTAGGATTGCACACACTTTTGATAAAGTCTAAAAAAATAATTCGTCGCCTATTCTCTTTTATATCTCGATATTTGATTAGATTATCTTCTGCATTTTTAAATTGTTTCTCAGAAGCAGAAGTGTTGTGTTGGTTGCGAAAAACTCTTCCTAAAAAAAATGAAGCAATACCCTCCCAATAAGTATTTTTAATTTTTCTTGCTCTATTCGATATCTCTTTGGCACATCTTTCTACATCCGGATATTTATCAAAATCTAGATAAATCTTCGCCGGTATGAGATTTTTTACAAATTTCTTCTCTTTTTTTAGTATCGGAATTCTTTTTTTGATCCAAGATTCTAAAGAAGGGATTTTAAATGTATTTGATTCTATATCAGTATCGATACCAAAAGATTGATTCAAATAATAAATTAAGTTAGATATATTAGTATCCACTCGCAGGATGTGTACTGAATCATTTTCTTGACTAATTTCTCTAAGAATCTGATTCACTTTATCATTATCATCAGGAATTTCATCCTTACTATGACTTATTTCCAGAATTTTAATTTTTCCACCATTGTTGCTAACATGGTTTATCCAAATAATACTCTGTAAACCTGTTAGTAGTTTTAAAGTAGGAACAATATCAAAATCATCACTTCCCGAATATCCCATGATAATCAAGTTACGATCTTTTGAAATATTATCAAATAAAGGCTTTTTAAATTTTTCAATCATAAATAAATCTGCTCCACTTTTATTTGATCCAAGGGCTTGAATGGTCGTTATTAAAGATTCTCTTTTCTTTTCTCCCGTTATAATATTTTTCGTTGAACCATGAATTTTATACAAAGTTTTTTTCCCCTCTTTTGCTAATTTAATTGGATTGGCATGTTTCTCAAATTCACTTTTGCTAATTACGACTTCAATGTTTCTTTTATTAATACCTGATTTTTTTAATGCATATTCAATCAAAAAATCAAAATTTGTGGTCATCACAAAATTATCTTCCTTAATCATCTCAGCCAAAAAATAATGCTGAGCATTAGGTTCTTTAAAAAGTCCAAAATAGTCAATAACCTTAAGATCTAGATCTAATGAGTCTCTGAAAACTTCGATTAAAGCTTCAAATCTTAAATTTTCAATTTCTTTTATTGTACTAGTTTCTTGATTAACACAGATATATTCAATTATCGTATCCATGATCTCTCGAGTACGGGGGACATTCGTTGGAGAATCAAGTGAGCATCCAGCCCCTACTAAAAAAGTAAGATTTTTCGGTGGACTAAATAGTTTCAGAACCTCAGCATATTCACTATTTAATTCAGTCATATTATTCAACATAGTATATTTTGATTTATATTTGTTTAGTCTAAGGTGTTTTTATTAATAATCATCAATCAGAAAACTATATATCCTAATTATGCTTAAATACGGCATATGGGACTAAATATCTTACTGGTAAACCCAAATAAGTTTCAGAGTCCTCCAGTAATCCCAATAGGTTTGGAATATCTAGTTACAGCATTAGAAAAACACAATCATAATGTTCAGTTATTAGACCTTTGTTTTTCAGAAACGCCAAAAAAAGATTTGGATAAGATTCTAAATGAAAAATCATTTGATTTAGTAGGACTAACTATTCGCAATATTGATTCATCAATTTATTTTAATAACCAATTTTTTCTATCGGACTTAAAACCTTTAATAAAGTGCATTAAAGCACAGAATATCCCAATCGTTCTAGGAGGTACAGGATTCTCAGCCATGCCTAACGAAATTTTGAACTATCTTAAAGCAGATTATGGTATTATTGGTCCTGGAGAGGTAATTTTTCCTCAGTTTTTAGAACTATGGCAATTACATAATTTAAACCAAAAAATTTTTGATGGTTGGAGGGTAGGAGTTGATGAAAAATTAGTAAATTTGAGAGGAAATAATGTTGATTATACAAAATATTTAAAGAAGAAAGGTATAGTCGGATTTCAAACTCATATTGGCTGTAATAATCAATGTCCTTACTGTATAGAAGCTAACACTCGTGTACAATTCAAAGATATTTCTAATATTATCAATGAATTAGCTCATTTGGTTAACCAGGGTTATAATCATTTTCATACATGTGATACCGAGTTTAATACTAACTTAAAGTTTTCAATCGATTTCTGTTTGGCATTAATTAAAAGAAATTTAGGGTTAAAATGGTCTTTATATATGAAACCAACCCCATATAGTGAAAATCTCTTTAAATATTTACATGAATCCAAAGCTTATTTAATAACGCTTTCAGTTGACAGTGATGAAAGAATTCAGGAACCTAATAAATATAATTATGATGATTTAACTCAAATTGTGAATTATTGTCAAAAGTACAATATTAAACTAGCGATTGACTTATTAATTGGATATCCTAAAGAGTCGCTAGAATCAGTGAAAAGGATGATTGATTTCTTAAAAATTAATCGACCCTTTACAGTTGGAATAAGTTTTAATTATCGTATATATAACCATACCCCATTAGCTAGCTTAATAAAAAAGGATCCCACCTTACAGAAAAAATTAAATAAACCATATACTGCTAATGAAAACTTTTTAGAGCCAATTTTCTATAATCAGCTGTCTCAAGAGAAGATAGAGGAATTAATTGACCAAGATGATATGTTTAAAATTGCGGGAATTACCCCTGGTGTAAATTATCAACAAATTTAAGAAGTAAGTTTATTTATTAGAAACCCAAATATTCTTGACATTATATGAAAAAGTAATATGACAAAAATTATGAGGAAATATTCAATTGCAGAAGCAAATTCAAAGTTTAGCTAATGGGACAAAGGGCATATATCGTGTAGTTCATATAGATATATAGATATAATTTATTTAGTAAAATTGGAATCATGCTTTTTTAGAGTATCTGTAAGAACCAAACACAACTTCTTTAAAATTTTCGTATTGACTTTATCGATCGTATCATTAGGAGTATGCATATAAGCAAAGGGGGCCACAGAACCAATTCCATATCCTTGAAGACCCCTATCTCCTAAAAATCCCCCATCAGAATGAGTACCAAAAACTCTTTTCGTGGTGAAATGCCTGAGTGTAAGATTTCTGTTATTGTTCAAAAGCAAAGTGTCAACGTCTTTGGTGTGATCTCCTTCATTTATTCCTGGAAATAGGTATATGTGATTAGCTAGGGATTCAAAATTAAATATAATCGATTTATTAGGATCAAAATTTTCCAGGTTATTATAAAAATGCCTGATCCCCATAGTTCCGCATTCTTCAGCGCCAGTAAAGAGGAACCAGAGGTTAAAGTTTGTTAATCTGTTTTCTGGAATGGTATAGTAATTTACAAGTTCTAAATTACACGCTATACCGGAAGCGTTATCTACAGCACCAGTAGAACTATTATCTGTAGTATTAAGAACCATTATTATAGAGGCCGATATGTTTAATAATAATGGAAGCACCCCGATAATATAAAAGATTAGTTCTAAT
>JAUVXW010000041.1 GCA_030603385.1 Promethearchaeota archaeon | reverse complement strand
AAGCCTAAATTTCTTAAGTATTTGTATATTTCTAAAAGCCCGTCCTCCTGTGACCTTTCCAAATCATTATAAATCAATAGTGTTCCATAAAGATCAAAAAACACTCCTTTTATCATTGTCTTTCTATATGGATGATTCTTTCCTTATTAAATTATAAATTAGCTATATAAATATTATAAAAAATAACGATATTAAAGTGTGAGGAATATATAATTAAGACTTTAAATCATAAAGTTAATATTTTTTGAGAAAACTTTTTCGATTCCGAATCTTTCTTGATTTTACTTCGTGTTTTCAAATGAATTTTCATTGAAATCAGACTCTGAATTTACCTTTCCATTCCAATTTCAAAGGAAATTGGGATAAAATTTAAAAAGGATCGAACCTTGTGTCTAGGTTGTGATGGTTAAGGTTTGTTGAAAATATCAAAGCGTGAATAATGACCGCTAATATCGAAATTAAAGCGTTCTTCTATTGCAACTATAGGATCAATATCTGCATAGATTATTCCCTCTTCTTCAACTAGAGGACCAGTAACAACCTTTCCTGTTGGGTTTACAACCATCGAACCCCCATTTCCCACCACTATTTCCTTTGTAGGAAAGATATCTTCATTTAGAATCTCATTTAGATAACTAGAGACATCAGAAGAACGGTAGAGACCTGAAATCGAAATCACCCAAGATCGACCTTCGAGGGCAATAAACCT
The DNA here is from genome assembly GCA_030603385.1 of Promethearchaeota archaeon. GTDB lineage: Archaea > Asgardarchaeota > Lokiarchaeia > Sigyniarchaeales > SOKP01 > Loki-b32. The sequence goes on along the minus strand of JAUVXW010000041.1, from coordinate 35,002 downwards.
TGTTATATCTTGTGTTTCTATCAAACTTCCAGGCCACACAGCAACATGTAATGTTTCTTCTTGCAGATGTAATCTCGCCCTCGCCAATGGGAGCCAATTTTCATAACAATTTAAACCTCCAATCTTCACATCATTTAGAGAATATGTTTTGAGCCCCAATCCATCACCATCAGCCCAAACTAAGCGTTCTCTATATGTTGGTTTGACCTTACGATGCCTTCCTAAGATTTCTCCCTCTTTACTTATTGTTAAAAGACAACAGTAAATTGATCCGCCAAACTTCTCAGCAATCCCTCCCATCATCATTATACCTAATTCCTTCGCTAAAGCCTTCATTTCTTTAATAATCTGACTTTCATTTAATTTAATAGCTTCTTCCCAGTATTTCCCGTAAATTGTTCTCTGGTGATTATATGGAAAATCTCGCCATATCCAATGAGGATAACATGGTATTAATGTTTCACCCCATGTTACCAAATCGCTTCCGTTGGTCTGGGCTTCCCTAATATATCCTTCCAATTTCTCCCACGTTTTTTGTGCATCAAGAAAAACAGGAGCTATCTGAATACCGGCAATTTTAATCATAAAAGTAAAAAATTCACTATTATCTAAAAAACTATGTAAAAATCCCTTTTTACTTTCAGTTTGGTTTTTCAAAGGAATTTTCATCGAAATCAGACTCTGAATTTACCTTTCTATTCAAATTTTCATAAAATTTGGGACAAAATTTAAAAAAGCTGGAACCTTGTATCAAAATTGAAAACAAAGAGAGTAATTGAGTTCAAAATAAGAAAAAAAATTTAAGGTTAATCAATTAAATAAAAAATAGTAATTAATGAGTTAAATGAAAGACTTTATAGTAACACCTTGGGAAGTAAGCGGTGATGTTGATTACACGAAATTAGTAGAGCAATTCGGCATTAAGTTAATAGATCCAAATCTCATGAAAACTATAGAACAAATTTCAGGTTCCAATCATCCGTTTCTACAAAGGAGAATTTTTTTTGCTCATAGAGATTTAGATTGGATTTTAAATGAATATCAACAAGGGAATAAATTTTTTTTATATACTGGCAGAGGTCCATCAGGAGATATCCACATAGGTCATATTATGCCTTGGATCTTTACAAAGTGGCTCCAAGATACGTTTAATGTGGAATTATGGTTTCAAATGACGGATGATGAAAAATTTTACTTTAAAGAAAATCTTTCTTTGGAGGAGACTCATCAATTATCTTATGAAAACGCTTTAGATGTCATCGCAGTTGGATTTGATCCAAAAAAGACCTTTATTTTTTCTAATATTGAGTTAGCTAATACCCTCTATAGACATGCCGCAAGAATTGCGAAGAAAATCACCTTTTCTATGATACGAGCTACGTTTGGATTGACTGAAAGTTCAAACATAGGTCAAATCTTCTATACTAGTATGCAAGCGGTACCTGCGATTTTGAAAAGCTTAATTGAAGAAAGAAACATTCCATGTCTGATTCCTCATGCGGTTGATCAAGATCCACATTTTCGGATTGCTCGAGATGTGCTCCCAAAGTTAGGGTATTACAAACCTGCGTCAATACAGTGTATTTTCTTACCTGGATTAAAGCAACAAAGCAAAATGTCTACGACCAATGGAACAGATGCTATTTTCTCCACTGATTCAGCAGAGGAAGTGAGGAAGAAAGTAGGAAATGCCTTTACAGGTGGTCGTGGTTCTGCTAAAGAGCAAAAAGAATTAGGTGGAACCCCTGATGTATGTTCTGTGTTTAAATACTTCTTTATGATGTTTATTTTAGATAACGAAGAGTTATTAAGCGTAAGAAACGAATGTTTAAACGGAGAAAGATTATGTGGTGAATGTAAATCTATATTAATAGAAAAAATCGTTAAATTTTTGAGACATCATCAAGAAAAGCGAGAAAAAGCACGTAGCATACTTGATAAATACTGGATTTCAGAAAAGATAGATCTTAAACAATTAGTAAATAAAAAATAAATAAATTAGTCAAAGTATAAACAATTTGTTTAAATTGTTTGTTATTCTTGAAATTGCAGCATAATTACAATTGAAGCCCCTGGAATTCTTCAATTAATAGGATATTTCCCTTTGGATTTCGAAGATATAATATTTTTTTCATTAGAATTCCTTTGAAATCAGACTTTGAATTTACCATTCAGGAATTTTTAGATTATAATATATATTTCATTAAGTACTATTATTGAGGGATAAATGGTTCTGGAGCTTGGATTAACTTAATTCGAGATTGCCAAAACAATATATCATCCTTCATAACCCCCCTCACCATAACTCTCATCTATCTTATCATAATCCTTATCTACATCCTCTTGAGGATTATCTATTCCATCATAGTCGTTGCCTTGTTCATCAATTCCTCCATCTAAAGTTTTAATATCGCTTTTATCATTATCAGAGTTCGTGTCGATCCCATCATAATCACGTCTCTTATCATTAGGACTCTCATTAATACCATCATAATCTTTGGAACTTCTCTGAACTGGTTGCCTCTGTTCTACTCCCGAAGTAAGGATATATGGATGGATCTTATCAGAATATATCGAACCATGAACTACAACACTTTTATCGCCATCTATAATTTCAATAGAGATAATGTCCCCCTCCTTCAATCCTGAGTCCCTTGGTTTTGTAGTTTCAGGTTTACTCTTTTTATCAATTGACTCGCTTGACTCATTATCAGTAGCCTTTTCTATTGGATTTTCCTTCTCAAGTATTTGCTCAGTTGATTCTTCACCTTTCTCATCATCCTTCTCCTTATCTTTCTCTTCTTTGCCATCTGAAATATCTGTGCCTTCTTCTAACGGCTGATCCTGAGATTCTTCAGATTCGGACTCTGTTGTTTCATCCTTTCCTTCATCCCTACCCTCTTCAGTAGACTCCTCCGTGATCTCTTCAGATGGCACTTCAGGTGCCTCCTCATCTGATTCCTCACTTTCCTTATCATTTAATTCCTCACTTTTCTCTTCAGATTGCTTCTCATCGTTATCCTCCTCTTGTTTTGATTCTTCAGATGTCTCCTCTTTTTTCTCTTCATTTGTGTTTTCGCTTGAACTATCCTGTCTCTCACCACTTCTATTATCGATGTCTTTCAAAACATCATCAACATTCTTATCCTGTAAATGATCCTTTAACTCTGTATAATTCTTTGGTCCATTCGATCCAAACATTTCTTCAATCCTTCTATTCAAAGTTTTACCATCCATCCCATATTTCTCAACCAGCTCCTTTTTTGGCACTTTATTCTTTACTTCATTTAAAAACTCCCTCTTATCTTCTATCTTCTTTTTATATTTATCATGAGAATCTATTTGTTTCTGTTGATATTCTGGATCCTTCCATTTTTCTTTACTGATTTGACTCATTTTCTCTTTGTATTCTGGTCTTTGAGTTATTTCCCGATTAATTCTGGTCATTTTCTCTCTCCATTCTGGATTTTTTGCACGCTCCCTCCTTTCATTGGTCTGTTTTTTCCTATATTCAGGATCCTCATTCCATTTTTCTTTACCGACTTGACTCATTTTCTCTCTCCATTCTGGGTTTTTCGCTTTTTCTTGATTGATCTTAGTCATTTTCTCTTTAAATTCAGGATTCTTTCCTTTTTCTTTATTAATTCGTGTCATTTTTTCTATAAATTCAGGATTTTGTCCTCTTTCACTCCTTTCATTGGCTTGCTTATTTCGATACACAGGATCCTTATCCCATTTATCTGTTATAATATTGCTTATATTTTCTCTTACTTCATCACTCGGTCTACCTCCCAAACCACCCTCAGTCATATTATATCCTTTATCTGGATTCATTGAATCATAATCCTTAATCCAATATGTTTCTTTTGCATCTAAATCTTCTTGACTATATGCTCTATCCTGTTCCCTCAATACAAAATTTTCAGGACCGTATTTAACTATTGCCTTTTCAATATTGCGGAGTTCTTCTCCCCTTCTGTTTCTTGAATAAGATTCTCGAATCTCTTCTTTCCAACGTGCTTCTATAGGAATTTCATCATTCCCCCAACGGCTTGTAACGGTCTGACCTACGTAATTCTTTCCATTTAAACGATTAGTCGCTCGATAAATATAACCATATGGATTTATTTCTTTTTTAACCATAATTGAATTTTAGAGTCTTTTAAATTTTATCTCATAAGGACTATATAAACTTCAATCATGAATCTTAGAATTAGCACTAATTATAAACCATATAATTTATTTTTCTTTAAATAGATAAGATTTTATAATATAACATGAAAAAAGATGGACAAGTTGATCCTTATGGATATATGATCTATTATTTAGATATTGAAGATCATGGGACACCACACATTATTGATTATGAGGATGAAGAATTACAAAATCGGATAATCGATCCTGATGAGGTAATTATTCCCGATGAAAAAATAACGCTTCGAATAACTTACCCTCTTTCAGTAGATGTGCTCTATGAGCGTGAACAAAAGGGAGGTTTTTCACGAAAGGATCTATTCGAATGGATTTATAAAGCATATAAAAAAATCTATGCGGAAGAAGAGGGTCAAGTTGGAGATCCTGGAACATACGAGATGCTTTATAATAGAAAGAAGTCTGACGGTCCATATGGAATATGGGGGCATTATTTGGACGATTTGTATTTAGAATTCATTAGATACGATTCTAAAACGAAAACAGTTCATTTAGCAATCGGTTCTTAACCTTATTCTTCTAATATAATTAAAATATTAGATTAATTGCCTATTAACTATAAGAGAAAGACTGTGTTAATTTTGACTAATATTTGGTTAATTAAATAAATAATAAGAAAAAATAAATTAAAAAAATATTTAGATTTACATCATACCAGGAGGAAGTCCTCCCATACCACCCATACCACCCCCACCCATTCCTGGGGGCATACCACCAGGTCCACCAGGGGGCATCCCAGGGGGCATTGCACTTTTCGCAGATGCAATTACATCATCAATCCGTAATATCATTGAGCTTGCTTCAGTAGAGCTTTTGATAGCTTGCACTTTCACGACAGTTGGTTCAACTACGCCAACACTACTCATATCGTTGATTACATCTCCATTGTCTAAGTTGGTTCCGGCGAATTTATTGCCTTGTTGATGAGCAGCTCTTAATTTCATGAGAGTATCAATTTGGTCTAAACCAGCATTTTCTGCTAGGGTTTTTGGGATAATATCAAGCGAATCAGCAAATACTTCGACAGCAAGTTGTTCGCGTCCGCCTAGAGAAGACGCGTATTTTCGTAATTGAATAGCGGTCTCAACTTCAGGAGCTCCACCTCCACCGACGAGTTTTTCATCTTCTACGACATCTCTAACAACGCAAAGACCGTCATGAATAGCCCTATCAACTTCGTCAACTACGAGATCGGTTCCACCTCTTATAAGAATTACGACCGATTTTGGATCTTTACATTCTTCAATAAAAATCCAGCTATCATTCATAATTTTACGTTCTTCTACTAATCCTGCCCATCCAAGTTTGTCTTCGGTAATATCATCAAGATTTGTATAGATCATTCCACCAGTGGCTTTTGAGAGTTTTTCAATATCAGATTTTTTGACTCTTCTTACAACCATGATATCAGCTTTAGATAAGAAATGTTGAGCTAAATCATCGATTCCCTTTTGGCAGATAACGACTTTTGCTCCAGATTTCACTATTTTTTCAACCATGGTCCTGATCATTTTTTCTTCTTCATCAAGAAACTCTTGAATTTGTTCAGGCCTGGTGATCTGAAGTTTGGTATCGAATTCAGTCTTTTGAATCTCAATTGCGCTTTGTAAGAGTAGGATTTTAGCATCTTTTACAAATTTTGGCATTCCAGGGCTTACAACTTCTTTGTCTAGGATGATACCTTGAATTAAGCTAGTGTCATCAATAGATTCTCCTGCTTTCTTTTGAATTTGAACCTTTTCGATATCTGCTAACCACTTTCCGTCCTCATTTTTTTCAGCAACAGCCTTAATTGCATCCATACATATTTTAGCTAGTTTCTCTTTTGATTCGGAAACGATTTTGCTAGACATGCATGTCATTGCAGAGTCCAATAAACCTTTTTCGTCATCAATACCGCTTTTTATGGACATTCCATCAAGAATTTCAACTGCTTTATCAGCTGCTTTACGAAATCCTTCGGTAATAACTGTTGGATGAATCTTTTGTTCTATAAGTTTTTTGGCTCGTTTTAAGAGTTCACCAGCAAGAATTACTGATGTAGTGGTTCCATCTCCCACCTCAGAATCTTGAGTTTTTGCGACTTCAACCATCATCTTAGCGGCAGGATGTTGCACGTCAATCTCTTTTAGGATTGTAGCTCCATCGTTTGTAATAACAACGTCTCCAAATTGGTCTACGAGCATCTTATCCATGCCCATGGGACCTAGTGATGTACGAACGGCTTCTGCGATCACAATTGCGGCAGCAATATTATTTGACATAGCATCTCTACCACGTTGTCTCTCAGTGCCTTCTCTCATTATTAATACGGGTGTTCCGCCTAATTGTGCCATTTTTTTTCACTTTTTGTTAATTTAATATTGAATAATTTTTTTGATATTAATAATTTATATATATAGATCTCTAAGTCATAAAATTAAAAAAGTTTACGAATTATGCTATAATCAGAAAAAATTTAATATTAGAACTTTAAGGAATTTTATGTTTAAATTTGTATAAATTTGATATGAAAATTAATATTTAAAAATTAGTGATTAATAAAACAATTAATTTATTTTATTAATTCTCTTCTTTTTGGTCGTAAATCTTTACTACGACACCGTCTACATTTCTTAGCTTTAACGGGATTTAAAGCTCCACATTTCCGACAAACGCTTTTCTCCAATAAATGATATCGGGCAATTCTTCGTTTCACTGGATCATCAATCGGCATTTTTTCTCAGTTTTCCTTTTCTTTTAGCTTCCTAAGATCTAACTTAGAATTAATAAATATAAGAATAATTTGGAAAACACGCGATTTAAAATAAAATTTTTGATTAAATTATTGTAAAATATGATAAAATTAAAATTCTATAGTGAATAGATCTATTCAACAATTACAATATCGAAGTTTAGTTGAGTTGCTATGCCTAGAGAAATTTTTGATGAAGAAAAATTTATAGAATTATCAGAATTCGCTGTTCATTGTAGAGTTAAACGCTTAAAAGAAGTAGTTAAACTGAAATTGAGAACTAAAAAAATTCTTTATACATTTAAAACAGATGTAACAACAGCAGAAAGACTTATTACGAATATATCCTGCGATATAATAGAATTATAAATTAGAAAATCTATTTTCTTAAGCTAGTTTTTAGACTTTTTTGTTTAAGGAATTCGTAATTTTGCATATAAAAGTTTTACTTTCCTTTTCTGAAAAAGATAATTATAAATTTTTCAATTTAGATATTGTAAATAAAGGTTTTAATTAGAAACATTACAATTTTAATAACCATAAAATCCTAAGCATGATCCAATCACTTTATATTTTTCAAAGCAATTCAAAGAATTTACTGTATAACAAGAATTTTCAAAGCGATGAAAAAATGGAAATGTTTAGTTCATTTTTTTCTGCGCTTCAAACTTTTGTGTCTGAGTTAACTGAGAGTAGCACAGAATCATTAAGTACAATTGAATTAGGGGAATATATTGTTCTTATTTCAAGAATTTCTGAAGTATCTTCTGATTTAGTAATCATAATTGATAGTGAAGATATTAAAGAAGCTCAAAAACTGATCCCTAAAATTATCAAGGTTATAATGAGTCATGAAGATTTATTCACTAATTGGGATCAAGAGCCGGAAAAGCTTGAAATGTTCGATTTAAAAATCATACAGTTAATTTTATCTAATAAGAAGTTAATTTCTGAATCATCTTTAACTACCAATCAGAGTTCTATTTTAAAATCAATTTGGGAACAAAAGGGTGCTCTTTCTGAACAATTAAGAGAAAATCTATTTAGTAAAAGAGAAGAACTTACTACACAATATTTAATTGAGGAAAATTATCTCAAAAAATATGAAATCTCTAAGAAATTAATTGAGATCTCAGAAAAACTTCGAGATGATGAGAAATTTATTGAATATCAAACAGAAGCAAAGTCTCTTAGAGACGAGATTAAAGATAGGAAACTTAGATTACAATATTATCTAGATATGGTAAAAGAGTCTCTAGGATTTTCAAAATATGCAGAAACTTACTCTTACTTATATTCTTTCTGTTTGAAACTTAAAAATTTCGCTGAGTCTAACATTATTGAGAAATATAAAGCAATAGCTAAAACTGTGTTAAATAGAGATAAAGCGTCCAAGGTAGAATTTAGACAAGCTGTTAGAGAAATATCGATGATCGAAGATGAAATAAATAAAATTCTTGCTGTAAAAGTATAATAATGTTATTATCGCTTCTTTTAAAGGCAAATTGATATGAGAGATAAAAATTGATCACATTTATAGGAAGAGTTTAAGAATCTTTATCATAAAATTAATTAAATATCTTAAATAGATCTCAATTACAATAGCTCTACTAAATTTATTATGTAGAGTAATATTAAAATCGATATTTTCTCCCGAGTTTAAATAGTATGAAAATTCTTCCTGCAGATAAAACTTGTATAAAGTCTGGTTTCTTGTGTAATAGTTGTCAAGCAAGGCTTGATGCGGGTGAAATAACCGAATTCGAGATTGATTTAGCAAAGGATCTTTTAGAATTAGAAGAAGATAATGAAAGTTTCGTATTTTTAAAAGATGTTTCTTTTTATAAAGCAATTGATTACGAAGATCTTATAATTCTTGTAATAGGGAAGAGGGATAAATTAAGAATAACTTCAGAATTATTAGATTGGATAAAAGAGACTTATGAAGTCGATGAGATAATATTAGTTGATAAAACTAATAAACCTCGACCAATAGTAGAAGCATTAATTAATCCATATAAATTAGTTTCTTTAAATGAAATATTCCTAGCAACGGGAGATGTTCAATTTAGAGCAGTTTTATGGGAAGATGATAGAGAGAAACTTTTGTTTACTAATGAAGAACTTGAACAATTGATTCTTGAATTGACCGGCAATGTTATTCGGGTGGAGTTTGAATGATAATCAATAAGATTTAATTAATTATATTCTTAATATTTAATAGAACTAATGTGGAAGAATATAAACAAGTAATTTTAATTAGAACAGATTTGAAAATGAGTACAGGAAAAAGGTGTGCTCAATCATGTCATGCAAGTGTTTCAGCGTCAGATCTAGTTCGTATTCAAAATAAAGGTATTTGGAAAAATTGGAAGAATTCTGGGCAGAAAAAAGTTGTTCTTAAGATAAGTAACTTAGAACAATTAAAAGAAATAGTAAAAAAGTTAGAATCTAATAAAGTGCCCTATTTTGTCGTAAAAGATGCTGGTCTCACTCAGTTAACCCCCGGTACAACAACTTCCGTTGGTATTGGTCCAGATTTGTCAGAAGAAATTGATAAGATTACAGGAGATCTCAAATTATTATAATGTTAAAAACGTGGGCTAAAGAAATTGTTTAATCAAGAAAAAAGTAGCACTACTTATTCTTTTAAAAATAACAATGAAAAAGAAGTAGAGAAGTTTGTGGGAATCGAAATTTACTCTACTCACAAGATTAATGGAATTAAGGGAGAGTATAAAGTTCATTATAAAGATTTCATAGTGAAAGAAATAGATAAAAATGGGAGGATTCTAGATATAAAGGAAGATTATACAAGCCCTACTTTTTCGAAAGAATTAAGAGATAAATTTACTACATTTAATTTAATTAAAATTAATAAGGATACATTTAGAGCTGTTAAAAAAATTAGTAAAGCTCTCAATATCCCATATAATTTAATTTATTATTCTGGGTTAAAAGATAAACAAGCTATTTCTGTCCAAAAGATTTCCATCAAGGGAAATTATGTTGAACAATTAAAGAATCTGAAGTTAAGAGATATGTTTATTAGAAATATTAATCCTACAAAAAAACCAGTCAAATTAGGGAGCCATTTAGGTAATAATTTCACAATAACAATTAGAAACCTTGATAATGTTAAAGAAGTTAAACATAAAATAGAGAAAAACCTAAATTTTTTGAGTAACTTTGGTTTTCCTAACTATTTTGGGCTTCAAAGATTTGGTAATTATAGACCCAATTCTCATATTGTAGGGCGTTTTCTGTTAGAGGGCGATTATGAAAACGCTTTCAAAGAATATGTATCAACAACATATTCTACTGAACCTAGCGATTCGAGAAAGGTGAGAAGTGATTTAAGAATGGATGGGAATCTAAAAAAAGCTTATGATAATTTTCCCAAAATCCTACGATATGAACGAAAAATGATTCAATTTTTAATAGAAAACGGAGGAGATTTTCAAGGAGCTATAAATACATTACCAATTGATTTGATAAGATTATTAATTAGTTCATTTCAATCATATTTATTCAATAGAATGCTTTCCTTAAGAGTAAAGAAAGGTATTCCGTTATTTAAACCAGTTAAAGGAGACGTAATTTGCATACTAGATGATTATGATGGAAATGTTACTAAGGTTAAATATACCTTTGGAGGAATTTATGACAAGTATTTGAAAAAAGCTCTAAAATTAAATCGAGCTTCTATAGCTTTACCTATTATTGGCAATAGTACAATTTTGGATGAATATCCTCTGATAAAATATATATATGAAGAGGTTGCTAAATCAGATCGGATAGACAAAAACATTTTTTATAGTAAATATATAAATGGGAGTGAGTTTAAGGGTTCAATTAGAGCGATGACTGTTAAACCTAGTGGTTTAAAAATGGTCGAACTCACAGATGACGAGCTTTACCATGGTAAGAAGAAAATAAAAATTGAATTCTCACTCCAAAAAGGAAGTTATGCAACAATGTTATTAAGAGAACTAATCAAATGAAATCATATTATAATTTTGTATGATTTTTGAGTTTCAATTCCAAATATATCAATTAGCTTGATTGATAAATTATATTTTCCTGGTTTATCATAAAGAAATGGTTTTGATGTTAACGTTAATTCTCTCTTTTTTGGTGTTCTAAAAGAAATCCACATATTATTGAAGATATGGTTATTAAAATTATAGTCTATTGCCCAATAATCAATCCAATCTGAAAAAGATGTAATTTTATCTCTGATTTTTTCAGAGACTAAATTAAGATAAGGATTATTATAATGAATAAGTTCAATTATTACAGAATTATCATTTTGGTATATTTCTATGTTTAATTCTGGACTTTCTTGTATTGTATGAACAGTTTCAATTTGAGCATTTTTTCTTAAAAATTCCTTCGAAATCAACTGTGGTTCAATTTCCTTTTCTAGTGAAAGAATTTTAAAAGAATGAGATGTTTTATTGTATTTTTTTTTCCAATTTAAGATATCATTGCTACTACTTATGTTAAGAATTCGCTTTCTTGATATATGAATAGCATATTTATTTATATCAGATCCAACCCAACGTCGTCCTAATTTCTCTGCTACTGCTAGAGTAGTACCTGAACCGCAAAAGAAATCTGCTACTATATCTTTTTCGTTTGTTGATGCTAAAATTATCCTCTTTAGCAGGCGCTCGGGTTTTTGTGTAGAAAAACCTTGATACTCTGACGTATTAGCCCTTATATAGGGTATATCATTCCAAACATCTCTAGGGAAAATTCCTTCTTGTACAACATAAACTTTTCGAGATAACTTCTTTCCATTATGACTTCCTCCTCGGTAATAAAATGTTCCTTGCTCATCTTTCTTTAAGGCATTTTTAACTCGATTTGAGTATTCCATATATATATTTGGGTCATTGTTAAAAACATAATCATTTGATTTTGAATAAAAAAGGATTGTATCATAAGATCTAATAAAAAAGTGTCTCGTTTTAACAGATGCTGCAGGGTACGCCCAAATAATTTCATTTCTAAAATTCTCAATACCAAAAATTTCATCTAATATTAATTTTACATAATGAGAGATGTGCCAATCTAAATGAACATATATTGAACCATTATGAGCTAATAATCGTTTCATTGTAACAAGTCTTTCATATAAAAATGTTAGGTAAGAATCTAATCCCTCTTTCCACTTATCCTTATAAGCTATATCATCAATGTATTTTCCATCTTCACCTATTTGAATCTTAAGATTAAAATCTCCACCTGTAGCAAATGGAGGATCAATATAAATAAGAGATATTTTATTTTCGAGGGTGTCTAATAATGAATTTATTATTGCTCTATTTTCCCCACAACAAAGTAAGTTTTGCCATCTTTCTTCTGATTTAAGGTCAAAATCTTTCGGCTGATAATTGTCAAGAATATGAAAAGGTGTAGCCGTAAATTTTTTTGAAAGAATTTCTTTACTATCTTTTTTACCTTTCCATTTCAAATTTACCATAAATATAGATAAGAAGGGAAAAATTATATTTTTACTTTAATTTTTAAATTTATATTTTTAATTAAAATATAAATAAGTTGATACAAATATATGCTCGATGAGTTAGGAGATTGGAGAAAAACGCATTTTACAAGAGACGTTACACCAGACTTAGTGGGAAATGAGGTTATTTTGGGTGGATGGGTTCGAAATTATCGAGATCTTGGTGGATTAAAATTTTTATCTCTTCAAGATAAATATGGAGAAAGGCAAATTACCCTAAAAAAAGGACTCATTTCTGATGATTTATTTGACAAAACTAAGGTTGGTTATCAATATTGCTTAATGGTAAAAGGTAAAGTTAAAGCATTTGATAAGGCTCCAGGTGGAATTGAGATAATACCTTCTGATATAAAAATATTAAATAGAACTCCTGATAAATTACCTATTGATATGACAGGAGAAACAATATCAGAATTAGATCTTAGATTAAATCATAGAGCACTAGATTTAAGATCCCTTCGAAATCAAGCTGTTTTTGAGATTAGGGGTGAAATGCTAAGATCCATTAGGCGTTTTTTATTTGAAAAAGCTTTTACAGAGATCAGTACACCCAAAATTATAGGCTCTGCCACAGAGGGTGGTACTGAATTGTTTCCTATTATGTATTTTGAAAGAGAAGCTTTCCTGACGCAATCTGCTCAACTATATAAAGAACAACTTAGTGGCGTTTATGAAAGGGTTTTTGAAATAAGTGATTGTTTTAGAGCTGAAAAAAGTCGGACAAAAAGACACATATGTGAAATCTTTATTTTAGATGTAGAGATGGCATTTGTAACAATGGAAGATGTTATGAAATTATTAGAGGAATTGATACACAATGTTATTAAGGATATTAGAGATAATAAAATGAATGAGTTAAAATTTCTAAAAATGGAAAATGAAACAAGTTTACCTGAAATACCATTTCCAAGATATAGATATGAAGAAATCATTGATCTAATTAATAATAAGTTTGGATTTAATATTGAATTTGGAGAAGATCCTTCAACTGAAGCTTATAGAAAATTAGGAAAAGAATTACCGGATTATTATTATATTACCCATTGGCCAATGTCAATTAAACCATTTTACATTATGCCTTCAAAAGATCCTAAATACAGTGAGTCATTTGACTTACAAAAAGGAATGTTGGAACTAACTTCAGGAGGAACTAGAGTTCATAATAAAATACAATTGGTGAATGCCTTAGAATCAAAAGGACTTAATTCTGTTTCTTTTGAATCACACCTTAAATCATTCGATTATGGAATGCCCCCTCATGCGGGATTCGGTTTAGGAGTCGATCGATGGTTAACTATGATATGTGGGTTAGATGATATCCGAGAAGCCGTTTTTTACCCTAGGACACCAGATCGTCTTGAACCTTAAAAATTTTTACTATAATTACACATAAATATTGAAATTATGAGCGAAGAGTATATTCAAGATTATATACGAGCTGGAAAGGGGGTTATTGCTGCAAAAAAATTAGCAAAAAGGATTATTAATCCTGGAGTACCATTCTTAGAAATAGCCAACAGATGTGAAGCAGAAATAATCAAAGCAGGATGCGAATTATCTTTTCCAATAAATATGTCTTTAAATGAAATTGCAGCACACTATAGCCCAGAAATTGACGATAAAACAGTTATTCCTGAAAAAGGTCTATTGAAAATTGATGTCGGTGCTATTTTTAACGGATATATTGCAGATTCCGCTTTTACTATTAACTTAGATGAAGATCCTAAACTTCAAAATTATATTGATGCTGCAAGAGAAGCTCTTGATGCGGCTATAGAATTGTTTAATCCTGGAATTAAATTGTATGAATTAGGTGAAGTAATTGCTCAAAAAATTATGAATAGGGGATTAAGACCAATAACAAATCTGGGTGGTCATGAGCTAAAGCAATATAATTTACATGCAGGACCATTTATTCCAAACTATAAAGAAAAACTACATGATCAAATCTTAAAACCTGGAGATGCTTATGCTTGTGAACCGTTTGCTACTTCTGGAGTAGGGAAAGTTGAAAATGGAAAATACTCATATATATATCGATTTGTAAAAAGAGTCAAAAAAAATATGCCATATGAACAACAAGGATATATGAATAAAATCGAGAAGAATTTCAAACATCTCCCTTTTTCCCCTCGCTGGATTGTTAATAATAATCTTATTCCTAAATCCAAAATTCAGAGAACTATTGAAACATTTTTAGGAAGAAAGATTTTGGATAAATATCCCATTTTAATAGAAAAAAGTAAAGAACCCGTAGCTCAAGAAGAACATACAATCGTATTGGATATGGATGGAAATAAAATTGTCACTACAAAAGAATAAACTAATAGAAAATTTAATATCGATAATATTATGTGCTGGTGAAGGGACGCGGATAAGTGATTTTATTCATAACATACCAAAACCATTAATTAAAATATATGATAAGCCAATTCTATCTCATTTAATTTTCAATTTAATTAAACTAAACATAACATCAATTGTTATTATAACTGGGCATCTAAGAGAGGAGATAGAAAAATACATCTCTTCCCTCAAGAAAAAAGATGAATCTCTTCAAAACAAAATATTACTAGTTAACTCTGGTAATAATTATAAAATGGGACCATTATATTCTTTTCTTTCAATAACAAACAGAAAAGCTATTATTAAAAAAGGTAAATTCTATTTGGTTTTTCCTGGTGATACTTACTATGAATCAATTTTATTGAAAGAAATTTTTCAAATTATCTCTAACAGCCTCACTATTCCTGATAATAAATCGATGGTTTTTTACCAGAAAACGAAAGCAATTAATCTAAAAACAAAATTAAATTCTAAAAAATTAATTTCAATTGCAAAAATTGAAGAATTAGGATCAAAAGAAATAGTGGTTAAAGAAGTACAGCAAAGAAAACTAAGTGAAATTGATAACAATGAAGAGATTAATCAAATAGTACCCTTATTTGTTTTTAACTATAGAATTATTAATAAAATTATAGAGACCGAAAGGAAAATTTCAGCAACCACAATTAGAGAAATACTTAACCATATAATTAAGCATAAAAATATACTTTATGCAGTTCCCATTGATCCCCAATACATATATCTTGATATCGATACAAAATCAGATATATTGAGCTTAGAACAAAAGTGAAAAGGACAATAGGTGCTCCGATTATTCTTTGAATCAAAGGAATGTATAGAATCATTATCCTATGAAGCAATTATGTAATCAAAGCTCCTATTTATAAAAATTTCTCATTTAAAACCAAATTTCTCATTGTTTAAATGTCTTGTGAATAAGAATTTAATACAAATTAAGCTAAACTCAATCCTCAGAGTAATAATGTCTCATTGCCAAAGCATGTACATATTCAACCATGGATTAAATGAAGAACTTATGATTTTACTCCAATATGCTAATTTTCAAAAATGGTTATCAGAAGTTATGTGAAAATCAACTTTTCTGTATTTTCGTATTAAGCACTACAGGAATATATGGGAATTAATCTATTGATATTGATTGTTATCTCGTATCAAAAACAAAAAAATGTCGGAATCAGTTTATTTTTTTAGCAAATAATAAATTCGGTGTTTGAACCGTAATTATGTATCTAATTCCAATGCAACCTATTATCCTCTTCAACTCTATATATGATAAAAGAAGTATTTAAATCTTGTTATTAAATATAATAATAATTTTTTAGATTTCATTGACGAAAAAATTTATGTATCAATTTAAAATAATATAAATATCTGTAATTACATTATTTATAAAGTATGAATAGTGATACAGGTATAGTACCAATAAAAATTGAGTTTTTCGGAATTGGCACAATAGAAGGACATATTATAAGATATATTGCTCCATTTTCTGCAGATGCGATAATTGAAAAACTACCAATTAATATGAGAGGTAGATTTAGTTTTGGTTCGAAGAATTACTGGACACTCCCCGGGTTAGGAATTTTTAAAGGTTCAAATCCTAAATCAGTAAAGGAAGTAGAGAAAGGAGATATTATATATAATCCCAAGACTGATGAGTTAGTAATTCTTATAGAAAATATGCAAATGCCAAATAAAGTGAATAAAGTAGGTAAAGTGAATTCAAATCTTGAATTATTATTAGAAGCAAGAAATGGATTGAATACGAAAATATCTAAAAAATCTTAGAATTATGGCCGTTCCGAAGAAGTTAACAATTGTGTTCACTAGTTTCTATTTAATTATCATTATTTATATCCTCCTATTTCTATTTTTTCCAGAAATCCAAAATGCCATAATTCAGTTAAGAGAGAATCTAACAGTTGTAACTGAGGGATCCAATTATTATTGGGCTCTACTTATTTCTTTGGGGATATGCTTTTTAGGCTCTGCATCGATAGGTTTTCCCATACCTTTTCCTTTTGTTATATTTTCCCTTTCAAATTCAATAATGTTTAAATATTCTACTAGTGGACTAACTCTTACCCAAACTTTGGCATCTGGAGGTTTTTGGTTTGAAATTATAGGTATTACACTTGTTGGTGGTTTAGGGAGTGCCTTAGGAGAATTAACTGGTTATGCTGTGGGGTATGGTACAAAAAAAATTGCAGAAGAGCGGCGTTCCGAATTGTTAAATAATGTAGACGGGTTTGGAAAATTAGTTTTGGAAAATCAGAAACGTACTCCATTATATATATTCCTTTTTGCTTTAACTCCACTACCCGATGATATTCTATTCATACCTTTAGGAATGATAAGATACCCTTTTTGGAAATGCATCGTTCCAGGGTGGTTAGGTAAGAACTTTACTATATTATTTTATTGTTGTTGGCCTATATTTATCGCACTTGGGTTTACAGCTCAAGGAATTCAATCCAATAGTAAATCTAGTATTATTACAGAAGCAATCTTATTGTTAGTCACTATCACTGCGATGTTTTTTATAATGGCTTTTGATTGGACAAAATTTCTTGAAAAAAGAAAACAAAAAAAGCAATCAAGTAGTGAGAATAGTTAGATCATTCCAATTAAAGTTCATTATTTAAACAATTCTTGCAAACAAATACGGTTTTTCTCTTCTCTTTAGAATTTTCATCAAAATAAACGCGTTTATAAATGAAATTATTGCAAAGAGCGCAAACTTCAGATGTTCGAGTTTCGTCTAATAATGGACCTAAATTCTTAAAATTAGATTTCATATATTATGCAATAGATTTCGTTTGAAGCGTAATTTCAATTTTCGATATAATATCTTTTTTATTTCCATTAAATTTATTATTTCTGTTATTGTATCTGTTATCGTATCTACGGTTCCTGTTGTCAAAAAAGGGACGACTTCCTAAAGAAACATTTCCAATTTCTAATCGGGGGTACATACGATTTTTTAATATTTCAGCAACTTCAACTGCTGTACTTATTTCTTCACCCTCCCCCTTAATTAGTAATGATTTTTTACCACCAGAAAATGCAAATATTGCGTCCTTAATCGATTTTTCTTTATCACTTCTACTTCTGATTATAATAGTAGTCTCATAAACCATGAAAGAACCTCTCTCGAGAAAAAAATATAAATTTCATTAAAAAGAAGCTTTACTTAATCTTATTAATATCTTATCTATATTAAATTTTTTCTAACATTCTTAATTTGATAATATTTACGCATATTATTAAAGTTTAACAAAACTATAAACAATTTTTTGTATTAAAAATTCTCTAAGTTTAATTCTGCCCTGACATTTAGGTCGTCTAAAATTTTGTAATATTCAGAACTTCTCTCTTCAAAATGTTCTATAATTTTTCTTTCATAAGTATCTAAATAATTAAAGAATTGGCTTATAACTTCTATTCTCTTAGAAAATTCATCCATTAATTTATCATACCATTCGTTTGGTTTCGCTAACATATTTTGAATTTTTTTTGACAATTTCTGTTTTCTGATTTCAAATTTTTCTGTTTCATTTTTTTCCACTAATTTATCTAATTCGTCATAAGCTTCCGAGATGGTTTTCTCAATTTTTTCTCTAAATTTTGGGATTCTATATGTTTTTTTAAAAAAATCTGGATCCCACTCATACAAATAGAGCTCATCCTCTTCAGCTTCCTCTTCATTATCGGTTACTTTAATATCTTCTTTTGGAACTAAAATCAATCCATAATTCCTCTGAAGTTGAGCAAGCATTTTTTTACGCAACACTTCATCGATAGATTTTATTTCTTTCAACACATTGCTAATATTTCGATTGACCTTTTTGATAGCCTTATCAGCCTTTTGAGCCATTATTTTTTGATCTTCTTCATAATTTAACTCTATCAAATTATAAGTAGATGACATGCCCAAGTCAGGATCTTTTAACCGTAAGCCAGCTATACCCAGAAAATAATCTTTAGAATCTCTTTTAGAATGATCAAAAATTAATCCTACAGCAAAAGGATTTGGTATTTGGTAACCCAACTGAGTCATACAATCGATAGGACTATAGAAAAAACCAAAATTCGGATGGGTGTGAAACCAGCCGATTATGAAATCATTTTTATCATCTTGAACTGATCTTTCAAATATAGACGCATCAATTTGAGCCATATCAACGTATTGTTTATTTTCATAAGTAACTCCTGCTCGATCACCTACAACCATGGGTATGGCATCTTTTACGATAACTTTAGCATTATTTTCTATAGTTCCTATTAAGATTCCATATACTTCACGCCATTTCTTTTCACTTATATCGTCATTGGCATATCTAATAGCATAACCAACGATTCTTTTATAAGCGTTTATTGTTAATAAAACCGGTGAATTAAATGGGGTAATCTTTTTTTTTTTTTTCATAACCAAGGAAATTATTGTCCGCTATGTTAGATTTTAAAAATTTTATTTCTTTTCCTATATATAGAATCTAAACAAATTCTAGATATTTAAATTATTTTAGTAAGAATTGTTGCAAAAATGAAAATCTGTACGATAGTGGGTTTGCCTGGTTCTGGTAAAACAACTGCCATAGAAGCAATAAGAGGTTTAGGACTTGTTGTAACAATGGGTGATGTTGTTCGAAATGAAGCTAAAAAGAGAAATTTAGAACCTTCTGGAAACATTATTGGTAAAATTGCTAAAGAACTGCGTGAAAAGGAGGGTCCAGGAATAATAGCTAAAAAATGTGTAGATTTAATTAAAAATAAAAACGAAGAAGTAATTATTGTAGATGGGGTTAGATCTATCTCAGAAGTCAACGTTTTTAGAAAGTTTTGGAAATTTCCAATTATAGCTGTTGTAGTCAAGGAAGAAGAAAGATTTAAACGGCTTTTTGAAAGAGGTCGAAGTGATGATCCAAAAAATATTGATGATCTAAAGGAGAGAGATAAAAGAGAAATTCAATTTGGACTTAAAGAAGTAATAAAAATCGCTGATTATAAGATTCGAAATGATTCGACGATACAGGATTTAAAAAAAAAAACCAGAAAACTAGTACTTGGAATAATTAAATCTTACTAAGTGAAGGGTTTATCTTTTATTTTAAATAATCAGCAATTATTTTTGCTAATGAAACTTTACTTACTTCATTATCAATTGCATCAGTACCAATTATTTCATCTGCTCCTGCTTTTAATATTCGAAATTTAGCTTGATCTAATAATAATGCATGAGTAGCCACTGCGAATATTTTATTGGCTCCACTTTTTCTCGCTAATTTTATCGCTGAAGCCATTGTTCCACCTGTAGCAATTATATCGTCTGCAATAACAACATCTTTATCTTTCAAACTCAGTGTTCCCGTCATTTTGATTTCACCTGTCTTAACATCTCGTTCTTTTTCAAAAACATCTACAGGAACATTTTCTCCGAAATGCTTGGCAAAAGCTTTTGACCTTTCTATTGCACCCTTATCTGGAGCTACTACAACAATGTCTTTTGCCCCTTTGGATGTTACATAATCAGCTAAGAGTTTCATAGGATCAATATTAATTGCTTTACAAGAACACTCATCCATAACTTCTGGGGCATGGATATCAACAGAATAAAATTCATCTATTCCCATTGAATTAATTATACGGAATATTACATAAGCAAATTGACTTTCTCCGGGTCTAAAAGGCTTATCTTGACGAGCATACGCAAGATAGGGAGCAACAACAATAATTCTTGCAGCACCCATTCTTTTCACAGAATCAATCATCATAAAAAGCTCCATTAGCCGACTATTCTGATTACCACTATAACTAGGTCCTGTAGATTGAATTATTATAACTTCTTTATCAGCGATTAGAGTTTCATTTTCAATATTAATTCTTAAATAATTTTCACCATCTGGAAACCTCTTAACTTCAGTATTTATAGCTTCAATCTCTAATTCCTGAGCTATCTTTACTCCAAGTATTTGGGAAGCTGGACCTACTATAAGAATTTTTTTCACCATTTTTTTTCACCATTATATACTAATAAATATGAATATTTCTTTTTTTCCTTCTTTACAATTTCTTTAAAAATTCAAGTGAATAATTGAAAATTTCTTCTCTGTGTCCTGAAAATGTATGCCCCCCGGTATCAAACTCAATAATATTTTCATTATTTAATTCAAGATGTTGTTTAATGTGATGCAAGTTTTCAAAAGGAACTGTATCATCATCTTTACAATGTGCAATCAAAATTCTCTCGTTGTTTAGTAGATCCTTTTTTAAGAAAGATTTAGGACTAATTTTTCTAATGATTTCTTCCCCTTCATGTTCTTCAACTGCCGGATATCTTCCTCGAATCGTTCGGTAATCATACCTAGTACTAAGTGCAATTAATAATTTTGCTCTTTCATCTATAAATCCATGAGATAAGATAATTGCACCCCCTAAACTCCTCCCAAACAACGCAACTTTTTTATCTAAAAGTCTATTAGCTTGATTTTTAATAATCCACTCAAGAACAATATGAATATCTGAAAATATTTGGGGCATCATTTCATACCATCTAGCTCCGGTCTCTTCTTTTGTTTCTCCATGACCACGATAATCATAGGAAAGAACATAATATCCTGCGTTAGCAAATCTTTCAGAAAAATATTTTACAAGATAGCTTTCTCTGTGATTCATAAATCCAGCAAGATTAACTATCCACGGGGCCTTAGGGGCTGTATTTAAAGTAAAATATATAGAGCTTTTGAGATTTATTTTATCTGATATTACAGGAATATCAACATTTTCAGTTATTATATCCAACATTATGAATTTAAATTAAATTTCTTGTTTATATTTTTCAATTGCAGTTTTAAGTGTATTAATTGCTAAATCCGCACAATGTTTCTCATCCTTAGGTAAACCCATTAGTGCCTTATCTAAATCTTCAACTTTTAAATTCTCAGCAAATTCTATTGAACGACCTTCAATTAAAATTGTAGTTTGACTTCCAGTAGCAATCATTACACCACATCCATCAGTAATATAATTTGCTTTGACGATTAAATTATTATCTATCATTAAATATAATCCTAAGAAATAACCTTTTGGGCCTCCCCTTCGTTCTTCTAGAACAGATATTTTTTCTTTCAGAGGTTTTCCCCAATTTTGAGGATTATAACATAGGGTTACTATTCTTTCATTATGATCCTTAATTTCCTTTTTAATTATTTTCTTTTGAAGCTTTTCTACAAATTTTTCAAAGTTTTCAGACATATTAATTCCATCAATTATATTATTCAGCACCATGCTTTAATACGTGTGAATCCAATCCCGCTAGATCTTCTGCTGTTTTTTGATACCTTTTTAAAATTTCAATTATTTTTTTGTTTAACTGATTATGTTCAGCAAGGCAAGTTGATTTATTTAGAAATTCTTCACCACGGCGAATAGTAGCGGTGTTTTCTGTCACTTTAATAAGCTCTGTTGCTATTATTCCATTGATGTAAATTAAATCTGCCATCATATTTTTAATGTATAACAAGATTGCAATTTGTTCAGACATAAATTAGAAAAGGTTGCTTAAAATAAAAAATTAAATTATTAATTAAATTATAAATTCAATGTATCTTTTGAAATTAGATTTGATTAATTAAAGTTAGGTGATAAACCCTTAGATTACAAAGATTTTCATGATGGATTGCTTTCATTAGCGCTGATTTTGATTATTTTTTCATTTACTTTTATACTTAGTTCAATTTTTTTAATGCCTTATATTGCTCTTACTGTTAAAGAAAGGGATTTCATTGTTATTCTATGTTCTATTAATCTATTCTTTTGCACCTACTATATATGGGAAGTATCAAATTTAGAAAAGATTTACAAATTAGAAAATAAAAATATTATCAAATTAGGGAAAAAACTTGGAGTAATTACCTTATTTTATATCCCACACCTGTTCTTATTTATTACACTTTTATTCAGAGATAGACATAACTTAGAAATGATAATAGTTTTTTTAATCATTTTTATGGAGGTGCTTCTAATCAGTGTGGTATTAAAAGAAGTCTACGATTTAGTATTCTTGGAAGAAACTCGTAGGGATTTTGAAATAGAAGAAAATCGTAAAAAATATATTGAAAAAGAGAAAAGACCTTTGCCAGGAGAATAACTATAAAATATCTAAAAAATTATTACTACTTTTTTGCTAATTTCTCGATAGCAGTTTCAATCATTTTGAGTTTTATTGAGTATTTTTCCATTAATTCCGCAAATTTTTCGATATCTATCTCATTACTCTCTTTTAACAGCTTCAACTCATTTATGGTTCGAACAACACCAGCTTTTTGATCAATTAATTTTTCTTTCTTGCTATAAGGTATTTTTTCTTCTAACTTCTTCCTTTGATAAGCCTTAAATCTCTTAATATTTAAATCCTTAGGTACAAATTTAGTTAAATAGATTATATTCTTAGGTACAAATGGAGCTAGGTTTTCAGGAATAATAATTATCGGTTCTGGATCTTGTATTTTTTTTATATCCTCATAATCTAACGGATTAACATCGTTTTGTTTAAGATTGTCATTAACAATCGATAAATTCAACTCAATACTTTCTTTCTCCTCTATTGAGAGTGAAATAGTTTTAATCATCTCTTCCCAAATATCTTTTGCTTTACCATAATACCATAAAGCTTTTTGTTCAAGCCTTTTAACTTTTTCTGTATTGATATTTGTTATTGACGATTCTAAAGAAGCTCGAGCTTTAAGATGACAAGCTTTTCCCATATCGTAATGAAATTGGGCTCGTATTTGTTGCTTCTTTTTCTCCCTATGCTGTTTTAAATAAAACAATCTTTTTGATAATAAACTAAGTCCTGCGTATAATTTTGAAGCAAAATAAATATTGTTATTAGTTTCCTCACGTAATGCAGCAATACTTTGAGCGAGAATCCTTGATTCTTCTGAATTTAATTCTAAATTTTCAGAATCAAGTGTAATTCCTATATCCTTTTGGTTAATAACAGCAGCACTAAAATATGCAGCAGTTTTATACATTTTACTGCACTCTGTCATTGCTATTACTGCATTTTCCCATACTCCATCTTCTTCGTATTTCTCAGAAAGCTGAGAATAAGCTCTTGCCATAACCCAAAGAACACGAGCACACTCAAACATAATATCTTGAATCTCTATTTCTGTGTTAACTAAAGGATCTTGGAATGTACTAGTAATATCCAAATCTTTTAAAATCTCCTTATGATTTTTGTTTTGATAATTTAAATTCAAGGCTTTCGTGTATTCTAAAACAAGATTTAAATCATCGAGATTGAAATATTCATCTTCTTTTACTATAGCATCTTCAATTTTTTTTATTTTGAAGTGCAGATATCGAATCCGCATACTGGTTTGTTCGTCAAAAAACATCAGAATCAGCATTTTTTATTAGAGTTAAGTTAAATAAGAATATTCAAGGTTTCCTTTAAAACCTTTTGAATGCCACTGACTATTCACTTATAGGTCTGAAAACCTCTCTAAGTATAGAGTTTTATAATTTCTTCAATATATTTAATGTCATCTTGAATGGTTTTATTATATGGGGATTCACCAAATTCTTCAGGTTCTCCTTGATATTCTAAGAAATATTCAAGGACATCATCATCAGATCGTAGATGGAAAATAATATCTATATCCGTATTCAAATTATAGTAAAATCCAGCCTCCCCATAATCAAAGAATATATTAAAGATAGTTATTATTAGATTACTAAATCTTAGAAGATTAATTGATTTTATACCTTTTACTTATCTTTCTAATGATGAAAAAACGAATTTTTATTTTTGAATTTGTCACAGGTGGAGGTTTTAATAGAGTTAATATACCAATTTCACTTTTTTGCGAAGGTTTTGGAATGTTGAGATCTATCATTAAAGACTTTAAATCTATAGGATTTGAAATCTACACATTATTAGATTATCGAATTCATCACCTATCAACAGTGTTAGCAATTGATAATTTTATAATAATTAAGAGAAAAGAAAATTATCTAAAGCAATTCAAAATTCTTGTTAAAGAATGTGAATATGCTTTCATTATTGCTCCAGAGTCCACAAATATTCTCTATAAATTAACTAATATTGTTAAAAATTTTAATAAAATACTTCTAAGTACTAATTTAGAAGGGATAAAAATAGGCACATCTAAGATAAACACATATAAATTTTTTCGAAAGAATAAAATTACAACACCTAAAACTTATTTAATACCTTTTAAGAAGAATAATTTGGATGTTGAATTTATAATTCGGAAATTCTATGAATTAAAAAAACCAATCGTAATTAAACCTGAAGATGGCGTTGGTGCTGAATCAATTTACTTTTTTGAGACAAAAAATCAGATTGAGAATTTTTTTCAAAATTTCAAATACAAAATTGAATCAGGAAGAAATTATGTTCTTCAAGAATTCATTGAGGGTACAGATTTAAGTATCTCTTTAATAAATACAGCTACTTCCTTGAATTTACAGACTAAAAATCCTTATATTTTAAGTATAAATTCTCAAAATATTAACATTAAAAATCCTAATTACACCTCTGAATATTTTGGTGGAATCACACCTATAGAAAATCATCAAAAAACTTCTATTGAATTGACCAAAATTTTAGAAAAAATTGATTTTTCACAGTTTTCTGGATATTTTGGAATTGATTTAATAAAAAGCGATGATTCGAGATTTTATTTTATTGAAATTAATCCTAGATTAACAACCTCATATATAGGTTTAAGAAATGCAATTAATCAAAATCCCGCCAAATTGATTTTTGATTCAAAATTAGACAGTTTAAAGCCAAAGGGTGTAAAATTACAATATTTCTCTCTCTTTACAAGGATTGAATTAGTATATTTTAAGTCAAAACTCAATAAAAAACTTAAAGAAGAGTTAGCCCATAAGTTAATAAACCTTATACCGGAATTAGTAACCCCACCTATTTCATTGAGTAAATCTAATCAATTTACATGTTTTATCGCGACTAAAACAGAAGATTTAAACTCGTCTAAAAAAAGAATGCAGGAAATACAACAACTATTAGAAGAATTTAATTTTAAAATTATTAAATGATCGTTAACAATATTATTGTAAATCCACTATAATGTAATAATAAGGAAATTATTAAACAATTCTCAATTTTTATTCCCTTCTTTACGCTCAAACTATATGAAAGTAACCATAAAGACCAAACTTGAAAAATAATCATTAGAATTTTATCAATAAAATTGAATATATTTATGGTAATGAGTGATGCATATTCAAAAATAAAGTGTAATATGAGATATATAACCATAGGAAACTGAATTAACGCAAATGATATAAGAAAATTTAGAATACTCTCGTTTTTCTTGTAGAATATACGAGATATGGATTCCACTATTATAAAAAAAGCAAAGAAGTTTAAAATAAAACTGAGATTAATTAAGATTTGATTCAATAGAAGTAAATTATCTTGATTGGTATCAATAAAAAACAATAAAAAAGAGTTAAAACCATTTAAATAACTAAAAATCGTGCCAAGAATGATTATTACAACAGATATTAAAATTGTGTAAATTCTGTCTTTTTTATTAAATGATATGAATCTTTTAGATGTTAACACCATTAGTTTTTTTAGAATTGGGGATTTGAATACTCTTTTAGGAAATTTAATTATTTCAATATTGTCTTTTAAAGATTTATAAGCATAAACTCCTAAATCTTTTAAATAATATTTCTTATCTTCTTTTTGTTTAATTAATTCAGATAAGGTTTCTAGATGGTGATATATCGTGCCAGTGCTTACACCTAACTCTTTTTTAAGATAAGTAAAGGAGGTATAATCGTTATCACCAATGATTTTAATTATTTTTCTACGTATATCATGACCCAAAGCATAATAAAAGCTCGATTCCACGTCTATATCTTTAGTATTTTTGGGATTTTCATTATTTTTCTCACTGATAGCTAATTAACCTCCTGATTGGTTTTCTACTGTGGTTAAAACATTAATTACGTTAATAATAATTAAAAGAAAGCCAAATATCCCTAAGTAGAATCCAAGACCTGCATCGGAGATAAATTCAATTTCTTGGGAAATATGGTCAATAAAAAAGAGTAGTTGAAACCCTAATCCTACAAAAGATAAAATAATGGATTTGATTCTAAATTCGACTTTATATATTACCAAAACATTTGCTATTAAGCATACAATTCCACTTATTAATGGAAAGAGGAATAAAAATGAACTTTCAATTTGTAAATCTGTATATATAACATATAATTCAATTAAATTATAGTCTGAAAACCAGGAAAAAAATTCAGATAATATTAGGAGAATAGGTCCACTTAATCCAAGTAATAAAACAAGGTATATCTTTTTAAGCTCCATTAATTATCATATCTATAATATTTAAAAAACTATAATTGAAAAACTATAATAATTCAAAAAGAATAATATTAAAATAAATTTTAAAAATATTAATTTTTCTTAGAGATCTCATAATAAATCACTTAAATTATAATGTCTTCACAAACAGAAACAGATATAGTAACTGAATCACCTCCACTTTTTAATTATCTGAAGCAAGAAATTCCCCTTGAGGATTTAAAAGATTATGCTTCCCCTAGGCGAATTCAATCTATAGATTTTGTAAAAGGATTCGCAAGCTTTATTACTAATAATACCCCTACAATTTATGAATTATTTCTTAGGACAGATTAATTTTCTAATTTTAGTTTTCATTCTTGCCTCACTTTTTTATTTTCTAAAAGGAAGAAAAAGGTATGATTTTTTGGGAAGTTTATTGTTAGGATTTGGTATTCTAGTGAAACCAACGTTAATTCTTATTTTACCGTTTATAATTGCTTTGAGTTATAATAGGGAAACTAGGAAATTTACTTTCAAATTTAAGCAGACAATTATCAGATTAAGTGGATCAATAATTTTAATCGTAATTTCAGGATTCTTTTTTCTTATCTATCGTATAATGCTGGATGATTTTATTAAAGTTAATCTTACCGGTAAACATACTTACAGCATAAGAGGTGATGTAGAGGTTAATCCTTCATTTAGCTTAACTAGAATTGTACTTATTTCTTATGAATTATTGGATCTGAATATTAATAATTTCTTAGTCCTTATTGTAATATCATTATTAATTTTCCTCCCAATATATTTTCTATTTATTTTATCGGCAGATCAACCAAATAAAATAATAATTGGATATTTAATTGCAGTTACTACTGCATTAATAGTGTATTTTGATACCTGGCCTCATCACTTAGTTGTATTGGCACCTTTCATGATTCTATTTATGCTTTTATACAAGAATTTTGAGCGATTTACATTTTTTAAATACATTCATAATCTCCTTGCTATATTAACGGTGATGTTGTGGAGTCTTTTTTTTCTTACTTATGAAATTTTTCCTTTTAATCTTGGTGGACTTGTATTGCTAATTCTGCTTTATTATAATTTATTTATTTTTTGTAAGCATAGAATCTAATTTTTATAAATAATATTCAAGGATTAGAAAAGAGCTTCCCAGTTGCTAATATATGTATCTAAAGTAGAAAAATTTAGTTTTTAGTAAGGTTTTTAATAATATCGTTTCTTAATTAAATATTTATATATTTTAATGAAGAACCTATATTTTTCTTTGTTAATTTTAAGGTAGTAAATTTTTGGCTTTAGTATGAAAAACAATGTCAGATTCCAATAATAAAAATCGCAGTGCAGAAACACAACATTTGAGTGACATTTTGAAGGAAGAAATTCCTGTTGAAGAATTAAGAGATTCCTCATCACCAAAAAGAATTGCATCAATTGATTTTGTAAAGGGTTTTGCTATATGTTTTATTATTTTAGCTCATACTGCATTATCCTGGTTCGATAGAGATTGGCGTTATCTTTATGGGCTTCTTTTTTCTTTTTTAGATATTTTAGGTCCTTCTTTATTCGTTTTTTTGTCTGCTCTTAGTGTGATTTTTAGTATTAAACGAAAAAAAAAGAATGTATCTGAAAAACTTATTCGCAATCGAATATTTACTCGTGGTATTGTAATAGTTGTTATTGGTCTCTTATTTAATCCAATGTCTTTATATACTTCTGGAGTAAGTGTTCCATTTCCTCTTAATTTATGGGGTTGGAATTTTCTTGTATTTATCGGGTTCTCACAAATATTCTCGTATTATGTATTAAAAATTAAAAAAATTCCTCGTGCTGCAATTGGAGTAGTCATAATTGTAATTTCACCATACATCAGAGATTTTCTTTTTGTAAATAAAGATGTTAATCCTGGTTTCTTGATTTTACATTTTCTGATAACATCCCCCCTTCCTCAAGTGCCATTTCTCCCCTGGCTTGCAGTATGCTTTATTTCTACTATATTTGGAGAATTCTTATATGATGCAATGATAAAAGGTACAAAGGAAGCTTATTTTCACTTATTTCGGATATTCTCCTATTACGGGATTGCGTTTGTTCTAACAGGACTCGTATTGACATTCATAGGTTGGGGAATACACATAGGTTGGGGAACACAAACAACAGAAACACTGGAATTGTCAGAATATTTGCATTTAGATTTACTTAGAATTGCAAATCAACAAGATTATTATCATTTTGATGGTATGCCAGATTTTATGATTAGGTGCACGATGTCAAATATGTTCTATAATCTTGGAGCAGCTCTACTAATTATAGCAGTTAGTTTTTACTTTATTGATATTAAAAGAAAAAAAAATGATTTTATAAAGATGCTAATCTTTTATGGAAAAGCAAGTTTATCTTTATTTCTAATTCAATATTTGTTTCTACCACTCTATCTTGGACAGTTTTCGATAATATTTTACCCTATAGTGGGGATAACATATTGTGGATTTTTAGGTTTGTTGATGTATGTATGGTATAAATTCTTTAATGGTGTAGGTAGTCCTGAATGGATAATGACTAAACTTGGACAAATGGGGCAAAAATCTAAATAATTCATTAAAAAATAATCTCATTTAATTGCTGAAAAGACAAAAGAGACAGTTCAAATAATTAAGAAGGATGAATGACACAAAAAATCTGTCTTTTCAAATTAACAATTCTTCCCTTTGTAAATATATAAATATCTTTAAAGAATAATATGAAATATTAATAAGTGAATTTATTAGTACTATAATTCATTAATTTTCATATTGGAATAAATTAATTTAAATTTTTAAGGAGATATATTTAGTATTTATTTCTGATAAGGTGTTTTAATATGTCGGGGAAAGGACAGTATAAGTTCAAGATAACTCTTTTCGGGCCTGGTGGAGTGGGAAAAACATCCTTACTATTAAGGTACATTAAAGATTACTTTAGTGATGACCTTAAAAAAACCATAGGAAGTAACTTCTTAATTAAAGATGTCGAAATAGATGGAAAGCAGGTACGCTTGCTTTTATGGGATATCGGGGGGCAACCTCAATTCCATAAGCTAAGAACAATTTATTTTAAAGGTAGCAATGGCGCTCTTGGTGTATTTGATCTATCATCGAATCAAACTCTTCTAAAAATACCTGGTTGGATAAGTTCTATAAAGAAAACCGTAAAAAAAACGATACCTATGATACTTTTAGGGAATAAAGTCGATTTGGAGAGAGAGGTCGATAAAGAAGAAGCCGAAGACTTAGCAAAGAGATTAAGCTGTGGATATTTGGAGACTTCCGCGAAAACAGGAGAAAATGTAGAACATGTGTTTGAAGAAATTGCTAGGGCCTGTCTGCAAAATGCCGGGGAAATATAAATTAATTGATAAATTTTTTCCAAATTTTATAAAATCTTTAAATTCTTAAGTTCTTTAACCAGATCTTCTTTATTTGTAAATTTTATTCCGATAATACCTAGTTCTCGAGCTGTTCGGACATTATTTATCCCATCATCAATAAAAACTATCTCTTCCGGTTTACATCCTGCCTTTTCTATAGTATATTCGAATATTTTTTTATCTGGTTTAGTCATATGAACTTCATGAGATAAGATTAATTCATCAAAATATTCAAGGAAGCCCCATTTTTTTTTAAGAAGAAATTCCCAATGACTAGAATTTACATTTGAGAGACAAATAAGTTTGAATTTATTGTTCTCTTTTATTGTTCCTATTATTTCAACAATTTCAGGATTGAAACCAGAAATTATACTATTAAAAGCTGTATAAAAATTTTTTTGGTCAAGTTCGCAAACTTGGAGTAAATCACATGCTAAATGATAAAATTCATCATCACTCATCATTCCTTGATGATAAATATCAGATTGACGGAAAAATTCTAAAATAATTGGAGTTTGAGGTTTATTAAGAGGAGATTGAGAAATGATTCTATTATAGAAATTTGAGAAATCTAAATCTACTACTACTCCACCTAAATCAAAAATAACAGATTTAATTGCATTCATTTTCTAAAGTAGACTTTAGTTGAGAATTTTCTAAAAGGTTTTGGCAATTTATATTTTGGAAAATTTCTTGTATCATCTTCAAGCATTTCTAATAATTTATCTAGTTTTACATCATTAATTTGGTTAGATGTTTGTTTTTTTGGGCCAAAAGGTTCACCTATCAATCTTTTTCTTATTGATATGGTTTGATTTTGCTGTTCTTTTTTGCCAATTATAATTGTATAGGGAATCCAATCAATTTCAGATTGTCTTATTTTTTTACCAACCGTTTCTTCTCGATCATCGAAATCTGCTCTAAATTCCTCTCCATTGATAATATCAAGAACCTTTTCAGCATATTCGTTTTGATCATCAGAAACGGTTATAATCCGTACTTGAATGGGGGATAACCAAGCTCTAAATCCTGGAACTAACTTATCCTTATTTCGGATAGCTGATTCAATTAAACCCCATAAAACTCTCTCTATAGCTCCAGTTGGAGAATTATGAAGAATTATCGGATGTTTTATTTGACCATCAGTATCTGTGAAAGAAATATTATATTTCTGTCTTTCCACACCGTCAGTATCTTTCATATATTCTAAAGAGCTCTCTACATCTATTT
This sequence comes from Promethearchaeota archaeon, assembly GCA_030603385.1. Lineage (GTDB taxonomy): Archaea > Asgardarchaeota > Lokiarchaeia > Sigyniarchaeales > SOKP01 > Loki-b32. The sequence continues at coordinate 3,120 of JAUVXW010000041.1, read as the reverse complement.
GATTGGTTGCTAATGTAGCACTTTTACCATGAGCAGAAAGCACATTCCTTTCAAATTTTAAGATGTAATAATAATATCTATCTTCCCATAGTTCTAATAGCGCAGGATGTTTTTCTGATTTAATTAAATTAATTATCCAATCCTTATTTTCCGCATAAAATTCTTTTGTAACTCTGAATGTAACATAAGTTTTTATACCTAAATCCATTTCAAGATTCTTAATTAATTCATACTGCTTTTTAAACTCATCAATGGAAGATTCTAAATCTTTACACATTGTATGCATATCTGGCATTATAAATGCTCGTAGTCTTCTTAATCCTGATAATTCTCCTTCCTGTTCGCGTCTAAAAGCATATTGTTCATACTCGTATGCTCTTAACGGAAAATATTGTGGTTTTAAATTCATCTGAGAGAATAAATCAAACAGAAGAAAATCACTTGCATATCTCAATAGAAATCTATCTTTCCCTGATTCAACCCAATAACTTCTAGCGGGAAATCGAGCAGTTTGGGCTGTTAACTTCTTATTTTTTACTGTATACATAACCGGAGTATCGATTAATATTGCCCCATAGTCTATTAATCTATCTTCGATAAAATTTTTTATTAGATTTTTCATAATAACGCCCTTTGTATACCATGTAGGAAAACTTTTTTCAGTGTTTTCTTTCCAATCCAGAAGTTCAAATTCTCGTAAAACTTTAAGATGTGCTGGTTCAATATCTTTATCTACTCTTCTTGCTCCTAATTCGGATTTTAAAAATAAATAAAAATCTTCTTCTTTAATATCTTCTAAGGGCAAAATTTCTTTTTCTTCATCCAATTCTATATTTAACTCCTTCCCTTGAGGTGTTATTACTTTAAAAACGGAGTTTTTGACCTCTTCTTCGGGTTTTATGGCTAGTTTGATATCTCGATACATTTCAGCTACTTCATGACCTATACAGTTAATTTTAAAAGATTTATACCATCCAAATGGAGAAAAACTTGCCTCGATTCCTTTTTCTTCCAATAGTTTAGCAATTTTAGGGCACACTTCCATTGCGTTATTATCATTACTCAGGAATTTTGATAGGTGAGCCCATGGATAAACCAGTACTTTATCAACTCGATACATATCCCTTTCTTTAATTAATTCGACTAAATTTCTAGGCTTTCCCTTGATTTCTCCAGATTCGATTTTTTTATTATGTTTTCTAATTTCCTCATTTTTCTCACGGATTTTTTCAGGAAAACCTGTTATTAGAAGAATTGCTTCCTCAATAACATCAGCTCCTTGCTTTGCAATTATATCAGTATCATAAGTATCTTGATCTTCTACAGAAACATACGCTACAAGGACCAAACCATCCATTTTAATTTTCTTTCCGGGAAATTTTTGAGGTTTGCTTGTAGCTGGTTTTTGTTTAATAACTTCTACGCCGTCCGAATGAATTAATAAAATCTTCATAACAATCTTTAATCTTTATTTTTCTTAACTATTTCTAATAAAAAATTCTAAATATTTTTAGAATTATGATAATTAATTATATTTAAAATTGAAATTAATCATTACTAAAATTTTTATCGCATTTTTTAAAGCATAGTGAGTATGAATCTTAAAAATATTTTCACGGAAATAACCGAGGCATTAGATAAATTAGATCAAGATAGAGAAGAGATTTTAAAAATTTCTCGATTGATAGTTCGGGATTGTAGTGTTGCAATTAAACATATTCATAGGAGAGAATTTAACCAATATCAAGACAAAATTAATAATATAATAGTAACTCATGAAAAGCTGGTGTCACTAGTTAATAAAAATACAGGAGTTTTTTTCAAATATTTGAAAACTCCTGAACAAGAATATGCTGAGGCTATATCATTTTTCTCAATTATTATGAAAAAAGATCTTCCAACGCCTAAAGTGTTGAAAATTAATCCTCTAAACTATGCATTAGGTCTAGCAGATGTTGTTGGAGAATTACGTAGATATGTTTTAGACAATATTAGAAAATCTCAAATTGATGATCTTAATGAAATTTTAGAAAGTATGGATGAAATTTATACGTATCTGTTTTCATTAGATTATCCCTCAGGGATTACTCAAGATTTAAGACATAAAACTGATCAAGCTAGAAATATTATTGAAAGAACTAGGGGAGATGTCTCAATATCTCTTCAAATGAATAGCTTAAGAGAATGTATTGAAAGTAGCGTGCAAGATAATACAAATAAAAAATAATTTTATAAGGTTTAAGAATGCCCTTCGATATTGAAAAAATTAGAAGACAAGCAAAAAGTAATTATGAAAAGGCATAGCTGGAAACTAAGGATCTTTTAAAATTACGCGGAAATTATTTTAATCTCCAAAGTAAAGGGAAATCTCATCCTGTTAATGATTTTATCTCTGATGCGAGAAAACAAATGATTACTTTAGGTTTTGAAGAAGTAATTTTGCCTATGTTTGTTGAAGAGGGGGAGATATATAAACAATATGGCCCCGAAGCGGTCTTAATACTTGATAGATTATTTTATTTGGCCGGACTACCACGCCCCGATATTGGAATTTCAAAAGAAAGGATTGAAAAAATAAGAGATATAGCACCTGATGCCACTAACATAGATGCTATAAAAGACATATTTAGAATGTATAAAAAGGGAGAAATTGAAGCAGATGATATGATCGAATTTCTAATCGAACAATTATCAATTTCTGAAAGTCAAGCTTCAGAAATAATTGATAAAGTTTTTCCTGAGTTAAAAGCGTTGAAACCAATACCTACTAAATCTACTTTAAGAAGCCATACTACTGCGTTATGGTTTAAAGTGTTAGCAGAGTTAAAAAAGAAAATGATCTTACCATTACAGTACTTTTCTATATGTCCCAAATTTAGGCGTGAACAAAAAATCGATGCTACACATCTCTACGATTCGAATACGCTATCTTTAGTAATTATGGCAGAAGAAATTACACTCGAAGATTGTCAAAATATTGCGTCACTTATCTGTGGGCAAATGGGATTTAAAAATAGCAGATCGGAGATTAAAAAAGCAACTTCAAAGTATTACGCACCTCAGATGGAATTTGAGATATTTGTGGAACATCCAAAAACTAAAGAATGGATTGAGATCGGC
>JAUVXW010000032.1 GCA_030603385.1 Promethearchaeota archaeon | reverse complement strand
TTTGTAAATCACAATGTATTTATGATGCTAACCGTTTAAATTAATAATGAAGACAGAAAAAGAAAAAGACGACGATGAGTCGTGCCAATCCACACAAATAATAAACACAAATAATCCCAGCGAGTGGAAGGGAAGAACAATAGAAATTGATGACGCTGGGACTGGAGATCTCGTCGGAGATGCCTTTATTGGCTTTCGAGACACGGAAACCAGAAAGATAATATTTCAAGCAGTTCCCGTAGGGCTCTATAATGAAGGTAATAGAGACGATGATAGCCCAAAGAAACATATAGTAAAGGTAGTAAAGAAAGCTCTTAGAGAACTTAATCACAGCAAGGGAGACAGGATACTTCTATGTAGGGGTGATTGTTTCGATCTTGTTAGAGAGTATTTTAATAAGAATAATATATACCATGAGCCTGCAATCATTGAAGGGGTTCTTCAAAATGCTGTGGAAGGAAGATACATCCAACACCTTAGAAAACTTGGGATAACTTCTCGCAACCTTACAGAAGAGTCTGGTGCGCAAAGGTATTTCATCTCTTTTAGTTGGGTATGCCGAGATTTTCCAAATCGTGAACGCTTCGTCAAGACGGGATTCCCATCTTGGGAAAAGAAATGGAGAAAGATTGCTATAAAGAGATATATGAAATTCCAACGAAACATATCTCATGAAGAGGATAGCATCAGGAGAAGGGCAAACCAAATATATGAACTTATGCTTGAGAATCCTATTTCTATAAGAGAATCTAATTCTAAGGATCAATAAAATAAATAAAATTTATTGACTTTTTTTTTAAATAAAGTATAGTAGTAATAGTTAAAATTATTACATCAAATAGCTTTTTTTTTAATATTATATGATTAATTACCTTTTGTAGGAGCAAAAGGAGTTTTGAATTGGAGCGAGTTATAGTTTTTATAGATAATAGTAACATTTTCAAGGGCTTTAGAAAGTATGACATTAAGGCTGACTATGAAAAGCTGAAGAATGTCATAACCAGAGACAGAGAATTACATGGTATATTTTTATATGAAGGCGTCGTGTATCCCATGAGCCCAGAGAAAAAGAAGTGGTATAAAGAGTTAAGTAATCGAAGTGGGTATGTTATTAAAGCGAGTTTTGATAAAATAGCATCAAATGGGATCATTGAAAAGAAAGTTGATATCAAAATCGCGATTGATATCATCTCTCTTGCGTATGAAAATGCGTATGATACGGCGGTGTTGGTATCTGGAGATGGCGATTTTGTACCCGTTGTAAAGAAAGTTAAAGAATTGGATAAAAAAATTGAAGTATGGGCGTTTAGATATTCGTTAGCAAACGCGTTAAAGGAGCAGGAAAATATTCATTACCTTGATGATATCTTGAGTAAAATAGAAATGTATTAGCTTTGTTCTTAAAAGATTATAGATAAGATCAAAAAGACAATCTATTCAAATTATTCTTTTCCTAATTGATTTTTATATAAGGGGGTAATATATATTATTATTCACTTTTTAAAAATGGGTTGAGAATGTTGAAATTAAGTAAACAGTTTATCCCTATATTATTATTTCTTTTTGGTTTGATAATTGCTTGTAATCCTCCTTTTGGTTTTTCTAGTAATGATTACAACACGATTAATGACACTATGCAGAATAAAGAGTCTAAAACACAAAATGAACCGAGATTATCTTCAATACAGATAAAAAATGGAACTATTAATACCAATGAAACATGGAGTGGAAATATTCTTGTAACTAAAAGTATTACTGTATCTAAGGGCGCAACCCTTACTATTTTGCCTGGAACAGTTATCAAATTTAAATATTATAGAGAATATAAAGATCCTGAAGTACGGTTGAGGATTTTTGTAGTTGGGACTATAAAAGCGATAGGGGCTCCAGATCAGCAGATTTGGTTTACTTCTGATGCTGGACCACCGATTAATGGGGATTGGGATGGAATCTATATGAATGGAACAAAAGATTCTATATTTAATTATACTATCGTAGAATATGGGCTTGTAGGGATTGTCCAGTATTATTCTGAATCGGTGGTTGCTAATTCAATAGTTAGATGGGTCAATACAGAAGGACTTTACGCAGAATATTCAACTGTGGAGTATGTAAATAACACATTATATGGAAATGGGTATCATGAGATGGCCTTAGAGCAGTTTAATAATGCAACTATTACGAGGAACATATTTAAAAATGGAACAGCTGCCTTTCACTCAGAAAATTCTGAAGTTTATCTTAAAGGAAATTACTTTACTAATTATAGTGGTGATATCGTTTCGATTGCTGCTCACACAAATGCAACTTTAGAGGAGAATATTTTCGATCCATCATTGCCTTTTCCACGAGTTACTGTAACTCCAAATTCAAATGTAACTCTAATTGATAATGATAATGGAACCACTATCACAAAACCGCTTCCGGTATTTGATTATCAAGATGTGAGGAATTATACATTGGGTTATATTCCAGGTGATCCAGAGGATCAATATCCTTATGTATTTGATCCAATAGATGAGACAAGAAGGGTTGTTAAAAGAGTCGGATTAGGATTAAGTTTTGGGTGGGCATTAGAGTATGCAATGGGCTATATTTGGCGATTTGATTTTTGGAATATCTCGATAGGGAGTGCTTTAAACTTTATAAGAATGGATCCAACAACAGGGGATTATATTGAAATGGAAAATAATGTTATTGAAAATGCACGAGGTTTAGCTTGGGATGGTGAGTATTTTTTTGCCTATGATCATAGTCAGCTCAAAATTTTCAAGTTTTCGATTTCTGGGAATGCGGTAGTAATAAATGATTCATTTGATCTACCAAAAAAGGATGAGGGTGGTACACAAGGGTTAACTTCTGATGGAGATTTTCTTTATATTCCTAGTAGGGGAGGAAATTTAGTGAGGAAAATAGACAAAACTGGGGCAATTATAGAAGAAATTCAAATTCCTGGAGAGGGTATTAGCGGAGGATTAGCGTGGATGGGTTCACATTTCTGGGGGGTCTCTGGTGGAGGAAATCTAACTAAATATTCTTATGATTGGCAGATTGTTGGGCAGATTTATCCCGCTGCTGATGGTACCTGGACAATTGCCTGGGATGGAGACTATATTTGGGGACTTCAGAGAACATGCGAAAATTGGGTTGATGCGAAAATGTTCCAAATTGAACCTTTAATCTCAACTACTACTAATTATCAAATAATAAAGGAAGACACACCCTACAAGATAGTTGTTAAATCTAATTCCTCTGATTATGGGCTTCGGTTTAATGAATCTCGGAATGAAATTAGCTTTGAGATTTATGGTCGAGTTGGGACTACAGGATATTGTGATGTTTTAATTCCCAAAGCAGTTTTGCTTAACCCTTACTCAGTATGCATCGATGGAATGCCGATCCCTTTTATTTTGAGCGAGGGAGAAACAGATCTTATAATTCATTTTGAATATGAACATAGCTATCATGAAATCAAAATTTACTTGGAAAGTGAATCGATAAAGCCGACTATCTCATGGATTCATATTCTTCCTTTGACTTTGATATTCATAGTGCTATTGAGTATTCGGGTACATCATTTAAGGAAAGAAGTCTCAAAAAACAAATCTTAGAATTGGGAATTTCATTATTTAAATTTTAATATTGAATAGACTATCATAATTACAATAACTCCAGATAATTAGATTTAAGAAAAGATACTTAAAAGGTGTAAAAGTTTTATGAGATTGAAAGGAATAGGCATATTTAGAGAAAAATTACCATGGTACTCTGGCAAAAGAATATTTTTCCTCTTAATAATTCCAGTAGCTACCGCTTTTTGTTCCCTACTTTTTCAGTTCACTATGGATTCTTCCCCCCGTTTATTCAAAGACACCCAATTCTTTCAGCTCATGGCACCTTATATACCAATTATCGGTTCGGGGTTTATTTTGACTTTAGGATTCATATTGGTCTATTCCTTTTGGCGTCGAAAAGAGAACCTATTAAAAAAGGACAACGTTAAAGCATATCAGAAGGCACTTCCAATAGCCTTAATGGGCATTACTCTTGTGATCTCCTTTGTCATACATTCTATCTTTCCCCATGACTTTTTAATTCCAAATAATGATTCCTCAGAATTAAGCTGGTATTTTAGCATCCCCTTGAATGAAATCTATTTCAACACCCACTATATCTTATTTCTCACTCGAATGATATTAGCTTTCCTACTTATTGCACTAGGAATCTTGGTGGCTTTCAGATCTTTACTCATCTTCGGAATAGATAATATGGGTTTGGTATATGTGTATTATCCTGAAGAATCAAAAATCGTAAATCACGAGATATACTCCGTTTTGAGACATCCAACTTATCATGGGTTAGTCCTAATTCTTATAGGGTGTTTCTTTCTTAGATTTTCGCTCTATTCGATTATTTACTTCTTTATATTTTTGATCGGAATTAAAATTCATCTCAAATTTGTGGAAGAAAAAGAATTAATACAGCGATTTGGAAGGGATTATCGAGAATATCGAAAAAGTGTTCCTGCTTTATTCTTAAGACCAAAAGATTTTAAAAAATATTTTTTGTTTCTTTTTTAATAAGGCCCTTGAAATGTATAACACATGAAAGATAAATAAGAAAGAAAAAAAAATTAAATATTAGATTTCTTGTTTCGATATTTCATCCAAATTACTATAATTATAGTAGCAGAAATAACACTTAAGGTAAGTATTAAATTATAGCCTAGTATTGCGTTTGAATCTTGACTATTAGTAGAGGGGAATGTGGGGTTTTTTATCATAACAAGATCTGAACTATGTTCTAAATTATAACTTTCAGAATCGCCAGCAACATAGATGTCGTTTGTTGCTTTATTAATAGTTATAGCATGACCCGCTTCAAAATTACCTCCACCCCAGAGAGTTTCAGCAAGCAAGGTACCAGAACTATCAAATTTTCCAATATAAAAATTTTTTAAGCCCCATCCATCAATAGTACCTTCTCCAACAAAATAGATATTATCCTCTGAATCTACATCAACCCCAGATCCATAATCCATATTTTCACGCCCCCAAATTCTACTCCACATAGTATTTCCATTGCTATCAAACTTTATAAGCGCGAAATTAATATTGTATATTCCTGCACCCGCCATTAAATCATCAGGATAATAAGTCCATCCTGCTACATAGATATTATTCATTGAATCCACTGCAATGTCATATCCTCTATCGATAATTGTGCTACCCCAAGTTGTGTTCCAAACAAGACTCCCTGCTGACGAATAATATAAAACATACACATCGACATTGCCAGCGCCAAAGCTGCTAGTTCCTCCACTTATTACAATATCCCCCGTTGTTGTTAGTTCAATACCAGAACCAGACTCACTACCTGTTCCTCCCCAATTTAAAGCCAATTGCAAATCACCGCTACTATTATATTTCAAGTATAAAGTATCTCTCCCATTACCACCATTGTAACTATATCCCGTAATATGAACATTAAAACTCGAATCTACTATAACATCAGAAGCACTATCAAAACCAATGGTCCCCCAAGTTCTATTCCATATTAAAAGTCCATTTTCATCATACTTAGCAATAAAGCAACTACCATTAATTAAATCGCTTCCTTGACTACGAGTAGAACCAACTAAATACACATTTTTCATTGAATCCGTACATCCTCCACTTCCATAATCCGAATTTGAACCACCCCAATGTCTTGCCCATATAAAACTACCAGAACTATCATATTTTAGTAAGGTCGCATTAGCGGTTCCACCATCCAATCTTGTTGTACCAATCAAATATGCGTTATTATCCGAATCTACCGCACAGTCCCATCCTTGATCTAAATCCTCCGCACCATAAGTGACGTACCAATCGACTGTAGAAAGCTCAGTGATATCTCCGTAGGACACTTTAACTATAAAAAAGAATCCTATAAATAACCAGATTGATATTAACAAGATGCTAATTTGCTTAATGCCATTTTTCTTAATTTTCATTTAAATACCCCTAAAAAAATTTATTTAAATTACGTTAAAGAATAATATATACTTTAAAAATCAGTGTTATTGAGATAAAAATAGGAATTTGTACAGTAGTGAAACTCAAAATTTAACAGATGATGTTATTAATTATTCCATATTTTTTTAAATTGAAGTACGTTATTTCCACTAATTATTATATTATCTTAATCATGTTAGAATGGAAGTTGATAATTGAATGAAAATGATTACGGGTGTAGATATTTTAGATGAAGAAATAAAAGAAAAATTAAAAACAGAAAATATTTATAAAGTTTTTAATAATTTTATTATTCCACTTATAACAGAAGAGGAACGGGAGTTTTTAGAGGAGTTGGAGCAGTTTTTACTCAAGGAACTTGAACCTAAAATAAATTTAAATGAGGAGGTTTACGAACTTTTTCCCATCCTCGGCAAGAAAAACTACATCCAGCGATTAAATCCTTATGGAGAGTCTGAGAGCTATAACATGCGTTATGAAATGCTTTTAGCAATGGCGACATCGATTATTGATCCAGAATTAGATTTGGCACGAGTGGTCACAGGGGTAATATTTGCCAATCCATTGTTTCAATTTGGTAGAGGAGATAGAATTTCTGAAATTTTAAATGAAATAATCACGGGCAAAAAGATTGGTTGTATTTGTATTACTGAGAGAAAGCATGGTTCTGATGCGGTTAATATGGAAACTAAAGTCACCGATCAAGGAGATCATTTTATTTTCACTGGAGAAAAATTATATACGACTAATGGTCCAGTAGCAGATTATTTTATAGTATATGGAGTCTCAGAAATCTCAGATCCACGAGGAACCATGTATCAAGCAATTGCGGAAAGAGAGTATGAAGGATTGATAACTAATAGACTTGGCATCCAATCTATTCCACGAGTACAAATTGGCCAGACTCTTTTTAATTCAGTGAAAATCCCGAGGGAAAATATTCTTGGAAACAAAGGTCAAGGCTATAAAAATTTATTTTCTGGACTTGTAGCGGAAAGATGTTCGATCATTGGGTCTAGTTTAGGTATTGCGTGGTTAACTGCAGTTTCAGGGCTTATCTATACAAATTTAAGAGTTCAATTTGGCCGTCCGCTATATGATTTTCAAGGAGTTTCGCTTCCTCAAGCCCAGAATTTTACTGAACTTATGGCAGCTACGGAACTTGGTTTTAAGTCGGCTTCTGAGTATAACAAGACAGTTGAGCGTAAACATTTCGATCAGCAAAAATTCGTTAAATATAATGCAGCTTTTAGTTCAGGTACAAAATATCTAGCATCACACCTAGCTCATAAAATATCTTATGAAACCCAACAATTATGTGGAGGCATTGCGTTTACGGATAACCTACGAATTGATAAAGCATTAGAAGTTGCTAAAGTTCAGGAAATCATAGGGGGTGCTCGAAATATCCAGCTCGATTTGGTTAGTAGAGCTATTAAAGATATGATTTCTCTATTATGATTGAAACAAAAGGTAAAATTAGTGATTAATTAATAGTAGACTTAATTCACTTATTATTTCATACACTCTTTTAATGAAATATTCATTATTTCCCATTTTAAGTTTTAATCTATATTTGTTTTAAAAAATTTGTAGACTGTCTTTAGATTAGCCTACAAGCTCATGCATTCATTAAGTTTACATAAACCCAGATATTATAGGTACAACATAAAAAAAAGAAAAAAAATTAATTTGTTGTAATAAAGCCGAAGAAGACAAATATGACTAAACCCATTGCGAGAGACATAAATCCATAGATATAATAAGCTCTAAGGTACTTATCGCTCAAAAACATTAGATCTGTCATGTACCAACTCACACATCCGCCAATCCCCCATATAGCTATATCAGTTATTATATTTGCAGCGCTGTCGAATTTGACTTTAATATCTACAAGATAAAGAATTGTATTTTCAATAACTTCCCAAAGACCAGCAAGAACAAGGATAATTATCCAATAAAGGATGAAACTTCTAACTTCTGGTTCGTTAATCGGATCTTTTGGATTACCCGTTAAATTATTGATTATCCAGCCAAATGTGAATGCCATAACGAAGAGTGCAACACCCCAAAGGAAATGTCCTACCGACCAATAATCAAATGATGCTGTTGAGGTATCTGACGGGTCTAAGGCAACTAGAGGTACACCAAGTACAGCCGCAACAATAGCAGTTATAATCACAACTACTAATAACCCCAGCATTATTAGGAGAGGTATAAATCTTTTTTCCATATTTAAAATCACTTAGTTATTTCATTTGAGTTTAAATTTCATTTAATGTAATATCGAATAAGACGTCTTTTAATATATATTTAACAATTTGGTGAAATATAAAAAAAAATTATTAAGATCTTATTTTTTTCTTGATAGATATATAGTTATAAAAAAGGCTATTGATTAATTACATCGTGTAGAACCTATTTGGTCCTATCGAGATAAGACAAATGGAATGTGTTATAATTTATGGAGATATAAAAGTGTAAGCATTAATATTACAGTAATCAGACCATTTTTTTATCAACTTAACTTCTCTCCTATTACTTCATTTTTTTAAGATAAAAAATAACATGATTTTCATGATAAAGGATAGAGAGACTTAATAATGGATGAATAGAAAAGTATAAAGGTGAGAGTATCCATACAATATCTTGAATAGAGGTTGCATTTTTAGGCGAATTAATTTTCTACAATATAATGATATGTAGACATTTTTAGTTCCAATTCATATTTCAATTAATAGAGGGTAAAAAAAATGAATTACATTACAGACGTAAATGAGATAAAGCATTTAGTATGTTTAAAATGCGGTTGGGGCCTCCCACTAATTCCCAGAGATAAATTTCTGGAACTTGAACTGGAATTTAGAAAACAACATGAAGCACATCCTTTAACTGTTTTAACTACTGCTGAATTAGATGATTTGGCCGAGAAACGGGCTGAATTAAGAAATTATGCTAATAAAGCTGACAGTTGGGCTAAAGTGAATAAGGAATGGGTGACTTAATCTAAATTTTTAACAAATGTACTAAACTATGTTAATTCTCTTTCATCATGTGAAAAATAACTAAGATTTTTTGTTGTATTACAAAATAAAGATATTTTCCCTTAATTCATGGGATAAAAGGGAATAAGGTTAAGTTAATCTGCAGATTTGTAGATTTCCATTAATTTCTGTGAAAAAAATGATAAAATGGCTAATAATTCACAGAAGATTTAAATATGAATGTTATTATGTGTAGCATTGCATATTTTCATGCAAAATTGGAGTATTTACGGAGCATTTAGTAAAAGGGTTGTTGGTAGTTTTATTTAGAATTGGGATAATTACTACTCTAGGATTAAGGAATTTCTTAGCTAAAGGGTCTAATATTAAAAGGGATTAAATAAGATTGAAATGTATGACGCAATTTTCAAAATTGTCGTATTCGGCGATTCAAGTTGTGGTAAAACAACATTAACAAGGCGATTTATGACAAATTTTTTCATAACAGATGTGCGTATGACAATAGGAGTTGATTTTGAAACTAAAATCTTTGAAATTAATGGGATGGTTGTAAAATTGATGATGTGGGACTTTGCAGGAGATGAAAGATTTCGTTTTATCTTTCCTCAATATATTCATGGAGCAATGGGAGGAATTTTAATGTATGATATTACTAATTACTCTTCTTTTTCTCATATTAGTAATTGGTTTTCAATTATAAATGAAACGAACCAAAAATTCCCGATTATTTTATTAGGTGGAAAGGTAGATTTAGATAATTATAGGGAAATAAGTTTTAAAGATGGAATGAGAGCTGCTAAGTCGATGGGTCTGAATGAATTTATTGAATGTTCTAGCAAAACTGGTGAGAATGTAACAAATGCGTTCGAAGTATTGACAAGAATAATGTTAGATAAAATGTCTTTCAAAAATAGAACGGCACAAAGTATCACTACATAAAACAAACAGTCATTACTATTCTTTATGGGTTAAAAAAAATATAATTTCAAGTTAGAATGATTGTACCGATAAATGTGTATAATTAGTTTTCGTTTTTTTCTATAGGTATATAAGGCTATTATCATTAACATTATGTAATATTTGAAATCATTATTCTATGAGTATATAGAGTAATTGAACACATCATCATAGAGATTAACTAAAAAGAGAAAAAAGAAAATGCCTGAATGCGAGTTTTGTGGAAAAGATATCAGAATTACTAAATGGAAGAAGGAACATCATCATATCAATATATGTCAACAACCAGAAAAGAGATCTTTCTGTTCTCGTCAGTGTAAATTAAGATGGGTTTTTAACAGTAATTAGGGTTTGATTTCAACCAGTTGATAATTGCTTAATCTACCACGGTATTGTAGTGAACAAGGCTAGAATTACCGTGTGCGACACTATTAGCATAGACTAGCTGAATAAGGTGTTTTTCCCTTTACATAATTAGATATTCTGTTTTTTCATGCGAATATAAAACATTTGAATTGCCCTTATTGTAACACCAAGATACCCCGAGCGTTAATTCAGAAATTTCTCGGAGGAGAATCAATCAGATGTGAATATTGCTATACTACTATTTTTAAAGAAGTTTAAGTTTGAATTCAATTTTATTAAGAGATTTAAATTTATTTGTATTAAACATTTATAAACATAACAAATAGTATTAAAATTAAAACAAAGAAAATCAAAATGTCAGATGAAGAACTTAGGGATCAAATTAATAAAATAGCAGTTGAAATAGAGAAAATTGAAGTGATAGCAAAGCAAAAAGAAACATACATCAAAAGTCGAATTGAAGAGAAATTTGGGCCTAAAATGAGTGAAATCGAATCAAACCTGCAGAATCAACAAGCTACACTTAGCGAACTTAATAATAGAATCGATGATTTAAATTCAAAAAAGAAAAAATTAATTCCGATTGTAAAAAATTTGGAAAAAGAATATAATAATTTAAAAAAGGATAAGGGAAAAGAGTTAAACGAGAAATTAAAGGCAATTGTTAAGGAAAAACAAGTTAAAACAAAAGCTATTGACCGGGAGATAAAATTGCTAGAAAAGGAGTTAAAGGCGAGTTGAACCACGCAATTTCTCTCTATTTGACAGAAGAGTTTAAAAGCAAATAACCAATTAATTATTTCTAAATTAATATGATATCTAAAAAAAAAAAAATAAGAAGGTTTTAATTATGAATGATGTTAAAAATGTTCATTGGGGGATTATAGCTTCTGTTGCTGCTGGAATCTTTTTTGTAATGTTCATAGTCTTTTTTTTCATTATGAAGATAACAAATATTATGATATTGATTCTTTTACCTCTGATGCTTTGTATGTTCATACCTGGATTCTTCTTTTTGTATAAAGGATTTCCTCTTAAGTATCGTGGATTATTGTTGTTTATAAGTTTTATATTATCGGTGATCCCATCAATACTGACAATACTTACGTTAAAAGCTGAATTCTTTACGATGTTTCATACATATATTATGGTTTTCCTTGCTTTAATTTTCATAATTCCCGCTGTTTTTCATATATATCTTGAGTTTTTTAAAGAAGAGGTACTAAAAGTAAAAAAGAGACTAATTTATATCGCTTATTATGTAAGTACGGTGGGATTAGCGTTTCTTGTTTCTTTTACTTTATTCGGACTTGGATTTGCACCTCAAGATTATATTACTGGAAAATTCTGGATTATTATTGGCGCAGGTTTTCTAATAGGTGTACTAGGAACAGTGGTAATAGTGGTTTATGTTTTACTTTCTAGTTCAGGTAAACTTGGAGATTTTCTAACACGATTGATAACTGCTATTCTAGGGATGATTGTTGCTAGTGTTGCAATTATTCTAAGCTTAAATATAATTCTTGGGTAATAAACTAAACCAGAAAGTTATAAATAAGTAAAAATCTTGTTTTTTCTTTTTTCTACATAATGCTGATGATATTCCTCCGCTTCCCAGAAATCAGATGCAGAGACAATTTGTGTTACAATCGCTCTTTTATTGCGTTTAGATGCTTCAAGTCTTGTTTTAGAGTTTAATGCCTTTTTTTTTTGCTCTGAATTGATATAAAAAATTACCGAACGATATTGGGTACCAATGTCAGGGCCTTGACGATTCAGTGTTGTGGGGTCATGAATCGACCAAAACACATCTAAGAGCTCATCATACGTTACTTTTGAGGGATCAAAAGCAATCTCTATTGCTTCTGCATGACCTGTTTTATGAGAACATACATCTTTATAGGTTGGTTCGGAAAAAGAGCCACCAGTATACCCTACGCGAGTAGAAATAACACCCTCTACTTTTCGAAAATTGGCTTCTACTCCCCAGAAGCACCCCGCAGCAAAAATAGCTTTTTGAATCTCCATAATTTTAAATTAAATATCTTAACAGTTAAACCTAAGCCTAATTTTGTATAAACTTGGGGTGATTATTGGATTTTTCTTATAAGTAGTTAGAGCCAAATCCTTTAATATCGATAAGGCAATAATTATAATACCAAAAATTTCTATTCAACAATATGGAATCTGAATTATCTAAAGATAAATGGAAAAAGAAACTAACAAAAGAACAATATCGCGTTCTCCGAAAGAAGGGAACTGAACCAGCATTTACGGGAAAATTTTGGAACCATCACGAAAAAGGTGTTTATAAATGCGCGGGTTGTGGAACACCTTTATTTTCTTCCGAGGAAAAGTTTGATTCTGGAACGGGGTGGCCTAGTTTTGATCGATCGATGGATGATGCTAGTGTGAAGGAAAAACCAGATACGAGTCATGGAATGATTCGTACCGAGGTCCTTTGTGGTAAATGTGGAGGGCATTTAGGACATGTTTTTGATGATGGACCAAAATCAACGGGCTGCCGTTATTGCATTAATTCAATTTCCTTAGATTTTGAACCCAAAATGTGAATTTCCAAAATAAATACCAGGTTTTTCATTGAATTCCAAAGATATTTTTTTAACTCTCCTTTGATTAAGTAAATGTATGAACCATATACCAAGTGGCGATGATAAAGTTAGTAAAACTGCTAGTGTAGCTTTAAGTTTTCTTCAAAAAAAATTGATTAAATCTAATCAATTCACATTTCTAGACATTGGATGTGGCGATGGACGCGATATCGACTTTATATCTTCGAATTTAGATAATCTCATAATACGAGGAATTGATATTTCATTAAAAGCTATAGAAAATGCAATTGAGCTTAATTCAAACAAAGATAATGTCACATTTGAATGTATGGATTGGAAGGATTTAGATGATACTCAATATGATATAATTTACATTTCAGGTGTGCACCATTTCTTTAATATAGCTGATAGAAACACATTTATTTTTAAAATCAAGAAAATTTTAAAATCACATGGTTTTTTTTTCTTAAATACACTTTCCTCAAATGATAAGCAATATTATGGAAAAGGCGTATCAGTAAAAAATGATCCAAATTCCTTTCAAAATGAGGTCTTCATTCATTTCTGTTCAGAAGATGAGCTTCGGGAGGATTTCAAATTTTTGAAGATTGTTGACCTATTTGAATATTTTCATAAAGACTATTCTAAAGATACAGAATATCATACAATGTGGATATTAATAGGTAAAAAAGTCAATTCTATTTGATATGTGGCACAAATGTGGCATCAAACGGCATAACTCGAAGATATTATATTATAAATTAAATGCATAAAGTCGAATTTTTGTCATATAAAAAGAGAGAGTTTTGTATTTTTTTTGGAAACTCACACCAAAACTTAAGTTAACAATAGTCTCAAATAGAAAATAAGATTCTAAATATACATGGAATCGACAATCTATTTTTTTACCGGAACAGGCAATTCTTTAAAAATTGCGAAAGATGTTGCTGAAAAGTTAGGTGATTGTGACCTTATACCCATTGCAAAGATATGGCAAAAGGAAAACCTTAAGTCAGAAAGCGAAAAAATAGGTTTTGTTTTTCCCCTATATTATTCTGGATTACCAAAAATCATCTATGATTTCATAGAAAAAATTGATTTAAGCAATTCTGAGTATTTTTTCACGATTGTTTCAAGTGCAGGGGATGTCACCGAGTTACCCCTACAGCAAGTAAACACACTTTTAAAAGCAAAACCCAAAGCAAAGGCGCTAAATGCAGGATTTTTAGTCACTATGCCAAATAATTATATTATTGGATATGATATTCACTCAGAAAAACGTCAAAAAGAGTTTTTTGAAAAAGAGATGAATCAAGTCAAACAAATTTCTGAGATTGTAAAAAATAAAAAAAGAAACCTGAATCAAGATATTTTCGAAAAAAATCTAGGGAGAGCTGAGCGATTTAATGCTAAATTTCGAGAAGATGTGAATAAAAGTGATAAAAATTTCTACGCTGAGGATAATTGCAATAGTTGTGGCATATGCGAAAATGTCTGCCCTGTAAATAACATCATAATGATCGATGGAGTTCCCGAGTGGCAGCACAAATGTCAACAATGTTTAGCATGTATTAATTTTTGTCCTGAAAAAGCTATACAATTTGGGCCTGGAACATTGAAAACACAGAGATATCATAATCCAGAAATTGCAATTGAAGAGATATCAAACCAGAAGAAGTAAAAAAAGAAGTAAAAATCTTTTATCCAAAAAACACAAGATATTCAATTCTTCTGTCTTCATACTGTTATTAAAATTAAAGTTTAAAAATTGTTGAATATTAAAATTATAAAACGAAATAACTTTGACAGATGAATAATGACCAAAGCAAAAGCAAATAATATTGAAATTGAATATGAAACCTTCGGGGATCCTTTAGATAAGCCAATGCTTCTAATTGTAGGATTAGGTTCTCAATTGATCCATTGGGATGAAGAATTCATAAAAACCTTGACAGATCGCGGTTTCTATGTAATTATATTTGACAATAGGGATATTGGGCTTTCAACTAGATGTGAAGAAGCTGGTGAGCCAGATTTGATGGGAGCAATAATGGCGGTTCAGAGGGGGGAACCAGTTGAATCGCCTTACTCATTGGATGATATGGCAGATGACGCTGTAGGACTTCTCGATGCGTTAGACATTGAAAAAGCTCACATTTGCGGAGGTTCAATGGGGGGAATGATTGCTCAAACTATTGCGTATAGACATCCCTCTCGTGTATTAAGTCTCACTTCTATAATGAGTACCACAGGTAATCCAGATCTCCCTCAAATGACTCCAGAAGCACAACAAGTATTTTACACCCCAGTGCCTCCTGAACGTGATGCTGTTATTGAGAACTCTATAAGAGTAGGAAAGTTTATTTATGGATCAGGCTTCCCTTATAATGAGGAAAAACACCGTGCTCTTGCAGGTAGAGTGTTTGATAGATGTTTTTATCCTGCTGGGGTTGAACGCCATCTTCTTGCTATAATGGCGCAAGGAAATTGGAAAGAAAAGTTATCGGCAATTGAAGTGCCAACTCTTGTGATCCATGGAAGAGAGGATCCTCTTTTCCCATTTGAAGCAGGGAAAGATACAGCAGAAGCTATACCCGGATCTGAATTGATAATTATAGACGGGATGGGTCATAGCTTACCTCCGGAAACATGGGTTCAAATATCTGATGCAATTGCAGAAAACGCAGCGAAAGCTTAAATCTAGCCTGAAAAGGCTATACAATTTGGGATTGGAACATTGAAAACACAGAGATATCATAATCCAGAAATTGCAATTGAAGAGATATCTAACCAGAAAAAGTAAAAAAAGAAGTAAAAACGTAATTAATCATTCATTTGGTAGGCATCTTTTAAGGAGTGTACAGTTTTCCACACTCGTTTAAATCTTTCCTCATCCACATTTGGTTTTTTTATCATTTTTAAACAAAATTCCATTTGTTTAGGAGTAGTACCAGATTTATGATAGAGATTTAAAGCATATTTAGAAAAATCTCTGACTAGGAAATCAAAAATTTGATCTAAAGTGTCATCATCAATGTTGTAGATAGGTGCATTTTCAGTAATCAAATGGGCATATACAATTAAAGAGAAGATTTCTCCAATCCCCGATAGCATAAAATCCATATCATTTTGTTGTTCAGCACTAGGGGTTGCTTTTGTTCCAAGAAGATTGAATAATTCAATCTGTTCCAAGAAAATTTTAACATTAGGTAAGTTATTTTTCTCAAATGCGGGTTTCCAATCATGAAGGCGAACACGACTTAAGCCTCGAGTGGGTCCTTGATCAAAAAGGAAACTATCGTTTTCAATCTGATCTTGCCTAGGAACCTCCTCATAATTTCTATGATTCATAAAGAAGCTCAACATAAATTTCAGAATTAAGGCAATATTAACGTGAACTGTACCCTCAAGTTTAGGTAATGCTCGAATATCTCTTGCAGCACTTTCAAAGTACATATCTTTTTCAAACCCTTTAGCAGCAATAACATCCCATAAGAGATTAATTACTTCTTCCCCTTGAGTTGTTGTTTTCATTTTCATAACAGGGGCGTAGAGAAGGTAACGCCTATCGTTTTTGGAGGCTATACGCATGTAGTCAGCTGTTCTTAATCCAAATAATTTCATGGCAACTAAACGCGTATACGCATCTACAAAATTTTGTTTAACATGTTGAAAATCAGTAACATACATATTATAGAGCCTACGATGAGCAGCATGATGAATAGATTCATAAAATGCATGTGTACACATCCCAATTGAAGCCCAACCCAAATTATATTTACCTACATTAACAGTATTAAGCGAAGCATTCCATGCTTCTTCTCCCATAGAAAGAATATCTTCATGTGTTATGGGATAATCGTGAAGAGCAAAATGAGATACAAAGTTTTGACTATCGCAGACATTTTTAATCAATTCATAATTTTTGTGTTTATAATTTGCTACAAAAAATACATACTGATCTTTATTCTTCATATCATACGGAGGGATATTTCCATCAATATCAGCAAGTTTCCCAAAATTTGAAACCATCTCTGCTTCGTTACCGTTGCCAATATAATATTTCTCTCCATTTGCCTTATAAGTTTCATCTTCTTGTAGCGTAAGTTTCATCTCAGTTGCATAGATATCAGCTCCGTGTGCTTGTTCTGAGAGAGCAAAAGCGAAAATCCCCCCTTCTCGAAGTAATTTTGCGGCTTTTTTCTTTGCTACTTCATTCTTACTCATCCAAATGGGTCCAAGTCCTAGAATAGAGACTTGCCAAGTATACCAATATCCAAGTCCATAAAAACCAAGAATTTCATTAAATTCACATATACGCCACGTGTCCCAACGATAATTCTCATCCTCTCCATATGGAGCAGGTGTTAGAAGTTGTGCAAAAATTCTATTTTTTTTTTGAAACTCGAGGAAATCATCATACCAAACTTTTTTATGGTCATCTTCTTTAATCTTCACTTTCCCTTTATTTTCGAAAAATTCAATAGTCTTGAGCATAATTTCTCTTGAGCGGTCGTCGGGATAATAACGATCATGTTTTTTTGGATTTAAGAGAATAGTCATAATTTTCTAGATATATTCCATCCTTAATTAAAACTTATATATACTTCTTAATTATGATCCTAAGGTTATAAAAATTAAAACTGGCGAAATTTAGACGAGTGGTTAGAATGATAAGAAGAAAACAACCTCAAGTTGCCGTAAATTTAAGAATAGAAAGGTTAGAGAAATCTCGAAGTGGACGTTCTTTATGTTATATTGATGAAAATGTAATGTTTGACCTAGGGCTTAGTACTGGTGATATAATTGAAATTAAAGGAAGGAAAAGAACTACGGGAATTGCGGTATCAAGTGCTGCTGACAAAGGGAAAGGAATAATAAGGTTAGATCTCCTTCAGAGACTTAATGCCGGAGCAACAATTGGAGAAAATATCTCAATTCTAAAAGCAGAAGTGTATCCCGCAATTGAAATTCAATTAACTCCTACAAGACCAGATATAGATTTAAAAAGACAAGCAGATGCAATTAAGAATAAATTAATTGATAAACCAGTAGTAATTGGGGATATAGTTGATGTTTATGGAACTTTTGTTCAAAGAGAAGAGGGTGAAAATCCTATGTCAGATCTTATGAAAAAGTTTCAATTAGGGTCTAGAAAAAGGGCAACTTTAGGCACTTTAAGATTAATTGTTGAAAATTTAAAACCCCCAGATAAAGTTGTTAAAATTACTCGTGATACAGTAATAAAAGTAAATAAAAAAGTTGCTGCTTTAAACCATACGGGTGATGTTTTTACATATAATCATATTGGAGGGTTATCTGATGAAATTCAGAAAATTCGAGAAATAGTTGAATTACCTTTAAAGTATCCCGAATTATTTCATAGGTTAAGAGTAAAACCATCTCAAGGCATAATTTTATATGGAATTCCCGGAGTAGGCAAAACCTTGTTGATAAAAGCATTAACGCATGAAATAAAGGCAAATTTTATAACGATAAATGGACCTGAGATCTTTAGCAGGTATTCGGGTGGGACTGAAGGAAGACTTCGTGAGATCTTCAGAGAAGCAGAAGAAAATGCACCGTCAATAATATTCATAGATAAAATTGACGCCATTGCTCCAAAAAGAGAATTATTATCTGAAAAAGTAGAACAAAGAGTTGTCGCTCAACTTTTAACATTAATGGATGGTATTCAATCTAGAGGAGATGTTATTGTTATAGCCGAAACAAATAGAATAGAGGATATTGATGAAGGATTAAGACGTCCTGGAAGGTTTGATCACGAAATTGAAATAAAACCTCCAGATATTGATGGAAGATTTGAGATATTAAAGATTCATACTCGTGGAAAACCTTTACATAAAGATGTTGATCTTAAACTAATTGCAGAAAAAACTCAAGGATTTGTGGGAGCTGATCTGATGGCATTGTGCAAAGAAGCTGCCATGGATTCAATACGAAGTGTTTTACCTCAAATAAAGTTGAATGAAGTCCATCCAGATGATGCTTTAAATACCCTTATTATTAAAATGGAGCACTTCAATTCTGCACTAGAGTGTATAAAACCCGCAATTCTGCGCTTTTCTTGAGTAGAGATTTTTATATAATATCTAAAAATTCTTTTAATAATTGAAATATATTGATGTAGCATGAATGAACCAAAATATCTAAAGAAAGAAGAGATCGAAAGGCTTCTAACTTATCCATTAAATGAAGAAGAAATAATAATATGCCGTAAAAATCATCTTTTAACTAATGTTCGAGAACATATTATCACAGGAAGTCGTGAGCCAGGTTCAATTTATTTTAAAACTCAAGATGGACGAGAAATACTGGATTGCACATCTCAAGCATGGGTTTACAATTTAGGGCATAATAATCCAGATATAAGTTATGCTCTCAGTATCCAATCTCAACAAGTTACCCATTCTTGGTCATATTTTCTTACACCAGTAAGAGTGAGACTTTTCAATAAAATCGCAGAAATCGCACCGGGTCAATTAAAAGGCGGTAAAGTTAGTGTGAACAACTCTGGAGGAGGGTGGGCACTTGAATGTGCAATTAGGTTAGCACTGATTAATAACAAAAAAGGAAATCAATTCATAGTATTTCGAAGGGGGTATCATGGGTCAAGCTTAGTAATGATGGGTGCTTCTCAACGTCTCCCAATGCGATTTTCTGGTTTTGGGCAAGACCATTGGATGCGAAATTTTTTTCCTTACTGTTTTCACTGTCCTTGGAATTATAAGGAAGGTTTTAGCGGAAAACGAGATAAATCATGCAATTTAGAATGTTTGGAGATGGTACGGCAAAACATAGAAATGTTTCCTACGGGTACACCAATTGGTTGCATCATCGAACCTATGCAGGGTCCTGGAGGTCAGATTCCTGCACCTGTCGATTTCTTAGTTGGATTAAAGGAAATTTGCAAAAATAATAAAATTCTTCTTATTTATGACGAAGCACAAACTGGTTTTGGCCGCACAGGCAAAATGTTTGGTACAGAATGGTATGAATCTACATATAATAAAGATATTTCACCAGATATTATGACTCTAACTAAAGGAGCAGCTGCAGGTGTTCCCATTGGAATTACGGTGGCATCAACTAAACTTCGTACGTTAACCGAGTTCGAGGAACATTCTACCTTTGCTTCGCCTCCATTAGCGATGGCCGCATGTTTAGTAAATATTGAAATATTACAAAAAAACAACATACCCCAAAATGCTGATAAGCAAGGAAAGAAAATAACTTCTCATATAAAAGATCTTTCTGAAAGTATACCTCAGATTGGGGATGTTAGAGGTCCTGGCTTATTTATAGGTGTAGAATTTGTGAAAGATCCTGATACACGAGAACCCCATAATCAGTTGCTAGAAAAAATGGTGCATGTTGGATGGAAAAATGGAATCTTTTTTGGTGAACAAATGCAAATCATGTCCACAGCAGGTTATTTCATTCAAAACACCTTAAAAATCAAACCACCATTAATTATTAATGATGAAGAGACAGAAAAAATCTGTGAGCTCTTTGAAAAAACACTAAAGGAATCTATTAAATCTCTCTAATTTTTTTTGAATTTACATTTCTATCTATTTTTGATAATAATAAATTATTAATATATTGTCAGAGATAAATAAAGATATAATCATTTATATGCTGAGATTTTCTTATAAATATTTAAAGGAGTAGACAATGGGGTGTAGATAAAAACGATTGTTATATTATCATATTTTCATACAAGAATAGGCACGTCAGTATTTTATTCTTTTCCAGAAACTCCGTTGGGTAAAGAAATATCAAATCGATTATATGATATCATGACTCAGCAGAATGAGGAAGAATTTTTCACCCATTCTTTCGAAAATTTAAAAATAATAAATTTTTACTTTCAAATTCGCTCAGAATGGGCTCGTGGTAAAAGAGAAATGGTGATGATCTCAATAATTATTAATCAGCAAATTTCTCCTGAAATTGAAGAAACTATGTCATTATTATGCAAAAAATTCTCAGAACAGATGCAGTCGAATGAAGACATTTATACTGGGTTTTACACATATGAATTAAACAAACATGATGAAGTTGATAAAGAGCGTATAATAGAAAACGAAAGTCTAATCAAAAAATCAGTACAGGATTTATATTGGGAAACTGTGGAGGAGACAAGAAAAAAATCAGAAGAAGAGAAAATAACGCTGCTATTAAATGACCGATATATCTTTGAATCGCTAGAAAAAATGACAAGAGAGTTGAAAATAATCAGTAGAGAGATTAGTTCTTATAAGGATCCTCCAAAAGCTAACTCAGATATCAGAAATTCAATTTCTAACTTAAATAAAATGATTGATGATTTATATGAAGGATTCATTGAGAGGATGTCAAGTCTTGACATTGAGAATGAAAATGGTTTGTTTCCCCCAGATGAAGAGATGGATGTTGAAATTAAAAAGAGTAAAAAGGAGCTACTTCAAGTTCTAAAAGGAGAGATTCGTGGAGATAAAGATTAAAATATTTCAAATTTAAAAAAGCTATCTATCCCTTCTAAACCGTTAAAGATGAAACAAAAAATGTTAAAGGTAATTGTATACTCGGATTATATTTGCCCTTTTTGTTATATTGGATTCCACCGTATAGAGAAGCTTAAAGAGCAATATGACCTTGATGTTGAGTGGCGACCTTTTGAACTACACCCTGAAATACCTAAAGATGGTATAGTGACAGAAAAATTACCCTTTCCAAGAGGTTATTTAGAGATGGTCATGGCAAATGTGAAGCGACTCGCTGATCAAGATGGAATAATCTTTAAGTTATCGGAAAAGTTACCAAATTCCCAACTGGCATTATTTATCTCGGAATTTGCAAAGAAAAAAGGAAAATTCGATGAGTTTCACAAACTTGTATTTGATAACTATTGGAAAGAAGGAAAAGATATCGGGGATCTGTCTCTGCTACTAGATCTTGCAGAATCTATTGGATTAAACAAACCTGAAATATTAAATTATATTAAAAGTGATGAGCCAGTCAATAAGCTAAAGGAAGCTAGCTTTGAATTAGGAAGATGTGGAATAAATGGCATACCAACATTCTTTATTGGTAATGGAGTGGTAATTGGGGCACAACCCTACGAGGTTTTTCAAAACGCTATTGAGAAAGTTTTGGAAGACGACATAAAGACAAGCGTGAGAGCTGACTAAGCAAATGAATTTTTAATAATTATACCCTGAAAAGATATATTGAAACAAATCGATAAATTAGTTTTATTTTACAGATGTTTTTGAAGATTTTTAATCTTTTTCTCTAGTTTTTTAATTCTTGATTCATTACCATTAACCTCTTCAGCTTCTCTTAGAAGGATTAATCCTTGTCTGCAATAATTGATAGCATTAATGTAATCTTTTCGTTTCTCTGCTTTTTCTCCAGCATTTAGAGTATACTCAAGATCTAATTCTCTAATTTTTTTGTCAAGTTCTAAAACCAAAAATGAGATTCTTCCAATATCTTCTTTCATGTCAAAACCTGTAGCCAAATAAAGAGCTTTCTCATACTCCTTTTGTGCTTCCTTATATATTAAGGCTCTTTCAGCAGTTTCAGCCTTTCTAATATATGTACTAATTGAGGTTTTAACATCTTCCTCACTCATATATTTAGCTTTTTCTTTTAATTCGGTAATTTCATCATCATTAGCGATTATCGAAGAAATTAGCTCATTATTAGCAATTCTTATTGCTTGTGTTTCTTGGAACTGTAGGATCTTGGTTTCTGCAAATTCAATCGTAGTGGGAATGATTATATTTCTTTCTAAAAGGAGGGAAATCTCATAAAGAAGTATGTTCGCATCAATATTTACAATTTTTTGGACTTCATCGAGTAAATTAATAACAAAAAAGAACTGTTTTGTAGCTAAAAATTGTTTAGCAAAATCAATTATGGCTTTTTGTATAGGTTTTTTTTTGATTGATTCTAACATATCCGGTAAAAAAGTATGGGTTAGAATCATAGGGAATACTAATTTGATATTAAACGTGTCTATAATAAAGTCAATCGTATCTTCAAAATTAAGGAATCCCACATTGATAAGCCTTTCAAGTTTATCTAGATATCTAGCTTCATAATCTTGTAAAAACTCAGACACTAGAGTTTTCAGACTTTCTGAAGCTTTATGATCTAACACCAAGCAAATTCTGATGAATTGTCCATTTTTTAGTAAAATATTGAATGTCTCATATTGAAATTCATAAAATTGATGATTATTACTATAGTTTTCAATGCTATTCGAAGTGTTACCCGATTCTGAAAATGTGATATTTGCTTGGATAAATCCTGTTAATAATTCTGTATTCACTCCTGCCCCCGAAATCGGGTAGTCTATAATAGGTAACCCCGACTCTTTAGCCATCAATAAAATATGTTTTAAATTTAAGACATCTAAAAACTTCTGCCATATTAGGTTTCGGAACATCTGAATTCGTTTTTCTTCAGAGTCAATAATCGTAAATTTTATATTCTGCTTAAGATCTAAACCAAATTTTTCAAGTTGTGTTTTAACACATTCTTTACAATAATCTGGATACTTATTACAATTATTTTTATCCGTTCCACAATTAAATCCAATTGGACTTATCTGAAAATATACCATGAAAATCCTTTACCTTTCTATACTTCCCAATAAACTGATAATACGTATTTGAAAAAAAAAATTATCAATTTGTTCTTACCTATTATCCTCGTGAATTAATAATGAAGTAAAGCTTAATATTACTTCTAATACCTCTTTTATTTCGTGATATTATAACGAAAATTCAAATTAAGTATTAAAATATTGAAATTTATTCTGTTGTATAAATAATTAACTTAAAATCAATTTAATCGAGACTACTTTTTTTCATTTCGATCATCTCAAGTTTTAGTATAAGCTGAAAGTTAAAAATAAGAAATCTATTATTCGTATAACTGAAAAATTTGAGACAATAAGAAATAAAAAAATCATGATAAAATCAATTTTAGTCTGTGATTCTCAAGGTTATCCCTTTTATTCTAAGAAGATAGATCCCAATTTGGATGAAATAAATCCCGCCATTTTTAGTGGTTTAATTTCAGCAATCGGAGCAATAGGAAAAAAGTTATTTAAAGAAGAAATTGCCACTATTACCTACGGTGAAAATTATGAAATAACTATTATTACTAAAGAATTGTTTGGGGATCAAAAATCTATTTATTTTGTTTTTGTTATAGAAGGAGATGTAGATCTTAAAACAATGAAGCAGATTAGCACCAATATATTTATCGAGACCAAACATGTTTTAAAAGATCCATCTTCTGCTCAATTGGATATCAAAGAAAAAGTAGATAGAATTTTAGCAAACTTATAGTTATTATAGTTTAATCTATCCTCCTAAATTGGTTTTAAAATTGACAAAAATATGAAAATATTTATTAGCAAATTGTTTCATAATTTTATAGAAATTTAAGTTAAAATAATGAGAAAAAAATGAGAGTAAATAACATTAAAGGACGTCCTAAATTCAGTTCGGGTCAATTCTTGGGTTATGTGTTATGGAAACAAACTGATGGCTTCCATTTGAGATGGACTACAAAAGGGGATAAAAAAAAAACCTTTCAGGGGAAAATATCATATCAAAACAAACTAAAAATAACAAAAATCGCGAGACCTGAGACTAAGGTTAAAATTCATAAAACTACGACAAATTTAATTCAATGGAGTGCGACTGAAAGAGGTAGAATAAATGGATTCGATTTTTTTGCCTCTGGTAATTTCGCAGTAGAATTAAGAATAAACAATAAAAGAATTAAACCGAAAAGAATATTTTTGGGTCAACTAATTGAAAGACCCCGGAATAATCCTTTTATAATCATTCAATTTATTTCTGCTGATGAAAAGGTAGTAGAAAAAGATTTTATGAGAAAACTAAAGGAAAAAAGTAGAGAACCTTTAAAAAAGGTCGAACCTGAGCCTATATATGAGTCCATTTTAAAAACTCAACCTAAATTTCAACCAGTAAAAGAACCTGAACCTGTATATGAACCTACTCCTGAACCAGGGCCAGAACCTGAACCTGTATATGAACCTACTCCTGAACCAGGGCCAGAACCAGAACCAGTATATGAATCTACTCCGGAACCAGAGCCTGAACCAGTATATGAACCCATTCCAGAGCCTGAACCAGTATATGAACCCATTCCAGAGCCTGAACCAGTATATGAACCCATTCCAGAGCCTGAACCAGTATATGAACCCTCTCCAGAACCTGAGCCTGAACCTGAACCAGAGCCTGAACCAGTATATGAACCCATTCCAGAACCTGAACCAGTATATGAACCCTCTCCAGAACCAGAGCCTGAACCTGAACCAGAGCCTGAACCGGTATATGAACCCCCTCCTGAACCTGAACCTGAACCAGTATATGAACCCTCTCCAGAGCCTGAGCCTGAACCAGTATATGAACCCTCTCCAGAGCCTGAACCAGAGCCCGAACCAGTATATGAACCTACTCCTGAACCTGAACCTGAGCTAGAAAAAGAGTCAAAGACCATTTACGAGACGTTACCAGAGCCTAAACCAGAACCTTTGCATGAAACAAAAACTGAGACAGAGCCTGAATTAGAATCAAAACCAGAAACACAAGGGGAACTTGAGGAAGAAAACGATGAAGTAGAAAACAGAGAAGAAGAATATTAAAAACTAAATTTTTAATTCTAAACTATTATTTTCCGTCTAATTTTTTTAAAAAATGGTATTACATTATCTCAAAAACACTGATATTGAAATTTATCTTTTAGTTTTAATTAGATATGAATAATGCTTATAATTGTCATTAAATTATTATAATTTAAAATTAAATCAAGAATAAATAAGAGAAAAAAGGTTAAAAATATGCCAACGGCAACATTAGAAGGACCTCCAATTGAAGATGTAGAAGTTAAGAGAATATTAGTTAAAGAAATTACTGATGCTCTCGAAAAGGCTTATAAATTACCAAGAGATGTTTATACGGTATTAATAAAGGCGAATTTTCCTGAGAATGTGGGTGTCGGTGGAAATTTAATTATTGATAGAATGAAAAAATAACTTTAATCTCCCATTCATTTTTTAAATGTTTAAAGGGTAAACCCCATAAGCTTTTGTTGCTTCAATCATCCATTTCAATCGTTCCACTGACATAGCAGGGTGAAAATTAGCAGGAGATAACATAAATCCTCCACCAAGACCTAAAGCTTTTATAGCACTCTTAACAGCTTGTATTACTTCATCTTTAGTAGCATCTACTAAAATATGCCTTGTATCAATATTTCCCGACAAGCAAAGCTTATCTCCAACTTTCTTTTTAACTAAAACGGGATCTACAAAGGGTGGTTCTAAGCATTGAAGCCCGTCAAAGCCCGATTCTACGATAAAGTCTAAAAGAGATGTGATATCCCCATCAGTATGCAAAATAAATTTACCACCCCAATCATGTATGGCGTTTGATACTTCTTGGTAGCGTGGCAATAAATATTTATCGAAATATTTCGGATTAAGCATCGGACCTCCCTTATGTGCGATATCTCCACCTTCAAGAAAAATCTTAGCGCCACAGTCTGAGTACGCTTTAAAAACAGTTAGTACAAAGTCAGTACAAAATCGAAATCGTTCTTCAACTAATTTTGGGTCATTTTTTAATGCACGAGCAAAATAATTCATTCCCATTCCTTGCCATACAGGTGGAAAAACCGAAGTTAATGCATTTTGAGCTATAATACAAATCTCATCCTTAATATCACGGCATTTCCTTAAGACTCCTTTATAAAATTTCTTTGCTTTTTTATATTCATCTTTTAAATCAGGTTTTGGATACGCTTCCCAATCTTCACGATTTTTAATATATCCTCCATAATAATCTGGATATGGATTTCCATCAATATTTCTTACTTTATGTCTCTTCCCAAAAATATCTGTCATCTCTGTTCTGCTTTCGAGAATAAATGGAATATATTGGATTCCAACTCCATCGAATCCTAATTCATATCCTGCTCTAACAGCTTTTGCAAAAGTAGAAATTTCAATATCGAGAAGGATGGGATTAATTTTATCGATCCATTCATCCGGATATTGTTTCTCGAGATCGTCGAAGACATCAAAAGCAGTTTTCTTTGGTCTTCCTAAAATCTTATCAGCGACGTTTCCATCGATATTAATTGTATGGGTTGGAATTCTATCAGGTTCCTCCAGATTCAGAGCGGCCCATATTCTTTCAAAACTATTCATATGTATATCTTTAATTTAGTATATTTAATGATTTTATTGATTAAATTTACATCTATGTGAGAATATTTATAAAGTTATAAATTGAAATCATAAATCATGAAATCATTTATTAATTTTTACAAAAAAATCAACTCTGAGCTCGCACTTTTAACAGTGATGTTTTTATTCTTTTTCCAATTAGTCGGTGATTTAATTGAATCTATTTATATACTCGATCTTTTAAATTTAGAGCTGGATGAAAAGGCGTTAGGAGTTTTATTTTTAATAACACCTGCTATATTAATGGCATTTAGACATAAGATTCCTAGCTACTTCCTTGAAGTAGTTGCTACAATTACTATAGTTTCACGTTTAATTTCCCCATTTTTAGACACTGAAAGCAGAATCATAATTTCAGGCTTAGGTGTTGGTTGTTTCATGCTATTCCTTCCAGTATATTTTTCTGACCATATAAAAAATCAGAGCAGGGATGATGGGGGAAAAATTAGCTTAAAAATCGGAGCTGGGCTTGCTTCAGCTATTTTACTTTCAATTACCTTTAGAACATTAAATTCGACAGTTGATATTTCAACTTATAGAATTTTCCAGGTAATAGGTTGGGTTGTTGGAGTAATCGGAATACTCACATTAATTGGTCGGTTAATGGTAAATCGAATTGAAGGTTCTATGGGAACACAGAACGAGGGAAATCCTCAGACTCAAAGTGAAGAAGGCGCTAAAAGATGGACACCTCTTAAAGGAGTAAAATTGTTATCGCTTGGTCTTGTCAGTATTTTAACTCTTAATTATTTTGTATTTAGTAGTCCAACTGTTATATCAAGATGGACTGAGGCTGATTATATTGCAATTACAATTACAATAGCAGTGATGATAGCACTAACTATATTCATATTAACAATAAAGCCAGAAATTCTTGGAAAATTGAATTCACGAATCCTTTGGGCGTGGAATGGTCTATTTGTGTTTTCACTTGTCTTAACAATCGTCGTTCACACTTTTCCATTTCCTGCAAATCCTACTTCAGATCCTGTTATTATCAACCATCCGCTTGATTGGTATTATTATCTCCCATTAGCAATAATGATAATACTATTACCCATAGTTTTTATCGACTTTACACTCTTATCTCGAGAACTTATAAGGAAACGACCAAGCCCATCTAAGTTGGGTGGTGGTTTTGGGGCGGGTAGTTTATTTTTCATCTTAGTGTCATTTATACTGATCTTCACTAATGTTTGGGGTTATGTAGATCCAGTAAGCCAAATTTTTCGTAATTTATTCTGGCTTCCTTTCTTATTAGTGGGAATAACAATCCCAATCATGGGAAAAGCAATCTTCAAAAAACGTTCCTTAGAATTCAAATCAATAATTAATAATTTACAACAAAAAAGAATAATAGCTTCATTTTTAGTAATCCTATTAATTGGAACTAGTGTTTCAGCATTAGTATGGGAATTACGTCCTAAAGCTAAAGGTGGAAGCGGGGTAACCTCACTAACAGTAATTACATATAATATTCAACAAGGGGTAAATGTCACTGGTGACATAAATTATGATAAACAGTTAGCTCTTATAAAGGCAATAAATCCTGATATTATTGGTTTACAAGAGTGTGATACAGCAAGGATTTCAGGGGGGAATTCAGATGTGGTACGTTATTTTGCGAATCGGTTAAATTATTATTCTTTTTATGGCCCAAGAACAGTTACTGGAACTTTTGGAGTCGCTATATTGTCACGATATCCAATCATCAATGCAAAAACATTTTTTACCTATAGTGATACAGATGAGATTGGTACGACTGAAGTCCAAGTTAAAGTAGGAGCTACAATATTAAATGTCTATGTAAGTCATCCTGCTGGAAGCGATGATGCTAAATTGGCACATATTCAGGCTTTAATGGATCGTATCAGTGGTAAAACTAATGTAATTTCTATGGGCGATTTCAATAGCCGAGAAAACTCGATATATTATAATGAGTCTGTTTCAGTTTTACAAGACGTTTGGTTAACAAAATTATCCGGAGGAGTAGATGGACCTAGTTTTAATTTGTCGGATCGAATTGATTATATATTTGTATCACTAAGTTTTAATGTTTCAGAAGCGTGGTATATTACCGATCCACAATCAGATCATCCAGCACTTTGGACAGAAATTCAATTTTAAACTCCAATTTTTTTTTTAAATTAAAATATTTTTAAAAATAATAAATAAGAAGGTCATAAATTTGCAAACTGGCAATAAATCTGAGAATATAAAGAAATGGTGGGAGAGACCAGGACTAGGGATTATGTATCAGATAGAAGCAAGGCCAGGATGGATATGGAATAGAAATTATGATAAATTTAATGCTTCTATGAGGGATGAGAACGGCAATTTCAGGTTTAATGGCCCTTTTTGTAAAATGAAGAAATGGGTTGAGTTTTCAAAAAAAATAAGTGTGGATTATCATGTTTTTGAAGCGAAATGGCACGATGGTATATGTTATTGGGATACAAAATTTACGGACTGGAAGACTCCAGAAGATTATTGTAAAATATATGCAGAAGAGAGCAAAAAGGTAGGGATTCCTTTTATGTTCTATTACTCAAGTATTTTTGATCATAATCCCCATTTTGACGATATTCAACCGTTAAGATGTATCACACCCTCTTATATCGCGATGCATAGCGATAATAAAGAAAAAATCACAAAATTTTCTATGAGTATTGCTAAAACTATTGAGAATATGGTAAAAACAAATCGAAGTGAAAGGGGTGAATATAATATCGAATTTTTTGACGATGTAAGGTTTCATGATTTCATTTATAACCCTAAGAAATATGAAGTTTATTTAATAAATCAAATAAAAGAATTGATTGATAATTATAATCCCAATGGGATGTGGATGGACTGGTATTCTGGAGAACAAGAAGCCTCCACATTTATAGTTATGGATTTTCTAGAAAAGAACTATCCTGGTGTTATTCTTACATACAATGTGAGTATCGAAAGGAACCCAAGATACATTCATTTTTTATCAGGTGAAGCTCATGATGTCAAAACAGCTTGGAAGGCTGGGAATAAGCACAGATCAAAGGAGAAACCATGGGAGCTCTGTGGCCCTGCGGCTTATGGTTGGGATGTTCCATTAGTTAGATCTGATCCTATTGAAATATTTCGAATTGCTGCAATAATTATGGCTAGCGGAGGTAAGTTTTGCTTCGGGCTTCCTTCTCAAATGGATGGAGAAATCTATCCGGAACCAGCTAAAAATTTGGAAAAATTTGGTGAATGGTACATACTACGAAAAACGCTATTTACAGAAGCAGTTCCTATGGATTATATTGGTAAGAAAATTCCAGGAATCGAAATTAACGATGATAAATTCGGTGTTATTGGGGCTTTTCATGAAAATGACCATTTAATTCATTTAATTAACTTTAATGGAACTAAAAAAGAAATAAAATTGAGTTTTACTTCTCAACACTGGGGATCTATAGTGAAAATACTACTTGAACCAGACAAGAAAGAATTGGAATATTCAAGTCAAGATACTGAAATAATTGTTAATATTCATGAAGAAGATCTTGATCTAGCTGATACGATTCTAAGAGTAATTAAAAAGAAATAATTTAATTATCTGATCAAAGATGCTACTAAATCTTTATCTAAAATTGATAAAATTTTTATAAATGTAAACAGAAGTATTGAATATGGAGAATCCAAAAAAACTTGATCCTTCTCTTGAAGATTCAGATAAATTGAAGATTCAAGAGTTCAATAAAAATGAGTTTTCCATAGAAATAGAGGAAACTAAAGAGGGAAAACAAACCTTTTTTGTAAAGTCTGAGGAATTCTTTCAAAAAATAGTTAAGTCGCTGAAGAATTTTGCGGATTATTTTAAATTTAAATTTAAGAAAATATTTTCAAGAAAGGACACAGAAGAGCAACATTATATAATGTCAAAGAAGATTTATAAACAACATAAAAGACTGGAAAAAAAAATGAAAGAACTCGAAGTTTCATTAGAAAAAACTACTGAACTCACGGGTCAAAT
This sequence comes from Promethearchaeota archaeon, assembly GCA_030603385.1. Classification (GTDB taxonomy): domain Archaea; phylum Asgardarchaeota; class Lokiarchaeia; order Sigyniarchaeales; family SOKP01; genus Loki-b32. The sequence continues at coordinate 22,678 of JAUVXW010000032.1, read as the reverse complement.
CAAGGAAGATACATCTAAAATAGTTTTGGAAGTTGAGTGGGTAGTTATATTATTAGAACGACAAATGGCGAGGATTGAAGATGTTGAAACTTATATGAAAACTAATTTAGGTTCAGATTGGAGTCAACTCAAGCAAAAATGGCAGGAGTTTAAACAAGGAGATATATCCCGTGGTGAGTTTGTAAAAATCGGTTTACGAAAATTAGGAAAGAAGTTTCTTGGTATTTTTGTTAGTACATCATGAAAGGTAATCTTCAATATCATTTGATGATTTTTTATTACCATATCGTTTTTCTTCCCAATTTAATATCTAAGATAGGGGTTCCATCTATAGCATCTAAATTTTTAACGAATAGAGTAGTATCTTCAATCTTAATGAGTTTTACATTTGTAATCCCAATACGAGACAAATGTTCTGGTGTTCTTGAAGCAAATATGCCTACTTTTTTACCATCAAGCCCTCGAGAAAAAGTAGAACATATTTGATGTTGTTTATGAAAAAAATATACAACAGTAATCCATTTTTCATCTTTTAATCTATAAAGAAATGGTTCTTGAGACTTAAGAAGTTCGATTTTTGAAATTTCATTACGGCTTTCTGTAAGTCCAAATTTATGTCCTCGTGCTAGCTGATTCTTAACAAATCCTATTGGATAAATTTTATACGGTTTATGATTATTGTATAAACATGAATGGCACACGAACTCACTATCAATTTTTTCAAGATGAGTTAAGTCTTTTTCTTTCTTACATTTATTACAAATTGGCATATAATCCTCAATTAAGTTAATATGAAATTATTTTAAGGTTTTATTTAAAAAAATTATTAATAAAATCGTTTTGATATGCTTTCAATAGCACTTAGTAAAGTTTATTTTTATATCCTTATGTTTATTCTTTCGAATCATGTTTTTTACGTTTTAAATGGACTAGGAAACCATTTTGGCACTTTTGCTTTATATTCTAAGTATTCATTGCCAAACAGATTTTCGAGAATTTTTTCTTCGAAATTAACCATCCAGTTATAAACTAAAAATATTACAATAAAGGCGCCGATACAAATTAATGATATAGACAAAAAGATAAATGCTATATAAATCAATATTATCCCCAAATACATTGGGTTCCTTACATATCCAAGAATTCCATTAGTAATCAAAGAATTTGATGGTTGATGCGATTTAAATAAAGCCCGATGAGATAATAATATAAAAGTTAGAGCAATGATAAAAACTACGATAAAAATTATTAAACGAATCTCAACAAGCACAAAATCGTTTAAAAAAGTTGAAATGTGATATATACTTGAATCTAAAATCCATATTAAAACAAATGCTACTGGTAATATAGCATGAAATATATGGGCGTTAGGAAGTTCTCTTTCATGACCCTCATGTCTCTTTGCCTTCATTTTTAATCAACTATTTCATAGAGTTTTATATTTTTTATTTTATCCATTTTATTTAATTTTTATATAGTCCAATTTTTCATACTTTTTTATACTTTCTTCATACCCATTGTAGTGATCCAACCTTTTTTATTTTCTTTGGTTCCAATTATCATTATAATGGTAGCAATATTTCTCATAGTAGCGTTACTATTTATTATACCAACGACTCTAGTTTTTTTAAGTGGTTTATTTAAATTTAATCAAATTGATCGATAAGGATGAATAAATGAATTTAGAACAAGCAAAAAAGATTTTAGGAGAAGAATTTAGTAGAGATGCTGATTTTTTGAGTTCGATAGTACAGAAACTTGGATTACCTATAAATTCAAAGGTGCTAGATGTTGGTACAGGCCGAGCTCATATGGCAATGATTCTTGCTCTAAATGGTTATAAAGTTATGACTGGTCAGCCTGGCGACGTGTATTGGGCGGATTGGAGGGTGTCTGCTAAAAAAGTGGGTGTTGAGGAAATGATTACCTTCAAGCCGTTTAACGCTGAAAAACTCCCTTTTAATGAAGATTCTTTTGATGCGATTTTTCTCTATACAACATTCCATCATATTGATAATAAGGAGTATGCGTTCAATGAATTAATGCGCGTTTTAAAATATAAAGGAATTTTAACAATTATAGAATTGACAGATAATGGTGTTGAGTTAGTAAGAGAAAGATATAGGGGCCATCCAGATGCTGTAGATCCACGAGATTATTCAAAAAATCTAGATCTTGAAGTAGAGGTTATAGAAAGCAGGCATCTAAATGGCTACTTATATAAAAAGCGTTTGAAACATAAAAAGTAAATATTGATTAATTAGGAGTAAAAGACAATCCACTTAATGAAAAATAATTGGATATAAATTTATTCACCAGTTAAAATATTCAAAATAGAAATGAAAAATGAATATGCAAGTAAAACTCTTTATTTTTTACTTAAATCCTTCATTATCTAGAAAGATGTAATTAAAATTAATATTCCTACAATAATAAAAATAGTCGTAGAAATTAATTTTAAATAGAATTTGGATACTTTTCGTGCAATTAACACTCCTAAAAGAATTCCTATCCATGCTACTGAAATTAAAGCTAAAAATGAACCTATCCAGACTTCAATTGGAGCATTATAGATTGAGGCAAGAGTAATAGTTAAAATTTGGGTTTTATCTCCTAATTCCATTAGAAATATATAAATAAATCCTGCTAGATAAGGATTATTTTTTAATTTAGAAACTTTTAAAGGTGAATCTTCTGGATTTTCTGTCAGATTATTGAGAATGTTGCGTTCTTTCATGCCTTTTTTGGTTTTTTTTCTCTCTAAATAAACTCTCTTGAGATTAAATGCTTCTATAATTCCTATTATGATAAATACAATTCCAGAAACGATTGAAATTATAAAGAGAGGAATAAATTTTGTAATAACTGTGCCAAAAAAGACGCCTATTGTAACTAATACTACAAATCCCAATGTTACTCCTAAGCCTACCTTATAAAATTTCTTATATTCTAAAGCAAGATTGAAAACTATTAGTTGAGTTTTATCCCCTAATTCACCAATAAATAATATTCCATAAGTAATTAATAAAACAGTAACATCCACGTTTATGGTAATTAAAGAGATATAAAATATCTTTGTAAACCAGATACAGAATTTATACTCTAATTTGTAAAATTAAGAAAAACGCTGTTAATATCATTTAAGTAATTTATTTCATTTCTTTTCGGATCTTTTTAAATCCTTTTATGAGTTTCATTACTGAAAATCCCCTGAATACCTTACCGTTATTTTTACAGTTAGGTAAAGCATAGGGAATGATTTTACTACAACTATCTTCTATATCCGTCATAACATATTTTGAAATTAGATCCAGCTCGCGTTGAAAGGTTTCTTGGTCTTTCCAGGTTTCAATTACTTGTGCTGAAGTGGTTAAATTTGTATTTATCATCCCAGGAAAGAATATATTTATCTTAATGTCAGATTCCCTCTTATTCAATTCTTCTGCCAAACACTTGGAAAAGGCAAGGACGCCTCCCTTTGAAGCAGAATAAATCGTCATATGTTCAATTGGTCTGTCAGCACCACCCCCACCTAGAGTAATAATCCGCCCATATCCTTGCTTTATCATTTGAGGAAGTACCGCAGAAACAGAATTTATAACCCCTATAAGATTAATGTTAATTACTTTAACTGCATCCCTATTTGCTTTCTCTAATGGGATATATTCGAATGGACCATATGTTAGGTTTACACCCGCATTTGCAACTAAAATACGAACCGAGCCGAACGTATTAATCGTCTCATCTACAAGAGATTTAACAGCAACGGGATCCGAGACATCGCAAGGTATTCCAATGACGGAATCCCCAAATTTTTCTTTAAATTCCGCAAGAGTTTGCTTGACGTTATTTTCTTTTCTGGAGCAAATAGTTACCTTACATCCTTCTTGAAGAAATAGTTCAGCAGTTTTTTTCCCGATCCCACTTGTAGAACCTGTTATAATTGCCGTTTCATTTTTCATACTCAATTCTTTATCACCTTATTCTTTAACAGTTAAATTTGTTGAAATTATGTAAATGTTTCAGTTATAAATATTAGAAAAGCTTAATTGAATATATACAATTTAAAAATTAGAGATGGAAAATGACTAAAAATAAAATTCCTCCCGGATGTTATGTATTTCCTACTCCTGTCGTACTTATCGGAGCAAATGTAAATGGTAAGCCCAATTTTACTGCAATTGGATGGGTATGTGGTCTTGAGTTCGGCCCTCCTTTAATATCTATTTCTTCAAATCAACAACATTATAACAATATTGGTATAAAAGAAAATCAAACTTTTAGTGTTAACACTCCTTCAGTTGATATGGTAGAAATTTCTGATTATTGTGGTATAAAATCAGGTAAGAAAGTTGACAAATCAGAACTATTTGATGTCTTTTATGGTGAATTAAAAACAGCACCAATGATTAAAGAAGCACCCTTAAATCTTGAATGTAAGGTTATTCATACCGTTGATACAGCAGAAATTGCGAAGGCTAAAAATGGCCATGATATCTTTATTGGAGAAGTAGTTCAAGCTTACGCAGAAGAAAAATATTTAACGAATGGTGCACCTGACGTAGCTAAACTGAATCCTTTTGTATTATCAACCTCAATGAATAAAATGAATTATTATAAAATTGGTGAGGAAATAGGTAGAGCTTGGAATGTTGGGCTCAAATATAAAAAAGAAAATGATTAAATTAAATTTCTCTTTTTTTGATCTTTTTTATTCTATCTAATTTTATATTGACTCTTAAGGAAATTAATGATGTAGTCTTTGACTTTACTCCGATCAGGTAAGCTAGCTACCATTCCATAAATAGCCGCATCCCCGTCAGAAGAACTTCCAGGATTTTCAATAATTTCTTTAACAGAATCTCTAAGATCTTTTAGGAAGGTATCAATGATTTCAGCATGATGAGGATTAACCATCATATGCAAAGCATTTGGGAATTGAATTCGATCTAAATGCCATCCTTTTTTATCCATTACATCTCCTAAATTATATATATCAATCTTATCAGAAGTAAAAGAAAAAACGCTCATCACAGGCTTACCAATAATATATAACTCAGGTATCTCATCAATACCTTTTATTAATTTTTTTGAAGCGTCCATGACGATTTTTGCCAAGTTCAAATAACCATCAATCCCTAGTGATCTCAATGCAGCCCATGCCGCAGCAATAGCACCACCAGGACGAGTTCCTCTCATACCTGGTGAGATATAAATGCCACCTGACCAGTCTGTATATACAGAGAATTGATATTTCCAGACTCTTTCTTTACGGTATAATACAGTTGATGCCCCTTTTGCACCATAACCATATTTGTGGACATCAGCTGAAATAGATGTAACACCCGGAATCGAGAAATCAAACTCAGGAACTTCATAACCAAGCTTCTTTACAAAAGGTAGCATAAAACCACCGAGACATGCATCAACATGCATTCCAATCCCACGAGATTGAGCGATTGGAGCAAGGGCTGAGATTGGATCCACAACACCTCTCGGAAAATCGCACGCAGAAGCAACCATGAGGATAGTATTATCATTAAGTGCTTTTTCCATTGTTTTTACATCTGCTCGATGCGTTTTTTCATCCACAGGTACTCGAATGCATTTCACACCAAAATAATCGGCGCCCTTATCAAAAGCAGGATGAACTGAACTAGGTAGAATCATCTCTGGTTCTTTAATGTGAGGAAATTTATCTCGTGCCCAATCTCTATATGTTTTTATTGCCATTAAGATACTTTCAGTTCCTCCCGAAGTCATACTTCCGCAACATCTTTTATCTCCATTAAATAAGTCCACAGCCATAGAAATAACTTCTGTTTCAAACTTCCTTAGACTTGGAAAGGCCATTGGACTTAACGCATTTTTTGAGAAAAACATAGTGTAAGCTTTTTTCAGCATTTCGGTATGTTTATCTGTAGCATGATAAACTAAGCTCCATACCTTTCCTTCCCTCCAATTTGTATCATCTTGACGAAGTTCTTCCATTTCGTTCATGAGTTTTTCTTCTTGAATACCATTTTCAGGTATAACTACTTTAGGTCTAGCCATTTCTTTTCACAGCACAATTACATATTTTTTAATATTCTTAATTAATTGGGTAATATTAATTCTACTTTTCTTGAGATTAGGTATTAAACTTAAAAATGAATGAATTTGAGCAGAATAATTAGCTTTCAAAAAAAAGAATTCAACAATTAAACAATTACGTTTTACGAAAATGTATTTGGGTGGAAATTTGAAATTGATTCTAAGAATAAAAAGAGATTTTATTTACTTTTCAAATGTCAATGTTCTGCCCACAGTGCCAGTAAAGCACTTATCCCCAAACTGACGTTTAAAGACATTGCTATTTTTGGTACAATGACAAAAGATTACAGAATAGATTTGGGAATATAAGAGATCAGCGGTTTCATCTTCAAACTTAAATCCGTGGAATCCTCCTATGATATGTAATGGTGATTTATCAGGAATTCTTAAAAATTTTCGATCTTTTAAAAAATTGTTTAATCCGGGGTGGCAACACCCACATATTAAAATAAAGGAATCTTTAGTTCTAATATAACACCCTTGCTCATAAATCCCACCGTAATCGGAAGACATATAAGCATTGGTAATGTAGATTTTTTCTCCAAGCTCTTTAAAGATTCCTCCTTTTTCAACGAAAATCATATTTTTAGAAGGAATTGAATCTCCTATTTGTCGTACTGGCTTTTTCCAATATTTGTGAACATAAACTGATACATCCTCGTTATATTTTAATATACCAGATAACCCATTAGTATGATCATAGTGATTATGGCTCAGGATAACACTATCGATTGATGAGGGTTTTATTCCATAATTAATCAAATTTTTAATTAAAACATCTTCTTTGGTGCCTGTATCAAATAGTACTTTTTGATTATTTATTTCAATTAATAATGCAAATCCAAAAGACTTGATAAAGCCTGGTTCTGCTCCGTTCAAGTCATCTACAATAATGGTTAATTTGATTTCTTTCATAACTATATTTAATTTAGTTTATGCTCTCATTTAAAATGATAAGTTTAAAAAAAAAAGAAGTTTTCTTAAATTATAAAAATTAGCTTAGATCGTATATCTTTGACTTATATTGGTTTGAAATTGTATCTCTGGATGTGATTGCGCTTGATATCCTCCTCTTTTTGAAACCAAATAGAATTGAACTAAATTTTCTTCATGAACTAAGGTAATTCCCCTCCACTTATTATCTTTACATGTAAATTCAACAACATTTCCAAGACCAACTCCTTCCCTTGAAGAGTATCTTAATGATAATTTTTGAAATAGTTTTAGAAATTCATCATGGAAATCGGAGATTTCATTTTTACTATGTTTATCTTTAAATCTAAGGGCTTCGATTGAAAATGCTTTGAGAATATCCTTGCTCATAGTCTTCCATGCATTTGGATTTGCATAAAATTCAATACCAATAAGTTCACCATTGATGAACACTGCTACTCCGCACTGATTATTTACATTTTCGAAGTTTTTAATTATTTTATCCGTGAGTTTTTCAGTGTTTTTAGTCATTTCAAGATAACTTTGAGTCGGAGCAACACCCGCTGCGTAATTCATTTCTGATCTATGGGCTTGTATTTCTCCCCACACCGCACCTTGACCTGCCGCAGATATTGACTCATATGCGACATTAGGATGTAGCCTCATGTTTGTAGTTTTAAATCCACGTTTCCCTGTGTAATCCCATCTTGATTGCTCTATACATTTAGCAGGGATACTATATTTTTGATTTATTGTTTCATATTTATCTTTGAAAACATTTTGTTTCCCTCCTACTGGCAATAATATTGGTTCCCAAATTGTTCTGTCTTGTTTGCCACCCTTTACAGTCATTCCAAATGGAATTAATATCTGTTTATTACTTTTATTTACAACTTCTAATTGATTAACAGTATCAGTTTCCACAATTTCAATTAATTCTAATTCTTCGGCTTCCTTAATACTAATGTACTCAATAAATTTATCATCTTGAATAATAAGAGGGATAATAGTCATATTCTCATAAATTTGAGGGTTTCCTAATTTAAGAACACTTAAAGGATCTTTAAAAATCGACCTTACAACTTCTTTACTTTCACTTTTCAAAATTACTCATCCTCGTTTTTATTATTTTTTATTTTTTCTTTCATAGTTCCACTCTCTTCCTCATAGAGTGGATCAATAAATTGATTTACAATATTTTTACCATTTTTGGTAAGTTCAACCCCATAGCTGACTTTAAACTTCCCACCTCCACCAATTCCATTAAGACGAGTACCTTTTTCTTTTGGAATTTCTTCTTCTGCTAATTCTTCAGTATGGGTTTTTATTAATCCCCCTCTTTTTAGAGCATTTAAGTGGTAATTTATATTCTGTCTTTGGATTCCAATTTCATCAGCGAGTTTTTTAGGTCTTTGAGGGCTTTCCGAAAGCTGTTTCATAATGTCAGCTCTTACAGGGCTCCTAAATACAATACCAACTTTTTCAAAAATGGGTTTCTTTTTTTCTTCTTTTTTAGCCATATTTTTTCACATAAATAATTAATAATACTTTTTATTGTAAAAACTTTTTTTACTGTAAAAACATATATGCACTTGCATATTTAAATGTTAGTAATTTAGGTAAATTAAAACTAAAATAGATTTTATGGAGTTGTAAATGATAATGGTAAAAATTTTAACATTAGAGAATGTGAAAAAACTACTAACTATGCAAGATGCGTTGAATTATGTTGAAGAAGCATATAAGCAACTTACACTTGGAAATGCCATTGTTCCGCAACGTATAGCTATTACTGATCCGGCTCCAGGATTAACTTTAATAATGCCCGGGATAATAGGAGGAGAGATGAATGCTCTTGCAACGAAAATTGTATCTGTATATAAACAGAATCCAGAAAAGTATAATATGCCTACTGTGTTGGCAAAAATTATGGTACAAGATATTAATACTGGAGATATTGTCGGAATTATGGATGGGAGTTTAATAACAGCAATGAGGACTGGTGCTGCAACAGGAGTTTCAGTCAAATATTTAGCTCGAAAAGATAGCACTGTATTGGGAATTTACAGTGCAGGAGTTCAAGCAAAAAAACAGGTAGGAGGTGTGTATTGGGGTTTGGACCAAAAACTCGAAAAATGTGTTGTTTATGATTTGAATAAAGATATTGCTAGGGAATTTAAGAAAGAAATAGAAAATGAATTAGGAATTGAAGTAGAGATTGCAGAACAAGGAGATGATTTATTAGATAATACAGATATTATAGTTGCTGCAACAACAAGCACAACACCTCTCTTTTCAGGAGATAAAATAACCGAAGGAACTCATTTATCTTCTATCGGAGCACACGCACCTGCAGCTCGAGAACTTGATTCTACAATAATAAAAAGGGCTTCATTGTTAGCAGCAGGATTGAAAGAAGCTTGTTTAGCTGAAGCAGGGGACTATATAATTCCTATTGATGAGGGCATTATAAAAGAAGATGATATTGTACCAATTGGAGATATTATTACAGGAAAGAAAAAGGGACGTACCTCAGAAAGAGATATAACTGTGTTTAAATCTGTAGGAATTAGTGCTCAAGATGTAGCAGTCGCAAAATTAGTCTACGATCGCGCACTAAAAGAAAATATTGGTCAAGATATCAAATTTTAATTTCAATAACTTTTTATTTTATTATAATGAGTATCGTAAACGCAGCACCTAACCTTTATGACGTTCGCTTAACTTTTAAAGGAACTAATTTTACGAGTTTATTAAGTTCACGGGTTTACAATGATAATGATTTATGTTTTCTAGTAGATCCAGGTTAAAAGTATAGATATTAAACCTATAAAGAGTGTGATCTTTTAATATTTCGTGAAAGATATATTAACCCAATTAAAGCTAAAATCCCAAAGATAATTATAAATCCGTGTATTGCATAAATTTTAATTTCAACGACAAATCCAGAGATAATTGGTGTCAATCCAAATCCAATACCTACTAGAATCTCATTCATCGTTGAATATTTTGAAGAATTTTTTGCTGTACCATATTCAAGCATAATTTTCATCCCAACGCCATGGATGAATCCTAAAAAAAGTCCAACCGTTGCGATTATAATTGAAATATACCAAATATTCCCAGTTAGAATGATTGTAAGCGCAACAAAAATGACCATTACAATCCCAAATAAAGAAGCAATTTTTCTTTTATAGATGTTCATATAATTTATCCAAGTTAATCCTATCAGCTGGGTAAATTGGATACCACATTGTACAAGATAGGTTGGATAAGTAGGCGTATCAATAGGAAAAAAAGCCTTCAATAGCACAGGATATCCAAACATAAAAATTGATTTTGAAGTAGCTAAAAACATTATACTTAACCAGGAAAATAGTACGGGATAAATTATCATAGGTGTATGTGAATTTATGACTAAATCTTCTTTAATATCTAAAAGAGAAAGAGGGTCTTCTGTTTGATATATTACCTTTTCTTCCGAAATATCCAATTTGTCATCCTTCTTTAAGAAAAAACTCGCTGGAATTAACAAGAATGATAAGCTACAAGCAATAATCATAGCCAGATAATCACCAATAGATAAAGCAAATAAAAAACCTACAAGGAGCCCGAATATGAAGCCAAAATTCCACGAGAAATTAAAAAACGCAAAATTCTTTTTAGATTTTTCAATGCTACTTACTTTTTGCCATCTACTTAATAAGTTAAGGCAATTGGGCCAAAATAATCCCATGTTTAATCCTGCTATAATCCGAATCATTATTAAAAACCACGCTTCAGGATATAATATTTGGACACCAGTTAGAATAGGTGTGAGAACTGAGTTTAATATTAAAGCGTTACGAATTCCTAAATATTTTGTAGTAATAAACTGCCCTGCAATCGGGGCTATGATATAAGCCAGGGCCCCTGCAGCACTTATAAAGCCTAAAGTACTCGCTCGAATACCTACAATTAAATACAGATAATTTGACAGAGCTCTTTCAAAAATTGAGATGTAAAACAATCTTATAAAAGAGAGCAAAAATATGGGCCAAGTTCGATAATCGTGGGACGAAAAATTATTTATTGCCAAAATATCAAACCAATCAATATATAGTTTAATTATAGAATATTTTTTGGCTCAAATAGTTTCTGATTTCTTTTTAACTTAATCTATAACATCCGTATATTAACTTTTTCAATTCCAACTCTATTGAATTATAACCTTTGACTGAACAGCTTCCGTTTACGTATAAAATATCATAATTGCTGTCTTTTAAATTCTCTTTAATAAATCTTTTATCTTGTTCGTAATTGAGATCAATAATATCACGCCAAACTATGACTATTTGATCACTATTGGCTTTCCCTGTAATGATAATATAATTTTTATCATTATTTTTAATTTTCTGAACCTTGTCAATGTGTAATCCAAGCAAATAATTGAAAGTTTCGATTAAATCCACATTGACGACTTTTGATTTATGATTCTCAGAGATAATCAGTTTAAATTGAAAGGGATCTTCCGCATTATCGATATTAAAAATTAGTTGATTTCCTTTATCATCAAATTCGAAGAGTGCTTTTTCAGAAAGTTCAAATTTGACATTTTCAATAGAATCTTCATATTGTTCTAAATAGTGATATTTAAAAAAGCCACCCTTCTTGGTATTCATAGTTTTTGAAATTCCAGATCTCTCACCTTTTAAAACGGATTTCATCCGTGGTAAAACAAAACTTTCAAAGTGATCACCCATCTCTATTCCAATCCATCTTCTATTTATTTTATGAGCCGTAGCAGAAGTTGTACCAGAGCCTAAGAAAAAATCTAAGATTACATCCCTTTCTCTAGAACCACATTCAATTACTCTTTGTAGTAATTCTTCAGAGTTTTCTGTTGAAAATTTATGAACTTGAGAATAACCAGGGATATCTAACCAATCATTTCTTACGGGTTCTAAATCATAATATAATTCAGGTTTTTCATTTATAACATTTCCAAAACAATCAACATACTTTTTTTTTTTGTTTATTCTTACTTTTCCCTTTTGTTCAAAAACGTCAATTCTTTGTTGAGACAGCCCCCATCTTCTATTTTTAGGAGGATAATATTTATTACCTAAAACATTTCTGGGGTTTTTATTTGATCTAGGTAAATCTAAAAGTTCATACCATTTTGGCTCCTTTCTCTTATGTTCTATTTGATTGAAGTAATAATCATCATTGATAGAATAAAAAAAGAGACTTTCAGTTTGTTGAATAAAGGGCTTTTTTATTTGTTTTTTCGCTCTAGTCTTATTGATGATAATTTCATTTCTGAAATTTGGCTTACCAAATGCCATATCTAATAAAAATCTTATATAATGATTACCCCTATTATCGATTCTAACAAAGATATTCCCATTTTTATTTAATATATCTCTAGCTTGGTTTAAACGGTTGAGCATCATCACTAACCAGGAAGAGTCTAAGTAATCATTTTTATAAAGAAATTCTTTTCTACCCGTATTAAATGGAGGATCTATATAAACTAGATTTACTTTTTCACTCCATTTTTTCATAATCAAATTTAATGCTTGAAAATTTTCGCTTTTTATTAAGATTCCATCTAAGATATTATCTAGATTATGACTGTGTGTTAGGGCAGTAATTAATTCCCATTTGAATTCCTCATCGAAATATTTTGTATCAATAGTGAGATGCTCCCATTTGGAATTATTATTTGTTTTGCTTTTAGTTAATTCAGACTTGTTATTAATCTTGATTTCAAATAAATTGAACCATTCCTTCATTTGTTCTTGATTATTCAAAATTTCATGTAGAATTTTTTCTAAAAAACTCTCTCCTGCGTATTCTTTTACTTTATCAAGGGTAATAACATAATTAGTTTCTAATACAAAATTTCTCTTGTTCCACAGTTGTACTTGAAAATTTTCAATTTGAGCTAAGAAATCAATTATTTTTATAGCGATCTCTTCTACAACTTTAGCCGTTTCTAAATATTTTTGTAAATCTTCATATTCAAGCTTTTTAAGAACTTCAAATCCTAAGATTTCATTACTAATAAAGACATTTAATTCAGACTTAAGAAATCCTTTTAAATCTTTATGGATAAAATAGTCTTTAGAAATATTTTTTCCAGATTTATTATATAAGTCTATAGATTTCACATAATGTCGGTCTTTATTTACCCAATGTAAAAGAACTTCATTTTCATTAGAATAAGTTATATAATTTTCATTATGTCTTTTTTTATAACATAAATCCCCTTTTTCATAATACTGAGAAAAAAATTTTAGTAAGAAATTATGAATATCTTCTGATAGTTCTTCAGAAAGAACTAAAGGGTTAAAATTACTAATTAAATTCTGGATCTGTTTTCTTTTAAAGTTTAAAATTTTATAAATACCGAAATCATAATCTTGAATTTCAGACTGGAATATTTTTAATAAATCGGATTTAAACTTCTCATGAATTTCATTAATCATTTATGCACACATCGCACTATCAAGATTATCATAATGAAGTACTTTTAATTTCTAAATTTTTTATTCATTTCACGTGTTAGGTTATAGAAGATCTTTTCTACGCCAGTACCTGATTTAGCGCTGGTTTCTTCATATGAACAGGCTTTTATTTTTTGTTTGTAGGTTAGACAATCTTGTTCAGGAATAGTTCTTTCATCAGGGTTAATTAAATCCAATTTATTCCCTACTAAAATTCTAGGGACAATACCAATAGTATTTTCTACTTCTTCTATCCAAGAAGCTAGATGTTCAAACGTTTCTTTCCGAGATAAATCAAAAACAAACGCAATCCCTTTAGCTCCTTTATAAAAAGCTTGTCGAACCCATTTGAAATGATCTTGACCCGCTAGATCCCATATTTGCAATGTTACCATACTTTTAACGTTAGGGATTTTTAAATGTTTTACAAAGAAGTTTGATCCTATAGTAGATTGTACATTAGATATAAACCTTCTTTCTAAATACTGATGTAACAGAGTGCTTTTTCCTACTCCAAAATCACCCACTATACAGATCTTATAAAATGCAGATTTTATACCCATCTTTTTAAATTAGTAGATTTGTCTTGAGTCAATATTGAAATAATACTTATAGATGCTTAAGTATCTTATAGATTGTAATTATAACTTTTTATTTATTTATTTATATACAAATAATACCAACTTATTTCTATTAAGTGTGTGCTAAAATAGATATAACTAAAAATTTAAACTAGATTTTTGTTAGAAATACCAGATTTTAAGAAATTAATGCAAAATATTCAACCCTCAGAAGCTACCGCAAATTTTTTTGTTTTATTCAAAGATGAGGATGTAGCAATAGATGGATGGATTTCCCTTGAAGAAACTCTACCTAAATTCATTTCACTACTACAAGAAGAGATCGAATATTATTGGGGCGCAGAATATGCTAATATAAATGATTATTTAATCTTCTATATCGATTTAGATGAAAAAAACAATCTAAAGGAAATAACAGACGAATCAATTTATCAAAAAGTAAGAGTACTTAAGGAAATTTTCATCGTGGTTTTACATAAAGATATTAAATACCGAATAATTGAAAATCTTCCATTAGTGTTCGAATGGTTTATGCTCTATTCTCAATAGTAAACCTTATATCTGATTTTGGAATAAGCAATTAAGACGTTTGCTTTGATTGCATTAGTTTATTACTTTTTACAATTCATTTTTAGAAAACTATATTACGATGGAATACTTAAAAATCTTGATTGGTACATTTTTAAAAGTGTACTAATTTCTATGAAAGCGTCAAGGTTTTATCAATGGGAAAAGGAACTGTAAAATGGTTTAATAGTAAGAAAGGCTATGGGTTCATTACCCCCGATGATGGATCTCCAGATGTATTCGTTCATTATTCCGAAATTCAAGGAGAGAGTGAGGAATTTAAGATTATTTATGAAGGAGACATTGTCGAATATGAAATCACAGAGGGAAAGAAGGGTCCCCAAGCCAGTGATGTAAAGATAACTCAAAAAGGACCACGATTGAGCTCACACGGCCGAAAATCATTTTATTAATAAATTAATTTATTAGTAAAAAAGGTTAGTAAAAGTTTTAAGAATAAGGAATTTTGCAAGATAAAAAATATATAGTAAGGATGTTCTGAACTTCTTCTCTCGATTATTTTAAATCTTACATATTCTCTTTTTTTTTATTTTATTTTATTTTGTGTTGTAAAACTAGAAAAAATGATATTTTTAATTGAAGGTACGAGGAAGAAAAAAATATCTATTTATCGCAGCATCATAAAAATCTACTTCTGTCATAGAGTATATTATGAAAAATAATTATTAAAGATTAATCAGGAAAAATGGATATATTTTTTCAATAAAAAGATAAAAAATGGATATATTTATTCTTTTTTATATGTTTTTCCTATGCTAAAAGCGTCTCCAAGAAATTCTCCTATTTTCCAATATTTATTATCAATTGAAAATACGAAAGGTTTCAATTTAGTTATATCTGGTATTTTATTTGTAAGATAATACTCATCGGCGTAAGCACTAATTACCTTCCCTATAAAAATTTCATGACCTTTTTCTGCTTCAGAAAATTCCTTGGTGTCGATAGTTTTTACAACCTTACACTCAAGATTTACTGGAGCGTGAGTTATCATAGGGGCAGTTTTCAAATCTCCATAAAAAACTTCAAAAACTTCTGATTTATCTACTTCCTTACCTGACACTATACCAACATAATCCGCAACTTCTACCATCCCTTCAGAAGGGATATTTACACTAAAAGTTTGATTCTCTTTTATACCAATGTTCGTGTAATGAGTTTCATATGAAGAAATAGCAATTAACGGTGGTTTATATTCAACAACATTTATCCACGCTAAAGCCATGAACGTTGGTTTTCCTTTCACATTTGTTCCGATAAGTGAAACAGGCATGGGATATAAATATACTCCGGGTCGAATTTTATTTTTCGTCATTTTAAATCATAAATAATATTTTTGAATAAATTATTCAATTATTCTATTTTAACATTCACATTATATAGTTAAAATAATTAGATTAGTTGTATTCTTTTATGAGTTAGAAGTAAAAGAGGCTCTCCCGAATTATATTTTATGAATTTGACCATCTTCTAATAGCACTGCGTAAATTTTCTTCATATAAAAATATAAGACTATACTTTAAATAGTAGAAAGTAATAGTAAAAACATGTCTTCATTTTCTGATAATGAGAACACTAGGACTGATCACCAACCCTATTCAAAATTTTTAGAATTCATAATTTATATGCTTTTCTTTTTTGGTCCTTTAACTGGAAATGTTATTATGGTCTTATTTCATACACTTTCTACAGAATTTAGTGTATCCCCTGGTGCCATACTAGTTACAATTCCCGCTTTTATGTTTCCTTTTGCAATTACTCAGCTCTTTTCTGGGGTAATTTCAGATATAAAAGGAAGATTTCCAGTATTAATTATTGGTTTAATCTTATTTGGTGTTGCGATGTTAATAGCTGCCTTTTCTTTCTCTTTAGAAATATATGTGATTGCAAATATTCTAGGGGGAATAGGGTTTGGCTTTATTAATCCCGTGCTGATTGCTTTAATGACAGACATAAGTTCTCCACAAAATATCCCAAAAAAGATGGGATTTCTTGGTGCCAGTGCTAATCTAGGAGTTGGATTAGGCCCTTTGATTGCATCTCAAATGATATTAATTAGATGGCGGTCGATTTACATATTATTTGTAGTAATCAGTGCATTTGGATTGATTTATTTTATTTTATCTACTAGACCTCCTCAGAAAGTTCAGAAGGAATCAGGGATAAAGATTTTGCTATCGCAGCTTTCAATCGAATTAAGACGTTCAGTTATAATTTTAATGGTATTCTCAGCATTATTACTTTCACATACATATTTAGCAATAAATATTTGGACTTCGAGTAAACTTTCAGATGTAATAGATGAAACTTTAGTTGGATTAGTACTTGGAATAGCGGGAATAGGTGCGGCTATAACTGGTGCTTTAACAGGTACCATGATTAAGAAAAAAGGTATCGGGATTCCACTAGTTTTTGGTTCTGTTTTATTATTCGTTTCATTAGCGATTTTACTGCTAGTTGGAGATATTACTCAAAAAGAAGTATTTATTGTCTTAGCTATAGGGTGGATAATTGCAGGTCTCGCAGGAGGGATTCTTTTTCCTGCTATAACTTATTATAGTCAAGTACTCTCACCAGAAAGACGGGGTGCCTTAGCAGGTTTGCTCACCGCGGGATATTTTATAGGGATTGCTTTAGTCCCTACTACATTAGCTCCAATATCAGAGATGTTTGGGATAACGGGAATATATCTTTCTATACTCGGAATATCTTTGCTATTTGTTTTTATATTGTCTTTATTGTATATATTAGCAAAACGTACAATTCAGTAAGGAAAATCCTCTTTACATTAAAATAGCGGAATAAAACTAAAAAAAATAATAACTGTCGGTAATTTTATGGTTTAATTTTTGATATATTATATATCATAATTATTTAGGCTTTTATCATTACCAACATCATTTTAAACTGATTCAATGCTTTTAATGCATGCGGCTCATGCGCAGGCATGATTATCATCTGTCCTTTTTTAACTATATGTGGTTTTTTTGAAATTGAAATTTCAACTTCTCCATCAAAAACATATACAAGGGCATCAAAAGGTGTAGTATGTTCACTTAATCCTTCATCTTTATCAAAGGAAAATAATGTAACCGTACCTACTTCCTTATTAATTATAGTTCTACTAACAACTGAGCCTTCTTGATAATCTAACATTTTTGCTAAATCAAACACATGTGCTAAATCTACTTTTTCACTCATAATTTTCTCATCTTATTGAAATAAAATGCTTACTAACTTTTAAAAGGAAAATTTCTATTTAAAACTAAACTCGAACATGTTTACAGAAATATCTGTATATAAAATTATTCAAGCTTTGGAATAAAGAGTTTTTCCATTAAATTAATAAAAGATTTGAAAAACTCACTCATTTGCATTAAATTAATAAAAGGTTTGAGATGGTTACTCACTTGCTACTTTCCATTGAGTTCCGCAAATACCACACTTATATTTCTTTCCATACATGCGGGGATAAGCCATAATTATATTTGATTTATCAATTTCTTCATAAATGAACATATGTCGGTTATTATCACAGTGAGGGCACTGACGTCGTGAATACCCCTCAACAATCGGCTTATTTGAGCTACTTATGGTTGGAACAGGTGTTTCTAAATCAGATAAGATCTCTAATTCTGGTTCTTTTAAAGGTTCAGGTGCTTCCCATGGTTCTAACACATCTGCCTTTTTTGATTTTTTGAATAATTTAATAGTTTTTTTATCTTCTTTTTCAGCTATAACTGGAGTTGATGTAATAGGAGTAGGTGTAATGGTTTCTTTTGCAAGACTTTTTTCTTTGAATTCAGAAGGTTTTTCTTCTATTTTAGATATCTTTCCCTTTATCAATGAATTTTCTTTTTCTAAATCATAAATTCGTTTTTTTAAAGTCTCATTCTCTTGCATCAATTGTTCAATTAAATTTTCATATTCTATGAGAGTAGGGTCTTTTGTATCAGCCATTTCATTACTCAACTTTCAAAAATTTTGTTTGTTTCTTGTATTTATTTCTTAAAAACATAATAGAGAACTTATTAAAAAACTTAAGTAAACCAAAAACTTATGTGGGTAAAAAAGATTTTTAAACTAAAATTGTATTTATTTCTATATTATTAGATTATTCTTTTGAGTGAGTTAAATGCGATTATATAAAATTAGTGAAAAGGGAGAATTAATCAAATTAGATAAGTTATCCTTCGAGGAAATTGATGTTAATCTTGTGGATGATGAAGAGAAAAATACAATATATATTTGGGTTGGACTGAAAGTTCACCAAGAAAAAAAAGATATCACTGCTGATATTGCACGAAAATTAGATAAAGAACGTGGTGGATCTACAAAAATACTCATCATGAAAGAAAAAAGAGAATATGGTTCATTTTTAGCGATGATGCATAATCTAGAAAAAGGTTTAATTCCTGGTGAAACAATTGAAAGAAGACCAGAATTTGTATTTGAGGTACGTCCTGAAAGCATCAAATCTATTAGACTTGATGGAACTCCCGAAGAACGAGAAATTAAAGTCGAGACAAGGATAGTAGAATGGCTTCAACAGATCAAAGAACATAGAAAATTCAAGTCAAAACAAATGGAGGAAAAAGTCACCAAAGCTGTCAAATTTGTTAGACTTGAAAAAGTCCCTACTGAAGAAGAACCTAAGGATACAGCTCCAGTCGAAGAAATTACACCAAAAGAAGAAGTTATAGAAGAAGTAGAAGAAGCAGACTTTAAAACTCAAATAAGAGAAGATGCATACTACTTATCTCAAAAAGGTTACACGTATGACGAACTCTGCTGGATTTTAAGCGAGAGAATTCAAAAGATGAGCCTAGAAATGCCATCTATTGAAGATATTAAGAGAAAAGCAGAGGAAGTGTTTCATTCATCATGTAGTTATGATGAATTATGTTGGTTAAACGCAGAAATGGATCATTTAATCAAAAAAAGTTATCTTGAAGAAAAAAAGAAAAGAAGCTATTATTAAAAACCGGTTTCTTATCCACAACAACTATTACTCTGAGGATTTTTAGATCGAGCTCGAGCATCCCATAAACAACCGCACCCTTTACGCTCTTGTAGGAGAATCGCCATTGCAGGGCAATTTCTTTTACATGCACTACACTCAGTGCATCTTTCGGGTTCATAAATTACAAATTTCCCATTATTATTTTGTTGAGGGATCCCAAAAGGGCAAATTTCTGCACAGATTCCACAACCAGTGCATAGATCTGGATCAATTGATATTTTTGGAAGAGTTATTGATATTTTAATTGAAGATGGTTTTAGGGCTATTTTAAACACATCCTTTTTTTAACGCTTTGATTAAATAATATATTTTATCATATTTATGTTACTATTTTATAATTTAGAAGAAGATAAATCCGAAAGTAACTGTAATTAAGCCAATGAATAACAATGGAAGATGAATTTTCCTGAAAATTGGATATTCCTGTTGGATCTCGGCGGGGCTAGTAGTCATTGAATAACCGCTAAAACTCATGGTTGAGAAGAATGCAAGCCAAAAATAGAAACACGAGTTCCATATAATTAATAGTAGTGAATGATGGAGTACCCAAGTTATTCCACCAAGAAATAACAAATTTAAAATCCCAAAGAAAATTCCTTTAAAAAGAAACTTCCGTGTAAAATTCGTAAGGGGGAATAGGGATGCTATTAAAAAATTAGCAAGGGCAATCCAAAGCCAAATCTCCCCTACTCTCCAAAATTTACCAATCCAAAAGGTATTAATAAAACTTAGGCCTAAAAGGAGCAGAAGCAAAATGACTGTTGGCCAGAGGAAAATTTTACGTAGTAAAAATGTCGTATGTGTTATAAATGCTCTTAATCGATGAGAACTGGTAAATCTTGCCAGCTTCCATTTATCCGGTTTTTTCGCAGGACGTTCTTTTAAGTATTTGGGTAAATATTTAGCCCACACGGGACCATAGAGTATATTGAATGGGAAATCAGGTGATTCACTGGAGATCAGTGGAGCTGCGACACCCCCAGCTGAAAGTTGTGGGAGGATCAATGTTTTTCTGTTTGTTATTTTGTCGATTCCGGTTGCTTCAACTGCCTCAATGAGTTGTTTGTTGCCAAAATCATCCCCTCGTGCAGCACACCAAACATTTATTCCTCTTGAATCTACACATAATACCCAGGCATCTATTCCTTTAAGAGATCTCATGACTTTAATATAGGTATAAATGTAATTCGCTGTTACGATAATTGGTGATTTTTCATCTGGTTTTCCTGATTGATAAATTCCTGGTTCAATAGGAATATGATCAGCTTGTCCTGTAAAAATACATTTATATATTTGCACTTGTCCTTGAATCCCCTTAAATTTTCTTTGTGGTGGGCGATAATATCCTAGTTCATCTCCATTTGAATTCCCAACTTTTTCTAATTCCAGAGCTCTAATTGATCCCCGTTTCCATTTTGTTTCAGTACTAATTTTAAATCCTATAGGTTCTATATAATTAAAAAACCATTTCACTAGTGAAGTGCTTGGTAATCGAAGTCTTCTCAATTTTTTCTTATACCACCATCGTTTTATTTTAAATATTATTTTCCAAAATCCTGAGGGGATAAATTCAGCAGCAACTATTAATTTACCTCCTGGTTTCAATACTTTCCATGCACTTCTAAGAAAGATTTGCTGTTCAAAAGGTCTAAGCTCAGAAAGCATGAATGTACTAACAATAATATCTTTAGATTTCTCAACAGCGGGTAATTCTCTGATAGTTCCTATTTGATATATTAATTTTACATCTTTCTCAGAAGGATAGTTCTTCATGGCAGTATTAATCATTTGAAAATTTTTGTCTATTGCTAGAACGTCATTTCCTTTTTGTGCCATCTTAACAGCAAGGGCACCTGTCCCACATCCTACTTCCAATATAGATTTGGATGTTCCAATCCGTTCCAAAACCCAATCTTTGACTTCAACATTAACCCCCTTTGTTAAGACTGTAAATTTCTCATCATAAGTATCTGGTTCTAGTTCTAACTTCCTCATAAAAGTAACAGCGATATTAATCACTTCCTTATAAACAAATTTTCGAATATAGTTTTAAAGTAAAAATATTTTATATTTCTTAATTTTTCTCTTTAGAATTTATAATTTAAACTAAAATCATTTATAAATAAAGGGCTCCTATTTTTTAAAATCTAAAAAAAATATCGAATATTTAAGACCTTAATTAAATGGTAAAATTTCTAATAAAAGGTATTTAAAATGAGTGAGAATGAAGAAATAAGTGATGAAGCATTTTGGAAAGGGAAGCTTCGAAAGCATAAGAAAGCACTGCTTGTTATGATTATAGCGGGAATATGTGTATTTGTTGGAGCACTGTTAGTATTAATTTGGTTTATAGAAACATCTCCTCTTGGTGGACAAGGTAAATGGACATTTAATGAGTGGACTTTGAATTATGTAGTTGGATTCTATATACTTATAATTCTATGGGAGCTTCTATTTGTTGGAGTTCCATCAGGATTATTCTTTGGACTAGGTGGCTATTTATGGTGGCGAAGATTGCCAGAAGAAGAAAAACAAGAGTTTAAAGACAGAGAAAAGAAGAGCAAAAAACAAAAAGCAGAAACTTGGGGTGGCGGAGGGGGATTTGGCTTCTTTATGTTCATCGCATATTGTATTTATATCGCAGTGGATGGGAATTACAATGCGCAATTTGGTAGTCGATCGTATACCTATTGGGTAGCATCATGGTTCTTAACGTTTATGTGGATACTGATTATATTTGGTATTCCGATAGGAATAATTCTTTTAATAGTCTATCTGACTAAATGGAGAAAAAAATAAGAACAAAAAAAATATTCATTTCTTTTTTTTTTCTTAATTGTTGATCCCCACTCACTCGACAAAATCATTTAGGCTCCTCCTACTTGTTTCAGGTTATCTTCAAATCGTGCGAGGTTTCCCGTATTTACCTCCCTGATTCTCCACGTTCGCTTCACGGTCGCATATTGGGCGTG
>JAUVXW010000035.1 GCA_030603385.1 Promethearchaeota archaeon | reverse complement strand
GGGGTTAATTTATAATTGTTAATTCGTTTATAAAATTAACCGAATATCTCTTAATTTTTCTTTTATCAACTAATAACATATATTTTTTGAAATACTTGTCTTTCTTAAGCGAATAAATCTGGGGATATTATTTAAAAAAATCTATTAATGATTTTATAAACTTTTCACGTTCTTCTACAAATGGAACATGACCACTGTTTTTAAAAAGTACTAATTTAGCATTCGGAATTAATTTCGCTAAAACCTCTCCATTTTGAGGTGGAACGAGTTGATCTTTCTTACCGTGCATTACACATGTTTCCGTATTTATTTTTTTTAACCTTTCACAAACATCAAAAGTAGCAATTGCTTCTAATTGCTGATTGTAGCTTTTTGGAGATGTTTTTACCTTTGTCATATTTTGAATGGCAATCTCTACAATTTTGGGATTCTTCTTCAAGAATTCTTTAGTATAAAAAATAGATAACATATTTTTTGCTGCTTCCTCAGGGGATTGGTTTTCTCTTGGTTTTCTTACTATATGAATTACTTCTGGAGAAGCAGGAATTAGCTTAGATTCACCACAACTTGATGAACATATTATTAATTTCTTTACTCTTTTAGGATAATTTAAAACTACACCTTGAGCAATTCTACCCCCCATGGAATGACCAAAAACATGTGCTTGTTCAATATTTAATACATCCATCAAACCTACTGTATCCTCTATTAATGTTTTTAGAGTAAATTTTATATCGGGGGCATCTGATCTTCCAGTTCCTCTATTGTCAAATACAATAACCCTAAAATGATTAGAAATTTTTCTTAATAGAGACCGACCCCACCAATCAATATTACTCTCTAATCCCAAAATCATTATTAGTGGAAAGCCTTCTCCAAAACTTTCATAATTTAAATTAATATCTTTGACTTTAACTTTAGGCATAAATAATCATTTCGGTTTGTTGTTAATTCAATGCGGGAAGGGAGATTTGAACTCCCGAACTCCTGCGAGACTGGATTCTGAGTCCAGCGCTTTGAACCAGACTTAGCTATTCCCGCACTTTAAATGCTTAATGTGATTAATAAAAATGAATTAAAACTAAAATAAAATTCTAAATCATTTCTTATGATAAAAATTAAAATAATTTAACTATTTGTTCAATTAGTTTGAAATTTTTACCTAATAGAGTATTATAAATTATAAACCAAAAATAAATAGTAAATTATGATTCAAAATGCCAAAAGATGTTGAAAAATCTAATAAAGAGATTCAAATAGACCCTACATGTCATGAATGTAACAGTATTCATTATTGTACAGTTGGGAATCCCAACACACAAAAACAAAATTGTCCAATGGTTGTTTATCCTGAAATCGAAGAGGAAGTAATGAATCTCTATAAAATGGATGAATTTCTAAAAAAATCAACTAGCATTGCATCTATTGTAGAAGCTCAAGGGTATATTAATTGGCCTCGTTTAAAGGATACAATAGAATATGCGAAGGGAATGGGCTTTAAAAAGTTGGGATTAGCATTCTGTGTCGGCTTACGAAAAGAAGCTGAGAAAACTGCTGAGATCCTAAATAAATATGGATTTGAAGTCTGTTCCGTTTGTTGTAAAACTGAATCTATTAAAAAAACTGATGTCGAGGTTCCTAAAGAATATACAATGGTTTCAAAAACTGGTTATCTTATTGGAATTATGACATGTAACCCTGCAGCTCAAGCATTACTACTCAATAAAGCAAAAACTGATATGAATATTATAGTTGGATTATGTGTAGGACATGACATTACATTTACTCATCTTTCTAAAGCACCTGTAACTACATTTATCGCTAAGGATAGGTCAAACCCACACAATCCTGCAGCAGTTTTATATACCTCATATGGAGACTCTTATTTTGCAAAGGATATAAAAATGATGCGGGAAGAAAAGAAATAAAATTTTAATTAAGTAATAAAGAAATAAATTTACAGTTCTTTAAAATTATCTTAACTATTACCAGATCTCTTAAAAAATCAAGTAAATTTAAATAGTAAAGTATGAAATTCAACATTAATAATTAGGAAGAAAAAGAAGTGATTTAAGGTAAGATACCCAAATAAAGTAATGGAATTAATTAAAAAATTCCCTAAAGGACATACTGCTTTAGAAAAGATAATAAAAAAAAATTATCAAAGAATAGATTTCGATAAATTGAAGGTTTTTGATGAAACGCAAGTAGCGAATTTTTATATTCAAATTATTGAAGAGATTCTTTCATCAAACCAAGAAGCATTACTGTTGCTTAAGAATCTGAGTGTTTTAAATACGGAGATAGAAACTAACATTGATTATAAAAGCATTAAAAGCTCCTATAAACTACCAAATATCGAGAATATCTTCAGTGAATTATTAGATACAGGATTAATAAAAGAAAAAGAGGGAAAAGAGGAGATATACGAATTCTCATTTTCCCAAATTCAAGAGGTTTTACGACCCCTAACAGATGAAAAACATCATGAAAATGCTATAAACTATTATGTATATAAATTTAAAGATGATCTTTTTGATAAAATTGAGGTTCTTTTTCATAAAGCAAAGTTAAATCCAACTGAGGAATTAGTAACTGAATTTCTAGCAATTGCTAATAATATAGAACAATTTGATAATAGACACAAAAGATTGATTGATATTGCGGAAGAATTATTTATACTTGAAGATAAATACAAAGCACCAATTCTAATAGTACTTGGAAATCTATTATCTGTTTTAGGAAATTCTGAGACTGCAGAGAGAATCTACCTTAATGCTTTAGATTTATATCAAAATTTGGCGAAAAAATATTACAGAATATATTTACCCTATATCGCTGCGACTCAAAAAAACCTCGGAACATTATATATAGATTTAAAAAGATTTGAAGAGGCAGAAAAAATATATAGCGATGCCTTAAGTTCATACAAGGAGTTAGAAAGACAGTATTATGATGCACATTCTCCTGACTTTCATTCAAAAGACTATAGTGGTGTAGAAAAGTCATATATTGATGATTTGAAGGCATATAATGAGTTATTAAAACGATATTACGATATATATCTACCCGAAGAGCCATCAATTAAAAGTGAATTTGGAAATGTAGGTATTGATTTAGACTTAATAGAAGATATTCAGGATGGTTCCATTGATTCAATAGAGAGTTACAAAACATTAGCGAAAATGTCTTATGATATGTATCTAATCGATATTGCTAAGACTCAGAGTAATCTTGGACTCATTTATAGTGAATTAATGAAATTTGAAGATGCAGAACGGATGCACCTTGCAGCATTAAAAATTAAAAAAAAAATAGCGGAACATTATCCCGAGCAGGTTTACCCCGAACTAGCCCTTACGCTATTAGATCTCGGGGATTTATATGCTACTTTAAATAAATTTGAGGAAGCAGAACCAATGTTCAGTGAAGCATTAAAGATTTCTAGACAATTAGCAGAACAAAATCCAGAAGTATACTTATACAATGTTGCTATTATCCAGAACTCTCTTGGAACTATATCCACCAGATTACAGAAATTTGAAGATGCGGAACAAATGTACCTTGATGCTCTAAAAATCTTTAAAATTTTTGCAAAAGAAGACCCTAAAACTTATAATTATAACGTTACTGATGTTCAAAATAACCTTGGTTATTTATTTTTAAATATAAGAAATTTTGAAAAAGCAGTATATCATCTCAACAAGGCATTGAAGAAAGATCCTACGAATAGTGAGATTTTATATAATTTTGCTTGCCTAGAATCACTAAGAAATAATCAAGCAAAAGCTTTTGAATTATTAAAAAAAGTAATAGAATTTGATAAAGCTTATATTGAGAGAGCATTACAAGATAAAAAACTTGATGGTATAAAAGACTTAAAAGAATTTAAAGAACTAATAGGTAAATGAAATCACTTATATAAATCTATAAAATTAAATTTTTATTCTTTCTTGTAGTAATAAATTTAAATGAACAAATTTTACTCTATCAATCATTAGAACTTAGATATAGAAAATTAAGAATTTTACTAATTAAAGTTAGAATTTTATATATAGGCTAGATAGAAAGGAGAGATGATGGGAAACTTTAAAGTACTCATTCTTGATAATTTACACATGTCTGGAGTTAAGGTGTTCACTCGAGAAGGCATTCACGTTGATGTAAAAGGAAAAATTAACTTGGAAGAATTGGCTAGCATTATTGATAATTATGATGGTATTGTCATCCGGGGAGCTACAAAAATAACTGCAAAAGTGTTTGATGGAATTTCTCGTTTAAAAGTAATAGGTCGTGCAGGTTCTGGTACAGACAATATCGATAAGACCATTGCTACAAAAAAAGGGATAGTTGTTATGAACACCCCGGGAGGTAATACAATTACTACAGGAGAACACGCCATCGCTTTAATGCTTGCTCTTGCACGTCAAGTGCCCCAAGCTTCCGCCTCTATGAAGGAGGGAAGGTGGGAGAAGAAAAAGTTCATAGGAACTGAACTTACTGATAAAGTTTTTGGGATTGTTGGTATGGGGAATATTGGAAAAGTTGTGGCTGAACGAGCCTTAGGTCTTAGAATGGTTGTTATAGGATACGATCCCTATGTTTCCAATGAGGACATATTGAAGTTAGGCGTGGAACCAGTCAACCTTGATGATATTTATACTCGCTCCGATTTTATCACCTTTCACACACCCCTCACACCTGAGACAAAAGAAATGATTAATACTCAAGCAATTAACAAGATGAAAAAAGGAGTTTTTATTATCAATTGTGCACGAGGAGCATTAATCAACGAATCGGATCTTTTAAAAGCTCTTCAATCCAACCATGTTAAGGGTGTGGCAATTGATGTTTACCCTATAGAACCACCACCATCAGATACTTTACTACATAAACATCCTAACGTAATTCTAACCCCTCATTTAGGTGCATCTACTATGGAAGCTCAGGAAAAAGTTGCTATACTGATTGCAGAGCAAATTAGCGATTTTCTTAAAAAGGGGATAATTCGAAATTCAGTTAACTTCCCTTGTGTG
Organism: Promethearchaeota archaeon; assembly: GCA_030603385.1. GTDB lineage: Archaea > Asgardarchaeota > Lokiarchaeia > Sigyniarchaeales > SOKP01 > Loki-b32. Next base: position 44,538 of record JAUVXW010000035.1, on the reverse strand, counting down.
GCACCGGAGCTACTTCCAATATTACGACCTTATTTATCCCTTTGTGAGAAATTAGGTTCATTTCATGGACAGCTTCTAGAAAATCCTCTTAATGAGCTCCGTGTGGAGTATCTAGGGGAAGCATCGAATCTTACAATAGCCCCACTCACAATCTCGGTCCTAAAGGGGCTCCTTCAGCACCAAACTGAGGATGTCAATTTAGTCAACGCTCGTATTATTGCCGAAGAGCGCGGAATCAAAGTAACTGAAACAAGATCGACAAAATTAGAGAACTATGCAAGTTTGATTCGTGTAATTACAATTACTGAGAAAAAAAAAACATCAGTATCAGGAATCCTCTTTGGAAATATCCAAAAAATCATGAAGATCAATCTCTTCCCAATTGAGGCAAAACTCTCTGGAGGAATTCTAATGCTAGAAAATCAAGATTTTCCTGGTGTAGTTGGTCGAGTAGGAACTTTTCTTGGCGAAAAAAATATCAACATTGCAGGATTTCAGCTGGGTCGAAACGAACCCGGTGGGATTGCGATATCACTTATAAATGTAGATAATTCCGTACCCGAAGAAGTGCTCTCCCAGCTTGCGAAGTTACCCCATATTACTTCAGCCAAGTACTTAACATTTAATTAAAAAAAAGGAAGAGCTGATAGATTTATTCATCTAATATTTACCTATCTCTTCTTCATCAATATTGACATCTGAACTCTTCTTACCTACTTTTGATATCTTCTTTATGAACCGATATGGCTCAATAGCTTCTTCTGATACTTCTCTGACACTAACTCGTGCGTTTTGTCTACGGAGAGTGTCCCGCAACAAGTTTACATCCAGATCTATCGGACTTACATTGTTCTTGGCGGCTAGTGCAGCCGCTGTGCCTGCTGCTTGACCGGTACAAATGCTTGGAGTACAATACCTCAACCCACCGTCAGTGAAGAGTCCGCAAGAAATTGTTGTGCCTGCTGCTAATAGATTATCTACTTCTTTAGAAACTATCGAGCGATAAGGAACATCATGAGGGAGGATCTCATAACCAAACCTCCCAGTAACTTCCCAGATGTCCGGAGGTTGGTTGTTTATGGCAATGGAATCCTCAAACGTCTTACCCTCGCGCATTTCGGCTACTGTTATTATATGATCTCCTATGATTCTATGCATTGTCGTTACTGGGTAATTGGCTGTTTTCTCAACGAAACATTTCTCAAAGCCAGGGACTTGCTCCTTTAGTAAGTTTTGTACTGCAAATGCTTGTTTCCTAAGGCTTACTTCAAGATTTGTTTGTTCTTCAGCCATCCATAAGTGGTGATCTTCTCGTGGACCATACATCGGGTTCATCACCCATATCCTTCCACCTCCATGAACGCTGTGTAACGGTGACAATATAATACTGTCTCCTCTGATGTATGCCCCTTTGTTTCGCGCCTCTTTAACTATTCTGTGGCCACCATACATTTGCCCCCATTCATCCTTATGAGTTCTCCTGAATTCTAACCATTTCCCAACATCTACACCACCAAGGTAAAACGCTGTTAACGATCCCATATTGCGCCCCTTCCGCCGACCTAATGGTATTTTGTCATCCATAACTGGTGCTCCGCATTTCCACGCAATATCACCATCACCAGTGGTGTCAATTATAGCCTTCCCTAGAACTGCACGTCTGCCTTCTTTACCTTCCGTAATGATACCCTTGAGCGTGTTTCCATCTCTTATGACACCAGCTGCAAAAGAATGAAGATACATCTTAACACCCGCTTCTTGCATCATTGAATCAAGAAGAAACTTGTAATATTCGAGGTCAAAGATCTTATCACCACCCCACCAACCTACATTCGTGTTAAGCAACCGTTTTGGTAAGTTTTCTTCACCATAACGCTTAATCAAGCGCGATGTCATGGCATTCCGTCGTATTTGCCTTTCATTTGGTATTCTCATGGCTCCACCCTTCATAAGACGCTGGATAACCTCTTGCACAATTCCATTATGTAATTCTGGATCCACGCGCGAGAAAACCGAATTTAAACCCTGTGTTTGCTGTCCACCCAGGCTACCAAACCGTTCTATTAGAACTGTTTTAGCACCAGTTCGAGCAGAGGCCAAAGCTGCTCCTGTTCCTGCTGGTCCGCCACCAACAACGATCACATCCACTTTATCCCAGATCGGGATGTCTCTCGCTGGTTCTCTAATTGTTTCCATCTCTTAATTTCCTCCTATATTAATATGTTTCTTATTTTTATTACTTATTTGTAATTTATTTGATTCTCTATTTATAAATTCGCATTAAGACAAAATTTCATATTTAGGCTCATAAATATAGTTTTTCCCTTTTTTCCAATTATTTTCTAAGAAGTTATTATCATGACTTTCTGTACTATGTGTGGAATTGGGTAAAAACTATTATCTGGAGACCTTATCTAAAGAAGAAACTACAGTACTAAAAGAAAAATTAGATCAATTAAGGAAAAAATAATATACTATTTTAATTCCATCTTATTTTGACAGTAAGGACAGTGAAGTGGTAATTCCTCATCGCAAGTTTCCAATTCCTCACTACTTAGAATATTCTTCCAACAAACTAATTTATCTTCTTTCTGAACCATATCCCTACCATGGTGTTGTGGAATAATATTTTTTGTTTCACAATTTTTACAAATAACTAACTTTGCCTTATTCTCCAATTCCTCAGTCGAAACTTCTTTATAAAGGATCTTATACCTAAAAATAGTCATACTATTTAGCATAATAGCCAGAGAGAGTCCCATATCGCCAATTCCTACAGCAAACCATAGATTCATTAACCCCATAACTGTTAGTACTGCAAATGATACTTTAATTATAATAGATGTCCAGATATTTTGTTTTATTTTTCTATTTGTTTTTTTAGCAATATCTACATACGTAAGGACTTTCTTTAAATCATCATTGATGATGATAATATCAGCAGTTTTAAGTGTAATATCTGCCGCAGAGGCCCCAATGGCAATCCCTAAATCTGAAAGAGCCAAAGCAGGAGCATCATTAATCCCATCGCCAACCATTGCTACTCCCTTATATTGTTTCTTCAATTCCTGAATTTTTTGAAGCTTTTGATTTGGTAAATATTCTCCATATGTATGATCTATGTCTAAACAAGCTCCAATTGAATTACATACCCTCTGATTATCACCGGATATTAAAATAGTTTCATATCCTCTTCTCTTTAAACCATTTATCAGGATTGGAGCTGAAACTCGTAATACATCTCTAATTGAAAATATCCCCAGTAAATTCTGTTCATTTCCTAATAATATTGGAATTGTACCTGATTCTTCGATTTCTTTAATATCATCATTAGGAAGCTCATAATTTAGTTCTTGAATAAACTTTTTACTTCCTACATAAAAAAGTTCACCATTTATTTTTCCTTTTATTCCTTTTCCTTTAATTACTTCAAAATTATCAACTGTTTGAAAGGATAAATCCATATCTTTTGCTTGTTTAACTATTGTTTTTCCAATAGGATGTTCTGAAAGAGCTTCCAAACTAGCGGCTATACTTATAATGTTAGATTTTGAAGCCCCATTATAATTAAAAATATCAAATAATTTTAAATTACCCTCAGTGAGTGTACCAGTTTTATCAAACGCAAATACGTCGATGTCTTGAATTTTTTCAATAAATTTGTTCCCTTTAACTAAAATTCCTTCTCTTGCTTGCTTTGTTAAAGATGCGATATTTGCTAAAGGAGTTGATAACGTAAGAGCACATGGACAAGAAACTACTAAAAGAACTAATCCACGATAAAACCAATCATAGAAGTTTAAGTTAAATATGAGAGGAACAAACATAACGAAAATAGATGATAGAATTATAATTGGAGTATAATATCTAGCGAATTTTTCAATAAATCTTTCATGTTCGCTTTTGTTTTGTTGAGCAATTTTTACACTCTCAGCAATTTGAGCCACGATTGTATTTGTGCTTTCTCGAGTGACTTCAATATCCACAAAACTATCTGAATTCAGACTCGCTGCAAAAATTCCATCTCTATCTTTTTTAAAGACCGGAACTGATTCTCCTGTTATCGCACTTTCATCAAAGTAGGAACTTCCCTTAACAATAACTCCATCTAATGGAACTTTCATTCCAGGTTTTATCCCTACTATATTTCCAATTTTGATTTCTTTAGATGGTACATTTTGATATCCATTTTCAGTTTTCAGCAAAGCATAATCAGGAGCTAATTCTAACAGTTCTTTGATCGCATTTCTCGATTTATCAGCAGTTATTTCCTCTAACCTTTCTGCTATTGCATATAACAGTAATGCAGTCGCCCCTTCTTGTCCATGGAGGATAAAAAATGAGGCAATTGCAGCTATTATCATTAAAATGTTGGCCGTGATTTTCTTGTTTTTAATATTTTCGATTGCCTCTTTTACTACACTTGAACTGGAAAGAAAAATTGATAGAATGGCTAAAATTTGATCAACAATTATCAATTCGAAAGTTATTTCTATAAAAATTGAGATTGCTAATATTATCCCTGCGGGTATAAGGAAGTACCAAAAATGTTCTTCAAAAAAAGATTCTTCCTCTGATTCCTCCTCAATTTCTTCACAAAAAGATGTTGAACACTTTATAGTAGTAATTGACAATCACCTAAATGAAAGATATATTTCCTCACATTAGAATATAACATTTATGTACTATAAAAGCAATGATTTATGAATGGTATCTATTAAGGAGATTTCTAAAAATTTTTTATTTTCTATAGATTTTTTGTCAAATTCAATGATTTTCTATTCCTCCTCCGGTTCAAAACTAATAATATTACCATAATTTAATGTTAAAGATGGATCGAGAGTTTTCTTAATTAGACGCATTTCATCAAGTTCTTTTTGACCATACATAATTTTTAAGTACTCTCTTTTTATCTTTCCAATTCCATGCTCTGCAGATATACTTCCACCATATTCTACTGCTCTTTTTGCAAATTTTTCGTAGATTTTTTCCCCTAATCGCAAATCTTCCATATTTTTTGGGAGTATATTAACGTGCACGTGATTATCTCCAAGATGACCAAAAATAACATATTCTAAATTTGTATTTTGTAGAACAGAATGATAATATTTCATCATATTTCTGAAATTTCCTTTAGGTATACTCATATCCGTTCCGAGTTTATGTAATTGGGGAAATTCTAGTTTGCGTTGAGCAATTATCGCATTAATGATTTCTGGTAATGCATGTCTAAAATGCTTAAATCGAGCAAAATCTTGATTTTCATAACCTGACCAACCCTCTGATAAATTAGTTTTATACTTTTCTGCAATACTATTTATTTCACTAAAAATTTTATCTAAATTATCTTCAGAATATGGTAAATCAAAGAATATTGCTGATTTAGCATAAATTGGAATTTGAGGCATGCTTATCGAACTAGGATCTTCATTTTGTACCTTTTTCAAAAGATTTAATGCTTCGAATGAAAAAAATTCTATGAATTCCGGAGATATAATTTTATTTTCTCGTATTAATTCACTAAAACTTATTGCTTCTTCTTCAGAATTAAAGAATAAAATATTATAAATTAAAGGGTGTTTTTCAATAATCCAAATATCAATTTGTGTAATGACACCTAAAATTCCTTCGCTTCCAATAAATAAATCAATAAAATCCATATTCGGTTTAGAATAAATTCCAGCGGCATTTTTCACTATTGTGTTGAATATATAATTTGGAATCTTAAATTCCAATTTGTTTCCATCCGATTTATTTACAACAAAATAACCCTTATTTGAAGCAAAATACTTTCCACGTTGAATAGCTAAAATATCACCAGAAGATAAATTAACTCTTAATCCCTTAATCCATTCTCTTGTAGGACCATACTTCAGGGTTCTAGCCCCCGAGGCATTCGTCGCTACAGTTCCACCAATTGTTGCAGACATCTCTGTTGGATCAACAGGATAATGAAATTCTTTATTTGACTCTTTAAACTTTTTTTTAGCATCGGGAGTTAATTCTTCAACATTATCAATTTCCTTCTTTTTCAACGTATCATTTATTTCGTTCAGAGTAACTCCTGGTTCAACACGAATGAAATAATTCCCTTTATTTTTATCTAAACCAATTCCAATAATTTTATTCATCTTTTCGGTTGATAAAACAGAACCAGAAGAAGGAACACAAGCACCAACAATTCCTGTCCGAGCCGCACTAATATATGTCTGAATTTTATTTTTCCGTAAGAAATCTAATATTGAAACAATTTCTGCCTCAGATTTTGGAAAAAATAACCAATCTGCAACTCCATTTAGTTTACTTTCATCCATAAGGTATGTTGAAAAATCCGTTAAAATTCTATTTTTACCATGAATGGAGTGAATTTTATCTAAAGAAATCTTTTCTTTAATTTCTTCTGAATTAATAATATAACTAGACACGTTTTCATCCTATCTATTAACGATAAATTTTTTGAAATTTAAAGATATTATAGTTGAATAAATATATGTAGGGAAAAAATGTTTAAGTTTTAAAAAATCTTTAATTAACTATTTTTCACAAAAAACTGGAAAAATATGTATTTAAAATAATAATTTGCATTAAAAAATCATTTTATAACATAAACTAGTTTTTCTCTTTCTTCCTCTTCAAGATTTAACTCTCTTCTAATTGCATTTCTAATTAAATACCCCCCAACATGAAGAATTGAATCTTTCAAAATATTATCTTGATCCATTGAGGCATTACAAGGATATGCATGATGAGCTTTACTAATTCTTTCATTTAATGATAACTCCCCACTTTTTCCATTTTTGAAATACTTTGATTTGAGTTGTTGGCAAACATAATAACTGCTCCCACATGGGGCTGATTGTAGTACACAGCTATCTTCAATTGATTCCCCATCTTTACTTAGTAAGATAGAGACAATTGGAACTCCTATTTTGAAATAATCTATGAATTCATACACATAATTATGTTCTTTTGTTAGGTGAAAACCAATTTTATTGTATTCATTTAACTCTCTACTTAAAGCACAAAATGGTTTGGGAAAGGCTGCCTGAATTCCATACTTTTCAAATTCTTCTAAAACTTGAACTTGAAGCCCAGCGGGAACCCACTTAGGGTTTTCTATGGGAACAATTACAGCTTTTACACTTTTCTTGTCTTTTAGATAATATGGAAGACCAGATAACAAATCTTGATGAATCCCTACTACTAAAACAAAATCAACTGGGGGAAGATTTTTAGGCAAATATAGTTCAGGTTCTTCAATAAAATCAGGGATATTCTCACCAATCTTTTCATAAAAATAAATAGAACCTGCAAAACCCTTTAAATGCTCACGACACTTATCACATTTTACATTTTGCTCTAAGTCTTCACAAGCTTTACAGAATTCCTCATTATTTATGAGATTACCAGCGAATTTTTGTGCTAACATCTCAGTGTCGGGGTGAGTTCCATACAGTATTCCAATCTTATAATTTTTATCGCTCAACATTAAAAGACATCTATAAGAGTTTTTATTTGTATTTTTAATAATTTATAACAAATTTAACTATTTAGCTGAACATGTTCAATATATCTTAATTTGTGTTTTCTTTAGTACTTTCATAAGTTTTTGGTTATTCTTCATATGATGAGAATTATCTATCTGATTAGTAAAATTATTATTAAAGTTAGATAAATCATTATTTAAGCAGATAAATTTATTTTTAAATATTAATATTAACCAATAAAATAAGATCTATCAAGGTAATACATTAAATACATATGCTAGAAACAAATAAAACTGAAGAAAAAGAATTATTTGACACTATACAGGTAGTTTGTCCAACATGTAAGGAAAGAAAAGAGCTTAAAATCCCTACCAAAATAATAAATCAAAGTAAAACATTGACGACGGTCTCTATTCCTTCAGGTGCCGTATGTGAGCATAGTTTTCAATCTTTTGTGGATAAGAACTTTAAAGTTCGTGGATATCAGAAAGTTGATTTTGAATTCACACATATGGAGTTTTATGAAGGAGGAGGAGAGTCTTCAGAAATCGTAAAGGATGATCATACTACAAGTTTTACCTCATTACCTCTATTTCAAGAGATAGTTAAAATTTTAAGAGGTTATGTAGATGATAAAGAAATTTTAGGAAGTGGTATTTTTACCGTTGATGGAAATGTTTTATATTCTTCGCTTCCAAGTACTACATTATTTTCAATAACTAAAGAATTTGAAGTTCGAAGTGAGAAAAAACTAAGTAGCTTAAAAAAAATGTATCTAGAACTAGAAAATAATCAGAAAATATGTTCCAGTTATATTGAATTCTTAGGGACCAGATTTGCGCTAGTATTATTTTTTTCCCCTATGGTAAAGTTAGGAATGGGTAACTTATATCTTAATGATTTAGTTAAAAGAATTAAAAAGTTAGAAAGCTAGAGTGTGTTTGGTATCAAAATCTCTTTAATCCTATCATTAAGCTTCGAATGTCACAGATTTTAATGCATTCTCAGGGCAAAGTGCTTCGCATCGTAAACATCCCTGACAATTTGCTATTTCTCTAAATTTAAACTTTATCCCTTCAATTTCTTGATTTTCTTTATTTTTTACTTTATCTTTATAGAAAAGATTTTTAGGGCAGAAATTTCCATTTTCATCTAAGCATTCTTCACACATAGAGCATTTTTCATGATCAACCTTAATACTAACTACTTGACCTTCAAATTCGATTGATGTCACTTCAACCGCATTTCTAGGACAAACTTGAACGCAATTTAGGCATCCTTGGCACTTGGAATAATCCACTAATCTAATACTATGCTCGAAATATATCGCTTTAGCCTTGCAAGCACGTAAACACCGTTCACACCTTAAGCACAATTCCTGATTTATCTGTACAGGAATAAATTTCTCTTTAATTCTTATCACAACCTCCTTTTTTCGATTTCCCTACTTTCTGATCTTTCCTTAACATATATTGCTAATCTAGCACTTAATTTTCCTACCTGTGCTTTTATTGAAACCTTGTCTCTAAGTTTTGGATAAATAACTCTAAGTAGTAAACTAATTATTAAGAAGGTGAGTGGCATAAAAATCCAAATGGTTAATGCATTTACTCTTTCAAAAAGTAAAAAGTATAACATATTATGAGCAAAATAAATAGTAAAAGAATAATATGAGTAATAAAAGAAAAATCTGTAGCTTCTTTCTACATTTATAGCTTCAAATTCTTCAATGATTAACAATACTGAAGTTGAAATTAATATTACTCCCAGGGAATAAACTGTTGATGAAAATGTTGCATGTGTTAAAAAACTAGGAAAAAGAGATAAAACTCCAATTATTATTAGAATCGGCCCTATTATTAATGATGGAAGCAGAACTTCATTTTTTAGTGCCGATCTTCTCTCTTTTTGATCATTTATGAGATATATTTCGTAAATTACCTCTCCAATTATTGTTCCTATTAAAAAAAAACTGAAATAGCATAGAATGGGATGTAGACCTTTAGAATGGTATAAGATATGATATACTACTCCAAAAAGGTTAACTTGCCCTTTATAAGGTAAAAGCAATAAAAGGATATAATAATGGGTTATCCAAAAACCCACGGCTATTAATAATCTAAACGATTTTGAAATTTTTAATAATGGGAACGCTAATAATAGTGAAATCGCTATTGTAAGTGGTATAAACCATTTCCAAATATTTAAAGGATCTAATGTTCCTATTGCTGTAGCACTATTGTATATTAGAGCTACGATAAATATAAGTAAAGCTCGAAATAGATATTCCCTTTTTACTTGCTCTAAACTATATTCAATTGAAGCTTCAGCTTTTGTAAGTCTGTTCCTAAAAAATATTACCGCACTTAATCCTGAAATAAATAAAAATCCAATAGCAATAATATCACCAAAAATCGAATGAATCGCTGAGGTCAACCAACGATCTTGAGATATTATCCACCAGGAAAGCATATGCCCAAAAACCATCATAAACATGCACCAACCGCGAATAATATCAAAAGTCTTAATTCTTCTCATGATAAATACTAAATATTGAATGTTTATGAGATAAGATTGTATTCATAATTTTACTAAGATCTTCAATTAAAATTAATTCTTACTCTTATTAACTTCTTTTTTATGAACAATCAATTAAATTGTTTTCTTTCTTACTATAAAAGAAGAGATTTTAAAAATAATTGATTTAATCTTTTTTCAATTTAGATTGTTGTTTCGCTAGGAATTCCCATATTTTTTTACCATGTTTTCCTGTGTATTGATTGCTTGGTTGATGTCCACATGATCTACAATTAGGATCATATGCTGAATTTATCGTTTCACATTTCGAACATGAATAATAGTTTATCATGTCTTCCATCCATTTTTCATATCCCTTACTAACAATATGTTCTTGAGCCTCCCATAACTCAAAACGATGTGGTGCTGCTGCTTGAAATTCTTTTAAATCATTACAAGGATATTCATCACACTGTCCACAGAAATCTATTCCTTTTTCCTGGGCACAAGGATACAGTTTGCAAGTATCACAATAAGGAATACGTTTTTCCGACCGACAGCCATTGCATTTCATTTCTTCTTCAGATATACCAAATTGATTAGCAATTAATTTAAGACGCTCTGGATCTTCCTGTGTAGCAATAAATACTGTGCATGCAGGGCAAAAAAGACCACAAACTGCCGCATGTGTCTTGTTATATTTCATGATAAGAATTCATATTTGTTGATTCTTTAATCTTTTTCTTTCCATTTATAAGCTCGTTAGATCAAAATTTAAAACAAAATTCATACCATATTTTAACAATTAACTGGAATCAAAGACTTCCTTTATACAAAAAAATTAAAAAATAGGATTGAAAAATAAAATAAAAATTGTTTATTGAAAGTATTGTGTATACTCTTTACCCGCTCCTGGTAGCTGTTGCTGTTGTTGATATTGTTGGGCTTTCTGTGCTAATTCTAACATCTTAGCCTTGATTTCTTTTCCTTGCTCTATAAGGGGAGCAGTGTTTATCTTTAATTCATAAATTTTATTTAACACTTCTATAATACTAGCGGCACCCTCAGGAGTAGGAATTTCTAAGACTGGCGTGAACAAAGCATAAGCATGCAATCTATTTGTTAATGCCTCGTTTAAGATAGTAGCTTCCGGACCGACTATTATTCCTTTCTCTACCTTAGTAATTCCAAATTTTTCTAAATGCTCCATCATTTCTTCTTCAGCGGCATAATAAACAGGGTAATCATCAATTATACCTCTCTGGGGGATTCCTTGAAAGATTACTATCTCTTTTGCTCTAACATCTTCAGATAAAGCCCAATTACAAATAGTTTTAGAAAGATCGTTGTATGCAGAGACGACCTGAAAGGGAACCTCACATATACCGATAATTAAGTTATGTTGTGGAGAGTAAAGCACTCTGAAAGGATGTTTTAACACACCAGCATAAAACACACTTATTGGAGGAAGGTATTCGCTTGTAATAAACCCAATTGGTTTTACATCTGGAAGTTGTTCAATAAGAGTATTAGCAACGATGGGGCCGATAAGACCGATCCCCGCGAATCCAAGAACGAATGTAGCTCCTTCCTTAATTTCAACAGAAAGATCATCTATCACAATTGAACTTCTTTTACCCTTCTCACAGATATATTCTTTTTTAACCAAAATATTCACTTTTTTAAATTTTGATAGCTTTAAAATTTGTTGATTAAATTAAATACTAGAATTCTACAATATTAATATTAATTTTATTTTTTAAAATATCTGCGGATTTTTATTCATTATCTAATCATCTTACATCTTTTTTATTTCGAAATTAGAATATCTCTTTAGTTTATGGATTTTAAGATATAAAGTTAAATAAGTGAGAATATCACTGAAAAAATCTTTTATGAAGTTCTACATTAAAAAAATATATTAAAAAGTAACGTGAAAACTATGGGGAAAAACGAGATAAATGAAGGAGATTCTGCTCCCTTATTTAAGTTAGAATCATACAATGCAGGGATGATTGATTTAGCAGAATTAAGAAAAGATAAAATTGTTTTAATATTTTCAAGATACTTTGGATGTCCTATTTGCCAGAGCGACTTCAAGGCTTTGCTGGAACGCAAATCTGAGATTGAAGCTAAAGGGGTAAAGATATTATACATCACACAATCAGGTGAAAAGGTAGCGAAGGAATATATTGAAAAAGAAAAGATTGACTTTCCCGTTATTCCGAGCTCAAAAGATAAACTATATGCTGAGTATGGCTTAGGATTAATGACATCTGAGGCTGTTAAGCAAATCCCGCTTAAATTAAAAGATGTTAGAAAATATGGTTTTGAACATGGAGAGTATGAAGGTTGGGAAAAACAAGGACCGGGGCAATTTGTAATTGATGAAGATGGAAAGATCATCCATGCTCAAAAGGGGTGGTTGGATGTGGATAGTCTTCTTGTTGTGTTATAAATACTAAGTCTCAAATCATACAATAAAGAAATATTTTTTTTTATTTAATTTATTCATTTTTCCGACTTAATTACAGGGAAGCTGAATTGAGGATATTATCTAAATATTACTTACTTTCAAAAGATCAAGCCATATGTTTTTAATATATATGTGGATATTTCTCTGCTATTACTAGAGAAGTACATGAAAAATATGGGAAAAATTACTTAAAATTAGATGTAAGAATAAAGATGATGTTTAGTTCAAACTTACAAGAATCTGAACAAGTTCTTAAAAAAATCCATAATGCTTGCCAAGTTAAATCTCCTCAATATTCTCATGATTGTCAAGATTGTAGATATAGACATAAAGGTATTTGCAATATATTTTTTGAATGTAATACTAGCAATTATAATAATGATAAATCAATAAATCTTGAAGAGAAAATAGAAATAATGACAATTTCCAGATTAGAAGATTCAGAACCCGCGTTAAATCTTAAAAATTTGTTTTATGAAATAAAGGTAAATAAATATACTAAAAAACCAGCAGAATTCTTCCCACAAAAGGCAAAATATGATAATTTTAAACTGCTTACCGATATTCAGAGGGTGTTACAAAAATGCAAACATCTAACAAATAAAGATAGATTAAACTATTGTAATACTCAACGTTATTTCATGAAGTTATATTTGCGTGAAATTAACAAACCTAAGTAATTTAAATAATTATAGCATTAACTATAAGTAATATTTTTTGACTTCTGTTATAACTAAATCAATTAAATCTTTAGCATTTCTTATTCCATAGAAGGTTACTTTTTCTAGTAGGGTTTTAAATTTATCCTTTGGTATTTTTGATGCTCCTATGAAAAATCCTACAATTTTATGTCCTCTTTGAGCTAAATCAATCATAATTTTCTTTGACTTACTCCAATTATAGATACCAAAATCCGTAATTATGAAAATAAGGGATTTCCTCTCTGCTTTATCACACTGCTGAGCAATTTCTTTTGTTGGTAGAACCGTACCACCTCCTTGGTATCTTAATAAAACGCGTTCAGCTTTTTTAAAATCTGAGGTCCATGGGCAAATATCCGCAACATTTGAGAAATTAATTATACTGAATTTTGCCCCCTTGCTGGCTGCATGATGAAGAGCGGCAAAGGCAGCGATGAGTGCTATGTGATACTGTCCTCTACCTCTTTCTATTCTTGAAGTATAATTCCATCTCATAGAACCAGAAGAATCTAAAACAATTAATAGATCAGGGATTTGTTTCTCAACAAGATGACCCGGTCCTTCTTTAAATGCCCATTTTCTAGTAGTAAGATTAGGAATAATAACAGGACTATTCAATAACGTCTGAACTACATCCAAATCTTCTATTCGATCTCCTATACGCCACACCTCAGGATAGATGGGTAATTGTCCGCTTGGTTTTTCTTCAAGTATTCTGATTTCGATCAAATTCTTTGCTAGACCTCTATACCACGTAGCTAAAGGAACTCCATCTAATAAAATACCAGCTTGTCTCGCAGGTCCACCAAACTCAGAGTACGGGATATTTTTGGCAAATTCCTCTGCTTTTTGTCTTAATTCATCTTCATTACCTTCTTTTAATTTATCAGAATTTTTACTTTCCAGAGGATTATCCATAACTTCTAACACATCTTTTGGAATCTCTATGAATGCACCTCCAGGACTCTTCCTTTTTTCTTTTCCTTTCTCACATATTCCATTTTTACCGATTAACGTAAAAGTATCTTGGATTAAATTGTTCAAATATCTCGCAACAACAGATACTTTTTTTTCCCATGTGGATTCATCTTCAAAGTCTTTAAGGATAACTTTAGATACCTTTTCAGTTAGAGAATCCATATCCTTTAGTGATTCATCATTAAGAATGTCAACATTCCAAATTTTCTCATAAGCTCGAAATAAGAATTTAGTAAAATCACTCATCTTGCCTTTGTTTTTAATATGTTCATATGTTATTTTTACTTCCCATGTTATCAAATTTGGATATTTTTTGTATAGCTTATAATCAATAATCAAATCCGCAAAGACATTTACAACAATAGGAGCATAATTTTGATTTACATATTCCATCGCAGCCCTAAGTAATTTAGCATTAATCAAACCATCGTATGGAATAATCTGATAATGTGAAACTTCGTGTAGAGAGATAATATGAAAGTAATCAATATATTCCTGATCATCTTTAAATAATGGTGTATTAGCAAGATTCATAGTTATTTCCCATTGATTTTCAGGATCGATATAAAATCCTTCAAAATGGGTATAATCAAATAAATAATTTGGTTCATTTAGAGGAGGATAATAAAACTCTACTAGAGTATCAGCCCACGCAATTTTAGCTAATTCAACAATTCTCTTTTGTTTAAGTGTTAATTCTTCTCTAATCCCCTTAACTTTTCTTTTTTTAGACAATACCATTATTTTATTCTTGTTTTTGTATATATTCTAAACTATCCATTAATGTTCTTAATTTTAGGGCGTCTGACCCTCCAGAGATTTGAATATTTATTAATGAATCCTCTTTTGTTCCAGTAACATTAATTTCAATTAGAAGATCTTCAGTCCGTATTTGTTTAGTCTGCCTTTGACTAAATGCATCTTTAAGAGGTTGATCTAAATTAGAAAAATCAGCAGCAATATCTGCCCAAACATCTTTCCAATACGAAAATTTAATAATGTAATCGGTGACAGTTTGTTTATAAAGCTCATGATTACACCATTCTATTAAATCTCCTCTATTAGGAAAATCTATCTTTTCCATAAGATCATTTCGTATTTCAGCAAGCTTACTTATATCTCCTTTCTTCGCAGCATCTTTTATCTGTTGAGCGAGAGGGGGATATCTTTTATTATTAACTGAATTTACAAATGGAATTAAATCAAATTTTACTATTAAATCATTTTTTTCAAATTTTTTTAACTCAGTCAAATCATTCTCTTTAGAATTTCCTTCTCGAAACCGTTCAGTAATTTGATAGCATGTTTCCCGATTTTTAAAGCGTTTTTGAATTAATTTCAACATGTTCTTAGAAAATTCATACTTATTTCCAAAATAAGGAGACTTATCTAATTCCCTTTTTACATAAACTGCTCGATGTGAAATAACATATGGTGCAATAGTATTTACAATATTGACATCAATCATACTAATTCCTAATAACCAAGCTAGCGCTTTTGAGTATCTTAAAAGATCCTTTGCAACTCTTACACTTAGAATTGTATCAATTTTGTTACAAATATTTTGAGCTGTATTAAAATGACAACCAGAACATAGGCCCGTACTTGGTTTTAAATCTTCAGTGTTACCTTTGTCAACCCTAGAACATAAAGTAAATTCTCTTATTATTGCATGAATATAATTAATAACTTCTGGAGAGAAAGATATTCTATTGACATAGTACCAAATTTCCATTAATTCATCAATAGTTAAAATTTTTGGAACTTGAACTAACTCATCAAACCCGGAATATTTCTCATCTTTCCCTGATAAAATTAATTGTAAGTCATGACTTGCTGGCATTGAAATAGGAACGGAAATACCAAACCTGTCTAAGAATGGTTGCGATAATTCGAAAGTTCCCACATCGTTTGGGTTTATTGTAGCAAAAAGACAAAATTTACTAATTGTTTTAATTGAGTCATAATATTTAACAGTACCCTCAGCAAGCAGGGATAATAAAATATCTTGAGCATAAGGTGTCAAACGATTTACTTCATCTATAATTTTCCAGAAATTTATCACAAATTGTCTCCAAACTACTTCTTCCTCACCTTCTTTCATCAATTTCCCTAATTTTAAAGTACCGATGAGCTTTTCTTCAGTTAATTGAGGATGACCTCTAATAATCGAATTTTCTATTTCATTCAGCGAAGTCGCTGTGAACATCCTTCCTAAAAGTTTTACTAAGGTAGTTTTACCTCCTCCATGACCTCCAATTAAGACCATTGCTGAATTGGGGACTAGTGCGTTCAACACGCATAACGACAATATTTCTGGCAAATTTCTCGTCTGGACTTTCTTACCTTTTTCAGTCATATATTTTATTGCCAATTCTTTATGATGAACAAAGAGCTGATTCGCTTGAATTAAATTGATAATTCTCCAAACTTTTTTCCTTAAGATATCTTCTTCTCCTAGATTTGTCGACATATCGACTATACTCTTAAGATTTTCAATATTAAATAAGAAGCTGTTCGATTATTTAATTTTTTTGGATTATAACTTAAGAAGTTCATCCAACCTTTCTATAATATAATCTGGTTGGAATTTCCAAGAATTAAAACCTTTTTCATATCTCATTTTATCCCTTTTTATTAGACATGCAAAAATATTAGCCCTTTTCGCAGCAATTATATCAGATATAGAATCTCCAATCATTAAAGCTTTATGAACATTAGGATCGTAATGAAAACTCTCTAAGATTGAGAATATTCCACTAGGAGACGGTTTTGCGGATTTCTGGTCATTCTTAAATCCCATACTAAAAATCTCTTGAAAAAATGTAGCGATATCAAACTTTTTTAATATATAATCCACGACATAATTTGCAGTATTAGTCACGATAGCGATTTTTTTTCCGTCTTTATGATTATAAATTCTTTCTAAAATAGTCTTAACATCACCAAATAAAGCAATTTTTTTTTGATTATACAGAGCTTTTCTTTGCTTAAAGTCGACCTTATCATATTGTCTCCAAAATTTCTGAGCTTTAGAAACGCCCCATTTATGTAATAATTCGAGATAATTATTTCCAGCAGACCAAAATTTATATCTTTCATCCCTCTCAGGTATTTTAGGAGCCTTTAATTCATTTAGTGTTTTTACTAAAATCTGATCCGCATAAGCTCCAATATTACCAAGGTTAAGCAATGTGCCATCTAAATCGAACAAATAAATTTCAAACTTCATAAGACAGAAATCTTTTTAATTTAAAAATACCCTATGTGACCTAAATTCTTTTTATTTTCATCTAAAGCATAAACCATTCCCATTGATAAAGGTTCTTCACTATTTTCCTTGGTAGATTTAGCTACTCTTTTTAAAGTTACTAGTTTTAAAATGAATACTCCATTACATTTTTTACATTTAATATGAATTTCTTTTGTTTGTTTCTTATCATCTTCATATTCTTCTTTCTTAAAAGGTTCCAATAATTCTGGACTCTCATTATCACAATTTTTTAAAAAACATTGATCTAATGAAATCTTTTCCATTCCACGGCGTGCAAGGGCAATAAATGCATAACTTGGAATTTCATCCCTTAACTCTTCTTTATTAGTCATATTTTACTTAAAAAAGCGTTTTAATTAATTCTTATTGTAATATATTATATAGAAGTTACAAGAAATTAAATTATCAATATTTCATAAAACGTAAGTCTAAATTTAAAAATGATTAAGCTTAATTAGCTTTTATTTTTATATTTAATTGAGTTGAGCTATGTCTAAGAAAGAAGAACTTTCAAAAGAAACAATTGAACACCTCTCTAAATTAGCATTATTAGAATTATCCGAGGAAGAAAAAGAAGAACTTTCTAAGCAGCTTGGGGATATTCTTGATTATTTTGCGAAATTGGATGATATAGATACAAATAACGTTGATCCTACTACTCACCCAATTGAAGGATTATCCAATATTTTCAGAAAGGATGAACCTTGGAAATCTCTTTCAAATGAAGAGGCTACTAAAAATTCTAAATATAAACAAAATGGATATTTTAAAGCCCCGAGGATATTAAAAAAATAGAGAAGAATCATTCCTATTTTTTATATTCATCTGTTAATTTTCTTATTACTTCTGCCATGTCTCTAAGTGCTTGTCTTCTTTCTGCGGGATTCAGTTTATCATAATCATCACCCACATCTGTACCGATTGTAGAAGCCATAACTTGAAATTTTTTATAAATCAATCCACTTATATAGCGATCATAATAAGCTAATGCCTTTTCTAACTTAGGATCGGTTTTAACTTCCTCCCAAAGTTCCAATGTTTCTAATGATTTAATTCCTAAATCTATTCGAAACCAACTAATTGGGAATAATAATTGCCGTTCTATTCCTAAATCAATGATAGCAAGATTATCTTCGTCGATATATAGTTCTGGAATTACATCTCCTTTAAAAATGATATTATCACTCATGATATAAAGATTAGCGGCACCCCGAGAGGTACATACGATCCCTGTGGCAAAACCCTTAACCATTCTCAAATTATCAGCATAATCTTCTAACTTTGTGCCATTTAAATGAAGATTCACTCTTTTAGTTCCTTGGAATTCAAGTTTGATTTTGTTACTACCTCTTGCATCAGATAAAATTTTAGGAAATAACTCCTTATCTCGGAATTTCTTATGAGCATCGAGTAACTTATTAATTATTTGGTAATCTAATTTTAATCCTGGAATGATGGTATTCTGATTAAGAAATGCATCTACCTCAAAATCTACAATACCGTAGAAAAGTTTCTGCCCATTCATAATGTTGTATATACTATCTACGATTGTTTGAACTAATGCCTTGGGATCTTCTCGAACAGAATCATATTCCTTAGTTTCAAAGGTATCTATAATGCTTTCAAGACCCTCTTCTTGGTAGAATGCTCCCCAGCTTAACTCACTAAAAATAGAACCCTCAGAATAGAGATTATGAAACTGATCTATACTTAAAATACTTTTAGAACCTCCAAGCTCAACACCTAATTTAGATCCAGAGGCTAGAATAGCTGAGGGTGGGTTATAAAATTCAATCGGCAATTATCAACACTTAATGAATTGATTTATATCAATATCAGTTTTTAATACATCTTTCAATTGATTATAGAAAGACTTTATATAAATAATTAGTGGAAACTATAATAAGAATCTATAAGGAAGGTTTTTATCTTTAGGCTAATATGAATTTCAATTTAATAGAATAATTCGATTAAGAAATATTTTGTCGGTATTCAGAATATCTAGTCAGCATTGATAAACATTTCGTGGGTTGATCCCAAAGAGAAAAGATAGGTATATCAGATGAACTAAATTTTTGCATCCAAGGAGATCTGTAAGGAATTGGTCCTGCGTAAAATACAGGGATCGAATATTTTTTCATAAGCTTTTTTATTGGCTTAATAACACCTATATCAATTAAGTCCTTCATTTTTTTCATTTGTTCATCTACCTTACTTCCTGAACTCTCAATAACTTCCATAATCTCATCAAAATCATAAATACCAAAAACAATAATGCTGTCAACTTCTCCAGATTCCATTAATATCTTTGGGAATTTAATCAACATATTTAAAAAGTTATCATGAAAGGTTACATCAATAGGATTAGTAGCACTCGCAGTTTTAGGTAAATCATTTGCCAATTCTTCTTGTAATGGTTTAGAAAATTCTGGTACCTCTAAACCATATAACTCCGCTGTTTTTGTCATCATTGCTCCAGGACCGCCTGAATCCGTAATGATCCCGACACGTTTTCCCATCGGAAAAGTATTGAAAGATTGTGCTTGAGATAATGTTCTAATGTAATACAGAAAATCTGATATTGAATTGGTAGAAATCACACCCGTCTCTTTAAATACAGCTCTATACAACTTATCATCACCACCTATAGAACCTGTATGTGACATAATAGATCTTGCAGCTGCTTTAGTTCCTCCCGCATAAATAGCAACGATTGGCTTTTTTGGGGTAATTTCTTTTGCTAAATTAATAAACTCTTTCCCTCGTTTGATTTCTTCAATATAGAGACCAATAACTTCTGTTTGAGGATCATCTTTAAAATACCCCATTAGATCTACCATATCAATGTTTCTCTCATTGCCAACTGATATTGATTTACCAACCTTTACACCCATATCGTTTGTATGCCAAGCAGTTTGGGCTGCAATCGTACCTGATTGACTAACTATTGATATGTTACCTCGTTTGTGTGGAAGATAAATCCAAAATGTATTAAAATAAGCGTCTTCTTTAGCGGGATAACCATACCATCCATTAAACACTCCCAAACAGTTTGGGCCAATGAACCTCATGTCGTATTTTTTAGCAATAGCATCAATGCGATTAGACAACTCAATTCCGTTAGAACCAACTTCTCTAAACCCACCTGAAGTAATTATCAAATTTTTTATACCCTTTTGACCACATTCTTCCATTACTTCAGGAACTGCTTTTGTCGGTAGTATTAGGAATGCTAAGTCTGGAGTTATAGGTACATCTAGTATAGACTTATACGCTTTAAATCCTTGAACTCTTTCTAATCTTGGATGAATTGGATAAATTTCACTAAACCCGCCGCCTGTAATAATATTATGAAGCTGCATTGAGCCCATTGTGCCCAGTAAATTGTTATTTGCTCCAAAAACACAAATTCTCTTAGGATTTAAAATTTGCTCTATAAATATCTCTTTTACTGCTTGTACATTATTTTGAGTCATAATATCCTCTAAACCTAACTTCTAAAAAATGAAATGAAAAAAAAAATAAGAGTTTTACTATTCGAGGATTTTTGAAGCTAGGTCTCTTTTATTATAATAATAATAATATTGTAATAATTAAATAATCTAATTTTATTTCTTGCCAGTAGATCCAAAACCTCCTAAACCTCTTTCAGATTCTGGTAATTTTTCTGTATCGTTAAACTCATATTCATTAATTTTACATAAGATGATCTGACAAATACGGTCACCCTTCTTTAGTGTAACTTCTTTATTTGAAAGATTAACTACAATGGCCATCCATTCATTTCGGTAACCCGAATCGATAGTCCCAGGAGAATTGACTATAGATATACCCTCCCATAATGCTAAACCACTTCTAGGAACAACTTTAAAATAATATCCCTCGGGAATTGCAGTCGCAAATCCAAGGGGACATCCTATTCTTTCCAAAGGTTTTAATTTGTAAGAATCTGCTTTAATATCTAGTAATTCTCTTTTATTTTCCTCAGTGATAATCTTTTTAAAACCCATAATCCGCGCATCAGCCCCTGCATCACCTTGTTTAGATGGTTTTGGGATTATTACATCCTTTCTTAGCTTTTTTGCCGGCACAATTATTCTATTTTTATTTCTCCTTGATTCTTTTGTTTTCTTACTCATCATTAATCATTTTTAGTTTTGTTGAATTCTAAAAAACTATTCTTATTAAACAATAATTAAATATGAATAGAAAAAAAATCTTAAAATATTATTCATTTAAACAAAATAATTAATTAATATTTCATGGTAAATAATTTGATAATTATTGACAGATATGACCCTAGAAGTGATAAAGAAGCATTGAAAGAAATTTTTGAAGATTTTATTGAAAACAAATCGTATTTTTTCTCACATTTTCAAAAATTTGAGGAAGAACTGAATAAAAGAACACTTAGCCTCCAATATAGAAATTCGATGGTTGTAGCCAAAGATGATGGAAAAGTTGTAGGATTTGGTACTTACACACTATTTCGAGATTATTTAGGAAATGATAGAGTTCTAATTCATCAAGTTCTCACAAAAAAAGAAGATTCATTCAAAAAAAGCATTGAAGAAATGATTATTCGAGAAATCCAATTATACATTAAAAGAACATTAAAAATGGATAAAGTTCATTTTATTTGTCCTGACGAGGACGGGGCTCTAAGGAGTTTATTCTTAAAACTTAGTGTAAAAAAATCCAAGAATATTTGGTATGAACACGAAATATAACTCCTTCTTTATTAGGTTTCTATTATAATAAATAATAATTATGAAGATTCTGACAGAAAATATTGAAGAACTCATTAAAAAAGCAAAAGAATTAACAAATCAAGAAAGATTTGAAGAAGCTCTAGAAATTTTAGAAAATGCATTTGCAAATAATCCTAATTCTAAAGAAGTTAAAGAGAGTCTTTTAGAAACTTTATTTGTTTATGGAGGTTACCTTAATGATGAATATACCTTACAATATAAAAAAGCTAAAGAGATGTTTAAAAGAATTATAGAAATCGACCCTACTAATTATCGAGCCCATTATAATCTAGGAATCGCTAATTTTAATTTAGATGAAATCGAAAAAGCAAAAGAGTGTTATGAAGAAGCAGTTAGAATCAATCCAGTTTATAAACACTGTCTTTATAACATAGGATTGATTTTTGAGAGAGAGGGGGATTTCCAGGAAGCATTAAGATACTATGAAAAAGCTTTAGAGATAGATCCTAAGTTTCCATATGCAACTAATGCACGATCTCATATTTTAAGTAATTTAGATGATTTAAAAAGAAGTAGTGATATTTCAAACAAACGACGAAATATTGAACGATTAAAATCATTACTAGAAGTCTCAAAACGAATTAGAATTGAGATGATTCAAACATTATTGAATATAGAAAAGGAAAAATTGTTTGACTTGCTAATTGATTGGGGTAAGAAATACCAATTTGAGATAGATGGTGATTTTTTAAATATAAATAAAGAAACTCTACCAGATTTATTGAAAACTTTAGACGATAGGTAAACTTTAAGCTAATTTTCTACATAAATTATTAATTTTTAATGTAAGAAGGTTTATTTTGTTAATTTATGATGAATTACGTAGCAAATAATAACCACAATAAGGAAAATTGCACCCCCTATGATATATCTTAGTATTACTGGATTATCTAATAAATCTACAATAGCATCCCACTGAAACATAGAAAACAAATCTTAAAAGTTTTAAGGTCTAAATATAACTCGTCATATTTAAAATTTAACAATTGATTTGATAAGAAATCTTAATTAAGTGAAAAAATATAAAGAAAAAGGAAAAAAAATTAAATAATATTTAACGTTAATTATGTCTCTAATTGGATAATTATACCTCTAATTGGAAGTTAACCTGCACTCTGACACGATAGATTAACTTATCCACGTCTTCTTTAACCTTGACGTCGGATTCGATGATCTGAATATTTCTAATACCACGTAGAGTTTTTTTGGCTTCTGAATATGCGACTTTAGTTGAATAAAACACGAGTATTTTTATTCTTTAACCGCATCAGCCCAATTTTTTTCACTAGTTGCTACTAGTTGAATTGATTTATAAACTGGCACTCTATATCACATTTTTTTTAATATTTTTGCATGTTGTTTTGTTTTTTTTAGTAAGTTTATTTGTTATAGATTAATATTTAAATATTACTCAGAAAGCCTATAATTCTAATGTACTTAATTAAGAAATTCCTTAGAGAAAAAAAAAAAATCAAAAAAAAAAAATGAAAAATAAAATTTTAAATTCATGCATCAAGATTTTCAAGCAGAGTTGCTACGCCTTGACCGCCTCCACAACAGGCGTTAGCAATACCATATTTGGCTTTTTTATCTTTCATGATTCGAGCGAGAGTGCCAGGAAGTCTTACCATTGTTGCTCCTAATGGATGTCCAATAGCAGTAGAACCTCCCATAATATTAACTTTCTCTTCAGGAATATTAAAGGCTTTCATACAGTTTAAAGCAACAATACAAAATGCTTCATTAATTTCCCAATAATCTATATCATCAGCAGATAAACCAGCATACTTTAAAGCCATTTCAGTTGCAGGTACGGGACCTCTTCCCATAACTGTTGGGTCTACTCCGGCATAACCAATGGAAACGATCCTTGCCATCGGTTCAATACCTCTCTTTTTTGCTTCTTCTGCTTCCATTAATAAGCATGCAGTAGCTCCTGCATTTAACGGTGAGGAATTACCTGCGGTTATAACCCCTTCTTTAGTTCCTTCTCTTTTTTCATAACCTTCTTTTCCTCCATTTTTCTCTAGAAAAAACGGTCTTGATAATCTACGTAATCCACCTACACCCTCTAAAGTAGATTTTCTTGCTGCCATATCCCTATCGATCATCATCTTTTCTTCAACATTTCCTTCGACATGACCTTCAACAGGAATAATTTCACCCTTAAACCATCCGGCTTCTGTGTTTTCAACAGTTAAATTGTGAGCTCGTACTCCAAATTTATCTAAATCCTCTTTTGTAAAAGCAGGCACTTCTTCTTCATAAAGTTTCTGCGCAGTTTGGATCATATTAGTTGTGACCATGAAATCGTACTTTGGTCTATACCATTCACTCTTTTTATCTATCATTTTCAAATTTGGCGTGATTTTGTCATTCTGCATACCTACTCTCGTCATGTGTTCTATACCCGTTGATAATACACATTTACTAAATCCTGTCATAATCTCCATTATACCAACGTGCATTCCAGCACCAGCAGAACCACATTGCTTATCGATAAACATGGCGGAAGTTTTAAAAGGAAAGCCAGCTAAAAATGCATGAACCCTTCCTCCGTAGGCCCAATTTTCCCCAACACCCATTGCGCTACCAACTGTTAATTCATCAACATCCTCTTTAGTAATTCCCTTGTCAGCTAGTTTTTCATCAAAGAATTTCATTAATAACGTAGCAACAAGCTCATCCCCTCGAACCTCACCAAATACATCTCTTTCAGGTTGCCTAGGTCTAGAGCGGGAAAAAGCTGTACGCGCATAATCTATCATCCATACTTCTTTTAATTCCATTATTTTCCCTCTTAATAAATTTTTTAATGAATAGTTTTTTGATTAATATTTAAAAATTTCTAAACTAGGAAGTACAAAAAAAGTATTAAACTTTTTGTTGATGTCTATTTTATGGTATCCATCTAAAAATAATAAGAGATTATTAGCAGTATTTTTATTTAAAAAATTTTTAGATACAATATGTCTAAAACAAATTTAGATAAAAGTGAAAATCCTTTAGTTTCGATAATAGCTGGTAGTACTTCAGATAAAGAAGCCTATGAGAAAGCAGAGAAGATACTTAAAGATAATAGCATAAAATATGATCTTCAAATAATCTCAGCACATAGAAACCCCGATAAATTAGATCAATATTTAAAATCATCGGAATCCTTAGTTTATATTGCTGTTGCTGGACTCTCCGCGGCATTACCAGGAGTAATAGCATCAAAAACAAATAAACCCGTAATTGGTGTACCCGTTAGTGCAAAATTAGGAGGATTAGATGCATTATTGTCTATAGTACAAATGCCTCCCGGAGTTCCTGTTGCGTGTGTAGGTATTGATAGAGGTGATAATGCCGCTCACCTAGCTATTAGAATACTAAATTTATTAAAAAACTAGAAATATTGATACTAGCCATGACTGAAAATTTGATAGAAATTGGAAAAAAGAATGCTGCTATAAAAGCTGTAGATGAAAACGTTAAAAATAATATGATCATTGGAATTGGTAGCGGTTCAACAGTGGTTTATGCCGTACAAAGATTGGGTGAAATAAATAAAGAAAAATCTATAAATTTAAAGTGTATACCTAGTTCATTTCAAGCTTATCAGTTAATAATACAAAATGGATTAGAATTAGTTTCTTTAGAGCAATTTCCAGAAATTGATATAGATATTGATGGTGCGGATGAGATTGATAAAAATCTTAATTTAATAAAAGGCGGGGGAGGTTGTTTGGTCCAAGAGAAAATACTTGCCTCAAATTCAAAAGAATTGATAATTATAGCAGACTTTAGAAAAAATTCAGAAACATTAGGAATGAAATGGAAAAAAGGGATTCCTATTGAAGTGATTCCCATGTCATATTTACCAATAATGAACAAATTGGAGAAGTTAGGGGGAAAACCATCCCTACGAATGGCGAAATCTAAAAGTGGACCACTAATAACAGATAACGGAAATTTTATTATAGATGTGGATTTTGGTGAAATTAGTAATCCGGGAGAACTGAATATGGATTTTTTAAAAATTGCAGGGGTTGTTGATACAGGATTATTTATTCATATGACTTCGAAAGCTTATATTGGCTTAGAAGATGGAAATGTATTAACTCTTAAAAAAAAAAAATAAGTTATTAATTGTTAAGAAAATCTTCTACTCATCTAGTTGATTAAAAGCAAGAGATTCTCCACAGCGGGGACAGAATTTTTTAGGTGTTTTAATAAAATCTCCACAGAAAGGACAATATATTGATGGTCCTAATTGGGTTATTGGTTCAGGTGTAATATACGCATCTTCTTGTCTTTCATATGAGGATTGGGAATAGTAATCCTGATATTTAGGTTCATATTTAGTATATCTTGTAAATCTTTTCCTTCTTGCAAAATAAATTGACATACTAGCTACTCCTATAAGGGCAATCACTCCGACTACTATAAGAATTATCATAGAATAATCCATAGGCCTTTCAGATATAACTAAAATAATAATAAATTCATCGAATCCTCCTTCGCTATCATAAACAGTAATGTATAAAACACCCAAATACCCATCATTGGTTGAAAAGTCAAAATCGGCTGCTGTAGACACTGATTTAGTTCCGGCAATTGAATTATAGTTCATTGAGTTTGGAATTATAAAAGAACCCTCGTATTTATCAGAAAGTACTTCATAAGATAATTCCTCAACTACAATTGAAGCAGGAAAAATGAATATAATATAATTATCATCAGTTACAGAAACCATTATTAAGTTTATAAAAACATTCATGTTGGAATTGTCATCTTCGTAATTAACTGAGTCTCTAATATCTATTATGAAATCAAAAGTACTTCCTTGATAAGCTTTATACACTATAGATCCATCATCCGTTTCTATCTCATCAAAGAAAATTTCCGAACTACCGTCAATATTCAAACTCGAAGATGTTTTCAATATTTCTGGAGGATTATTTTTGATTTGAAATATAAATCTTGGTGAATTTGGGTTAGTATAATTTTCATTTGAAGGTGTAATATAAAAAATAGCATAACCAGAAGGATCACTTGTTTCAGGGTCAAATGTGTTTCTATAATTATTAGAGGTAAAATGATTGAATGTTAATGTTTTATTAACTGACTTTTTTGAATTAAAGAATGAGTAAGAATAGATAGATAAAAACCCATCGATATCCCCATATGTAGAATTATCGAGTTCAGCAATTAAAGTATTAGATTCACTTATTGCTCTCGTAATACTTGTATCGCTAGTCGATAAACTACTGATAATTGGGACTTTCGAATCATCAAAATAAAGGATCTCAGTCGATCTACTATAAGTTATTGATCCAATAGTTAGATTGACAATAACTGAATAAGGATTATAATTTGGTGCTGGAAGATTATAAGTATTATTCAAGTATATACCACTACTATTATAAGTCATATTTAAACCAATTAATTTCGTAAAGGATTCATTTTTTATGGTGATCTCTAATGAATCGTAATCAGTACTAGTGATTGGAGATTCTGTAGTTTGATTCTTTAGATATATTGAGAGATCAATCTGGGGATTTGATGTGTATTCAACACCTATGTTGATATTAATCGAAGCTTCATCTAGAGGTAGGAGAAAATCTAAGATGTTCTTCAATAAATTAATGTGATCTTGTGAATAAGATGACGATTGATATTCATCAAATATCCAATGCAAATCTCCAAAAGCTAGAAACTGACCTTTGCCATAGGAGCTTCCGTTATATATAACTGCAACTGTTTTACCATCTATACTTGCAATTGATTCTCCATTATTTGATACAGTAAAACTGTTGCCATACATCCAAAGAAATTTACTGACATCATTAAAAATTATTGGATCATTAAAATCTTGAACACTTTGAGAACTCACGCTTGCACCGAAAACTGGTATTCCATACCAGTTAACATTCATTACATTTTCTTCATTAATCTGGATATCTACTTCTAATGCTGAGAAAAGATCATTAATATTTTCAATCACCATGTCTTGATAACGAGTCCCTAAAAATAGAAGATTCCCTCCTTTATCAAAATAGTTCTTTAAATTTGAAATCTCAGAGGGGCTATAAGGTAATATAGGTGTTTGAAGTATTACAAGATCATATTGTGCTAGCCTTTCCTCTGTTAATATCGAATTATCTGTATCTATATTATAATCTGGAGTCCAATATTCCATTCCATAATCAATTGATATATTTATATCGGAGATATCACTCATAGCTTCATAAAAACCCATTTGATTAAAAGAGAATTCTGGAAACCAATCATTTAAACCGTGATAAGATTCCATCAATATACTATACTCTGGTAATCTAATGTCTAAATATAAATTAACCACATCATAAACCTGCCCTCCAGAGGTTAAGTTAAACTCTATATCCCTAATTCCAGGGGTAGCATCGTTATTAATTTTAATATCTAATTCTATAAAATCTATTCCAGCGCTTGTAAAATTAATAGCGTACTTATCTAAAGTAATCGAAACACCTTGAATGCTGTTTGGTACTTCTATACTAAAATTATTATCTTTACCAGATAATACGGTTAAATTGAATTTTTGATGGTCTCCCGGAAAACGTAATAAATCATATGGTTTTACAGGTAGATTATCTGGAAAAATCTTAGCGGTATCATTATAGTCTGGAGAAATACTATTCAGATAATCTAATGATGCCGATACATTTATTAACCCAGCACCTGATTTGAGATTATCGTCATCAGCTTCGTTAGAAAGTTTCCTTGCTCCTTCTAATAGAGCAATTCTTGCAGTTCCTGGTGTTAGATTGGGATAGGCATCTTTTAATATCGCTAGAGCACCAGATACCATAGGAGCAGACATACTCGTTCCACTTAACGGTATATAATCAGCATCACCAGAATAATCAAAATAGTTACCAATATAGCGTTCTTCTTTTGAAATTATTGAACCTTTTGCATCTGTTGAAATAATATTGACTCCTGGAGCTACAACATCAGGATACCCTAAATATCCAAATGTCGGACCCCAACTACTGAAAGATGCAAGTTCACCATTTTGAACTGTTGCTCCTATGGAAATTACGTCTATACCCGAAGCAGGTGTTGAACCTGTGAAATAATCTGGACCATCGTTCCCTGCGGACGCTACGAAAATAACACCATAAGCGTCTTGAGCATTTGTTATCGCTTTAGTTATTAAATCAGAAATATATGGATATCCTCCCCCGAAACTCATTGATATGATGTCAGCATCAGCCCCTCCTAATCCAATTGGCTTAGAACTCCAATCGATTGCGTCAATAATATCACCTTCTCCCAAACCACTGGCATTTCCTGCTCTAGCATTGATTAAGGAAACTCCGGGAGCGACACCACGATATTTGCCATCAGAACCAGTTCCGTCACCACCAATAATTCCAGCAACATGAGTACCATGCCCCACATCATCGTTATAATTTGATGAATATTCATCAGAAACAAAATTTCGATTAGCTACAATATTTAATGCTGGATGTTCATAAATTCCTGTATCGATTACAGCAACTCTCACTCCTGATCCATTATAAGCTAATCTTTCTGCGCCTATTGCAGACAACCACCAATTTAGATAATTGTCATCATTTAAAGCGCTTAATTGAATGGTATTATCTATAATATAAGGATTTTCAAATATCTCTGATTTATAAATTCTTTTTATATCTTTAATTTCCTCTAAATTCATTTCCTTTAATAATAACTCCATTGGATTTAATTTGATATATGTTCCTGAAATAATGTCATAATGAGTAATAATCGTGAAATCATTGAATACTGAATTTAAAATCTCTTCTCTTAATACTGGATATACATCCTCCTCAAAGAAAACAATAATTTTAACATCCTTCTGGGGCTTTGTTGGCAGATTAGTTAGGAAATGTCTAAGATTGTCATCAAAAATTGACATTTCATTATCCAAAGTTGAACCTGAAACTGTATCGCTTGATTGTAAATTATCGGAAAGATTAGAACTTAAATAATCCGTATTAATCGCATCTCCTTGGCTTGGGGTAGTATTATAATTATCATTAACACTCAACCCTAATGATACAGGAACTTGAATAGCAAAAACAGCAAAAACCAACATTAGAAAAAGCACTTTTTTTCCAGATTTTCTCATAGGCATCACAAAAAAGAATAGATATTTAATCTTTCTTTTAATAACCTAAAAAAATAATTTGTTAAAAAATTATAGATTCTATATTTCTAGAATAATTGATTTATGGTCTAAAGGGGATAAATGGAGTCATGGTCTAACCCAGATTATCCGTAACTTAATTTGTTTTGCTTATTATTATGGATAAAATTTAATAAATCCTTTAATGTAAAAAGGATATATATAGAACTAACTAATGGATTAATTGATAAGAATGGTAACTGAAACAGTTGAGAAAAAAATAATAACAAAAGAAGATATCTTTATTAAAGCAAGGATGATCTCTGAGGGAGTACGTGCGCAGGTTTCGAAAGAAGCATCACCCGAACTCTATAAAGCTGCTATGGGAGAGAATAAAGTAGATGAACTGAAAATTCCTGAGAAACTTGATTTCAATAATCCTGAAAGTATCATTGAATTATTTGCTGAAGTAAATAAAACTGATACGAGTAGTGATTTCCGACAAGAAATTATTTTTAATGGAAGTGGACTTCGTGCACCTATATACTTAAATAAACATTCGCGTATGGAACTCCATATTCAAGACAATAATGCAAGCGTATTTGAAGACGGCGATATTCTAGTTACTGGCACATTTTCAAAGAGATTTGAATGGTTAGATGAAAAATTATCAAATGGATTACCTATATCTACCGTTTTACCCTCAATGTCAGCCTCAATCATCAATGTCGTTTTCAGTCTCTCTTGTATGAATTATAATACAAATCGTGGGTGCCGTTATTGTAATCTCTTTTCTAATCCTATATCAAAGAAAATCTCCATGCTACCAAAGGAAACACTGAGAGTATGGGCTAAATATCAAGGTGAAGCCGTCAAAATAGCTATTGATAATGGTTGGCGTGGAAGTATCGCTATAAGTGGAGGTGCATTAGCACCAGCTCAGAGAGGTGAGTATCTTGAGCGTCTTGAGATTGTATTATCCTCACTTAAAGACGCTGTCGGAGATGAGATATTTAGAAAGCTCCCTAAAGTATATAACCATTGCCCACCTGAAGACTTCTCAGACATGTATAAATGGAAAGAAATGGGCATCACTACAACTAGCTTTGATTTAGAAGTAATGGATGACGCATATTTTGCAGCTATATGCCCTGGAAAGGCAGCACATAAACCTCTTTCGTACTATAAAAAAGCACAAGAATACTCCGTTGAAGTGTTCGGACCAGTTTCTGGCACAATTGGGTGTGTTGTTATGGGTATTGAACCTATGACAACCTTAGTTGAAGGTTTTGATGAAAGAATCTCAAAAGGAATATTACCCCTCCCCCTTGTTTTCCACTCAACCCCTGGTTCTGCCTATGAGGGTTTTCGTCCACCAACGGCAGAATGGATTATTGAAGCATCTGAAAAAATGGCAGATTCCTTCATGAAGCATATATTTAAATGGATTAAACCGAGAAGAGTTAATACTAAAGAAGGTGGAAAAGGCTTATCAAATCTATCCTCCGGGAGATTCCCTACAACTCATTTGTCCGTATTATTTGATGAAATTGGCTTTAGACTAAATAAACTATTAGGCGGTAGAAAGCTTTCTGAAATTATGAGTTGAGGAAAGAGTTAAATAGTTATTAAATTAAAAAATCAATTCTCACACTAATATATCCTTATTATGTAATAAAAAAAGTAAAATTTGATTTTTGAAAATTTCTTGGATTAAAGTTTTAATTTCTTATGATACTTATAAATTATGACTGAGACACCCAGCATAGCAATTATGGAAACTAGAAAGATTAGATATCCACTTATAGTTTCAGAAGTTTCATCAGGAAGGTTATAATAGACCAATATTTGCTCTTGTGTGACTCCGTACATATTTTTTACTTCAATAGTAATCCCATAGCCCGCTTCAATCGCATCCGAACCCAGATCAAAATCTATAAGGTTTGGTATCGGTGCCCAGGTTGTCCATCCTGTCCCATTAAAAACTCGATATAAATAATCCGTGTCAATTATACCATTATTGTTATTATCAGCATTATTTATTGTAACATTTAACTTAAAATCTTTTGTATCAATAGTTAATATTCCTGTTTCTGTAGTAAAGCTGAAATCTGGAGGGAGCTGTGCTGGTTTTGAATATAATGTCATATTAAACATATTAAAGATCAAGTTTCCTTCCATTTTATTAAGAATTCCCCGTTCTGTAAAATTTACTCGAATATAGGCATTATTATATGTAGTATTCCATAACTGAACAGAAAAGCTATTAGGATAGATGGCACTATTCTCAAAGGTCACATTGACTTGTGAAAACGTTAAACCTATAAAGTAGGAGTAATTGCTCAGAATATCTCCGCTTACCTCTCCAGTATCCTCATTTATCGGGATAAATGTCCCAATCCCTAAATATGCTGTACCATTCCAATAAAAAGCCTGCCACTCTTTTTCATAACACCATCTCTCATCTGAAGTAGTGTTCCAATAATAAAGATTCACATATATACAAGTGCCATTAGTAAAATTTCCATAGAATGGAGGATAGTTAGGCATCCCCATAAATGAATCAGTTATATTTGCTTTAACTACTTCATAAATAGAATGGTTATACACAGTCCCATAATGAGTATTGTTGTAAATATACCATTCAGAAGGATAAACTGAAAACTCTTGTATTCTTTCTGTATCTATTCCGATATAAGTCCATTCCTGAGCACTTACGTTTGGTATCAAAAAGGTAGAGAAAATTAGTACGCTAAAAATACCAATTATAATAACCTTTTTAGACGATTTCATAGTCTGCATCCATTGAATTTTGATTTTTTTCTAAAAAATGGTAAATTACTTAATGTGAGTCTTGTATATAAATATTTCTAAGAAAATGACTCATCCATATATGAAGAAATTTGCATACAAGACTCAAATAACCCTTAAGGTTTTATATCATTTTTATAATATAATAGGAAAATTTTTTCAGATATATAATATTCAAGAGTATAAATACAACTTTTTAGAACAGTTTAAAATAATGAAACTAATGGACTACCATAGTCATAATCGACGTTGTGGGCATGCTATGGGTGAAATTGAAGATTATGTAAAAGTTGCTATAGAAAAGAATTTTAAGGAAATTGGGATTACAGATCACTTTCCACTAGGTGCGATTATAGATGATCCACAGTTTCAAAAAATAATTAAAAAAGCCTCTATGGATGTTAAAGAATTTCCTAATTATATTGAAGATATAAAACGTGTGAAAGAAAAATATAGAGATAAAATCTCTGTACGAATATCTACTGAAGTTAATTTTGCCACTCCAGGAAGAGCTTTAACTCGTCAAAAGAAGATCCTTGAACCATTTATGGATGATTTTGATTATTTACTTGGGGCAATCCATGACATAAAATGGCATGATTCTCCTGTAATTATAATGGATCCACGTGAGGGTTCTGAAGCTCTGAAAAAATATGGTATTGAAAAGATTAATTTAGAGTATATAAATAAATTAATAAAACTGGTAGAGACTAATTTTTTTGATGTGATTGCCCACTTTGATAATAATCGTATTTTAATGCGCCCAAATAAGCCCCATTATTCTGAAAATACATGGCAAAAACTCCTAGATTTATTAGATAAGATTAAAAATAAGGGAATGGCTATTGAGATTAATACATCAGGAACTCTTAAAGGAATCGGTAGTCAATTTCCCGCTGATGAAATTGTGATAGAAATAATTAAACGAGATATCCCTTTACTACTAGGTTCAGATGCTCATAGACCAAAAAATATTGGTTATTCCTTTGAGGAATTTATAGAAAAAGCAAAAAAATGGGGCTTATCTCATTTATGCATATATGAAAACCGTGAACAGATATTAGCAAAAATTTAACATTATTTCAGCATAAAACTTTTTTGTTCCGAGTCAACTTCTATTAATTTATTCTTTTCTATAAGCTCATTTATATGATGTAATATAATATACCATTCCCAAAAAAAATGAATCTTCTTAAAATCCGTAAATAGGTTTCTAATATGTTTTTCCGTGTAGTACACTCCTTTAAGGGTTATATCATTTAAGTTTTTAGGCTTATCTGCATGAAACATGCTTAAGACTTTACCCTCATTAATCTCAATTTTCTTAAGAGTATTTCTGAAAATTTCTGGTTGTTTTATAAGGTAAGATTTACCATGTCCACTTGCAAGGATTTTATCATCAGAACTGCCGTATAAATATATATCTTCGATTTTTTTAATGGAATTTCTATAGGCTTTCAAATTACAATGTTTTAATCCATACCAAGGGCCCGATCTTTCTATACCTAAATCAGAAACAAATAGAATATCTCTTCTCACACACGTTTTGTCTCTAATCAAATATGCTGTGTGACCAGGTGAATGTCCAGGTATATGAATTGTTTCCAGAATGATTTTGCCATAATTAAATTTTGTACCAGGCTTAAATGCAGTACAGCGGGTTAAATGTTTGAAATTCAATGTTTGAAGAATAATATTCCTAAAGATATCATCAACTCCACAATCTACCATCCCATTTTCTTCCATGAAAGTATTCATATCTTTTAGATATCTATCCTCTGGAATAGGGCAATAGATTTTTACTCCGAGAGTTTCATAATAATGGATATTACTCACATGATCTAAGTGTGTATGGGAGGCATAATAAGCGGTTAGTTTATTGTTCAAACTTTTGTATAATTCTTGAATTTCATTACTATTGAAGTTACAATCAATTAAGATATTCCCTGAATTTTCTATATTTTTAATTAAAATCCCATTGCATTGCTCTCCAAATTTAGAATTTGATCTAACTAGAAATATCCCATCTTCAAGTTTTTCATAATTTAACATATAACGAATCTAATAAAATCCTACAAATCATTATAATTAAAATTATTCGAATTAGAAAGCATGAAAGTCTCATGACATCTTTACCAATTTTTCTTTATTTTTCTTAGTTCCCTGTAAGTTCAAGAACAATAGAATTATATCAATCTTATATTAATTTATTTCAAAGAAAATAACCAAAGTCGAGAGAAAACAATGGAGTCAGCGGGAATTGAACCCGCGGCCTTTCGCATGCCAAGCGAACGATCTTCCACTAATCCATGACCCCAATATTATATATTTTAAAACATTCCCAAATAATTAAATTTTTCTATTCTAGGATTAAAGATACCTAATGGCCTAAAAATAATAATTAGAAACTAAATTGGAGTTGAGATTATAGGTTTTTTTTTATCACATTCTATACTATTAACCCTTAAATACTTTTTTTTGAAAAATCAATTATAAGTTTTTCACAGTCATTCATAATTTTAGAAACAGAAGCCTTAAATTCAATTGCATCTTCCTTGAAATCCTCTTTGGTTAATCCATTAACATATCCATAGGCAGCTTTGATTCTTAATTTAACCAAATCTTTCAATGTTTCTGCGTGGAAATCCATGTTATCTACAAACCATTTTGGGATACCGGTCTTTTTTATACTCAAATAAAGTTTTGATATATTGTGAATTTTAGGGTATTCAATACCAAAAAGGATTAAAATAGCTTTTAATGATTGCTCTACAGCCATTTCATAAGAAAATACTACGTCATTCCATCGTTTATCTTCAAAAGCTCGACTCGCATTTTGTTGCCATTGTTTTCCTCTTTTTAGCCCTTCCTTAGCAACTTCAATATTATTCATAATTCGATTAATTCACCAAATTCAACATTATTTCGCTTCCAATAAAAATCTTTATCAGAAATAAAGATCCGTTTTATATTTTTATTTAATATTCTTTTATTTATTCTTTCAATGAAGCTAAAGCCCACGTTAGCTCTGTCGTATAATATAATTCCATCCATGGCTATATCATAAAATAAAGTCCTAAAATTGTCTAAATCATTTAAGAATATTGGGTATTCTTGTAAAGAGCAATAGATTGTTTTATTATTTCCATCTTTCAATTGAAGAGTTTTTTCGAAAGTTACTGTTTTATTTGTTAAAGTCTTGTTAAATCCCGATAAATTTACAATTTCATCCGAAAATATTAGTAATAAATCAATATCACTTTCATGGGTCCATTTTCCCCGCGCTACAGAGCCATACAATATAACTGATATAAGATTATTATTAAAGTTTTCTTTTAAGAGAGAAACATAAGAATTTAAGTAATTTCGAAAAATATATGGAACATGATCGTAATTCTCATAGAATCTTTCTTCTCGGATAATTGCTTCCGCTTTTTCAAGTATTTTCAGAAATTTTATTCCGCGTTCTGTCATGCGATATAATCGACGTTCTTGGATAAGTAGCTTCTTTTTTAGTAAAAATTTCAACCTTTCTGAGCGTGTTTTCTTATTTTTAATGGCAATATTAAGTCCTGTGAAGCTAGATTCTCTGGATACTTCTAAATGTTTTAATAAATTTAAGGAATATTCGTCAATTAATTTCATTAATATAATAATTAAAGTATAATAATATATACTTTTGGTTTATAATTATATACTTATCCTTGTTCAAAATAAAAATTATGTTGGAGTTGAGATTTCAGGACTTTTTCTTGGGAATATTTCTGTTATGAGTGATTATAGATCTAATTTTATGCATTTTTCTTAGAATTTAATCTAACTTATTTTTGAAATTCGTGAAACGATGATTTCACGAAAATATCTAAAAGGTAGAAATAGATTTTAAACCTAAAAATAACTCTAAATCTGACAAATAAGTATATCTATATGAAATTAGGTATTGAAATAATTACTCCCTCCGAAGCAGAACAGGACGAAATAGATAAGATTATATTTGATGAATTAGTGATTGGTTTTTATAGACATGAATCTAAGAAGAGACTGCTTCAGATTATTAATAAATACGACGTAGATGGAGTAATTTTAGGATGTACTGAATTGCCTTTAGTTTTAAATCAAAAAGGCACAAAAATTAGATTGCTTGACATTTTAGAACTTCATGTGGAAGCAACCTTGAATCACTATTTATCAATACAATAGTTGTTTGTAAGTTTTTTTAACTTTCAAATGCTATTTATTATAATTAAAATAATATGGTAATTCCTTATCGGACGATCTAAACTTACAACTGTCAAATTCAAAGATCTTGCACCGATTATCTTAGTAATGTTATTGCTTTTCGTTTCAATAGCGTGCGCTAATATGCTTATACCTAGCTATGCTGCTATTAGAGAAGAGTTTAATATCCCAGAAGCCTTAATAGCAATTCCAGATGCATTTTTTGTATTAATTAGTGCATTTTTTGCCTTGCTTTGGGGATATTGGGCGGACAGAATTGATAGAGGAAAAGTATTAGTAGCAGGAGCATTTTCATGGACAGTTGGGATGCTTTTAACAGCGTTTTCAAATTCCTATCTAATGTTAGTAATTTCCAGGCTATCAAGTGGAGCTGGATTAGGATGTGTTTTACCTGTTGGTTATTCTATTATCTCAGATGCGATACCTGCTGAAGAAAGATCTGGTTGGTTTGGTACTGTAGCTATT
This sequence comes from Promethearchaeota archaeon, assembly GCA_030603385.1. Classification (GTDB taxonomy): domain Archaea; phylum Asgardarchaeota; class Lokiarchaeia; order Sigyniarchaeales; family SOKP01; genus Loki-b32. The sequence continues at coordinate 6,678 of JAUVXW010000035.1, read as the reverse complement.
TTAAGTTCAATATCCAATGGTGCTGGACAAGGACTTTCTTCTTTCTTAGGTCCAATTTTTGGTTGGAGGTTTCCATTTCTCTTACTTGCTGTGATTAGTGTAATTGTTATTTTTATACTTTTCTTTGTAAAAATCCCTCAAAGAGGAGCAGGTGAGGATGAACTTCTAGATTTAATTGAGCTGGACTTAGAATACAGTTATCGAATTTCTAAAGAGGATTTAGGAGCTATTTTAAGAAAGAAAACAAATTTCTATTTAATAATTCAGGGTTTTTTTTCTATTATACCCGGTACTGTTCTTGTTTATTTTATAACCTCAATGTTAATAACTGACTTTTTTAATGAGATTCCAAATGAAATACAGCTACAAACAGCTACTATCTTTGCAGGTATGATTGGTGTTGGATATATTCTTGGCAATGCAGTGTTTGCTCGTTTAGGAGACATCCTATTTCGGAAAAATAAAAGGAATAGGGCTAGATTAGCTACTTTATGTTTAATATTTTCAATTCCTTTTGCAATAATTTTGCTTCTTTCGTTACAACCTATTAGTGTAATTGAATTGAAAATTACTTATCCTGAAACAATCCCCACAGATCAGTTATGGACCTATATCTTTCGAACTATTGGAGCGATATTTGTTGCATATCCATCTTATATTATCTTCTTTATATTTGCTTTAATGGCCTCAATGCTAGGGGCAGGACCGGTTGCTAATAGAAATGCCGTTATGATTGATGTAAATATGCCAGAGCATAAGGGCACTTCAGCTTCTTTTTTTAAACTCTCAGAACAGTTAAGTAAAGGAATAACTCTTTTGATATCTTATACACTCATCTCGATATTAGGTAGTGTTTTCAACATGCTTTTTGTTACTGTGTTTTTTTGGTTTCCGGCAGCAATATTATGGTATCTTGCCAGTAAAAATGTAGAAAAAGATATGACATATAAATCGAGAATTCTATCAGAAAGAAAGCAAGTGAGTTTGATCGATTACATCTTCGAGGTAGAAATCCAAATGGATAGAGCAATTCAAAAAGTTCAAGATGCGAGATATTACATACATACTAATCAAGCTAAATTCAATAAATTACTCGAGGATGCTTTAAAGATATTTAAATTCTGTGAACATGAAGGAGAATCTCGAAGTATTACAAATATAGAAAAAAAAGCACACATTATGTATTTAAGAGTTTTATTACTTAAACATGAAACAGATAATATATTCAAGAAGCTCAACCAGCCAAATCTGACAGTCAATGAGATAAATCTCCTCAAAAGAGAATTAAGTAAAAATTCTATTAGAATTAGCGAATGGGAAAAAAGTACTTTTGGAGAAATTCAAACGTATTATGAAGATGCTAGTTTAAAAATTATTGAGGCACGACTTAATCGTAAAAAGCATTTGATTAAGGTATTAGGTAAAATTTCAGAAGCAATTCAAATTTATGAACGTATAAAATACTTATTAAATGAAAGGCTTGAAATTGTAGAAGAAAACCAAGAATTATCAGAAGATGAGACTATCATAAGAGACAAGGAACAAGAATTATATGATAAATGTATTAAATCTTTAAATGCAACTATTAAGTTAAAGGAAGAGATTGAATACGCATTAAACCAATTAAAAGAAAAAGGGATTCAGCAAGAGGATTTAAGGAAAATCTCAGATCTTACCCAAGAATATGAAGTAGATCTATATGATGTGATAGTAGATACTTTTAAACAAGATGATCAGACAAAAAAAGCACTTATAGATACTTTAGAAAAAATAGATGATATCTTTAATCAATATGATAACTGGAAAGAAGTAGATCTTACAGTTTTTTAATGCATTTTAATTATAGAACTCCCACCTTAAAACATCAAGCATCTGAGTTCGTTCATCTTCTGAAAGGTCTTGGGATTGTTTCCCTATACGATCTGTATAATCGCAGTATTCCTGTTTAAAACATAGGTTGATTAAAAAAATTAAGCAATTTCTAACTCTTAAACCGTTTGATATTCCATCTTCGAGATCTTTCATCAACTTAATAATAACCTTATATTGTGCTACATCGGAATTGCTACTTGCCTTTAAGATTTTATCGAAACAATCGTCCATTTTTAAGAAAAAAAACTAAATTTTATACCCAAATCTGCACTATCTCTATATCTTAAGCCTTTACATAAAGAATCATTAATTTAAAAGTATCTATATTCTTTTTTCTCCCGAGATAAAAGGTATTTATCCCGTTTTTCCTACGATAAAAAGTAATTTTATCATATGGTTACAGATTATGTTTAAATTCAAATTGCAGGAATCTAAAAACTCTTACTACAAGGGAAAAATCGCTATGTTATCCCAATCTTTTATAATATAATCCTCTTCATGGATTGGTTTACCATTAACTATAACTTCTATTTTATCTCTTTTCTTAGAAAGTTTATATTTGTTTAATACTGAATCTATTGTACTGCCTTCTGGTAAATCTACTATTGCTTCAGTAGGACCGAATTCCCTTAGTTCTTCATGAAGTATAATCTTTGTATAAATAGATTTAATTTTTGTAATCTCCAGAAACATTAATCCCATCCTTTTTGGAAATATTCCTAAACGATCTCCATCCTTAACCATTTTTCCTGCCCCACTAAATATTCCATTGACGAAAATATGACTTATTTCATTCTCATCGATGCTTAACTGTTTAAGGATACCTAAAACGGTTCTAAACTCTTGAACCTCGATTTCTAGAGTATTTGGGATTCCAGCATCAACCTTCTTATATGAAAATCTTTCTCTCAATTCTCCATATAATTTTACAGATATTGGTATCTTATTCACCACCTTCCTAAAAATATTATTAGCTTAAAATTTATTAGTAAATGGAAATAGCTCTGCTCTTATAAATTCAACATATTGATCTTAATATAAATCTTTCTTTTATTAGCTAAAACAGATCTTTTTTTTAAGATAAGAAGAGATATATTAAAATTGTATAGTTTATAAATTATACTTAGGAACCAACTTCTAAACTTTGAACAAAACTATCGATAGTCTGTTCTAAATCTATAATATCATCCACTTCTTTAATATCACTTGATGCGAGTTTGGCAAGAAACTCTTTTAATAATTTTTCTTTATCCTTGTCAGTTGGAAAGAGGAGACTGCTCTTATAATGCTCCCAATCTAGAATATTTGTGAAAATAAGGAATAAAATCTCAATATGCGAATATTCGACTAAACTTAGTAATTTTTCTTTAGTAATCATAATTTTAGTATGATCCTTGTAAAAGTCCGATAAATCATCATAATAATTTGTAAGTCTGGCAATATTATCTAATTGTGAACGTAGTGCTGCTATGTTTATTGGACTTACTTCATCTTTATATAGAATATCAAAATATGTCATTATGAAGTCTTTTAATTTTTGGAGCTTAGTTTGGAACACACGAGTCTTTACAATTCGCTCGAACATGGGTGATTCACGATCTTGGTAAAATTTAAGCTCAAATTTTACTATGTCTAAAATATCAAAAAACAATTCTCTTATATCAATCTGTTCAGCCATAATTATAATCCTTCAATAATGATGATTTATAAATTTATTATATTTGAGATAAAAAAATCTAAACCTATTACAATTCTAAATAAGTTAAAAAATATTTATATTTTTATATTTGAAGATTACATATACGATAATTTAAATTTCTCTCTAAAATACTTTATCTTCATTTTATCTTAAAATCTTAATGGAAAAGTACGTTCTGGAATAGCTGGTTCAATAAACTTAGGCAAAATTCTTGTTATACTTTTTCTTTTTATTAAATTTTTGTAAATAATTGCTTTTAGGTGGATTTTTATAATGCGAAATGGACACCGAATCATGAAATTCATATCATTACAAGGAGTTTTTCGTAAATTCAGAAAATCAGTAAAGAATCTTTTAGCATTTTTTTGAGATCTAGATTTTTCAAATGAAATAAAACGTTCTGTGATTTTTTCCAGTGATTCAGAGTCTCTAAAGCAATAAAAATTAGAAGCTCTTAGCGCCCATTTTATTGCTTCCAACTGATATTTTGTTGGATCAAGTTTTTTACGCAATGATATAACAATTGAGAAAAAAGAAATCATGAGATTCATGATTGTGCTTTTTATCATCTCTATAAAAGTAATTTGAAGTTTTGGTCTAATTTTATTTTTTAGGTCATTGCCATAAAGTGTAGTGCTATTTGTTAAAATATTCCCTAAAACAATATTCCTGGGAGCAAAGACTGCTGAAAATACTCTATTTACCCTAAAAATTTTATGAAAATTTGCATCTTCCCAATATTTAATTTTTGTTAAGAAATGGCTTACAAAAATTCCTGTGGTTTGTTGGATTACTCCTAGTATCTTTTTACTTAATTTCTTATTGAATTCCCTAAATTTATGTTTAATTTCTAAAGCAATGAAATATTTTTCTATCTCTTTGATATGATGGTTAGAAACTCGATTCTTGAAGATTATAAGCAAATCACAATCGGAAACTGCAGCAGTTTCACTTTTTGCTCTCTGGCTTCCAAATAAAAGGATTGATAAAATTTTGTTGATTCCAATCTCTTTATTAACAAGTATCATTATATCCTTAATGTAATTTCGGGATTGCGTATTAATTCCCTCGAGATTGCTAGAAATCTTCTCTTCGAAAACTTTAGTGCTTTTTATGATGCTCGTATCTTGCACTTCGAATCAATAAAGTTAGGTTATTGTTTTTATTAGGAACTTCTCTTAAATATTATCAATTAAGACTTATAAATATAATAAAAAATGTAAGTATTTGTTTTTTAATTGGTTGAAAGTTATTTATCCAGATTATAGGCTGTTTCAAATCCTTCATGTATTGCTTCCATCATCGTTCTCGGCTCTTTACTGTCCCCAATATTAAACATTTTGTATGATGGATTCGTGGCTTTTACTTTTTCATAAAGATCGGTATTACTCTTCACTCCAGTTGCCAGAATAAATGTATCGACATTATCAATTGTATGGGTTTCTTCTTCCTGATCGGGGATCTTAATCTTATACTCAATCGAATTCCCCTCGAATTTTGTGATTTCTGCACTCATAATGGAGTTTATCTGCAATTTCCTTGAAATACCGATCAAATATCCCCTTGTAGTTCGTCCCACGTTTGTAGCTAGTCTCGGTAATACATCTATTATGGTAACATTTCGATTTCCTTTCAGCCATCGTTTGATAATTTCTTCCTGGGGTATCAATTCATAAAAACTAAGGAAATGTGCAATATCGGAATTAATGGCTCCTAACTCGGCAGCCCAAATCGCCGTTTCTAAACCGGTTCCTCCCCCACCAACAACAACGACATTTTTCCCAACAACATGATCTCCGGCTAAAGCTTCATCTGCAAAACATATATCGCTCCCATTTGAACCGTCAATTCCTGGAATATTGGGGATTGAGAACTTTACTCCAGTTGCAAATATAACAGCATCCGGATTAAAATCATTGATAAATTCTAGAGTGGCTTCGGTTGCCAATCTTAATTTTATATGGCGATGACGAATTTGTGCTTCATAGTAACTTAACATCTCCGAGATATTTCTTCTGCTATGTGGAACAGCAGCAGCTTTCATCTGCCCACCTATAGATTCGCTTTTTTCTACTATTGTTACATCATGACCCAGTACTGCAGCAATTCGAGCCGCTTCAAGTCCTCCGGGACCGCTCCCAACGACTAATACCTTTTGAGGATTATCAGTTTTCTTGCTTAGGTCAATATCTCCTTCTTTGGCTGTAATATAATTTCTCATACATACGACAGACCTGCCACTGAAGATTGTATCGAAGCAACCTTGATTACAAGCCACGCATTTCATAATATCCCAAAGTCGGTTTTCTTTCGCTTTATTGGGTAATTCTGGGTCAGCTATTAGCCCTCTTCCCATACTAATTGCATCTACTCTTCCATCTCTTAATATTTGTTCTGCTATTAATGGATCATTTATACGATTTGCCATAAAAACGGGGACATTCACTTCCTTTTTAATGTTCTCACCGAGATATACATATGCAGCTTGTGGTACCATCATAGGAATTTGCGGAATTCTGGTCTCGTGCCATCCTCCCGTTACATTTAAAAATTCTATTCCTGCTTCTTCATAACGTTTCGAAAATATTGGGCTTTGCGTCCAATCGTTGGAGCCTGGAACGAAATCATCACCAGCAACGCGCATTCCCACTATCATTTTGCCTCCCACTCTCTTTTTCATCAGTTTTATTAACTCGATTGGATATCTTAGGCGATTTTCTAAAGATCCACCATATTCATCGGTTCTTTTGTTGATTATTGGGCTTAAAAATTGAGTAATAAGATAACCTGCGCTTCCGAGTAATTCCACTCCATCGAAACCAGCTTCTAATAAGCGTTCCGCAGCTACTGCATGATCTTCATGTATTTGTTTTATTTCTTCAATGGTTAATTCTTTAGGCACCATTCGTGTAAGGTTTGATCTCACTGCAGAAGCTGATACCGCATTTTGACTGGGAAAATATGCGCCTTGATGCATTATTTGTGCCATGACTTTAGCACCGTGTTTATGCATTTTTTCGGCAAATGCTGTATATCCAGGAATGAATTTATCGTCTCCGATATATGGTGTACCTCCACTATTAGGATTAATTCCTAATCCACCAATT
>JAUVXW010000005.1 GCA_030603385.1 Promethearchaeota archaeon | reverse complement strand
CTTTGATATATTTTTCTTTGAAACAACGATCTTCGATATTAAATCGGTAATGGATGCTTTTTCTAGTGGCTTATCAATGTTATTTGAAAAAATGGAAATGGTATCTAATTTATTTACAGAAATCAGTAAGAATTATAATGCAATTTTAATATCTCTATTTGATTCTAAAGGAATAACATTAGGAGAGTTTTATCGTCCACATTTACAATTAACTCAGAAATTAAAGATATATGAAATTTATTTAAACCTGCAAAAACGTATTATTGCAGAAAATCGGATGCTATATGAATTTTCTGATAAGTTTGACAATGGAGAAAGATTTTCAGGTATTATTGAAGTGCTTAAATTTGGAAATCTAGATTTTTATCTGTTGTTTATCATAGAAGAAGATGAAAAGGACTTAGAAAGTACAGTAACGCTTTTAGATAAGATTGAAGCTGCTAAACCTCAAATGGAAAACCTGATATTACAGATTATTCAATAAAATTTTATTCTATTTTCAATCTTTCAGCATATTCTTTTATCAATTTAGGCTAAAAATTACCATTTTCTGGTTTTAAATAACGCAGATGGAGGGACTCGAACCCCCGAACGCTTCCGCGCACCAGCTTTCTCGAATGATGAGAAATATACTCGAAGCTGGCGTCTTACCAGCTAGGCTACATCTGCTTTATGTTAAGTTCATTTAAAATGTGATGACGTATACAAATCCTTATGAAATTTAAAACATCTCAAACTTAAATTTCTTACTCTTTCAAACAAGGGAGAGTAAATAAGTAGATTATATTTGAAATTATAATTAAAAGTTTATTGAGAAGTGGGAATATAAATTTTAAGTTTTAAAGTAGGATCTAGAAGTTTGATTAATCCTTCTTCTTCATATATCTTTAACAATAATTTTGCTGTTGAAACTCTTATATCGAATTTTAATGCAATGTCAGTTGCTAAAATTGATTTTTTCTTTAGAATTGATTCCTTAATTTCTTTCTCAAGTTTTTTTGGGACAAAAGCATCTCGTTCAACAATAGTAATTTGCTTAGTTCTTCCGTATTTTCTCCTAAGACTTATGGTTGCCTTCCTCACTACAAGTTTTTCTTCTTTTTCAGACATAATAGGTCAAGTTTACTAAAACATAGAATCAAAAATTAAAATAGATTGAAATTATAAATATTTAGAATTAAATAAAATTTTTGGTTTATTATTTAAAACTTAATAGGTTCTATCTAATTTAATAATGAAACTAACTGATTAAACAATAATTAATTTGAACACCGAATATAATTTTAATGTAAAGAAGAAGAGACCAGAAGAAGAATATGGAAAGGTTTCAGATTATTTTAGAGGAGACATCTTAAATCAGTATGCAACCTCCAAAAATATGATGAAAATTCAAGAAAAAATAACAATAAGAGCTTTAGAACTTTTAGATATAAAAAAAAAGGACGCCCTAATCTTAGACGCTGGTAGTGGGCCTGGATTTGCCGCAACATATTTAAAAGAAATAGGATATAGGATAGTGGCACTTGATATTATTCCAGAATTTTTGTATTATTATGAAATAAAAGAATTAAATCCGATTACGGCAGATATGTGTTTTCCACCTTTTAAACCAAATACATTTGATGCTATTATTTCTATTTCTGCATTACAATGGATTTTTCGAGATTTGAAAGATAAAATGATGTATTCAATGCTAAAAAATCTCTCAATATCCTTTTATAAGATTTTAAAGCCTAATGGACGAGTAGTTATACAATTTTACCCCAAAAATAAAGAAATTATGGACAACACTGGCAAAATAATTGTGAAACACACAGATTTTTCGGGAAATTTCATCATAGATAACCCGAATAGGCAAAAGAAGCGAAAAATCTTTCTTTTGTTAAATAAGAATCGTAATTTTTAGATTTAATTACGTGAAAAACGGATGGATTATCATTCAATTATTTCATGAGGGTTTATCATTAAGCATAATATTTTATTTAACTTCTCTTATAATATCTTTAAAAATTTAAATTATAAATTTAAAATTCACATAGATGATTTTATGATTTCTAAAAAAAGGCTTAATTTTCGGTTAAAAGTTTTAATTATATTTTCAGTAGTAATGCTGACAAGCTTTTCGGCAATTAATTCAGCGATTCTTTCTAATTTTAAGGCTGATGGAGAGAATTTAAACGATAAAAACAGTATAATTGATGATTTTAATAATGGTGAAGCATTCAATAATCCTGTTTTAAGTATATTTGGAAAAGCTCCATGGTGGGATTCTTCATATGAATATAGAATGTTAATTAATGTTACTAATCCATATCCGTATAATATCAAAAATTATGCTGTAAATGTGTCTTTTAATTATGCAGATTTGGTTTCTGAAGGTAAAATGCAATCTGATTTGGATGACATTAGAATTGTCGAGATGGCAGGGGGAAGCGGAATTTTGCGTAATTATTATATCGTAAAAGACTATCCTACCACAAATTATGCTACAGTATTTTTTGATACGAATATGTCTGCTAGCACCACCGAAACTGATACTTATTTATATTTTGGGAATCCAACGGCTACAAATGCCGAATCTGATCAACCAACTGAAAGTTTTGGATGGGTAAAAAATGGTGATTTTGAGTTAGACATTGATTCAAGTGATAAATTTGAACCATTTGGGTGGTATTTCTCCCACAATCCCGTTGACACCATAATGTACAATGACAATCCTAACCCTAGTCCTAATAATAGTTCAGCAACCAGTTATCAATATTTTGTTAATAAATTAGAAGACAATTTGGATGGGGGTCATAGGGTCGCTAGGGGTACATATTCTTATAAATTTGGTGCTGAAGATCACACTTTACCAGATTCTCTTGTTAGTGATTATGCCGGTACGCTATTTTCGTATCCATTCAAAGTTCCAATTGTAGAAGGGGGTGATATTTCATTAATAGTATATCGTAATATTCGAACACATAGATTCGAAAGACCGAAAAATATGGGACCAATAAATAAGGATGGGTATTTTATTAGGCTTCTAAATGGCTCAGATACTGTTTATGATATAGATCCTGATAATCATGATGATAATGATATAATTCAGATTGATTATGATAATTATCTTGAAGCTTATGATGGATATTGCTATTATAATAATCCAGCAAAAAAATGGGATGTTGAGACAGAATTAATAGATTATCCTGGGCATGGAGGGGTAGTAGATACTTACTCGGATGAAGCAGGAGGCGGTATTGACGGAGATTTAACTGGTTATCTTAATTTTGATATATCTACTTATGAAGGGAAAGAAATCTTTTTTGAACTTGGAGTATGGGGTGATGAGTCAAATACATTGAAAAAAGAGAAATCAGCATTTTTCCAAGTGGACGATCTTAAATTTAATTATACATTATCAACTTCAATCAATGAAATTCAAGCAAGAAAATCGGATATTACCATTAATGCAAGAGATGTTGATGGTAATATTGTCCCTAATGCTCATATTATTATAATTGATGAAACTTCAAGCACTGTTGTAGCTTCAGGATTCACTTCAATATTTAATGGATCAATAAGTTTTTCTCAATTACTTAATGGAGAATATAATATAACTGCAAATTATACATTAGGGAGTAGAGAAGCGGTAGTAGGACACCAAATGGTGGAATTAAATGGAACAAGTTATACTATTACATTAACTTCAAATCTTTGGACTATCGATTTCGAAGTTGTGGATTGGGATGGAATACCTTTGAATTTAGGATATATTGAAATTAATGAAAGTTTTGGTGGTGACTTATTAGACACGTTGATATTGGATCAAAATGGAAAGGCAACTTTTCGTTGGTTGAATACCTCTGATTATTACTTCAGAATTTATTATGAAAATAAGGATTATGTAGGTGATCGATTTCTATTGAACGAATCTTATATTAGTAGAAGTCTTTATGCAAGAGATGGAGAAAAGTTCAGGGATCATACAATATGGGTAAATAATACTAACACTTTACCGCAAGGAGCAAATAGTTATTCAGTCAGTGAACTATTTTATACCAATGGCTCAAGAACCGAATTTGGAAATAAGAAAATAATTAAAATCAATATTTCTTTGACTAACATGGTTAATCAGCTTACGAATATATCTGTATATTATGTTGATAAAGATAATTCAACTGGTATTGGTAATGAAAATCTAATTTATTTTGAAGACGGTTATAGTCCTGGTGAAGATAGTGATATCATCGAATTAGACATTCCTAGTATAGAAAATGCTAAGTTGGAGAGTGAACAATACGAAATTTATGGTTTTTTACTCAAAATTAATGGAATCAATTTTACTCGATGTGATGGTCTCATTGATATAAAAACAACTGAAACTTGGTACATATTCAACCGAACTCATTTAGCTAGATTAAATATACGAGTAATAAAAGATGAAAGTGGTGTAAAAGTTCCCTATCCTGCTTTAATAAAGGTGTTAGATAACAAAACCCAGCAACCAATCGTTAACCTAACTTCACGTTTAGATAGAGACGGATATGCTTATACAACAATTACCGATTTACCATTTTGGTTTCTAAAAGATCGATCATACAATATTTCAATAAATTCTCTCAACGTTACTAATGTAGATTTCAATGTAACTGATATAACTCCTTATCAATGGCATCCTACAGACAGTGATGGTGTTAAGTGGTACAATTATACACTATATGGAGGATCTTCAATTGAATTTAATCTCATTTTTAAAATATTCACACCTAATATTACCAGTTATGTTACTTCATTCTTTAACGCTTCTGGTACAGCAGAGATTCAATGGGGTCAAGATATGAGCTTTTCAATAAGTTTTTATATAACTGAAGATAATGGGGATACTTGGAATCCTATAACAGATCCTAGCGCAAGTTGTATGTTATATATTAGGGAAGCAGGAGAAGATATAATTCAATATTCAGAAGAATTAGGACCAGGCACGGGGGATGGAAATTTTACTAAAACTGTTGATTCAAGTAGTTTTTCAGCCGGAGGAGACGCGAAATTCTACACGGTTGCTATTGAAGGGCTATATCCAGGATACCCCGAACCAAGTACTCATAACTTTCTGATAAAAATAAAAGCTATACCAACTACAATTAGCGCACATGATTATGATTCATATGCGGAATTACCAGCAAAAACATATTCTGCCTATTATGATGATATTATAAATATCACTGTTAGATATTCAATTGATGAGTCCGGAACTCCCATACCTAGTGCACTTCTAAGTTATGAATGGATCGGTCTTAATCCAGTTAATTTCTTTTCTGATTCTCAAAATAGTGATTATTATACATTCACAATTAATACCGCCGATGCACAGAGCTCTGGTTTAAAGATAATTAGTATTAAAGCGTCTCTCGAAAATTACAAAACGCAATCCGATTTTCTGGTTTATCTTAATATTTTGGAAAGAAGAACAACACTAAATAACGAAATAGCAGATTTAGTCTATATTAGCTCACCTATATATGTTCAAGTTCCAGAATATTTTGATTTTGACTATCGAGATTTTATCAAGAATGACACTATTGGTGATTTAAATATAGCTACCTTTGTTTGGGAGGAATTATATGAAAATGGAACGAAAGTTGCTGGTAGTTTCGGTTCTGGAATATTAAATCAAAATTTAGATAACACTTATACTCTAGATTTTAGAACGGAACTAAAACCAGTTGGTTACTATTTCTTGTATGTTACACTAAAAAAAGAGAACTATGTTCAAAAAAACGCCTTTATTAATTTAGTGATAAACTTGAGAACGTTTGTTCCTACAATTGACACTCCTCAACTTGGAAGCAACAACCAAATCAAGATAGAACAAGGAACTGATATTGATTTTGAGATCAGTTTATGGGATGAAACTAGAGATGTGGAATTAGTAAACGCAATAGTTAAACTCAATTTCAGAGGTATTGATCATGATTTTAATCCGGATCTAAATGTAAATGGTACATATATTTTAACATTAGAAACACGTCATATTGACACATTTATTACCGCAAGAACATATGTAGGTAAAATTTACATTGAAGCTGCTAACTTCACTAAGCAGGAAATTACAATTACTATTACAGTGGAGATGGAGGAAATATTTCCCGGAATGCCAGCATTCTACTTCATTCTGATTACTGCATCAGTAATTGGTGTAGTAGGAAGTCTTGTTGGATATAGAGTCATACAACAAGCAAGAATTCCTAAACATGTTAAGAAAATCAGGAAAATCAAAGGCTACATAAAATCAAAGAAGAAAATCTCAGAGACACTTTCAATTCCGACAAAAGAAGAAATGACAGCAAAACTATTTGGAAATGACTGGAAGGAACTCGGTCTTTCAATCGATGAAGCATTAGGAATACAAGATTTAAAAACCAAGAAATCACCAATAAAAGACAAGATTAGTAAAGAAGGAGGTGAAAGGGTCTAATGCCAATTGGATTAGTAATAATGAGATGGGATATTAAAGTAAGCACAGAGATTCTTGCAAAATATCCTGATGAACTTGTGATAAGTGAGGAAACATTAATGCAAATATATGCAGCACATGAATATACAGGGGAACCGGGAATGATTAGTTTACTAGTAGGGCCATTAAATATTGCTTCATATTACACTGGAAGAGAAAAACCTCTATATATTATTCTGCTCTTGAATTTGGATGAAGATGCTGATACATATGAAGGGGGATTATCTGATATTTCACGCGTGATTTTCCAAAACTATGAAGATAAAGTGTATTTAGAAATGATCCCATTCTTATTCCAAAGGTTATCAACATATCCTCATTTAAATGAAGAGCAAAGTTTAGCTATTACATACCTTGATAATGTGAATAGGTTAATTATAAACAGGTTAAGAGAAGAAGGCGTAATAACAAAATCAGAATTGAAAATCTGGTTAAAAGACCAATATAGAGAGGGTTTTTTCGATGTGGATGCTATTCTTATGGAATTAATTAAAAAAGAAATAATAAAAGAAGCATCCGTTAAAGGTATGCCATCAGAATTAATCTTTCTTATAAATGATTTATTTATGATTCGAAGGCCGCCAATTAACTTACTTAAAAATCCTTCTGAACGAGGACTGCCTGAAAAATTTGCAGAGGAATACAATGTAACAGTTAGGAAATTCTTCCAAAAATATCGCCCATCAGATGACGACAATCTTAAAATTCTAGAGGATGTAATAGCGGATCCTCAAGTTTATGAAATTTTGAAATTACTTAGAATCTCAATAGTCACAAAAAATGTCTTGGAGAAACTTAGAAAAAAAGGAGTTGACGACATCGATAGCGGATTAAAGAAATTATGGGATAATCAGATGATACATGTTTTTCAGGATGCTAAAGGAAACGAATATTACGCGTTACTTACAGACTTTCATAATTCTTTGATATACCCTAAATACATGTTAAAAACAATAATTTATCAATATGGAGTAAAATCAAAATCAAATGGAGTTCTAATTGAATATCTAAATGTACTTGATGATACCTACCGACCAACTAAAATTCAAGTAGAAGAAAAAGAAGATTAAATCTATTTTTAATATTTATTTATTATTTTTTTTTATTAGTCTTAATTTATGGAGAGATTCTAGTCGTATAAAAGAATTTTATACTATAGATTTGTTAAATAACCCTTCAATTTTTTTGCTTTCTCATAAAACTCCTTGTAAAGGAAATCATCTCCTAATTCAAGACATAAATCTGATATTTTTTCGAAAATATCCGCAGTTTGGGCTATATCACCATTTTCCAAACAAGTTCTTGCCTTATTAATTAGCTGATCTCTTTCAAATAAGGGTTTTAACAATGGTGATGCATCAGTACTAATTTCTAAAATATCTGCAACAATCTGTATCATTTTAACGCGGTTTTCTGAATCTATTGCAACCATTGAATAAGTTTTTAAACCTAAAATCTCTTGAATTTTTTCAATGCTTAAGGCCTCAGGTAAATCTTGTTTATTCCCAATTATAGCGGTATGAGCATAAGGAGCATGTTCTTTCACTAACTCAATAAAAAATCTACTTTTTTCTACATTTTCTAATGTGGAATCTGTTAGTATAAGTACAGCATCACTACCAAGAATAAAATCATTCCATAAATAACTAAATTGTTCTTGTCCCGCAAAATCCCATAGATGGAAATAGAGTTTTCCTATTTTAACAGTTGAGATTTTCCCAGTGATAGTAGGAATATGAACTGAAGGAATTTCATCAGCACAGATTAATTTAGTTGTTGTTGTTTTCCCTACCCCTGAAAATCCCACTAAAGATATTTTTGTTTTAAGATTTCTATGTGTTGTATCTATTATAGGGTCTAATATCTCCATAAGTGCGGGATCCAAATTCTCTAAGCTATCTCCAAACGTTTCTAAAAATTCTTTTTTTAATTTTTCCAACTCATCCTTAGACCTCCTTATTTCATCGTTTATATCAGTAATGAATATGAACATCAATCCTTCATCTTTCACTCGTGAATATACGATTTTATATTTGAAAAAGTCGTAGCTGTCTAAGTTTGTTCCTTTTTCAGCTTCTTCAACAATCTCTTGACAAAGTTTTTGAAAATCTTCTATTGACATTGATTTTCCGAAATTCTTGTTGTACAATATTGTATCGTCTTTCAAAATGTAGACTTGTCTTAACATGTTTTAGTACCTCTATATTATGAAATCATGAGTCTAAAGAAAAGCTAATTTTCCATTTATTTAGAAAACATAAAATTTTGAAATTATTTCTTGAATCTTCAATCTAAATTAAAATATTTAAATCTTTAGGAATTAGAAAACGTGTGATATAGGGGTAGAAGTAGTTAAACTATTCAAAGTAAAAATACATTATAAATTCTTTTTGATAGTTATATCAAAACTTAGATTCTTCATACTTAATAACAGAGTTGGTTTATTTCATTTAAAACGATTAATTTTACATTCAGGAATTTTTTAAAAATAGAAGAATCTGAGGTTTTTTATCCAAATTTTTGATGATTAAAGCGAAATTAAACGTTTTTGCAGCAAAAATCTTAATATTGTTATATAAAATTTAATAGTAATTATAGAATATTTTGTCCACTAATGCATAAAAATGCTAAAGAGAAAATAACAATTCTAAGATTGATATGCAAAATCAATTATTGACACAAAGATAAAAAATTAAATACAAAAATTAGTATTATTATTGAAAACCTTTATTTAAAAAATCAATAATATAACTAAATTTAAATTAAAAACGAATGAAATAAAAATGATAACGAGACATAATAAGTTTAAACAAAGGATATCAATATGTTTCTTGTTGATCCTAACGGTAAGTTCAGTTTTGCTTGTTATTCCATTAATTCCTAGTAATTCAGTGAATAATATTAATGATGAAATGGATACTGACAAAGGAGGATTTATACTACCAGTTTTAAGTAATGGGATTGGTGAAGATTCTTGGTGGAATGTATCTTATCAATGGAGACAATGCATTAACATTACGAATCCGGGAGATTATAATCTAACTGATAATATAATTAAAATTCAATTTAATTGGAAAAACTTATATGATTCTGGGCATTTGCAAGATGATTTAGATGACATTAGAATTGTGGAAAATGGAATTTTAAGAAATTATTACATAAAAAAAGATTTTTCAAGCACAGATCTGGCAACTGTCTGGTTTGAGTCAAACTCTACCGCAGGATCTATAGAATATGACACATTTCTCTATTATGGAAACAGTACTGTGGGCCCTGCTACAAGTTATTACATGGATAACTGCCCAGATGGCATTGCTAGATGGGAATTCGAAGAAGGTTCTGGAACTATGGCATATGATTCGATAGGCGATAAATATCACGGAACTTTTGTAAATATGGATGATAACAATTATATTCAGGGAGTTCAAGGAGATTATGCACTTAATTTTGATGGTGGAAATGAATTTATTGCATTAAATATGTCATTTAATTCTCCTGATGCTGCTTATCAAGCTACTACTCTAACAGGACCTATTTATCAATTCACAGCTTCAGCTTGGGTGAAAATAGGATTAAATCTGGGGGGATGGTCCATACTTGACTTTGATAGATCTGAGTATTTTACCTTCGCTGCTGGAACTCCAGGATATCGAGCAACTGATGGTCATGTTGAATTCGATACTTCATATAATGGGGGTACTAATGATTTTACTGGGAGTACAAATATTGATGAAGATATTCCTGCTGCTTGGCATCATTGCGTAGTAACGTTCGATTATTCATTGGAGTTTGATAAAAAAGTTTATGTGGATGGTTCATTGGATGCACAAGTGAACACTTGGAATTTAATACCAGTTGGAGATGTCGGTCAGACTAGATTTGGTTTTATAGGAGATGGTTCTGAAGCAACTACTTGGAATGGTGCAAGAAATAATCATTATTTTGAGGGGGCTTTAGATGATGTTAGGTATTTTGATTATGCACTTTCAGATAACGAAATAGAGTGGTTAGCAAATTCTTATCCATTAGACATAGATTTACTTGGTGAAGTTGAGCGCGCTGCTACAGTAACAATCACTGTTAAAGATGTTGATGATAGACTAGTTCCTGGCGCAGAAGTAGCGTTATGGAACGGTACTCAAATATTAAATATGAGTGGTATCACCTCTATTCTAACTGATTCAAATGGGGAAGCTGTTTTTAGTAGAGTTATATTTGGTAAATATAATATAACTGTCAATTATACATTAATTTCTGGTTTATATGAAAATGTTGTATATGATAGTAGTGCAGTTGGCGGTGAATTAGAATTTAAAGGCTTATTTGTGGACACTACTGTAATTGCTGACTTATGGACAATAGATTTTGAAGTTGATGATTTGGATGGAGATCCATTCAATTATGGGTACATAAATGTTAGTGCTGGGAGCAGCGAAGTACTAGAAAAACTTATCTTAGATTCCAATGGGGCAGCAACTTTTCGTTGGATAAACCAATCAAGTTATAATTATACATTATTCTATGATAATGAAGACTACATAGTACAAAATCCTACTCCTTTAAATGAAAGTGTTATTAATCGTCTAGGTCAAGGGATCTATCAGGAAAATATAACAGTAGCTATGTCTAAATTAGATATACTAGTAATAGACAGCACAGGTATGGAAACTGTAACAGGAGTTACTATAAAAGTTGAAGATACAATGGGAACGGGTATAGTTGATTTGGAAACAGATACTACGGGATACGCATATGGAGATCTGACTAAAGAATTTGGATTTTGGTATAAAACCGGACAGACTTATAACTTTACGTTATGGATTGTTAGTTTACAACAAACCTTTATAGTCAACACTTCAGATAAACCCAAACCTCCAGGTTATACTACATGGTATAACTATTCATTAGATCAGGCATCTTCTCTTGTATTTCAATTAGACTTGAACTTTACGGATAGAATAGCTAATTTTACATCATATGATGGGGATTCTACCGTAAATTGGGGTGAAAATATGTCTTTCTGGGTTTTTTATGAAACTTCAGATGATGGGGGAGAAAACTGGTACGGTGATTGGTACCGAAATGCCTCTGTAACATCAGCAACCTGGACAGTATATACGAAATTTGGACAAACAATTTTTGAGCAGCCAATGACTCATGCATCAGGGCCGACAGGTAACTTTACCATAACAATAAACTCAAATTTTCTTTCTGCCGGAGATGTTTCTGAATTCTATTACGTATTGGTTTCTGGGTATAAAGCATTTTGGAATGATCCTGAGGTAGTATATTTTGGATTTACTTTATACGCTAAACCTACAGGTCTAACATTACACAATTACACTTCAATGCCTAATGAATTACCTAAAAATATAGGACTCGATTATGAAATTTCAGATTATTATGGGTACTTCGTCAATATATCAGCAAGATTTTTTGACAATATAACAAACACAGCTTTAGCACCTGACACATTCACTTACGAGTGGGATTATGGTTCAGGTTCGCTAGAACCTGGTCCGATAGCGGAATATTATACCTTTGGTATAGATACTTCCCTCGCTACAAATGTTGGGAAATATAGATTTGATATAACTGCAAGCTATGAAAACTATTCGAAAATTGAAAGTTTCATATATGTTAATATTATCTCAAGACCAACAAAGATAAATGAATCTTCTGGGTTACTGTATATTTCTGAAGATATTCTTATTTTTGAAGAAATTATTTTTACATTTGAATATACAGACGTATTTAGTACAAATCCAATTTCTAATTTAGATGAGCAAAGTTATCTTTTACAAAAACTTGAAAATGGAGAGCCCATTCCAGGCACGACGGAAACTGGAGAATTAGTTGAAACAGTAGGTAATAAATTTGTCTTAGATCTTGATACAAGGACTCGTCTTGATGGGGAATATTCAATAATAGTGACTTTAGATAAGCTAAATTATGAACATCGAATTGCTATAATTTCTTTAACCATTCAAAAAAGAAATTTTCATATTGAATGGCCAGATGAATTTAAAGGAACCATTTCAAAAAAAACTGAAGTAGAATCAGGAGAGTCATTACGATTTACATTGATACTATCGGATCTAAATAGTTCAGTACCAGTTATCGGAGCAAATGTATCTATCACCTTTAAAGAAACTACTTATGATTTTGAAGATAATGGAGATGGAACATATACCTTAGTAGATTTTCCTAAAATCGCTGATGCGTTCTTTATTCCTGCAACATTTACTGCAACACTTACTATTGAAATGCAATATTTCTCTACTTTAACAAAGCCAATAACAATTGTTGTTAACATGCATGAAACATTCGGATTCCCAACCTTCTACCTCTTAATGATTATCGGTGCTATTGTCGCTGTGACTGCAAGTTTAGCTATTTATCGGACAGTACAACAAGCTAGAATACCTACATTCGTTAAAAAAGCGAAGAAAATGAAGAAAGACATCAAAGGTAAAAAGTCTATCTCAGATTCACTACTGTATCCTTCAAAGGAAGAATACATGGTAAAAAGATTAGGAGACAGATGGGAAATGCTTGGGTTATCCTTGCAGAAAGTATTAGGTTTAGAGGGTAAGAAAAAGAAAACTTTACCCGAAACGACAGGGGAATTTAAAGATCTTAAAGGAGGTGTAGAATAAATGCCAATTGGATTAGTTATAATGAGATGGGATGACAGGGCAGGTACTGAAATATTATCTAAATACCCAGAAGAAATTGTATTAACTGAGAAAACACTAATGCAAGTTTATAGCACCCATGAATATAGCGGAGAATCAGGGATGATTAGTTTAATGATTGGTTCATTAAATATTGCATCATACTACACTGGACCAGAGAAAAACTTCTATGTTCTTCTACTCTTGAATCTTGATGATGATCCAGATGCATACGAAGAAGGATTAATAGATATTTCTAGAATTATACTAACAAATTTGGAAGATGATGCATTTCTCCAAATGATCCCTACGCTATTCCGACGATTATCAGTGTATCCCACTTTAAGTACTGAGCAACGACTTGCGCTTACATATCAAGATGAAATAAAACGTATGATAATTAAGCGTTTAAGGGATGAAGGTGTAGTCTCTAAATCAGAACTGATGATTTGGCTAAAAGACAGATATAAACAAGGATTTGTTGATGTCGAAGGTGTTTTAATGGAACTCATTAAACGTGAGATAGTCAAAGAAGCATCAGTAAAAGGTATGCCTTCTGAACTAATTTTCTTGATAAAAGATATTGTCCTTATGCGCGTGCCACCAGCGATTATTTTAAGAGACCCAGCAGATCGAGGTTTACCTTCTCAACTTGTTGAAAATTATAAAACTGATGTTCGAAGATATTTTCAAAATTATCAACCCTCAGAAGGAGATAATCTCAGAATATTAGATGTTCTTACCAATCCACAAGTTTATGAAACAATAAGATTATTAAGAACTGCCGTTGTTACTAAGAATGACCTGGAGAAACTTAGAAAGAAAGGGGTAGAAGACCTCGATGATGTATTAAAGATGCTTTGGGATACTCAATTGATACAAGTCTTCCAAGATGAACGAGGCAATGAATATTATGCGCTTCTATCTGATTTTCATCTAGATTTAATGTTCCCAAAATATCTAATGAATGTTATTAAAACAGTATATGAACAAAAATCAAAAGCTGATCAAGTTTTAATTGAATACTTGACTGTACTTGAAAACACGTATACAAATTTAAAAGCAGCGCAAAAAGCAGAAGCTAAAGTGAAAGATTAATTAAATTTTAAAATTTTCTTATTTTTTATTTTTTTCTTAATATCAAAATATTTTTGAGTTGATTAGTATTAATCTCAATTAGAACAATCAATAAACTAATTATGTGAAATTAAAATGGATAAAAACTTTCCTAGCTGTGAAAAATATTTAGATACTCCAGAAGCCATTGGCTTAGACGGTATAGATTTAGAAAAATATATTATTGCAAGTTATATTATAAAACGCCCTAAGGGACAAAATGTTAACTATCTCTCTAGATTCGTGGCAATCGAACAATCAACAGGAACATGGGTTCGAGTTCCTGCTGAGACAGAAGAGGTTAGAAAACATCATGTAGCAAGAGTGCTTGGAGTATATGAATTGCCTCACATAGAATATGTGGTGCCTAAAGATATTAAGGAACGAATTTATTTTGTACAAATCGGGTTTCCTATTATAAATATTAAAGGAATGGGAATACCAATGCTTTTTACAACAGTTATTGGAAATATTAGCATTACACACGGATTAAAATTAGTAGATCTGGCTTTCCCTAAAGCATGGTTAGAGGATTTTAAAGGACCTAAGTTTGGGATCGATGGTTTACGAAAATTAATGAATGTACCAGAACGTCCTCTTTTAAACAATATGGTAAAGCCTTGTACAGGGCATACAGCAGATGTTGCGGCAGATCTAGTATACAAAGCTGCCGTTGGTGGTTGTGATGTGGTAAAAGATGATGAATTAATATCAAACCCTTCTTTTAATAGATTAGAAGAAAGAATTGTAAAAGTTATGGAAGCTGTTGATAGAGCAGACTCAGAAAAAGGAGAAAAAACATTATACACTATAAATATTACCACTAAATTCCCGGAAATGTTCGAATACGCCGATAAGATGATAGAATTAGGAGCCAATGCCTTAATGATAAATTACTTAACTACTGGATTTGAAGCTCTAAGACAAATTGCCGAAGATCCATCAATAAAAGTTCCTATTTTAGGGCATATGGATTTTGGAGGGACTTACTTTGGGGGGATATGGACAGGAATGACTAGTATGCTAACTTTTGCAAAATTACCACGAATTTGTGGTGCTGATACAGTTGTAATTCCTGCACCTTATGGAAAAGCCGAGATATTAGATGAGAGATATGAGCAGAATCTTAAAGCACTTCGATTTCCATTTCAACATATCAAACCAACATTACCAATGCCCAGTGGAGGAATTACACCTGGAATGGTTGAAAAATGTATGAAAGAAGCCGGTAATGATATTTTAATTGGTAGTGGTGGTGGTATTCATAGTCATCCTGATGGTCCAACATCTGGCGCTAAAGCATTTAGACAAGCAATTGATGCTGTTATGCAAGGAAAAAATGTAAAACAAGTTGCTAAAGAACACAAAGAATTAGGGATCGCACTTGGAGTATGGGGTAGTGGTAAAACCGCATTAATAGAAGATTAAATTCTTTTTATTTTTATTCTAATTTTGTGTAAGAATCTTTTAAAAGAACTCGAGTTAGTGGAGGAAAATCATTAGGTTTAATATTATTAATTATATCATTAATGCGTGAAATCACAGAATTTATTTCTAGGTATCGAGCAATTGTAAACACTTATTATATTTTTTATTATTTCTAAATCATTAAAATTGCTGAAGAGAAAATCTCCTCAGTATAATTTTAATATATTCTTAAGCAAACGTAAATGGTGGGAATTTTCTTCTTTTAGCTAAATCTTCTTCTAAACTTAATTTCAATACATTAAAGGGTTTCAAATTCCCAGAAAAAGTTGATTGGGTTACTTTACTAATTTTAGGCTCAAATATTTCTTCAACTTGATCAATTTTTCTTAAGTTCCCTTCAGAAAGTAATGAAAGGAAGTAATCATTTTGATATTTTTTAAATGTTAAAAATCTATATTTTTGAAATCCGAGTTTTACAGATATCCAGCGAGGGAATGCTCCAGTATTTCCTTGAGTGTTTGCGGCAATAGCTTCGATTCTTGCTGTTAACATTGATTCTTTCATCTCTTTCTCCTCCTCTGGACTATCCACTTCTATTTGCAGTTCAACATTTAAATCCTCTCCTATTAATAATGAAATAACTCCAATTGACATAGAAGATAAACCCAAATAGTCAATTCGAATAGTGTCTTCAACGTACGGTATTTCTTGATCAGAAAATACTTCTTGTAATTTAAGATATTCAGTAAGAATAAATTTTGTGCGTCGTTTGAATTCTTTTTCAATTTGATATGATTCTAATTTATCTAAGCTATTAACATCTTTACCTCTTACTAATTCAGAGTAATTATTCGACATTTGCTCAAGAAGCCATTTTCCTTTTTTATCCGGGAATTTACCATAGATTATATAGATGATATCATTTTTAACATAGAATTGGCATTTTTCTTCAGTATTTTGTTCTACAGAAATTAGAAGCATTTTATCAAGGACTCCACCTAACACACCTGTAGCTATAAAATCTAAATTATTCGTTAATTCTAGTAAGTATCTTAAATTTTTATTACTACAATATAACTGAGTCCTATCAATCGAGGTGATTCCAAGTAATTTTACATATTCACCTTTCTTCAATTGGATTTTCTCACTCTCTAAAGAGATACTTAAAGATTTTTCTTTTATTTTTACTTTACCTTGCAATTTTGAAGATAATGTAGTGGTTTTAGTCTCAAACTGTTTAGGTTGAACTTTCTCTTTCTCTTCGGCTGTTATATCATGTAAGATGGCTAAAAATCTACCACATTTAGGGCATAGTTGATCCTTAGGAAAAGGTTTTGAAATTTTGTATCCACAAAATTGACATTCAACCTTAGTTATTGCTTTATCTAAAGGAAATACAGTACGGGGTATTTTTACCAACTCGCCTAAATTTTGGTATTAATAAAATTATTAAATTAAAATTTTAAATATTTTAGTTTTTATTCACTATAAATATTTGTCTGCAATCTTCTGAAAAGCGTCAATAAACTTATTATTATCTACTTCCATACCAACTGTTAGCCGAATATAGTTGTAGAGACCAGGTTTGCTAAAGTGTCTAACAAGTATTTTCATTTCTTTTAAATCCCACACAAATTTTAAGGTTTTAGATTTGTCTTCAAATTTTATAAAAATAAAATTAGAATCCGAAGGTAAAACGCTAATTCCATTAAATTTATTTAATTCCTCAGTTAACCTATTTCTTTCCTCTATGATTTTTTTGTTTCTTTCAAAAATTTTATTACTATGCTTAATACATGATAGAGCGGCAATTTGTCCTAGATAGTTTGTATTATATGGTAATTTAACTCTATTCATTTCTTTTATAATCTCGGGATCAGCCAACGCGAAACCCATTCTCAACGCGGCAATTGAAAAACTTTTGGAAAATGATCGATTTACAATCAAATTCTTTACTTTTTTTAATAAGGGAAGGCTTGTTTGGGTTGAAAAATCCCCATAAGCCTCATCAACAACTACAACGCCAGGGAAGCTTCCACACAATTTTAAAATTGTTGCATTGCCATATGATTTTCCATTAGGATTATTTGGTGAATTAATAAACATAAGTTTACCTTTTGCGTTAAATGCTGAATCTGGTATAGAAAAATCATCATTTAATTGAATTTCTGTAATTTTAGCGTTATAAAGTGTGGCTAATACTTTATATAATCCATAAGATGGATAGAAAATAACGATTTCATCCCCGGGGTCAATAAACATTTTAAAAATTACATCAAATATTTCATCAGAACCGTTTCCAATAAATATTGAATTCCTATTTGTCAATGTATCTTTATCTCGTAATAATACATTTAGAATTTCTTTGCGTAATTCAAAGGAAGTAGGGTCAGGGTAAAGTCTGATCTTTTCATTAACAGCATTTTTTATATCATTTAATATTTCGGGAATTGGTGGAAAGGGATTTTCATTAGTATTTAATTTAAGCCAGCCATCTTCCATCGGTTGTTCACCAGGTTCATATGCTGAATATTTTCTTAGGTGTTCTCTCAGCAATTCATTTAATTCCATTTAATCAACCTTTTGTAATTTTAAAACTATGTATACTATTGTTTTTCTTATTAAATTAATATTTTATGTATTTACTTAATTAAATTTAATCTTTATCTTTTAATCTTTCTTCGATTGATCTTTTATGAGCAAATAATCCTTCATATTCAGCTAATTTAATTGCTGCCTCACTGAGTTTTTCTAAACCCTCTATTTCACATTTTAACACATCAATTGTTTTTAAAAAATCATATAGATTTAAACCAGAATATTTTTTAGCGCTTCCCCCTGTTGGGAGGATATGGTTTGTTCCAGCACAATAATCTCCTAAAGATACAGGAGAATAAGGTCCAAGAAATATGGCACCAGCATTAGTAATTTCTTTTAATAGTCCATTTGGATTCTCAACTAAAATTTCAAGGTGTTCTGGGGCAATTAAATTGCTAATTCTTATGCAATCTTCAATGTCTTTAGCTTTAATTAGTATTGAATTATTTCTCAATGCTTTCTCTATTATATCACGTCTCATTGATTGGGAAACATATTTATCAATCGAATTTTCTATTTGACTAATCAGATATTCTGAATCAGAAACCAAAATTCCTACATTATCAGGATCATGCTCAATTTGAGAAATAAAATCAACTATTACATAGTTTGGATCTGCAGATTCATCAGCAATAATTAAAATCTCTGAAGGTCCTGCGGGTGCATCTATCGAGATAATATTTGAAAGAATTTGTTTTGCTGCATTAACCCATATATTACCAGGGCCAACTACTTTTTGAACTTTTGGAATAATTTCTGTGCCATAAGCCATAGCAGCAATGGCTTGTGCACCACCTACTTTATAGATTTTTTCTATTTTAAATTCATTAGCAGCAACTAAAACCTCAGGAGCAATTTTTTTGTTTTTTTGTGGTGGAGAACACATAATAATTTCTTTTATTCCTGCAACATAAGCAGGAGCAGCGATCATCAGAACCGTACTAGGATATAATGCTTTACCACCTGGAACATAGATTCCAATTGTTTCGAGTGGACGATAGATTTGCCCAGCGACAATTCCTTTTGATATTTCAACAGTCCAGTCATCTCGTTTTTGAGCTTTATTAAATTTAATAAGATTTTCTTTTGCATAATGTATAGCATGAAGTAAAGTAGGTTCAATTTGGTCATAAGCTTGAGATAATTCATCTTTTGATACTTGAATTTCTCTTTTAGTTAATTTTACTTTATCAAATTTATGGGTGAATTCAATTAGAGCTTTATCCCCTTTTTCTTTTACCTCTTGAATAATCTTAATTACAGAATCTCTGATTAATTCTAATTGAGTCTCTGTACGAGGGATATATTTATATATAGTTTCCTCGTTTATTTGATCAGAATTGATAACTTTTAAAGTATTCATATTAATCAAAATGATTATCGTACATCTTCAAGAGGTAAAATTTGACGAGGCTCGTGAACAACTAATCCTTGAGCATATTTTCTTAAAATCGGAATTAAACCTAAAAATTCATCTTTTTTAATTATCGTATTTATGGCATACCATCCTTCACTTCCAGCTAATTTAGAAATTGTTGGACGCTTTAAGGCAGGAAGTTCTAATAGAATTTTATTTAAATTTTCTTCTCTAACATTCATAAATATGTGAAGCTTCTTTCTTGCCTCTATAACACCTTTTAACAAAACAAGAATATCTTTTATTTTTTCTTGCTTCCAATCATCTTTTAACGCATTTTTATTGGCTATTAAGACTGCTGTTGATGTATCAATAATCTCTACGATTTTTAAATTATTAGCCTTGATTGTTGTGCCAGTGGAGGTGTTATCAATTATCACATCTACTTCTTCAGGAGGTTTAGCTTCTGTAGCTCCAAATGATAGGAATATTTTGACTTTTTCATTTTCTCCCCATATTCTCCATGGGGTGATCACTAATGGAATGATATCACCATAGAGTTTTTTGTAAGTCTTATTTTCTTTTAAATAATTAACCGATAACGTTAAATATTCAGTCGAGATCCTTAACACTTTATTATCATTATAAAATTTTTGGAGAATATCATCTAGGTTATATATATTTTCCCAATTATTTGGGGCACAGAGAACTATTGAAACAGCTCCTATCTCTAGATCTAATAATACCTCAACATCTGCTTTTGTTTCTTTAACCCAGTCAATTCCCGAAATCCCCAGATCAAATTCATTTTCTCCTATTAGATAATTTGGTATTTCTTGTGGTCTCAATAATTTAATATAAATTTCTGGATCTCCCACTGATGGTCGATAATCTCTTTTTGATACTAACTTTAACTTTAAACCAGCTCTTTCGAAGAAAGAAGCTATATCTTCTTGTAGGCTCCCTTTAGGAATTGTTAGTTTTAACACTTTTTCACTCATTTAAAATCAATAAACATTGTAAATTTAAGAATTTAATCATTCAAACAATTGTAATCTTTAATCTTAAGTTAACAGTCATTATCGATGTTAAATCTTTTTAGAAGTTATATCTAAAAATTATTTTCGAAAACTGAATTTTTAAATTAATTAACACTATTTTATTTATAGCAAAAGATTCGTGAATATTATAAATAATAACTAAAGATGTTAACCAATGACAGATTTTGCTCTTATGTTCAACGCAAGACCCGGTGGGGAAATTTTTCCAATTAAATGGGGTAAAGATTATTTTTTACCAGATACTTCAATAATAGTTTTAGATGAAAGTTCAGAATCACTTTATTTATGGCATGGCGTTCAGCAAGGATTAGTTGCTCGAAGAACAGCCCTAAGGCAAGCAGAGTCTCTAAAAGGACACGGTTATACTGTAGGTAGAAGTATTATTGGGCGGGATATTAAAGTATTAAAAGAAATAGACGCGAGAAAAGTAGGAAAAGTTCCAGATGATACTCAAATGAATGAAGAACTACTGGCTTTATTAGATAGAAAATTTACTGAATTAGATAATTTTATTGTTACATTTCAAGCTAGTGCTGTTAGCCCAGCCGTTGTAGCACCTAAAGTTAAGACAAAGCCAGTAACAACACATGCAGTCTCAAAACCAGTCTCAAAACCAGCACCAACACCTACAGTTTCAAAACCAGCACCTACATCAGTAAAATCAGCAAATACTGCTTCTGAATATGATGAAGCAGAACCTTTACCTTCAATAAAACCAGCTGCAAAACCAATTCCTGCTATACAAGTTTCAAAAGCAAGCTTGGCTACAAATGCAAAGATTGCATTTGTATTTAGTGCTATATTGGAACATTTTGATGACATCTGGATTTCAAAGAAGAAAGATGGGAATTATTCTGTTGAAGAAATGGATGGTCCAATCTGTACTTTTCAATTGAAGGAAGGTAGCAAAATTAATTTTTCAGCAAATTCTTTCAACCGGATTGACCCCAAGATCAAGACAGCAATTCAAAAAAAATTTATTGAATTATCAAAACTCATTTGAGAGTCTCAAAACACTCAAAACTAATATAATTTTTATTATTATCTTTTTTATATTTAATAAGATTTTACAAGAAAATCTTCAATTTTATGATTGTTTATGAAATTCAAATACTTAGCTAATTTATTTTCTGAACTTGAGGGAACAGCAAAAAGACTTGAAATGATTGATCTACTATCAAATTTTTTCAGAGATATCAAGGAAAGAAAAGACTTCGAAGACTTGGATAAAATTATTTATCTTTTACAAGGCCAATTAACCCCTAACATAAAACAATTCCCAAAAATGGGAATAGCTGAAAAGATGATCGTTGAAGCATTATCTGTACACTCCGGAATAGAAGGTAAAAGAATTAAAGAAGTATTAGTGAAGCAAGGGGATATAGGAGCCGCTGCAGAATTAATTCTATCAAAAAAAAAGAAGCAAAAATCATTATTTGATTATAATCAAAGTGATGAGGCATCGAAATCATCTCTAGAGATTTCTGAATTATATTCTGAATTAAGAAAAATTGCTTTAACTGAAGGTGCAGGCTCACATGATATAAAATTAGGAATTTTAAGGGGATTAATGAGAAGAAGTTCACCTTTAGAAACTAAATATCTCTTGAGAATTATAACTTCTACATTAAGGGTTGGCGTTCAGTCAACAACAATAATAGAGGGTTTAGCTCTTGCTTTCACTGGTATGAGAGAAAACAAAGAAATTATTGAAAAAGCTTATAGCTTGTATCCTGATTTAGGTGAAATTTCAAAAGTATTAGCAGAACATGGTTTAAAAAAAGTAAGAAGGATAGATATAGAATTTGGTACACCTATTCTAAGTATGCTTGCTTCACGAGAAATTTATACTGAGTTCATTAATAGATTAGGAGTCCCATTTATAGCAGAATATAAATTAGATGGAGAAAGGCTTCAAATTCATAAAAAAGGGGATAACATTATGTTATTTTCACGACGTTTACTTGATATTTCGCAACAATATCCTGATGTCTGTCAGGCAGTAAGAGAAAGTATCATGGCAGAAAATGTGATTTTTGAGGGAGAAGTCGTTGCGATGGATCACGTTTATGAAAAAATGCTTCCATTTCAAGTATTAAGCCAAAGAAGAAGGAAATATGATGTTGAAGAGATTTTAAAAGAAGTTCCAGTATGTTTATTTGTATTTGATCTTTTAAAATTTGGCAATGAATCATATGTAGATAAATCGTTTCCGGAACGTAGGAAAAAACTTGAAGAAATCGTTGAAGAAAGAGATGAACTAAGGTTAGTTAATTCTGAATTGATAAATTCCATCGATGAATTACTCGAATTCTTCAATAAAGCCGGAGAAGAAGGAAATGAAGGAATAATGGCTAAATCAATTAAAGAAGATTCGATTTATCAAGCAGGAAATCGTGGCTATAAGTGGCTTAAATTGAAAAGTTTAGAAGGAGGGAAATTAAAAGATACTGTAGATGTTGTTTTAATAGGAGCCTTTTATGGAAAGGGTCGAAGAACAGGAGTATTGGGGACATATATAGGTGCAGTTTATGACCCAGAAACAGATAAATTTGTTGCGTTTACTCGCTTTTTTTCAGGTTTAACTGATGAGTTGTCAGAATCTCTAACTAATGATATGGAAAAATATATAGTCGATAAAAGATCCAGTAATGTTATATGTGAAGATACACCGGATATATGGCTTCAACCAGAAGTAGTAATAGAGATAACTGGTGATGAGATTACAATTAGTGAAAGATTTGTCACTTTAGGTTATTCTATGAGATTCCCTGTTTACTTACGTATGCGACCTGAAAAAGGACCAAAAGACATCACAACAGTACAAGAAATTAGAGAATTGTACGAGACCCAATAAGTAAAGGTAGTCATTTTTAAAAATGAATTTTCAATTCGCTGTGTTCTAAACGTTTTAGGTTTTTAGGAATCACTCTAATATTATTTTCTCCTAAATATAATTCCTTTAATGAATTTAGTGATCCTATTGATTCAGGAATGGAATCTAACTCATTTCTTGATAAATTTAAATAGTGAAGGGAAGTAAGATTTCCAATAGTCTCTGGGATCTTTCTTAGTTTATTATCACTTAAATTCAAAAACTCTAAAGTTGAAAGGTAACCAATGCTTTCTGGAAGATAAACTAACTCGTTTCTTTCTAAATCTAAAAATTTAAGTGAAGGAAGATATCCTAAAGAATCTGGTAATATTCCAATGTTATTCCAGCTTAAATTGAGTTTTTCTAATGAGGTAAGTCCTTTAAATGACTCTGGGAGATGTATTAATTGATTATCATGTAAGTTTAATTCTTTCAACGAAAATAGGTTTCCTATAGTTTCTGGTAATACTTTTAGTTGATTTAGCCTTAAATTCAAGGTTTCTAAAGATGATAATTTCCCAATTGTATGTGGAAGATAAGTGAGTTCATTCTTCCATAATAACAATTCTCTAAGGGAACTCAACATTCCAATTGAACTAGTTAGTTCATTCAAATTATTTACATTAATATTTAATTCTTCAAGAGATAATAGAGATCCTAACCAATCAGGGAGTTGGGTTAATTGATTATATCTCAGAATTAATGTTCTCAAATGAGTCAGATGTTTAATCGCCTCAGGTAAACTCGTTAAGCCTTTAAATATAAAATCTAATTCAATAATTGTGCAATTTTCCACCTTAAATTTTAATCTCCAGTAAGATTTTTCTAAAAATATAATTGTAAAATAGTTGATGAGTATTTCACTTAGATCTTTTTTCGTAAAAGTATCTATTTCTTTAGTTTCACATAAAATTTCAAATCCCAATTTAAACTCTTTCCTTCTAATCTTCTTAACTTCTGTTAATAAAGTCGATTTTACTAAAGGATCTGGATTAATAACAAAATTATGTAAAATCTTAATTAAAGTTAAATAAATTGTGTTTAAACAAGAAAGAGATTCCTCATGAATAAGAGCCCATTTCATTGGTTCGAAAATTTTATCTAAAAAGTTATTCCTTAAAGTAACCGCCGAAGATTTTCTAATTAATTCACTAGAATCAGAAATAAGTAAATTTTCTAAAAATTTAAAAGTTTGACCGTCTTTAGCTTCAATACGATCCAGCTCTTTAATACAGTCAGCCCTAACTTTTTCTTTTTCACTATTTTCAATTAAAGAAAATAATAATTTAGTAGCAGAGGGTTTATCTAAATTATTTTTTAAGAAGTCTTTATAGATTTTATCAGGTGTTAATTCCATTAGTTTAAAAAAATTGATTTTAGCTTTTTAAATTACTGGTTTTATTTTGTTAATGCTTCAATTATTTATATAGACTTCCAAATCTAGTTCTTTTATCTTTTCTTCAGTTGGATTTCCGTCAATTCTATTCCACCCACGCTCTTCATAATAATCATCAAGCAATTGGTTAGCAATTTCTTCGTTAATTGTTATTTCTCCAAAGAAATCCTTGAATGGGAAATAATTTTTCCCATATTTTAAAGGTTTAAACCATTCTTTAGGAAATTTATCATCATTTCGAGAGAAACCTTCTCTCATATTTAAAATTTTAAGTAAATTCCATGAACGTTCAGCAGCTTTCCTTATTTCTTCGGAATTCAGGCCAATTCCAGTAATTGCATTATAAAAATTGGTAGCTGATTCAAGACTCCAGAAACGGTTTATTTGAGCCCTTGCACAGATACCTAAAGAACTTAAAATGGTATACCAATCTTCTGAATACTTTGTTATTCTACCAACATTTATTACCATTTCTTTTATTGAGGGTGAAAATATTCTATTAATCGCTTCTTTTGGAATTCCCATTCGATCAAAATGGTTTTTAAATTTTTCAGTTGATACTCCAGCACCTGCATATGTAGGTGACCCTCCAGAAGCAACATGTGCACCTTTAGGATTTACAACTTGTTCAAATTCCATCGTTCCTAACCTCATAAGTCGAGGTTCAAATACTATATCTAGACCTTTTACTATAATCATTCTATCTATAATATTTTCATAGTTTTCACCCAATTTTTCCCAGCCATCTGCTAGAATGTTTCCAAACCCCTTCCGAAAAACAATCATTTCAATTAGCTTAATCATACTATTAATTTCATTTTTCCAATCTATCCCAGTATTTTGTTCTGTTAAAATCTTTGTTTTATACATTCTATCTAAAAATTCAAATAAGCCTGTAATATTTAATGCATCCAGTCCATACCGATTAATAAGGTCAAAAAATTTAATATTTTCATTAATATTTTTTAATCCTTCAAGTGTAAACATTAGGAGAGGGTTTATAACTGAAGAAGTATAATTTATTAATCCGGAATAGCATCCATCTTTAAGTTCAAGAATATCTTTATCTGCCATAGGGCAAGAGGGGCAAGCTATTCGACGTTTTTTCAACTTTTTTAAATATTCAGATTCACTACATTGGTGAGCTTTTTCTTTTTGACCCTTAACTTTTAAAAGCATCCCAACGGGTAAACTTCTTAGCATTCCTAAATCAATCCAAGATTTTCTCTGGGGATATGTTCGAATACGTTCAAAAAGTTTTGAGTATAAATTATTGAATTCCTTAGGATGCGCTATTGAAACACCTTGCGTTCCTCGTGCCACAATTGCTTTAAGATTTTTAGATCCCATAACTGCTCCAAGGCCTCCTCGTCCAAATGTTGATGTTTTATCTATTAGTGCTAAAGAATTATATACAAGGTTTTCTCCAGCCTGTCCCATAGCGATTACACTACAATCTTTATACTTTTTTTGTAAAAAGTTTGTAGAATCAATAATGTCCATGCCCCAAATTTTTTGCGCATTTTGGAGATCAACATGATCATTTTGAATCAATATATAAGATGGCTTTTCTGCTTTACCTGAGATAATAATATGGTCAAACCCAGCATTTTTCAACTGGAATCCAAAGCTCATGCTCCCACATGAATATCCAATTGCTCCTGTTGCTGGAAATTTACTTATTCCTACAGTTCGAGAGGAACCCGGGGTAATTGTACCAACTAATGGTCCTGCTCCTATTATGATATAGTTTTTAGAACTAAATGGAGGGATATTAGGCTTAATTAATTCTGCTGCGAGTTTAATGTTTACTCCAAACCCGCCTATGAACTTTTTAACATCATTAATTTTTTGGTTAGTAATTTTAGTCTTATTATCTGCTAAATTCACATGTAGAATATTTCCAGTGTATCCATTCCATTTC
The DNA here is from genome assembly GCA_030603385.1 of Promethearchaeota archaeon. Lineage (GTDB taxonomy): Archaea > Asgardarchaeota > Lokiarchaeia > Sigyniarchaeales > SOKP01 > Loki-b32. The sequence continues at coordinate 129,636 of JAUVXW010000005.1, read as the reverse complement.
ATTGTTCAATAATCTCCTTTAATTCTAATGCCCCATAAAGACAATGTTGGACACATTGTCCGCAATGATGACAGGTCTCTAGAAAAACTATTTTAGGAGTTAATCCATACCTTTCTTCAATTTCTAAATTTGCTTTTGAGGGATTAAAAATGTTATGATAAATGTAAGAACACCACAATTTGCATATAATGCAGCCAGTGCAATTTTCTTCATTAATTTTTATTTCAATGATGCTTTCTTTAGTCAATATATTTCAATCCTTAACAATTTTGATTAAATTTTTATAATAAGCCCTTTTTCTTGTTCTAATTCTTTTAAAAATGGTGGTATTTCCTCAATTTTATTGAAATTCAAATCCAATATTTTTAATGAGGAAAGTGAAGCAATTGTTTCAGGAACAATCTCAAGTAGATTACCCCACAGATTTAATTCTTCTAATAGAGGCAGTGATCCAATCCATTCTGGGAGAATTTTAAAATTATTCCAACTTAGGTTTAAATTTTTAAGTGATTTTAAATTGGATAATGAAGAAGGAAGTTCATTTAATTGATTATTTCTTAAGTTCAATCTTTCTAAAGATTCAAGTGATCCTAGTGATTCTGGAACTTTAATTAGTTGATTATCATATAGATCTAATTGTTTAAGTGAATTGTACCTTCCAATCCAATCTGGTAAATTAATTATTTTATTACCACCTAATCCTAACCTTTCCAATGATAATAGAAGTTTTATACCATTTGGAATTATCTCAAAATTATTCCAACCTAACTCTAATTCTCTTATTGATTTATTTAGATTTGCAGTTATAGAGTTTAATTTATTTCCATGTAAATCTAAAACTTTCAGTGAAGACAGAAAACTTATTGATTCAGGGAGAGTTTTTAGCATATTATTTCTTAGATTCAAATACTCAAGTGATAAAAGTGAACCTATGGGGTCTGGAAGATTTCTCAATCTATTTGATTTTAAATTCAAACTTTTAAGTATTGTGAAATTGTGAAGATCAGGTAGATTTACTAATTTATTATAACTTAAATCTAGATATTCAATTGATTTATTTAAAATCTCGGGAACTTTTGTTAGGTGATTAAATCGTAAATCACATTTTTCAAGATCTTTTAGGGATAAGATTGATTCAAGAAAATTTTCTAATTTATTTAAACCAGAATTATATCTTTCAACATTGGATAAATCTAATTCAGTGATCCGCCCGAATTCGTTATTTTTAAATTTAAAATGACCAAAGGTTTTTTTTAAAAATGAAATAGTATAGTAATTTATTATAATTTCTGCAAGTTCCGTATTTGGAATTTTTCCTATGGTATCTTTTGCGAATTGATGTTTTAAAATATAGTAGCCTTCCTTTTTATTGAGTTTCTTTAATTTTTTAATTAAAACAGATTTGGCTTCATCAGTATCAATCTCACCTATAGTTAATATAATTGAAATCAAACATTTTAGCGTTCGTTCATGTTCAAGAGCCCATATCATAGGATCAAGAGCCCTATCTAAATAATGATTCTTTATGACTAAAATTGTTTGATTTCTTACTTCTTCATTTAGATCGGAAATCAATAGATGTTCTAAGAATTTAAAGGTCTTATCATCTTCAACTTGAATATTATTCAATATTTTAATGCTTTCTATACGTGTTTCAACATTTTCTGCATTATCTATAAGAGTTAGCAACAGTTCTATCGCAAATGGTTTATCTAGATCCTTATTTACTAAATCCTTATAAATTGCTTTTGGGGTTAGGGGCATACAATTATTTTAGAAAAATTAAATTTTAAAATAAACTTTTGCTGAAATGTCTGTAAAAATTTAAATACGTTCGATGATCATTCCTCCAAGACGAATTGGGCCACCAGTAGAATTGTAGATTTTTTCTGCTTTTCTTAGTTTGGATTGGCTATGAGAATAAATCCTGAAAACAATATCTCCCTCTTTTACCTTTGCTCCTTGTTTTTTTATTATTTCCACACCAGAACTCTTCGAGCTAGGACATCCAGCTGTTTTTGCTATTTGATTTATTATTGAGTTATTTACTTCGACTATATATCCTTCTTTTGCGGCAAAAAATTCTTTCATATATGGTCCAAGCTCAATTTCATCAGATTTTATATCAGGATTACCACCTTGAGCATCAATAATTCTTTTCATTTTCTCATAAGCTTTACCAGAACGCAGAATATCTTTCGCTAGACTTTGACCCATACCTTTCTGAGCTTTTCCACTCATTTCAAGAATAATTCCGGCTAAATCAGTAGATTTTTCTACCAAAGAATTCGGTCCAGCAGAATAATCCATTAGTAAATTTAAAGCTTCCCTTGCTTCTATCGCTGGTCCTACAGCATGGCCAATTGGTTGATGAGCTAATGTTAATGCACATTCTGCTTCAATTCCTACATTAGCGGCAATTTCTTTAAATAAATAAGCAAATTGTTTTCCATTAGCGGGAGTTGGAAATTTAGTGCCTTCTCCAACAGGGATATCAAGAACAAGTTTTTTAACACCTAATGAAAGTTTTTTAGTGAGTATTGAAGGAATCATAAGGCCTACTGGATCCATATGTAAAGGTCGTTCAATCTCGATTAAAATATTATCTGCTGGCGCGGTTTCAAGCGCTCCACCCCAAATTATGCATGCATTTTCTTTAGACACGATTTCATTTAGTTCATTTGGGTTAAATGCAACTGGTGCTAATACTTCCATTGAATCTGCCGTCCCTGAAGGTGATGTTATTGCTCTGGTTGAAGATTTTGGAATAGTTAGGCCCGCTGCTGCTACAATTGGAACAATAATAAGAGAAACCTTATTCCCTGGGACGCCACCAATCAGCAAAACTTACTAAATGTAAATTTCTGTACTGTGCTTATCATAGACATCCATCCCGAAATAAAATATCTCCCCACTCTTAGTTTCTGCTAAGGTTAATGCTGTCATCTCTTCTTTATCCATTCCGATAATAGAGACTCCTGTGATAAACGCTGCTAGATCAATTCGAGATAATGACCCTGAAACTGCATCAGAGATAATAGCATTAATTTCCTCACTTTTCAACTTATTTCCTTTAATTTTCTTTTGAATAAATTTGAAAGATTCAGGTGGATCAGCTGGTTTCACAGATACCATAATGCTATTTTTCAAACTCTTTTTTTCTCGTAATATATCTAAGAAGATCCCAATTTCACCGGATTTTACTATTGTGCTTGAATAATCTATTTGTATAATAGCTGTCCAAAATTTATCTTCTATAGTTTTAGAATGCAGATTTTTGATAAATATACGCTCTCCTGCTTTTTGTCCTAATTCTTGTGCATCTTTAATGTTTAAAACAATATTTTTAGTATTTCCTGTTTCAAAATTGATTTCTTTAACTGATAATTTCATTTTTAAATAACTTTTATATTATTATGTACTTATTAAAAGAATTTGTCTAATAATAAGCGTAGGGTTTTAATTTCTTTTGGAATTGCTTGAGATTTTGTTTTGAATAAATATTCAAAATACTTAAATTGGTATGTAGATACTTATTATATAGCTTATAAATAATGAATAACTATTCAAAATCATTATAAAATTGAGATGTATACAAATTGAAAAGTTATAAAGAAATAATAAAAGACGATACTTTTAATGCGACAAACGAATATTTTGTTGATACTAAAGTATTTAAGCTGTGTTGGGGTTGTGAAACGAAGCATAAGTCAGGTCATATGGTTTGGGATGCTACTAAAATCCGAAGGATTTTTTTTTGTGAAGATTGCTTCGCGAAGTTAAAAAATTAACCTATATTATTAATTTGAATTCTAAACAATATAGGTAAAAAGCAGACGGCAATGCAGCTTACAAGAAAGTAATTTGTTAATATAATTTAAATAGATTCTTTAAGACAATTAGCAGTTGAATGATACGTCATTTCCAATTAGTATCAATTCTAATCTTTGTGTGAGATATGAACATTGCAATAAATGTTTAAAATACTTTACAAATTGCCCTAATAATTAGATTGTACCAGAAATAGATTAAATAGGGACGAAAAATCAAAATTAAAATAAGTATGATAATATTTAGATAAAATTAAGAAAATAAATTTTAGTGTTTGGTAATATGAATAAATTTGAAAGAGCACAAGAAATATTACGTGAATTAAATGGAGATGGTTGGTTAATAATCTGTAATGAGGACAGCGATGTAAATTCTCGTTTTTTATTAGGAGTAGGGTCTCATGCTCGACATTACATTTATGTAGCAGCAAATGGTGAACATAAAGTTCTTGCTGTTGAAATGGAAGCACCAATGATCAAACGCTCATTAGAAAGCATGAATATTAAATCAAAGGTAGAATCATATAATTCATTAAAAGAATTAGTACCTAAATTAAAATCTATCATTAACAAACCTCGAATCGCACTGAATTTTGGAGAAAATATTTTTAATGAAAAAGGGACTCCTTTTGCGGATTATATCAGGGCAGGTGATTATTTTTCTGTCAAAGAACTAGCCCCACAAACAGAATTTTTCTCAGCAGCACCAATCATATATGGATTGAGAAGTGTAAAAAGTCAAGAGGAGTTAAAGGATCTACGGAATGTCTGTAAAGCAACTCTTGAAATATTGGAAACACTCCCAGATTTAATTAAAAGAGGAATGAGTGAGAATGATGTAAAAGCAGAAATAGAGTGTAGATACATGAAATTAGGTCGACCATCATTTCCTGCAATCGTAGGTTCTGGGGCTCATTCAGCCGATCCTCACCATAATACTTCTGAGAAAAAAATTGAGGAAGGGGTGTTATTAATAGATACAGGATTACAAATCGACCAAATGTGTTCTGATATAACATGGACTCTTTGGGTTGGTAAAAAGCCGTCTGATGATTTTCTTAAAGCTTATATTGCTCTTTATGAATCGAAAGAAATTGCAAATAAATATTTTGTTGATAATACTCCAGCTAATCTTCCTGCTATAAAATGTCGTGAATTTTTAGCAGAAAAAGGTTATGACCATGAAAAATTATTCTTTCATGGTTTTGGACATTCACTCGGTTTTGAAGCGCATGATATCGGCCCTAGAGTTAGTTGGAAAGTATCTGATGAATTAAAGCTTGTAGAAAATATGGTATACACAAGTGAGCCGGGTTTATATTGGAAAGGGGAATGGGGGATAAGATTAGAGGATGATATAATAATCGGGAAAGACAAGTGTGAAAAAGTAACATACAATCATAAAGAACCAATATTAATATAATCTTTTTAAATTTTTCTTATGCTTCTTACCTTAAATAAAGAAATTGATTAATGTAATTTATCTACAATTTTATAGATAATGGGAATTCTTTAGTATCTTCAATAAGATTCTGATCAGGATCATTAAACTTGCTGATAACTTTAATTATATAATCTCCTGCTTCAGTGGGTTTAAGGTTTATTTCCCATTTGATATTTTCGTTTGATCTTAGTGAGTATATCTGTTTCTTTAACGTACCTCTCATTACTTTGATTTGTTCGGGAAATTCAACGTCTATATTAAGATTAAGCGCATCCCCCTGACTTTTATTCTCAATTAGGATTTCAAGTGGAAAAGTTTGATCGATAAGGGGAGGTCTTAAATTTTTTATGGAAATTTCTAGTGAAGGGGGAGGAGATATTAAATTTGGCTTTAAAAGTTGAGAGATTTCATACATAAAAATTAAATTCTCATTCAATTCAGCTGTTATCAAAATCGGCCCAACAAAAGGATTTTCCATTTGAAAATGAGGTTTTATCAAAAGGTTAATCCGCCGTTTTTGACCTACTTCTATCAAAATTGGAAGTTCGGGGTTTTTCGGAGAAGTTAGATTATCAGAAAGTGTAATCCCAATTTTAGATATTTTTAATTCTTTCAAATCATAATTATAAAAATCTTGTTTTGAAATTTCTAATAAAGGTTCTGTATCGATATTCAATGATAAATTAATTGGTTCATTTGTAGTGTAAACTTCTTTATCGAAATTTAAATTGATAATTAATGAGGTATAAGTTTTTGCTATTACTAATGCCTGTTTTACAAGATGGGTTTCAGCTTCACGAAACTTTAAATTAGTAAAATCTTTTTTGATTCTTTCAACATATTTTTCATTTTTCTCTTTTCTTACCATAGTTAAATTTGTAATAAGACGAATTAATGGATTTTCTTTAAAATAAGTATCATCGACATAATTTTTTATTTTTTTAACTAATTTTAGACCTTCCTCTTGTTCTCCTTTAACGAAAAAACATAGGTATGATAAGCATGAGAATAAAATGAAGTAATGATTTCGATCCGAAGTACTTCTTAAATTAGGGATGTATTTTACGGCTTCTCTAAAGAATTGATTGGCCTCTAAAACCTGATTATGAATTAGTGATGCATTTCCCGCTTTTCTTAAGAAATCTATTCCAATTAAATATTTATCCTCGTTCATACAACATTTCGCAGCATCAAAATAACAATCTCTAGCAAGTTCAAAATTGCCTAGAGTTAAATAAGAATCCCCTACAGAATCATATAGTTTTGCTGCTCTTTTATACTGCATAGCTTTATAGAGTTTCTCAGCTTTTTTGAATTGTTTTTCGATGTCTTTGACCATTTTAATCTCACTAAGATAAATGATATTATTTCTATTAATTAATTTTAAAATTAAAAATTAAGCAAAGAATTAGACGATTTAAAAAAAAAAAAATTTAGTTATAAATTTAATAATCCTTTGAATGCAATATAAACGCGATTAAAAGAATTACACCACCAAAACCAGCTGCAGCAAAATCTTCACTTTGTCCATATACATTCGCAAGCGGGGATACCATAGCTAATATGATAAATCCAACCGCAAAAAGTCCCCACCATGTAAAAGGTATTTTAATATCAACCCAATCTTGAATTGTTAGTAATAAAATTATTACGGCTATTAATCCAAAAAATGCAAATGTAAAGAATTGTCCATCTTTATCGCCCCAGTTGGGGTCTCCATAATAACTGAATACTAAAATACAGTCGTATATAGCAAAACCAGCACCAACAAGAGTTAGAATCATTGAAGCTTTCCATTCCTTTTTCTGTTGAAGCAATTCATATAGACCTGCGAATAGAATTAGGATTGCAGGAAAATAGTTAAAATCAAATATGAATAAAAAACGGAATACAAAACCCTTATCCGCAGCAAAAACGTCAAAGATTACTAATAGTAAACCGAAAACAAGTAAAAGCCACCAAAAGTATGGTATTTTTATTTTCCACAAACCAATAAGACTTAGTGATAAAAAGATCACCGCAGCGAATAATATTTCAAAAATACCATATAGTATGAAAATTGATTCAGGGTCTGAGGAATAAAAAAAAGCAATAGCTTCGAAAATCATAAATAGAACTCCGATGAGTGCAATGAATTTAGATGGTGAGGTTTCTTCATCAAACCGAACTAATTTATCAGTTTCTCCCATAAATAACCACTTTATTTTTTTTAGAGATTATATACCAATTTCAATTAAATTGAAATTTGATTAAAATAAGGGGAGAACAAGTATAAAAACATCTAGTTACTTTTAATTAGATTATGAATAGGATTCAAATCCTAAAAAGTTCTGAACAAGATGGTGATTTATGATAAATTTTTATTTAAAATTAGAAAATATTTGAGTAATTAATTCTCATTTTGTTATTAGAGTAACGATATGATTTATTATAATCTGCTTTTATTAATATTACATTTTGTTATTATTAGCTCCTTATTAAAACCTTAATATGCTCATAAAAAAGTGGAAAATATTCAAATTTCGTATATCTTTTTATAGAAATTCATAAGTTTGGATAAACCAATTTAAAATCATTACCAATTTATGCTAAGATCAAGGATTCAATTATTTTATTGAATAGATTTCTTTTATTATATTTTATTTTGAAAAATTAATAAAGGAGTTTTTTAGATAAAATTTAAATATTTTGAGAAGAAAGAAGAAATTAACAAAATAATTTACGAAAATCAATTATAATTTAAATAAAGAGTGTGAAAAAAAAATGGTAGATTTTAAGAAAGACGCTTGGCTTTATGCCTTAATAGCCGCAATTTTAGCTCTTATTGGAATACTAGTCCCATGGGGTTATGTCGAGTCATTTGGTATTGATGTTTACGGATGGCTTAATGGCTACGTACAATATGCGGGTGATCCTGTAGATGCTTGGGCTGGAGATGGATTAAAATTATGGACATTTGGTTTAACATGTATGTCAATTGCAGCCCTATTTTTAATAGGTATTAGTACATGGAAAGGTATGGAATGGAAGTGGGATTGGTTAATCTATATACTATCTGGAATTGCTATGTTAATCTTTCCAATCTTAGCCCTTGTTTTGGAAGCAACAGAGGATGCAATACCCATCGGAGGCATCTTCATTATTATCGCTGGGATTATTGGCATTGGAGCATTTGCTGTTGATAAATTTATTGGCAAAGAATAGATAATTAACGATTTTTTATTATTAAATTAAAAACAATTTTTTTTTTTTCTTTATGAATGAGTATTTTTTGGATTGGTTAATGTTTTAAATAAAAATTATTATTGAATTTCTTTTTACTTAACTCTTAAATGAAATTTCTTAAAGGAAATTTTAATAAGATTATAATTATGAAAAAATGAGTACAAATTAATTGATATTAACTTTATTAAAAATTATTATTAGCCGAAACCATTACAATATGGTCTGTCATCATATGACTAATATTTTCTCATAAGATTCATTCAATCGGTTTAATTTTTCTTTTTCTTAACTACTGGATCATTAGATTTAATGTTAGATTTTTTTGAATCCTTAATGGGATTATTGCCTAAATTTTTAATTACTTCTGAAATTCTTGTAGCTTCAATTTGAAATTTTTGTCCTTCAGCAGCACTGCAATGAAACATTTGTACTCTCTCTGGAGAGATACCTGTTGTTTTTAAAATTTCTTTTACATATTGTACGTTTCTCTCAGCAACTAAATTACCTGTTTCATAATCACATTCTCCAGGATATCAAGCACCCACGACTACACCATCAGCTCCCTTCCCTATCGCTCTCATCATCAGAGAGGGTGTTACTCTTCCCGTACAATTTATTCTGACAGGTCTTAATGTTGCAGGATATTGAGCACGAATTGTTCCAGCCATATCTCCTGCTCCATAACCTCATTTCCAACAGAGAAAAGCTAAAATTTTAATATCATTATTTGACTCACTAGCCATTTCATCCACCCCTCTAAATCTCCTCCAAAATTGCGTCGATTTGTTTTTCATAATGAGGTTCTCTATAGTATCTCAAGGTAATTGCTTCTGAAGGGCAATTAGCCAAACAAGTCCCACAACCTCTGCATAGTATCTCATTTACTTCAGCACCATCATCGTTTATAGTTATGGCATTATACGGACAATTTAATTCACATAACCCGCATTTTGCGCATTTATCCTTGTCTTCTACAGCCGCTCGGATTAAAAGTATTCGATATTTATCTTTACCCATAAGTCGAGCTAATGAAGATGCTGCTGCTCGTCCATGGGCAATAGACTCAACAATCGATTTTGGACCTTGACTCGCCCCTGAAAGGACTATACCCGGTATTTTTGTGTCAATAGGATTTAATCTCGCATGGAATTCTTTAAAAAAACCATCTTGGCTCATCTCAAGTTTTAATAGTTTTTGAATACTTTCTACTCCTTTTGCGGGCACCATTGCTGCTGAGAGTACAACCATGTCAAATTCTAGTTCCTTTAACCCCCCTGAGCTTAATGTATTTTGCATGACAATTTTAAGATTATGGGTTTTTGGATCTTCTTTTATCCTGCTAACATTCGTTCTAATGTATTTTATACCTTCTTTTCGTGAAAGTGTAAAATATTCTTCGTAATCTTTGCCTGCTGCTCTCATATCCATATAAGCTACAGTAATATTAGCATCAGGGGAATGTTGTTTAATCAATTTGCTATTCTTTATTGAGATCATACAACAAACACCAGAGCTACAGTAGGTATTCATATTTAAATCTCTAGATCCTACGCATTGAATAAATAGAATTTTTTTTGGTTCTTTCCCATCTGATGGCCGTACAAGGTGTCCAAGAGTGGGGCCATTTGGTGCAAGTATTCTCTCAAGTTTTAATTGTGTAATTACATTTGGATATTTATTATAACCTAAATATCCAGTTGGTGGCTCAAATTCGTCCCAACCAGTAGCAACAGCAATCGATCCTACGTTTATTTCTATTATTTCATCTTTTTGATCAAAATCAATCGCATCTACTTCACACGCAGCCTTACAAAGCTCACATTTTATACACCTATCCATATCAATTTGAGCTAGTGAAGGAACTGCTTGTGCAAATGCCGAATATATAGCTTTTCTTGAATCTAATCCTTCATTAAATTCATTGTATCCATAAGCAGGACATACCTCCCAACATGCTCCACAACCATTACAGTCATTATTTACATATCGTGCTCTCTTACGAACTTTTACAGTAAAATTCCCGACAAATCCTTGTACATCCTCTACTTCACTATATGTATATAGATTCAGCCCTGGAGTCCTCGCAGCTTGAAGCATAACAGGACCTAATATTCATATACTACAATCATCTGTAGGAAAAGTACGATCTAATTGTGCCATTTTGCCACCTATTGTAGGTTTTTTCTCTACTAAATATACTTCGAATCCTTCTTCAGCTAAATCGATTCCCGCAGATAATCCCGCAACTCCTCCACCAATTATAAGAGCTTTTTTTGTTATATCAACTTCTTTAATTAAGATCTTCTCTAAGACTGCAGCTCTTGCGACAGCAGATCGAGTAGCGTCTTCAGCAACTTTCTGGGCACCTATTTTATCTTGCCTATGCACAAAGCTAGAATGCTCACGTATGTTAGCAAATTCCAAATAAGATGGATCTATATTCATTGATTCCAATACGCTTTTAAAGACGGGTTCGTGGGTTTTTGGAGTACATGAAACAACCACTAGTCTATTTGCGTTGGTTTCAATCATTTTTTCCTTTATAAACTCTGCTCCAGGCTCAGTTCACAAACTTATATAGTCTATAGCCTCAACTACATTCGGAAGAGTTTTTGTGAATTCTCCTAATTTTTTTGTGTCAATTATTTCTGCTATATTTAAACCTCATTGGCATATAAACACAGCAATCCTTGGAATGTCATCGTCTTTTTGAATAGTATCACTTTTTGTCTCTACCATTGCATATCTTACCTTTCTATTTTTGTAATTGCCTCCATTATAATATAATATATTTATTGAAAATGTAAATATTCTATTTTAATTAAATAAATTTAAATCAAAAATGTTTCTTATATCTTTTATAATATTATGAGTTAAAAATCATTTTAAAAATAAATTTAGTTGTTAAAATCTACAAATACATTTAATCAATAATTGATATTTATGTTTTTTCAAGATAATTTAACGGAAATGGAGAAATTTGGACCTTTCATTATCGCTGCTATTATGATATTTGGCGGTATTATTATTCTAAAGATTGGTTTAGCTATTACTAAAGCTGAATCGAAAACCAATTTTAAATGGGTTGCTATAAGTTACCTTATCCTATATGGGGTAACCTTATTCGTAAGCACTCCCATGCTTCTCGATATGTTTTTATTTGAGATGGAATGTATGGGGGATGATTGTTATTATGAAACTGATGGAGGGTTAATAGGATTATCCGTTATTTTTTCCACTTTTTTAGTTCTAAATCTTATAAATATTATTCATAAACCAGGGTTAGCACGTTCATTCATATTAACATTATTAATTTTGGGTCCAATTATTGGAGCCAATGTTTTAATATTTAGCAATATTGGGAATGTTATGTAAAATCCCTATATTCCATTATATACCGATTTCTCTGTTGATTATCTTATTTATTTCAATAATCTCATCTTTAGCTGCCTTACCAAAATCATGTTGAGTATATTTTTCTTTCTTATTATAAGCGTAAATTATTCCTCGTGAAGAATTAACTATCCCTCCTAATCCATTTTCATAGAATCCGTATTTAATGTCTTTTGCTTGAGCTCCTTGGGTACCATAACCAGGAATTAATATAAATGAATTTTTTATAATTTCTCTAATCTTTTTCAATTCTATAGGGTATGTTGCACCAACAACGGCCCCCAGATTAGTAAAATCTGAAAATTTAGCTAGACCAGATGCCCAATCTTGAACCAATTGAGTCATTAAGATATAGTTTCTTTTTAGAATTTGCTCACTACATCTATATTCAGAAATATCATTAGATATACCTATTATCTTAGTACTGAATAAATCTTGAAAATCAGAGCTACTTGGGTTTGATGTCTTTACAAGAACAAATATTCCTTTTTCTTTATAATTAAGAAAAGGTTGAACTCCATCAATACCTATATATGCATTTATTGTACATGCATCTGCACCATAAATTTTAAACATCGAATAGGCGTAAGCCTTTGAAGTAGAACCGATGTCATTTCGTTTTGCATCAAGTATTACTAATAGGTCTTTATTGTGAGCATATTTAATTGTTTCTTTTAAAGCACTTAGAGCTTCATATTTTTCGTAAAAGGCAATCTGAGGTTTAATAACAGGGATTAATTCATAAGTATTATCAATTAAGGTTTTATTAAATTCTAAAATTATTTTATCGGGATTATCTATTTCATTAATAAGATATTGGGGGATTTCACCTTCCTTATCCATTCTAGGATCTAATCCCATGGAGATTACGCTTCTTTTTTCTTTGATTAATTGAATTAGGTGTTCAATAAAATACATAATTCTTCATATTATCTGTGTATTTTAAATGTATTTCTTTTTTGGAAATTCCATACCAGATATCCTTTTTAAGTTTATTTAACTTGTACATAGATCTTCATTTTTTAAATTAAGAATATATTAATTAAATCATCAAGTATTAATAAATAAAAAGCAACTAAAATTATTATTCTTCCATTTAAGATTCTTAATTACGTTCTATAAATTTAAGAAGAATAAGAATGGTTATTATCGGAATAAACACACCTACTAAAAAAATAATGATAAATACATAAAGTGAGGCGTTGGTATTAATTTGATATATTGGCACTAAATAAACTCCTCCAAAACAAGGTAATTTGATAATAATATATAAGATTCCTACTAGAAAAGCATATAATGCAGAATTTTTTTAATAAAGTTTTTTATTACGCTCTTTACCTTTAGGAGTTCCAAATATCGTACTTCTTTCTTTTTTATACTCAAATATTTGCCAGATCCCTATAAAAATTAAAATACACGAAAAAAAATACCTATATTAGTAAAATTCATCTAAAAGAGGACTGAAAAATAAAAAAAATGTGGAGATTCGAGTATCAGCAAAGATTAGACCAGAGATTAACCCCATAGTGATTTCTATAAATTTTAATTTTTCTTCTATTTAAACGAGTAATCTACTAAAAGCACTAACCATTAATAAAATACATGGAATAGCACCGATAGTTAATCCAGAAACAAAAGCAATAATTATGTTAACATTAATATTTAAAAGAACACCTTAAAAACTCAAATAAAAGGTAACAACCCCCCAATACCAAATGCTGATAGAAAAAATTCAGCTCCTATCCAAATTAATATAAGCGCAAATATTATTTGTAGCCATGAACTGATTTTAATGAATTTAACAATTACGCGCTGGTTAATTATTCCTAATGCGGCTCCTATAAGAATATAAGGTATCATTAATCCTAACGCGTAAAAAGAAAATAATAAAAATCCTAAAATAAATGTTTCTTGATTCATAGCAATGGTAACGATGGATAAGTATATTGGTGTAATGCAGGCGATCCAAGGTGAACCCATAGAAAATCCAAGAATTATTGCACCTAAAATTCCTTGATGTTCTTTTTTTTCATGTTTAATACCATAAATATTCTTTAAATTTTTCTCCTCAATTTGTGTTGGTTTGTAATTTTGAAGATCTTTTTTACTAAATTTGCTGAAGAAAAGATAAAATGCCATTAACATTATAACGATACCAGATATCATTTTTATCCAAAAAATATATTGTATAAAACCCGAAATAACAATAAATAGAGATGCAATAATAGTAAATACTGCAATAAAACCAATCGAAAATGCCAAACTCATGAATATTGCCTTTTTACTTGTATTTGTTTGGCCTTGAATATATGCTATAAATGTTGGTAGTGTACCAATATTACAAGGTGCTAAAAATGACAATATTCCCCCACCAATTGAGATGAAAAATAATCCAGGATCAATCATTTTTAAAATTTAAGAGTTATATTTTTATAATAAGGCATCCACTTCTGTTTTAATATTATTGAAACTACCCTGTGCTGGACCCACCATGGTAGCTTCAATATTTCCGTTTTTATCTAATATTTTCACAGTTGGCTTGTATGCTATATTAAAATAACTTGCATAGGTATATTGAACATTATCCCGTATAATTGGCCAATTAGGATTATATCCTTCTAACCAATCATCTAATTCACTATTAGATGTATCAGCAGTCGTATCAAGACAAATTGGAACTATATATAATTGATTACTAGTGAAAATATTATCTATATCTGCTAAAATACTAGATTGTTCTGGACATCCAGGGCAGTGAGTGCCAAAAAAGAATATAATTACTACTTTGCCTTGATGATTTGCTAATCGAATTGTTTGACCATAAATTGTTGTTAAAGTTATATCGGACTGATAAGGTTCCGTGGGAGGTTCAGTAGGGTTATCAGGGATCGTGGTGGTATTAGGCTCCCCCTCATTAAACATATTTTCAAAAACTCCTCCTGAAATTAAAAAAACAAGTATTATACTAACAGGGAAAATCACGATAGATAAATTTATAAATTTTTTATAACTTTTTGGTACTTTTTTATAACGGACGAGCCTATAGTGCACTCTTCTATGATTTTCAGTATTTTGATTCAAGTTATTATCTTCTGTTGACATTTTATGGGTTTTTAATTGTTCTTATTTATTTATCCAATTTGCATGTCTGAATTATAATTGGCTCGAGATTTTTCAATATAAGTTTTTGTTTTGGGAATTTCTGTAAATCTATATAGAGCTCTTTTTGGGTGTTATATGTCTCTATATACTGATCTGAGAAATATATATTAATTCCATTAACTACAAGTCTTTTATTTTTCTGAAAATTTCCTAATTTATCATTTGGAATTGGTTCCAATTTGGGTTCATAAATATGAATGCAACCTTGTGTAAAAAATGAAATTTTTACTAAAAGATTGATAATTCTTTTTTTTTTAGTATATTCCTTTGCTTTATTTGAAAAGGACACATTCATAACTACAAAACCATATTTGTAATTAGTATTATATAAAAATATTTAATTTAAATCTAAATTTATATTTTATTAATTTGTAAGAATATTAAGCATTTAAGTTACATTTTGTAACATTATAAATGAGTATAATATTCTAAGCTAAAAAGCATCAGATTTGCCATTATTTAAATGAATATTACTCATTTAATATAGAGCCTAGAAAGTGATGGATAATAGAGGATAATTCAATTGAAGAAATTCATAGGAACCTTCCTTGGTATAAAAATTTTATAGAATTAGATTACATGAATAGTAATCTAATTGTTGGTATGAAATATCCAACAAAACAAGAAATTAAAGCATATAAATCAGGGAAAATAATACTTAAACTTATTGTAAGACCACATGTAATTTTTCTTGTATTTAAAATCGGAAATTTGGATTGGAGTGATGTTACATATTCAAATTGTCTCTATCAAGAAATAGAACACAATAAGAATCAAATAAATTTACAGAAAAATTATCCAAAAAAGCTGAAATTAGTGTTAGTGGATAGTAATTCTCGAGTCGTAAAAGTTTATAGAGTATTAAAATTAAGCAAAAAATTTACTAATATACTGAGGGATGCTATTGTTGAACAATGCAATAACTCTCCATCTGTCAAAAATTACAATGTTGAAGTAAAAAAAATATATAATAAATTTCAACCAGGGCAATTAGCGATTAATAAACTTGTCAATGCCTCGTGTGAAATTCAAGGTACAGATAGAAAGGAATTTATCGATTTAGTATATGATAAATTAGGGTATGGAACTGCAAAAAAGATTCCTTTATGGATTTATGAATATGTTCATAAAAAAGATGATAATAAGGGAATAATTACAAAAGAAAGCATACCTGATGATTTAATACAAAAAGGAGTAGTGAAATGTAAATATAGGAAGATAATGGGTCGTCATTTATATGTTGAATTGTATAAGATTCGAGCAGTAAAGAAAAAAAGATTAAAAAATAAAAACGTTTAACAAAAAAGTAAAAACAGCTTTACCTAACAAAAAATATATAGGTTTTAATCCTAAAGGTTTAATTTTTTTGTTTAAATAAACAATTTTTTATCTGAATTAGATTATTTTTAATGGTCCCTTGTAATATTTTGATGCTGGACAACCAATGCATTGACCTTGAATAAAAGATTTACAAAACTTGCAACAAGTTCCACATGGAGTATTTTCATTTTGTTGGGCAAGTTGAGATAAATTTAAAGGTAAAAAGAGATCCTCTTTTAAACTTCCAAATATTAGGATATTCGACTTTCTCACACCCTTCAAATTATATAGCATACAGGAATTAAAAATTGTTTCTATAGTTCCTAAATTTTCAGCAAAAAATACTAAAAGATGATTATATTCACCTATTAAATTAAAAGAGAATAAAACTCTGGGACATTTAGAATAGGTATCTTTTATTTTGTCATGACTCTCAGTTTCTAATTCTAATAATAAAATTGCTAATTTGAAATCTAACTTTGAAAAATTAACTAACAGGCTTGGTTTAATAATATTTTTTTTTATTAGGTTTTCATACCGGTTTTTTATAGCAACATGAGATACACCAAATTTTTTTCCGATTCTTGAATAATTTATCTTTCCATCTTCAGTTAAAGACTTGAAAATTTCAATGTTCATTTTATCTAGCTTTAAAATTTTTTTAAATTGCTTAATTTCATCCATTTTTCCATAAGAATTTCTTTTTATTTAAGTTACAAATTGTAATATAATTTATTAATGGATCCCTTATATTCAAAATTTTGATTATGATGTTACATTTTGTAAGTGAATTTATACGAATACATTAAGAAATGTAAAGATTTAAAAAAGATATATTACTAGATATATACGCTACTTTTACCACCATACTCAATATTAAGAAATCTTTATAAATTTCTTAATATTGTTTATTTTATCAATTTACAAATTGTAACTAAAAATTGATAAAAAAGTATAAAAAAGTGAAAAAAAATGGTTGATGTTACAGAAACATTAGATTGTAGAGGGGAGGTTTGTCCCTACCCTGATGTCAAAAGTAAGAGGAAAGCTAAAAAAATGAATTCAGGAGAAGTTCTAGAAATCTTGATAGATTATCCTCTTTCAGCAGAAAGAATTCCTGAAACAATGAAATCAATGGGAAATGAAGTTCTTTCAACTGACAAAGTTGGAGCTTCTGAATGGAAAATATTAGTTAAAATAAAATAGGTGAAAAGAAAAAATGGCAATAGATATAGAGTATGCGTTAATTCCTGGATTAATTTTAGGAATTATTTTTGGATTTGTATTACAGCGAGGAAGGTTTTGCATGAATTCTGCTTTTAGAGATATTATATTATTAAAAGAGTACAAATTAGCAAAATCAGTAGCACTAGCAATACTTGTGTCAATGTTAGGTTTTGCAATAATGTCATTTGCGGACATAATTACCTTAAATCCTAAGCATTTTGCATGGGGTGCTAACATTATCGGAGGGTTAATTTTCGGAGTCGGAATGGTCTTAGCCGCTGGATGCGCAAGTGGAACTACATATCGAGTAGGAGAAGGTATGATGGGTTCACTAGTTGCTTTATTAGGGTTTGCAGGTGGTGCTTATTTTACGAAAGTTGGAGCACTTAACCCCATAGCTAAAGAATTACAAGATAGTACAAAAATTACCTACTCAGATAACACTGCACTTACACTTTTTGGAGATCTCACACCAATATTTATGTTAATCATTGGTATAGCAGGAATTGCTTTAATTGCTTATTTTTGGATATGGCGTGAATTACGAGCAAAAAAAAGAGAAAATAAACCCATGCTTGATTTTTCCAATTTTGGGCAAAAAACTTTCAAACAAGGATGGCATTGGGCTGTAACTGCAGTTGCAATAGGAATAATAGCATTGTTTGCTTATGTGACTTCAGCGGCAGCTGGTCGAAATTATCCTTTAGGGATTACAGGTGGTTGGGTCGGCTGGAATAAATTCTGGAATACAGGTGTTAATTCAGCATTAGGTTGGGAAACATGGTTAGTAATAGGGATTGTTATTGGTGCTTTTATTAGTGCGATTATTGCAAAAGAATTCAAGTTGAGAACCCCTAAACAGGCAAAAACTATCTTGATTCAATTTATTGGTGGATTAGCGATGGGAATTGGAGCAATCATAGCTATGGGATGCAATATAGGTAACATTTTAAGCGGTTTTCCACAGCTTTCTCTCGGAAGCCTATTATCTGGTGCATTCATTATCCTAGGTTGTTGGTTGATGGCTTATTTACTTTTTATGCGGAAATAATATAAGAGATGAAATCAGATGGCAAAATTAGGTATCTTATTTTTTTCTGGGCCATATCAAACTCAAGCAGCTGAAACTGTGTGTAAACTAGCTAATGCTGCTTTAGATAAAGGTCATGATGTTCGGATTTTTTGCTATATGGATGCGGTGAATGCAGTTTTGCGTAATCAGAAAAAAATAGAAGGCATTTATAATATCGAAGAGGGCTTTAGAGAAATCCTCGATAAAGGCGCCGTAGTAAGGTTGTGTAATTTATGCTTACTTGTAAGAGGTACCATGAAGAATTGCTTAGATAGAAAAGAATGTGGTGATGCGGATATTAAACGAGCGGGAACCCCTGACTTAGCTAAGATAATTGAGCTTACTGATAAATTAATTGTGGTTTCTTAAAAGGTGAAAAATAAATGTCGGAAGAAAAAAATGTAATTATAATTTTAAAGCAACCACCTCATGGAACTTTATATCCTGTTGAAGGGTTAAGAATGTCTGTCGCTGTTAGTGGTGATTTTGAGCCAATAACGTTAGTAATTAATGATGCGGTATTTGCTTTTATAAAAGACGTTGATAAAACTATGTATCAACCACATATGGATTTTCTAAAAAGTATTGACTTAGATATAATTATCGATAAAAAATCTCTTGATGACCGAGCTCTCTCTACAGACGATTTGATTGAAGATGTGAGTGTAAAAGAACACGATGAGGTTCTAAAAATACTCGCAGATTGTGATTTAGCAATTACATTTTAAGAGGGAAAAAAAATGGGGAAAAAAATAGTTTATTTTATAACTAGTCAAGATAAAACAGGATTGGAGCTTGTTTTAGAGAATAAAGAAGATGATAAAACCATATGTTTACTACAAAATGCAGTTTATTTAGCTAATAAAACCGTGAAAGAAACATCAGACGCGCTAAATCAAGGGATAAAAGTAATTGCATGTAAAGATGATGTCAATATTCGTGGATTAAATAAAGTTGTCTTCGATAATGTAGAATTGAAGGATTATGGAGAACTCATTGATATCGTTTTAGCAAATGATAGTATTATCAACATATAAAAAATAAGCTAAATTTACTTTTTTTTTATTATTATTTATAATATGACTTCTAATCTTTAGTCGATAAATCTACAATATGGCTTTTTGTAAGAAAGGCTAAAAATATAAAGCTGGTTATTGATTAGGTTGTTCAGCATCCAAATATTTTAACGTACAACGTAAAATAAGGAAACCGCCTTAGAAGATGTATTTATTCATTTAATAGAAAAAGATTCAAAATCTAATAAGAGGGATGCAATATGAAATATAACAGTATAAGAAACATTTGGATGTTATCAAAAAAGAATCTAACACTCTAGGTGAAAAAGGGACCTGTCTTAATCTTTGGATTAATGTTTCCCTTTTTTATGGTGCTATCTTGGATTCTTGGAAGAGATCTGGTTCTAAATCAAATATATATTGGTATCATCGCAATGACATCGTTTTTTACCTCAACAGCAGTTAGTCTTGTAATACTACCCATAGAAACACGTGAAAAATCCTTGGAACGACTACTAAGTGCTCCACTTTCTTTAAATGAAATACTTTTCTGCATCCTTATCGCATCCACATTATATTCCGTCATAGTTACCTCAATTATTACGACAATTTTTCTAATTCTCTTCCCCATATTGATAACTTCTACTCTGCCGATGATACTGATCTTCATTAGAATTTCATTAATGGCAATACTTGGCTCTCTCTTAGGGCTTTTAATATCAGCAAATCCCACTGATATGACGTCCGATGTAATGGTCACTGTGAATTTAGTAAAATTCCCTATTTTGTTTATTAGTGGAATTTTCATTCCTCTTAGTAAAGTCCCTCTTATCGTAACTTTCATCTATTTTTTATCACCACTTATATTTTTAACTGAACTTTTAAGAAATAATATTGATAAAAGCAATCTAATTCCAATCGAACTAAGTCTAGTTATCTTAATTGTCTGGATTTTAGTATTATTCACTTTAAACTATTTATTACATAGGATAACGATGCCGAAGAGATTCTCAGAATCAGGTGGTGTTCCTAAAATGATGAGGATGAAAAAAAAATTCAAATAAAAATAACAGAAAATTAGAAGGTAAATTTAGATTTGTGTGTGTTTTCAATTTTTTTAGACAGTCTTTTATTTCCTCCACGATCCAACTGTATCGAGTAGGATTCGAAATGCCCTGAATAAGTTTCTCGACTTTTTATTTTGGATAATTGATTAATAAATAATCATATAAAATCTGTAATCCTTCTCTCACTTTATTTCACAATATTTTCATTTCAGTTTTATTTTTGTATTCTTGATTCAAATTTTTAATAAATTCTTGCAACTCATTATTGAACATGGATCTTTTTTCAGGATCAATACAATTTATAAAGGAAAGAATGTGAATGATTCCTGATACTTCTTTATCGCAAGTATGACCAAAACGAGGAGCTCTACATTCATGACATACTATTAAAGCATAATCCTGAAAAATTTTTTTACTTAACTTTTTATTTAACATGAAATTTGCTCCCACAGCTGAGGAGCCGCATGGGGATGATCTTAAAACCGTTACATTTAAAATTTTCGTCTCCTTGTCTAAATTTAATTCAAAAAGAGGTTTTCCAAAATATTTTGCGAAAGTATCAATCTCTGGAATTCCTGTATACGGTTCTAAAGAACACATGGTTCGAGGACCAACTACTTTAGGATTAATATTTCTAGCTTGCTTTAATAAACCAAGACCAGGTGTTATGCCTAAGATTAATGGTTTTTGGAGTCCAGCTAGTTCCAAAATGATATCTGGATGCCGAACATATGATAAATAAAGCTCGCACTCCGGGATATCAAAGTAAAGGTCATCATCTAACATAACTGTTGGAGGGATATCTGGGACTAATATCCATTCTACATCAAAATGCTTTTTAGTGTTTTCAAAAGCTCTTTCACCATATTTTCCATCAGATACAATTCCAATCTTAATTTTACTTTTATCCCTTTCCATTTAAATACTCTAAAAAATTTTAATTTTTATCAATTCATTATTATTTACTTTGAAATAATTCATCCACTTTTTTCGCTATTTCTTCAGCAATTATTTCAGCAAGTTTCATACCATCCTCTCCTAAATCTTCACGGGATTTTGGCTTTAGTTCAGGATATGTTTCCGCAATCTCTTGAATATATATGGTTGCTGCAGGCTTACCACTATACTTATCAACAGCAATTTTAGCACATTCCTCTTCACATCCTTCTATTGTTATCGTTGGATGATTTTTTGCAAAGTCCCTCTCCTGTTGCCCACCATGCCTTTCTAACCCACCTGCCATAAATAAGGGTTGACATAAAATAATCGTATTATTTGGTCGTAATTTTTCAACAACTATTCTCGCAGCTGCGCGACTTAAAGTGCCTCCAACTAATTTTTCACCACTACAAGCAATAATTCCAACCTTTTTTTTCATTTAATCGTCCCTCTCCATGTTTTCTTCTAATAATTTATCAACTTCAGCAGCCACCTTTTCTGCTAATTTTATCGACAATTGCTTAGTATTTTCTCCAACTGGAATAATTGAAGGTTCTGGTTTTAAATCTTTATTTTCCTTTACAATATCAGTAGTCAAAAACTGAGCATCTACTTTTCCAACAGCTTCCATTAAATCATTATAAGAACATTTTAAGGGGCAGCCATCTAAGGCGATTACTTTATTTTCCTTTATTGCCTCAATGACTTCCTTTTTACCATTTACTATTAAAGGTAAGCATTCTAAAGTGGTCTTATCCTTCGCTAATTCGTTAACGACTATATATGCTGTTTTTCTACCAATGCTTCCAAAAACTTTTCCAATTCCGCTACACGGAACAATATAAACTTTCTTTTCATTCATCTTAATCCTCTTTTTCTTTATCTAATAATTCCTTTTCGTTTAATATTTTTTCTTTCATATATTCAAAATATTCTGGACCATCCATAAGTAATTCTTTATCCTCCTCAAAATCTTTTAACTCTAATTCTGCAAACCATCCTTGCTGATAACAATCCTGATTCATCCATTCAGGATGTTCTTCTAACGCTTTATTGACAGCAACAATTTTTCCTGAACCAGGAGATATTAATTGCAATACTGTTTTAACAGATTCAAAAGAACCAACATCATCGAATTGTTCAATTTCTTGACCAATTTCGGGTAATTCTACAAACATTATATCACTTGACTGATTCTGCAGATAATCTGTAATACCAATTAGAGCTCTATTACTATCTGGTTTGATCCAACAATCGTTTTCATTGAAGAAATATCCCTCTTTAGGAACTTGAAAATAGAATTTGTCCACAGTAATATCAAAAAAATCCATCCTTTCTGTCTTAGCTACGATAACTATATCTTCTTTTTCGCTTACTTTTAGTTCTTCTAAAAACCCCTTAGCAATCATTTCAGCTAATTTCTTGGCATTTTCACTCAATTTTAAACTCGTCCCAGGTTTTATTTTTAATTTTTTTGACATATCGGGGATAAATATTCGTTTGTAAATTTTTTGATTTCGTTCTTCGATTAGTTTTGTAGCACATCTAGTCATACAACCATCGATTACAATAGTTCTAGATTCTCTTAAATTAGATTCATATTTCTCATCGCCCGTATTCAGCAAAACTGGACAAATTAAATTAAAATCAAGTTTTTTTTCAATTAGATTAAGTGCTACTGCTCTCGCAATTACCCCTAGTGATTTATCTAGACCGTTGCAAGGTAAAACACATAACTGTTTATCCATTATGCATCACATCTACTTATTTTCACTTCTAAGCTTCTTTATTAGATTAGTCGTTTCCCGCTTATCTGGGAATGATAAAGCATCAGGAGCGCAAGTCTTAGCGCACGCACGACAAAATACTACACAATTGTATGGATTTTTAACTATTAGCTGTTGTTTTTCATCATTATTCTTTGCATATACATTATGTGGGCAAAATTTATCACATTCCATGCAAAAGTTGCATTTATCATAATCTATTATAGGCCACCAGGGAATCTTTTTTCTTGGAACTCCCATAAACGTTTCTTTTTCAGCATCATAACTCTTACTCATTTTTAATATCCTCCTCTAATTTCTCCAGGCTCTTTTCAACTAAATTAACAGCTTCATCTGTAGTCATTTCGCGAATATCCAAGGGAATTAAATCTGTTTTTATATCTAATCCTGCTTTCTTAAAAGCGTCTCTAAATAACTTATATTGCATGTTTGGAGCACATCCTGCCACCATATATTTTCGACCAGAACTTAAATAATCATCTAAAAATCTATCGCCATCTTCTTCACACAATTGAGGATGAATAAATCCATATTCTACAGGAAGTTCAATTCTTATACGATTAATAAAATCCCATATATCCATTTTAGCAAATCCAGGGCATTTTCCAGTACAAACACACATAATGAATCCAATTTCTTTTTTTGTATTGTTCAATTTATTAGCACCATCTATTAATCTTGAACTTATTATCTCAATTTTAATTTAGTTTAATTACTATTAACACAAGATTTAAATAGAAAATTCGTTTATAAGTATATGTATTAATACGCATAAATGCATAAAAAAATATGAAACTTGAAAATTTAAGATTGGATTTATTAAGAGCTCTCTCCGATGAAACTAGATTAAAACTTTTAGAGTTTCTAAGGCATGGAAATGAGATTTGTGTTTGCGACATTGAAAAAGTGTTTGATAAAACTCAATCTACATTATCTAGACATTTAAAAACTCTTACTGAAGCGGATATCCTTGAAAGTAGAAGGGAAGGAAATAAAAAATTGTTTAAAGTAAAAGATACCCAAATTTTCAAGTTATTGGCAATAGTAGATAATTTAATTAAAAGAAATGAAAAATTTAAAAAAATTGTAGAACTCCAGCAAAAAATATAAAATGAAGGTGTTAAAATGAGTCAACAAGAAAGTGAAGTTCAAAAGGAAAATAAACTTAAAGTAGAAATTTATGTACCTTTAAATGTATGCGCTTGCCAATGGGAAAGATTTATGAATCTCGTTTTTCAGGTAATTACACCCTATAATAAGTATATATCATTCGATACAAAAAATTTAGATTCTGAAGAAGCAAGAAGATTGAATTTGCATGGTAATAGTATAGTTATTGATGGAAATGAAATCGTTACGACTTCATTTGCTCTGAAGAAAAAGCTACCAGAAATATTGAAGGCAAAAGGTTTGATTTAATTTGAGTAAAAAGGAAATCCAGGTAGAAAACATTGTCTTAATAACATGTTCAGGTTCAGAATATCATGGTGAATTAGCACGACAGGTCGCAATACGATTGGCAGAGAAAAGTAAAATAGCTTCTATTAGCTCAATGACATGCTCCACTATTTTTCTTAAAAATGTATTATTAGAAAAACAACAATTAGTTGAAATTACTAAAAATCATCTCAAACATTCCTTTATTCTTATTATTATCGGATGTAATACAGCCTGTGCAAGTACAATATATAAACATCTTAGTATTGTACCAGATTTGATTATTTCAGTCCAAGATATCATCCCTAAGCAACGTATGAATTTAAATGATCTCAATACTTTTAAAAATCTCCCTAAATTAAGCGAAATTAAAGAGGAGGATATAAGAAAGGTAATTGAGTCTGTACTTCAAGTATTAAAGAAACAAGGTCTTGACATTGATAAATTCGATGAAAATTAATATATAATTTTAAAACTTTTTCTTAAAAAAAAGGATTATAACATAATTAATCAAAAACTAAAAACTGCTATAAGAAATTTATTTTCCTTTAAAATATTTAGAAATATAATTTACAAAATTGCTCCCAAAATCATAATCTTTAAAATCTGTATTTGAATGAGTTGATTTAGATTCTTTATCAAAAAATATCTTGCTGAAACCTAAATGATCATAATGTGCTCTTCGTTCTGGATCATTTAAAATTTCATATGCTTCATGAATCTCAATAAATTTTTCTTTTGCTTTTAGATCTTTTTTATTCTTATCAGGATGATACTTTTTTGCCAGTCGTCGATATGCTAATTTGATCTGGATTTTAGTGGCATTTCGACCTATACCCAGTACCTCATAGTAGTCTCGTTTTTTGAATGAATTCATTTTAAAATAGATTTTATTTGATTATAAATAAATAAAATATATTAATTCTAAATTTAAACCTTGTTTTTAAAATTATTTATATTATTAAATACGAGGAATTATAGATTTTAATAAAAAAATTTTTTATAGACCAGGATCATAGGTATTAAAGGGATTTCCATAGATTATAAGGCTGATTTTTTTCTTATATTTATCATATTTACTTATATCTGGTATGTTATTTAGGGTTAAATCAAGATATTTCAAATTTATAAAATTATCTAAATCATTTATCTCAGAAATTAAATTTTTTGATAAATTAATAGTTTCTAATGATTGAAGCGGGATTAAACCATTGAATTCTATAATCTTATTGTGCAAGAGGTTTAGATTTTTTAATTTTTTTTTATTTGTTAAACCTGTTATTTTCTCAATTTTATTGAATCCTAAATTTAGTGAACTTAACTCAGTAAGATTTTCAAGATTTTCAATTTTAGTTATCTTATTATGAGAAAGGTTTAAATTCCGCAATTTTAATAAACCATTTAGCCCATTAATTTCAGAGATATCATTAAAGCTTAGGTTTAAATTCTCTAAATGTTTTAGCATATCTAATCCCTCAATATCTTTAATGTTCTTTATTTTATAATTTGTAAGCACTAACTTTTTTATTTTTCCTTCCTGTATTATAACATTTTTATTCTCGTTATTTAGATTTGAAAAAACTATTATTAAATTATTTAAAACTTTATAATTCAAGTAAATTTCAATCAAATCATTAAGATCATTTTTATAAAATTTACATTTTGCTAGTTTTGATTGAAAATTTTTATACTTACTTACATAATGCTCGATTTCATTGATTAAAAAAAGATTAAGAAATGTTTTATTATAATTTTTTATTAATTCTATATATTTTATTACACAGTTTAGAGAATTATCAATTTGTAATACCCATTTAATCGGGTGTAGTGCTTTTGGAAAATGATATTCTGCCAGAACCTCTGCAGCTTTTTTACGAATTTTTGGATTTAAATCTGAGATTAAAAGGTTTTCTAAAAATGTAAAACCTCTATTTGTACAATTAAAATCATTTTGTAATGCTTTTAATGACTTATACCTCTTATTTTCATCATTACTATTCTCTATTATATAGATTAAAGATTTATTTTGAATTTCTTTCATCTAATTATAATAATTTATGGATTTTAAAAATTGTAAAATAATTAGGAATATATAGGACGCAATCCTATTGTTCATCTTTCACTAGCATTTTTTAAAAGATTTCATTCAATTTTTTTAATTATTCCTTTTTTATTTATTTACTTTTGAAATAATGTGCAAAATATTCATTATTTTTACCATATTTTGTGCGAATTATTGTTTTAAATTTACCAAAGTCTAATCTACTTTTCACTTTTTCTCATCAACATCCAACATCTTGTTGTAAATCAATAATCGTGTCAGGATATAAATTGAAATGGATATTTTCCCTTATTGGGTTGAATTTTCGATAAAGACCTTCCTCGTCAGGAGCATATGGAGATAAGCCGACATCATCATAAATAACCTCATCTTCTATATTTACAAATAGTTGAAGATAATTATGGATATATCCCTCATAGAGAGGAAATATTTGTTTATTCAAACTTTCCATCTCTTTTTTATCTACTAATGCCAAAGCTTCAATAAAATTTGCATCATCCTTTGCCTTGATATCATATAACTTTCCACTTTGTAGACCTTTTATCGGAATAGATATTTTAAATTTTAAGTTTTTTAACTCTACTCACCCCCTGTTGATTTTAATAAATAAAAAAATTTTAATTTATATTAAATTCCTATTGAATTATTCTTTATTACGTTTTCCATAGACTTCATTTGCTTCTTTATAATCTTTCCAGAAACCAATTTTACCCAAGTATCTTCCTAAATACACCATTGATAACATTACTGGAACTTCCCAAAATAATCCCATTGTAGTTCCTAAAGCTGCTATTGAACCAATCCCATATAAGGCTATAGCAGTTGCAATTGCAATCTCGAAATGGCTGGACGACCCAATAATAACTGTAATTATTGCTTGCCGATATTTCAATTTAAAAATCTTAGTTATTAGAATATTATAGCCCAATACGATTACAAAGCCCACTAAGAGTGGGACGGAAACAAGTAATAATAGATTAGGATTATTTATTAACGCTTTTCCATTTAGAGAAAATAATACCACTAACGTTGTTAATAAAGCAACTATAGAAATTTTTCCAACTAGAGGGACATAAGTGTCATAAAACCAACTTTCTCCTTTTCTTGCAATAATTATTTTTTTCGTAATTATTCCTAATATTAAGGGAAGACCAATGAAATAAAATAGAGATATTAGTAGAAGAACCCAATTAATGGGAATATTTTGAATCCCAGTCAATAATGTTACCATTGGAACGTATAAGAAAATAATGGTAACCGTATTTAGACTAGTATTAATCACATTTTGTTCTTGATTTCCCTTTGCGAGCCATCCCCAAACTAAAACCATAGCTGTACAAGGTGAACTTGAAAGAAGTATAATTGCTACTATTAATTGCTCATTTCCTTGTAAAAATATTCGCGCCATCGCTAATCCAACAAATGGTGCAATAATCCAATTTGAAAAAAGAGTTAGTATAATCGGTTTGGGGGTTTTCCCCAATTTTTTCAATTCTGATGCTTGAAGATTCAACATTGCAGGATACATCATTAGAAATAAACATATACCAATAGGTATTGAGATCCCACCAATTTGTAAAGCATCAATAACCTCACTTATACCTGGGACAACCTGAGAAAGAAAAATTCCAAACACTATACATAAGGCAATCCATATGGGAAGAAACTTCTCGAAGACACCTAATTTTTTCTCTTTTTGACTCATTTTTTATTTTTTTTTGTTTTAATTATGTATTATAACTTGAAAATGATTATCTAAATTTAAATAATTCGATTTATTTTGACTAAATTCAATTTAAATATATTTTTATAGATTTGTTCATTATAAATATTGAATACGATATGTAAAATTTTGAAAGTGATACAAATTAAAAGCGAAAGAAAAGCTGAAATAATTAATAGTCTGAAACTATGTTTTGATCTTCAAGATCAAGATATAGAACCTTATTTTAAAACCTTAAGAGAAATTGGTATTAAATTAAATAAAAATAAAAGTATAATAGATCTTACGAGATTCTCCAATGTTTTAGGAAATGAAACCCGCTTTAAAATTGTGCAGTTGTTAAATGATAAAGATTATTGTGTATGTGAATTGGAAGCAATTCTAGATAAAGCACAATCCTCAATTTCTCATCATTTAAAAATACTTGAACGCATGAAAATAATAAGAGGTATAAAAAGAGGTTATTTTACTCATTATGAATTAATTAAAGAACAATTTCAGAAATATGTACAGAATTTTGAAAAATTCTTTGAATTATTTAATTTTGTATGACAAATAATATCTGAAAAATACAATATTAAAAAAATAAAAAAAATTATTATCATAGATTTATGAAGAGATTTGGTAAAATAAAATAATAGATTGCACATAGAAATAGAAAATTTTTATGTAATCTATATCTTTTAACCATTTAAAAAACAATTTTGATATTTAAATATGGATCTAAAGAACAAAAAAGAAATAGAAAGTTTAATTAAATGCTTTGGAGTAGATAGGGATATTTATGAATATATTGAAGATTTAGAAAGAAATAAAGATGAAATATTATCTAAAAGAAATTTTAATGAAAAAGTTAATTATTTTAAAGCACTGGGAAATAAAGTTAGATTTTTAATTTATAACTTAATAGGAAAAAAAGAAATGTGTGTATGCGAGTTGACAGCAATTTTAAATTTATCTCAACCCGCAATTTCTCATCATATAAAAATATTAGAACAAGCAGGATTAATTTTTGGTGTTAAGAAAGGAAAATTCACCCATTATGAAATATATAAAAATATAGAGAAAAAATACCTAATTTGAGAACTAATTATAGAAAGAAATCTAAAACGTTTTTGAGAATAGCACAATTATGATCAAATTTAAATGGAAAATATATATAGTATGAGAGTTTATCTTTAAAAATAAATGAAATCAATCTATAGTTTTAATTAGTAATCAGATAATAGAAATCAAGATAAATAATCAGAAAATAACTTGCATGTTTAAATTAAATAGATTTTAATTCTATACCAATTCTATACTTTTCTAACCTTCCTAATTCATTTTCTTTACCTAACTGAACCCACTTTTCTCATTTATTTCTGAAAGTGAAGATTTAAAATTAGCAATAGATTTTAAAAAATTAAGGCTTTAAGTCTCTTTATTATTGAAAGTTACATAAGTAGCTTATCCTTATTATATTATCTTAAAATCAAAATTAAAATGTTATCGATTGAATTAAGACTCCTCCAGTTCATCAAGAATAGAGTAGATCTCATCAATAACATCTTCGAAATAAACTGATTTCTGTTCTTCTGAGACCATATTTTTTATAGTTACTCGATTCTTTTCCATTTCATCTGGTCCAACAATTAAGGTGACCAAGACTCCTAATTCATTTGCCTTTTTTAATTGATTTTTTAGATTTTTAAATCTATAATCTATAATACATGGAAAATCGTCTTCTCGTATGATACGGGCAAGTTCAATTGCATATATGGATACATCTTCATTTACAGATGCTATATAAATTGTATCTGAATAGTCTTTCTCTGCGATATCCTCAGGGATTAAATTATATGATCTTAGAAATAAAGAAAGCATATAGACCCCCATACCAAATCCAGTACCTGTAATTTTCTCATCTGAGAATAATGATAGAAGGTCATCATATCTTCCCCCTCCAAATATACTTCTTATATTCTCTTTTCCAGTATCAAACACTTCGTAAATAATTCCTGTATAATAATCAAGACCTCTTACTGTACTTGAAGAAAAAGTACAGTAATCAGATATGCCCGCCTCCATTAGTAGCTTTTCAAATTTAATAAACTCAAGATATCCCTCAGAATCAAAAAATTCATCAGGAATTGAATCAAATCGCTTCAACACCTCATCTATACTCTTCGCATCTTTCAGTTTCAATATACCTTGTCTATTTACATCATTCTGAAACGTGTCAAATAAGAACTTATCAAATTCATCTTCTTCCATTTTATCAGATTTATCAAGTACTTTGTAAGCTAAAGGTAATTTCTCTTCACTTATTTTAAGTATAATGGTAAGAACTGAATCGATGAAACGTCGACTGTTATAGTAAATCTGAAATTGCGCTGGGGATGCTCCAAATTCAGAGAAGATGTCTATAATTATATTAAATATTTCAAGATCAGCATAAAGACTCTCTTCACCTAAAATGTCGAAATTAGGTTGTTTAAATCCTCTAAGGCGCCCTCTTTGAGGTCTTTCATATCTGAAACATGTTGGAATACAAAACCATCTAATAGGCTTTTTAAGTTCTTGACTTTTTTTTGCCACCATTCGAGCTAAAGAAGGAGTAAGTTCTGGGATTAAAATAAGTCTCTCGCCTTTTTTCTTTTCTACAATAAAGGATTGTTCATTAACTAATTCTTGAGAAGATTTTGCAGCAAAAATTTCAATGGGTTCTATTTGTGGTGTTTCATATTCTTCATAGCCGTATCTCTCTGCCACATCTCTTAATGTATCAATAATCCAGTTATATTCCCTCAAATCTGAAGGATAATAATCTTTCATTCCTCTAAGTGGTTCTTTTGAAAATTTCTTTGACATTAAATCACTTGTATTCTTAATATCTATTATTAAAATCTAAAAGGAAGGTTAACAAATATTTTTTTCTATTTAACAATAAGGTTTTTCTTATTTCCTTGATGAAATTAAATAATAATTTTTATGATTTAACTACATTTTTAGAGTGATGCTATTGTCTCATGAAAAGAGTTATAAAGATATGGTAGATTCTATTGTTAACTTAGATGAAGAAACAGCAATAGAATTAGCAAACAAAGCAATAAATGATAAGATGAATTTAATGGATGTCGTTGAAAAAGGTTATGCGGCAGGTATTCGAAAAGTCGGAGAATTATGGGAAGAAGGTGAGTATTTCCTCCCGGAATTAATGAGAGGGGCACAAATTATGCAAAATTGTTTAGATTTGCTTATTCCTCATCTACAGGAAGGTTCTGAGGGAATTTCACGTGGAAAGGTCGTAATTGCTACAATAGAGGGAGATATTCATTCTATCGGAAAAACTATTGTTGGTACAATGCTAAGAGCTTATGGTTTTACAGTCTTTGATTTAGGTGCTGATATTCCTGCTGAAAAAATCGTTGATTTCGCAATCGAAAAAGAAGTAGATGTTATTGGAGTTTCTGCACTTTTAACAACTACTATGTTTGGCCAGAAAAAGATCATTGAAATTTTAAAGGAACGAAATTTACTTAATAGGTTCAAGGTTATTTTAGGAGGTGCTCCAGTAACAAGTTCATGGGTTAAGGAATGTAACGCTGATGGATTCGCAGAAAATGCTATAGATGCTGTAAAATTAGTTAAATCTTTACTTAATAAATAAAAATATAATATAGAGAAGTGAAGAGACATATGTTATTTCACGATTGGTTAAAAGATGATTCGAAGATTGTGCTCTTTGATGGGGGTTTTGGAAGTGAACTTATTAAAAGGGGATTAGAACCAGGGAAGGTTCCAGATATGTTAAATATAGAAAAACCAGATACGATTGTAGAAATTCACAAATCTTATTATGATGCAGGTTCAGATATGTGCCAATCAAATACTTTTGGCTCAACACCCTTAAATTTAAGAATTCACAACCTTGAGGAAAGAATTAATGAAATTGTAGAAAAAGCGTTAGGTAACATTCAAAAAGCATGTCCTCCAGGACGTTTAGTCGTTGGTGATATTGGTCCAACTGGTGAATTTCGTCCACCAGTAGGAAATGCTTCAAGTGAAGAATGGTATTCTAGTTTTGCTACTCAGACAAAATTATTAGAAAAAGGAGTTGATCTGTTTCACATTGAAACCGTTTCAGATTTAGAAGAAATGCTAAGTGCTGTTCGGGCAGTAAAGGAGGTCTCAAATAAACCTATCATTGCCTCAATAACATATAAAAAAACAAAGAGAGGATTCTTCACAATAATGGGAGACTCTTTAGAAAAATGTATTAATACGTTAGAAAATGAAAATGTAGACGTAATTGGAGCGAACTGTACACTTGGTTCGAGTGAAATGCTAGATTTAGTAAAACAAGCTGTCAATATGACGGATATACCAATCTCCGTAAAACCTAATGCTGGACAACCGAGGATAGAAGGTACTAAGACATATTATGATCAACCCATTGAAGAATTTGTTCGAGATATTCAAGAAATGATAAATTTAGGTATAAAAATAGTAGGTGGTTGTTGTGGTACGACACCTGAGACTATTAGCGAAATTCGAAAAATTATTGATCTAATTTAAAAATACAAATAAAAAGGTAATTATATGCCAATATTAAGACCAAAAATTAACGTATTAGATGATGAACACAAGAAATTAATATTAGATGAAGCCAAATCAATTTTAGGAACTCAAGGAGTTTTCATTGAAAATCAGCAAGCAATCGAAATGTTTGAACAAAAAGGTTTAAATCATGGGGGTGCGCGTTATTTACTTCCCCCAGATTTGATAGACAAATGCTTAGATTCGGTTCCTCATCAAATTACCCTATTCGATAGAGATGGAGAGGAGCATATTACCTTAAGAGATGATCAAGTTCATTTTGATCCTGGTTCAGCTGCTATTTTCATACTTGACGAAAATACCGGAAAAATAAGAGATGGACAATCTAAAGATTTTATTCGATTTTCTAAGGTTGTTGAACAATTAAAATATATTGATGCTCAAAGCACAGCATTGATCTATCAAGATGTTCCGAATAATGCTCAAGATTGGCATCGTTTATATTTAGCATTATCCAATTGTTATAAACCAATAGTGACCGGGACATTTAGAAAAGAAAGTTTTTCTATTATGAAAGAGATCTTATTAGCATGTAGAACCTCGGAAGATGATTTAGCTCGAAAACCATTAGCTATATTTGATGCTTGTCCCAGTCCACCGTTAAAATGGTCTGATCTAACTACACAATCACTAATTGATGCTGCAAAAAGCATGATACCTTCTGAATTTGTGTCAATGCCATTAGCGGGAGCGAGTGCTCCAATTACTCTGATTGGCTCTATTACTCAACATTGTGCTGAATGCCTTGCAGGAGTAGTAATTGTTCAATTAGCAAAGGAAGGAGCTCCATTAATTTGGGGTGGTTCTCCTGCTGTATTTGATATGAAATATGGGACAACTCCAATGGGTGCTATTGAAACAATGATGATTAATCTTGGAGATGTTGAAATGGGCAAATTCTTAAAATTACCAACACACGCTTATATGTCGCTCAGTGACTCTAAAATTCCTGATTGTCAGGCTGGCTTTGAAGCAGGAATGGGTGCTTTGCTTGGGGGTCTCGCAGGGATTAATATGATTTCAGGTCCAGGAATGCTTGACTTCGAATCTACTCAAAGTATAGAAAAATTAATAATTGATAATGAAATAGTGGGTATGGTACAAAGGTTTATTAAGGGAATTGAGGATTATGGGACACCATTTGCTTCAGAAATTTTAAAAGATTATGAAGATAAAGAAGAATTACTTTCTCACCCATCTACTTTGAAATATTTTAGAAAAGAACTGTTTCTTCCAAGCCCAATAATAGACAGAATGACTCGGGATTCATGGAGAAAACAGGGATCCAAATCAGCGAGAAAAAGGGCAAAAGAGGAAGCTACTAAATTACTTGATAAGCCTCCTGTAAAACCTATTGAAGTATCACTTCAGAACGAGTTAGATAAAATCGCTTCAACGTATGTAAAATAAATCATTTTGGAGAAATATATGAAAAATTGCATTTTATTTATTTTGTGGAATAATTAATTTTATACAATTCTTATTAGATGTTATTAAATGATTGGAAAAACAATTGCAGAAAAAATTTTATTAGCACATAATCTTTCAGAAAATAACATCAAACCGGGGGACATTATAAATGCAAAAATCGATCTGATTATGAGCCATTTTGGTACAGCAAAGGTTTCTTTAGATTTTAACAAAATTAAACCCTTGAAGAAAAGAAAGGTATTTGATCCAAATAAAATTGTAATATTATTTGACCACTATAATCCCGCTCCAACCGAAAGATGGGCTGCTATTCATGATTTGATTCGAAAATTTGTAAAGAAGCAAGGAATAGCTAATTTTTATGATATTAGAGAAGGTATTTGTCATCAAGTTCTACCTGAAAAAGGTCATGTCAGACCAGGTATGCTAATAGTAGGAGGAGATAGCCATACAACAACATATGGGGCTTTCAATGCAGCAAGTTGTGGTGTTGGGAATACTGATCTTTTTTATGCATACTTGAAGGGAGAATTATGGTTTAAGATACCCCATACTATAAAATTCAATATCTC
The DNA here is from genome assembly GCA_030603385.1 of Promethearchaeota archaeon. Lineage (GTDB taxonomy): Archaea > Asgardarchaeota > Lokiarchaeia > Sigyniarchaeales > SOKP01 > Loki-b32. The sequence goes on along the minus strand of JAUVXW010000005.1, from coordinate 94,327 downwards.
TGGCAATCTTCCTCATAATGTGATGAGTAAAGATATTATCATCAAAATTGCTGGAGATTATACGGCTGAAGTTGCTAGTTATAAGTCAATAGAATTTACTGGAAAAACTATGGAAAAATTAAGTATTGCCTCAAGAATGACAATGTCTAATTTTGCCTTAGAATTAGGAGCAAAATTTGCATTTGGAGTTCCTGATCAGAAAGTGGTTCATTGGATTAAAGAGAGAACTAAAGAACCCTTCAAGTTAGTAAAACCTGGTTATGATGCGATATATGAAAAGATTTATGAAATGGAAGTTAACGATTTAGAGCCTCAAGTTTCTTGCCCACATACAATAGATAATGTAAAAACTGTTTCTGATGTAGAAGGTACAAAAATTAACCAAGCATTTCTAGGATCTTGTACAAATGGAAGGTATGAAGACTTGGAAATAGCTGCAAAGATATTAGAGGGAGAAGAAATTCATAGAGATGTTCGATTGATTGTAACACCCGCTTCAAAAAGGATTTGGTTAGAAGCATCAAAATCGGGCATTTTTAAAATTTTAATAAATGCAGGAGCAATTATTACAAATCCTAGTTGTGGTGCTTGTTTTGGAGGTCAAGGAGGAATTCTTGCTCCGGGTGAAACATGTATATCTAGCTCAAATAGAAATTTTCAGGGTCGAATGGGAAGTATTAATTCAAAAGTTTATTTAGGATCGCCAGCAACCGTAGCTGCTTCTGCATTAAAAGGAGAGATAACAGATCCAAGAGATTTTTAAAAGGTGATTGAAAATTTCACGAAAAGATAAAAAATATAGCGATGTTTTAAAAGGAAAAGTTTGGGTTTTTCCTGATAATGTTGATACTGATGCCATTTCACCTAGTCAATATATAAATGATCCAAAAGAAATGGCAAAACATACTTGTGAAACGATCAACAAGGATTTTGCATATAAAGTGCAAGATGGTGATATCATTGTAGCAGGTAGAAATTTTGGTTGTGGCTCAAGTCGAGAAACAGCACCCTCAATTCTTCAACAAAAAGGAATTGTTGCTATAATAGCGGAATCGTTTGCCAGGATTTTTTATCGATCCTCATTTGCTCTCGCTCTCCCTCTATTGGAAATTAATGATATTTCTAAGGAATTCAAGACGGGAGACGAAATTGAAATTAATATTCCTAATGCGGAAGCCTCAAACTTAACTACTGGTAAAAAATTCAAAGGAACAAAAGTTCACCCAATTCTTTTAAATCTTCTTAAAGCTGGAGGTCTAGAAAAACAAATCATTGAAGAATTAAAGAAATAAAGAAGTTATTTGAAGATTTTAGCTAAATAATTTCCATTTTCATTATTCAAAATTTCACATGACCAACCCGTTTCTTTAGCAAACTCTTTTAATGTTTGAGGATCAACATGTAAGAGTTTGAATTTTTCCCCTAACTTACCTTTATATTCCATTTGAAGCCCTATTACTCCGATATAACGTCCTAATTTTTGATTTCTCTCTTGATATACTAAATGTTCTGGAACTGTGGTTGATCGTACATCTAATGAATCCAATAAGATATATCCATCTGGGGTTAGTAAACTCTTACAGAAGTTCAAAAATTTCTTTAATCCTAATAAATCCTCAACAAATCCAATAGCCCTTCCCATTAATAATATCGTGTTAAAATTTCTTTCATCTAAATCATAAACTATCAAGCATCTAACATTTTTAATACCTATCTTTTTCATAATTTCACATGCGTTGAGAGAAATATCAATGGCATATACTTCTAATCCCCTTTTTTGAAGTTCGAGGCTATGAGGGCCTACACCTGCCCCAATATCTAAAACCTTTCCACGACATAATGCAATTGCTTATTTTTCTATTAAAGAAAATTCTTTTTCAGTGTGAAAATAATGAAAAACATAGTGATTATCTCTTAACCCATCATCTCTATGGAAAATTACTTTAGCCTGTTTATTTCCTTCATAGAATTCTTTTAGAGCTAACCCTAAAGGTTCCATTGGTTTAAGAGGCATATTATTAAGTCCTTTATCAATAAATTCAAATATTATAAATAAACTTATTTGTCTTTTTATATTATTTGCGATATTAAAGAAAAACTTAATACAAAATTGATTGAGATTTATAATTATTAGAATATTTTCTAATTATAATTGAAAAAATAGGAAGTTGATAGAATATTCCGAAATTAATCGAGAATAAAGAAAATAAGTTTTCATTATTTTTAAATAAGGGTAGATGTGGTGGTTGTAGAGCGTGTATCGCCATATGCCCCACTGGTATTTTAGAAATGAGTGATGAATTAAATTACAGGATTGCATATATCCCAAAAGTAAAGGAAGGTAAGGAAAAATATTGCACTGGATGCAGACGTTGTGAGTATTTATGTCCAGACTGGTGTATCTATGTTTTAGACGAAAAAGAGACGTCTAGTGAGAAAGCTAAAACTTAAGGAGGTAAATATAATGAGTAAAGAAAATAATAAAAGATTTTTACCGGAAGGTAAATATGTAATGATGGGTAATGTAGCAATGTCAGAAGGTGCTTTAGCTGCGGGTCTCGAATTCTTTGGGGGTTATCCAATTACTCCAAGCACAGAGGTTATTGAGCATTTAGCTAAAAGAATGCCTGAGGTTGGTGGAGTTTGTATGCAAATGGAGGATGAATTAGCCTCGATTAATGCTATTATGGGTGCTTCTCTTGTTGGAGCAAAATCAATGACCGCGACATCAGGTCCAGGTTTTTCCTTGATGGTGGAAACAATAAGTATGGCAGCTTGTCTAGAGATCCCCTTTGTATTTTGTGATGTTCAAAGGAACGGTCCAGGTACAGGTTTTGTAACTGAACCACACCATAATGATTTGGGATTAATGCGCTTTGCTGGTAATGGTGAATTTGGAGTTATAGCATTAGCACCAATGAACTGTCAAGAACTTTTTGATTTAACAATTACAGCATTTAATTTTGCTGAAACTTATCGTTGTCCTGTCTTCATTATCTCCGACGCTTACTTGGGACACCTTCATGAAGCAATTTATATCCCACCAAAAGAAGAAATTATGAAGAAAGTTATTCCACGTGAACTGCCTAATAATTTTGAAAACAAATTTACATATATGGATCCAACTACAAACAAATATATAACTCCTAAAGCACCAATCATGGGTACTGATTATGTTCCACTAATGTTTCTTCATCAAGCTCATAACCCTAATGGAATGTCTTCCCGCAGATTGGCATTACCCTTTACTCAGATGTTAATTGATAAAATTAAATCAAATATGGATAAAATTTCTCTTACTGAAGAATATAAATTAGAAGATGCTGAGATAGTCATCATTTCTTATGGATTACCTGTAAGAACAAGTTATCGGGCTGTTGATATAGCACGTAAGGAAGGAATTAAAGTAGGAATTTTTAGGCTTATAACAGTATGGCCATTTCCAGATGAAAAAGTAAAAAAAGTAGTTAAGGATGCCAAAGCTGTAATTGTGCCTGAACTAAATTATACAGGGATCATTGCTGAACAAGTCGAAAGAGTAACTAAATTAGAAACACCGATCATACGGATCCCAAAGGTTTGTGATTTTCACCATCCAAACGATATTTTAGAAAAGATAAGGGAGGTGGTAAAATAATGTCAGGATTACCACCTATGTATCCAAGTGAAAAACCAGAACATCCATATCTTTCAATATCTATGCCAGGTAAATACTTCAATAGTTATTTCTCTCTTTTCTGCGCAGGATGTGGTTATGGAATCATTGGTCATCTTTTTAATCGTGTTTTTGAAGATGAAAAACTAGATCCAAAATTATATCCTATGGTTATCGGGATCGGTTGTTATGGCCAAATATTATTAACACTACATCATGCTACTCAAAGAATCCTAGCACTGCATGGTCGAGCACCTGGACTTGCTACTGGTATGAAAATGGCAAATCCAAAAATGAAGCCTATAATATTTTCTGGAGATGGTGATTGTCTTGGAATAGGGGGGAACCATTTTATGCATATTTGCCGAAGAAACCTTGATTGCATAATTTTCATTTTTAATAATAGTATTTATGCAATGACTGGAGGGCAAGGAGCACCAACGACTTTATTTGGAGCTATGAGCACTACCACACCATATAAAATGTTTGAAAATAGGATTGATGGAATAAAGCTTGCTCTAACTGCTGGAGCGACTTATGTTACACGAACAACAGTAGCACATCCTCGTACGTTAATGAAATATTTTAGAAAGGCACTAAAGCATAAAGGTACTTCAGTAATAGAAGTAATTACTCCATGCGTTACATATTTTGGGAGAAAAAATCTGGATAATTTAGGAGCTGAAAATTTAGGTATAGAAGGACAAAAAATGGAAAACACTGGCATAATGATTGATTGGATAAAAAGGAACAGTATACGTATTAACCAAGCAAAATTCATGACAGAAGAGGAATTATTAAATAAATATGTTATTGGAGAGTTTAAAATAGATCCTAACAAACCAGAATACTCAGAAGAATACGCTAAAATTAAGAAAATCGCAATGGAGGGAAAATAATAAATGGTTCGATATGAAATACGTATAGCGGGATTTGGTGGGCAAGGAGTAATTACTCTTTCAAAGATGATAATAACTGCTGTATCATTATATGAAAATCTAGCGGCAACTCAAACAGAAGCCTATTCTGCTTCAGCTAGAGGAGGTCGATGCTGGGCAGAAGTTATAGTAGAATTAGATAAAAATATTGAAACTATTGATTATCCTCAAGCTTTAAGACCATATGATTTTTTAATAATACTTTCTGGGGAATCTGCTGCCAGTGTTAATCCTGATTATATTAAGAAAGGTGAAAATACAGGATATTTACTTTGGGATCCATCAACTATACAGAAGTTTGGAGCTGTGAGAAATATCAAAAAAGCTTTAAGTATTCCTGTTCAGAAAATAGCTGTTGAAAAATTTGGGAATATTGTATTTGGTAATTCAATCCTTTTTGGGGCTTTTACAATCCTTTCTGGGATAATTTCTGAAGAATCAGCTATAGAAACTCTGAAAAAATTTGTACCTAGTTCTACATTAGAAAAAAATCTGGAAGCATTTGAACTTGGAAAAAAAGAGGCTCTAGATTTTATTAGGAAATTAAAAGAGGAAAACTAAAACTATGTATGTTGAAAAAATAAAAAAAGGTTGGCAGGAATTAGAAACTGAAATCATTAAAACGGGTAAATGCGTATATTGTGGGGCATGTGGAGCGTTTTGTGCGGATATAAAATTTGATACCTTAAAAGAGATTCCAATTGAAGATGGTTCATGCAAAGATAGTAATACATGTAGGGATGGGTTTGGCTTATGTTATAATTTATGTCCAAAAACTGGGACAGATCAAATATCCCTCTCTTTGTTAGATAAATGGGTTTTTGGAAAAGAAAAAGATCAAATTTTAGGACATTATATAGATATTTTATCTATTAAACTAACAGATAAAGCTAAAGAGCACCTACCTAACGAAGCTGGTCCCATTACTTCCTTATTATTTACAGCAATGGAGGCGGGTTTAATAGATGCTACAATAATTACAGATAAAGATGAAAAATTTGTACCATTTCCTATAATTGCAGCAAGTAAAAAAGAGATTTTCAAAGGAATAGGTTATAAGCCAAGCCAGAGCCCAACATTATCATTAGTTGGGGATGCAATTAATAGAGAATTTACAAATATTGCTGTAGTTGGTACTCCCTGTCAAATTCAAGCTTTACGTAAGATACAGAATCATCATATATTCGATTTTGAGGCATATGATCTAGTCTCTCTAGCAATAGGTACCTTTTGTTTTGGAACTTATTATAATCAACTAATTGATCAATGTTTTAATGAATATGACATCAAAAGCGATGAAATTATTAAAATTAATAATGATAAGGGAACATTTAAAATGAAAATACATACGAATTCAAGCATTAAGGAGATTCCACTAAATTATATTTATGATAAATCTATTCGAAATGCATGCTTTTCATGTTCTGATTATACAGCTTCATTTGCAGATATTTCTATTGGTAATATCGGAAGCGATAATGGTTGGAAAACTATAATTATTAGGACTTATAGAGGAAAAGAGATTTATGATTTGGCGGTAGAGAAGGGATTTCTTGAAACTAAACCTCTAACTAAAACTAATGAAGAACTGGTATTAGATATTACTCGGTGTAAAACTGACATTGTGAAAATTGAATCTATAATAAACCATTCATCAGAAATTAAAAGCTTTATAGTTAGGAACGAAAAGATTGCGAGGGGTTATAGACCTGGCATGTTTGTGATCCTATGGCTTCCAGATATAGATTTTTTACCAATGTCAATTTCAAAAATAGAAGGGAGTCTTATTGAAATTACAGTCCAGAAGATTGGTGAAGGTACTGCTAAATTATTTGATCTTAAAGTAGGGGATAGTATGGGTATAAGAGGTCCTTTTGGAAAGTCATGGAATTACGAAGATGCTTCTAATATTCTTATTGTCGGAGGAGGTATGGGGATCGCTGCTATAACATCATTAATAGAGCCGTTAAAACATAATCGAAAAAATGTAAATGTAACAATTGGAGCTCAAGATAAAACCTCTTTAATTTTTGCAGATAGATTGATAGAACTTATTCCAAATACGACCTGTACTACGGATGACGGTTCTTTTGGGAGAAAATGTTATGTAACAGACACTATTGAAGATATTATAACCAATGATAATATAGATTTAATTATTACGTGTGGTCCAGAAGTTATGATGAAAAAAGTACTAGATCTAGCTGAATCAAAAAACATTAAAATTCAGGCTTCTCTCGAGAGAAAAATGAAATGTGGAGTAGGTTTATGCGGTTCATGTTGCATAGGTGTAGATAATGACATTTCTGTTTGCAAAGATGGCCCAATATTCAATTCAGAGCAATTGAAAACATTCCCACAATTTGGAAGTTATGCAAAATAAATTTCTTTATAGTTTCAAAAGATTATTATTAATATATTTTATTCAATTCTGCTTATTTTGTTAATACCAAAAATTAATATTGGTATTGCAATAGATGCCGATAATAGTAATATTGGACTTAAAAAGTAGAATTTCATAAGGTCAGGAGATGAAGGTGGGGTAAAAACTATTAAGAGTACTATTAGAATAAATTGAAATGGAACCATTTGTAGAACCATCAGTATTAAATTATTAGTAGTCATAGCTCGACCTTTTTCTTCAAATGAGGGGCTAAAACATTGAATTCCAATAGCTTGAAATATAACTAATTGATTATAGATTAAATAAAAAGCAAAGAAAAATATAACAGTGAAGAAATTAAATTCAAAATATATCGTAAAAAAAATTGTGAGCCCTAATGTAATTATTATATTAAGTATTAACATTGCTAACATATATGAATAAACTAATGCTCGAACATTTCTGGGACTCCTTTTATAAACCCAAATTAAATCTTTAGTCCCAACAAAAATATAACTACCAAAAAGTAATCCATACATAATTCCTCCCATGACAATAATCATTATAATAATCATTGATTGACTCATTAAATCTTCTGTACCCAAGGTAAAGGAAAATATGACTCCCAAAACACTCACTATCCCACATACATAAATGATTTTCATAATTGTTTCTCTTTTTCTTAAAAAGTCTTTTAATTGAGCAATTATTAATCCTTCCCATTTATGACCTGTAAGTCTTCTAATCAGTAAATAAAATACATTCTCTGTTTCAATTACTGAAGTAATTTTTTCAATACCACCTTCTACTGTAAAAAAAACCTCTGCTTTTTTATAAGCTATATACATAATAAATGCGGGAATAGTTATAGCAAGTAAACTACTATACCATATATTTAAAAAATAGGTGTTTATCAAGTTTGGTTCTATAAAGTATAAAATAATATTCGAAAACCATATCGAGGGATAGAAACTAACCCAATTCCTTAATTGTGGATTATTTATAAGATAATTAAATAAAAACTGTAAAGTATAAATTAATGCAACCATTGCAATTGAAAGAAGAAACATTAGAACCTTACCTAAATCTCGAGCACGTTCATTTCTCGCTATTTTATGTTCGAGCCAAGATGAAATAATAGAGCCAAGTAAAGCAGCAAAAAGTACCATCCCAAATATGCATACATATATGATACTATATTGGAATGTATTAAAGTTAATAATAGGATTTAGCATTCCTATTATGAGGGGAGTTATAATTAAAATAATAGCAGTATAAATAGGAAATTTTCCTACAAATTCACCTAAAAATATATCTCCAGAGGTAGCAGGAGATGCTAATAAAATTTCTTTAAAGCCAATTTCAGTTTTTCTATATACCGTATTTAGTGGATAAATTAAGATAATAAGAAAAAAAGCCATCATACCAAATTCAATTAGAAGAGAAACAGCCATTAAGATTTCAGAACCTACTATATCCACTAAAGTCGGCATAAAAAGATCAAAAATAGCGGGACATAGAAAAAATGCCCATATTAGTAGCAAACTATACAAAATGATTAAAAATAACACTCTGTTATTGCGAAAAAGACTTGTTCTTAACCGTATCTCATTTTTAGCTATTGATTTCCAAAGAGCCATCCTACCCTTATCAGCTTCTTTTCTTTTTTTTTGTTTTCTTTTTCTTTTCAAGGTTTTTTGGAAGTTCTTCCCTCCAAGCTAATAAGTCTTCAATACGAGTAGCACCCATTATTTTGAGATATGCCTCCTCTAGATCTTTTGTTTCCGTCGATTCTATTATTTCTTTTGGGCTCCCTTCTACTTTTATTACTCCGTTATCAATTATTCCTATCAAATCACATAATTCTTCTGCCGCATCAAGAAGATGAGTACATATAAAGATAGTTTTATCTGCTTTCTTAGCAAGATCAGATATTAGATCTTTAACCATTCTTGCAGCAGCAGGATCTAGATTAGAAGTTGGTTCATCTAAAAAAATAATTTTCGGATCATGAATTAAGGCTGCGCATAAACACACCTTTTGTTTCATTCCTCTACTATATCCCTCTAAAAGATCATTTTCACGTCCTTCTAAATTAAAAATATCAATTAATTCCTCTATGCGATTAGAAATAATCTCTTTTGGTAAATAATATAGCTCCCCTACAAATTCTAAAAATTCTTTTGCTGTTAATTTTTGATATAAGCCAGGTGTTTCAGGAAGGAACCCGGAATTAATTTTAACTTGTTGACTTTGAGATATGAGATCATAACCGACAACTTTAGCAGTACCTGATGTTGGTGAAATAATTGAATTTAACATTCTTACCGTCGTAGTTTTTCCGGCTCCGTTGGGACCAAGTAACCCAAAAGTTAAGCCATAAGGGATTTTTAAGTTTAAATTATTAACAGCCACAATATTTCCGAAATTTTTAGTGAGGTTATTTGTTATTATTGCATAATTTTCTGAAATTTTTATACACATCCAAATTTCAAGCTATTTTTCTATTTGCTTGATTAATTTTCTTTAAATTTTTCTAATAAAAAAAGTTTTATGAGTTATCTAAGAGTTAATTCGATATTTTATTTTATATTAAAGGAATTTGGAACTAGAAATGTGATATAAATTTTGTTGTCTAAAATTTTTTAATCCCTAAACTTCTTTTTATAATTAACTTGGCTAATCATACTAAAAAAGGACTAATATTTGGATTTATTGGGATAATTTTTGTAGGGTTGCAACCTATTATTGCGATTTCAAAACCCTCAATGGTAAATGCTCACATTTCTGCTGCTATGACTTGTTTAGTAGAAACAGCTATTTTTTTTCCTTTAATGTTAATAGAGTTGAAAAAGAACAAAAAAAATACTCATAACCATGATATCAGTGCCCATTCTATATTGCAGGGGTGGAAAAATAATCTATGGCTACTTATTTTCATAGGGTTCATTTTTGGGGTTAATCAAATCTTTTTCTTCATAGGATATGATATGGCTGGTGCTATCAATGGCTCTATAACACAAAAAACAACGGTGTTCTTCTCAATGCTTTTAGGGTATTTGATTCTTAAAGAAAAAATAACAAAATTACAATTAATTTTTTCAATAGTATTATTCTTTGGTTTAACGATAGGAATTACTCAATTTTTTTCTCTTGTTAAATTTAATAGTACCATTTTAATAGGGGTTGCAATAATATTAGCAATATCATTTTTATGGATGATTGGACATACATTGACAAAACCTATTTTTAACAAAAAAGAAGTTACTCCCATACAAATGGTTTTTATTAGGAATTTACTTTCAGGTTTTATTCTAATTTTTACGTATTTTATTTTTTTTCCCATAGATTATAAAATGTGGCTTGATCCCGACAATCTATTCTTTTTTCTAATAATGGGCACAGTTTATGGCTCTGGATTAGTGTGTTGGTACAAGACTCTCTCTTATTTAGATGTTTCTAAAGCAACTATAATATTTGCTCCAACGCCGATAATTTCAGCTATATTTGCTAGTTTTATTTTAGGTGAGAATTTCACAATTTACCATTTAATCGGAATTTTTTTAGTTATAGTATCTATAATAGTTATTGTAAATCAGAAAATAGATTAAATAATATTCTTTACATAGAAAGATCACCAAGGTTCTTAATGAATTCATGTCTATATATATCTGTATATACTTAATTAACATTAGTAATGTGTAGATAGAGTTACTATTCGCTTAATTTTATAGACTTCCAAAACATTTAAATATAATAATATATATAAGTATATAAAGAAATATATTAAGTTATGGTCATCTTCTAAGATAAGATTTATGAGAAAAGAATCAATTCTATGGGATAGATATGTCAAATAATGAAATAATTATCATTAAAAGTTTGAAGAAATTTTTTGGGGAAGTAAAAGCAGTAAATGGTATCTCATTTGAAGTTCAACAGGGAGAGGTTTTTGGATTATTAGGACCTAATGGTGCTGGTAAAACGACAACGATCAAACTCCTTTTAGGATTACTTGAACCAAATGAAGGTGAAATGAGTGTATTTGGGTTAAATCCCGAACGAAATGAAGTTGCAATTAAACGTCGTATTGGATATGTTAGTGAAGAACCTTTAATCTTCAAGTCCTTAACGCCAAAAGACCTCTTTAATTTTGTAGCATCAGTCAGAGGTTTAGATGCGAATAAAACTACCAATCTTGCAAAGGAATATCTGGAAAGTCTGGACGCAATTGAATATTATGATCAATTAATTGCAACTCTATCTCATGGAAATAAACAAAAATTACAAATTATTGCTGCAATACTTCATGAGCCAGATTTGCTTATTTTGGATGAACCCATTGCAGGTCTTGATGCGAAATCTGTAAGAGTTGTCAAATCCATTATAGAACTTCACACTCAGAGAGGGGGAACAGTTCTTTTTTCTACACATATTATGGAAATCGCACAAGAATTATGTGACCGAATAGGGATAATTAATAAAGGAAAGATAGTAGGGATTGGTACAATTGAAGAACTTCGACAACAAGCTGATAAAGTAGGTGCAAGCTTAGAAGATGTTTTCTTACGATTAACTGAGCAAGATACTTCAGTTAATGAAATAATAAAGAAACTCAGAGCTTCTTTTAAAGTGAAAAATTAATGAGGTAATTATCTATGGAAGAAAACAAACAGAAATCTTTCTATTCCTTAGCTAAGTTTACAACACACGAAATCTTAATGGAAGGACAGATAGCAAGCGCTGGTGCCCATCAAGCGAGACTTTTCGAAAAATTTAAGAAAAACAAGAATTATATAAATCATCAATTTTTGGCTCTTAAATTAGTTTTTGCGTTCCTTTTTGCTTTTTTACCTATTTTGCCACTATTTACCTACTTAGAAATCGACAACTCTCTTGGTTCCTATACATCAAATTCGATCGCGTTTATATCTAGTTTTATGTTTGCAATTTACTTTGGGATAACTTTTTTATATATGATAATGTTTGGGTTGGTTTCAACCAGCTCTTTCATGTCGGGAAACTCATTCAAATGGCTGCAAACGCTCCCATTCTCTAAAAAGGACATGAGAAAGATTGGATTTATGACATTATTTCGAAATCTCGACATCCCGCTAATTATACTAATCGCAGCATTTCCAATTATAATGTTAATTGGTACTCAGAATTTCTTAATTTTTATTACCTCACTCTTAGTATCTTTTCTTAATGTTGTTTTCAATTTTAGCTTACTTATTATTATAGGGGAGAAATTAAGCTTCCTCTTCTCAGAATCAAAAGGTACATCGAAAAGAGTGAATTTAGTCAGATTGATAACTATGATTGGTTATTTCACAATTGCTTTTGGATCTGGATTAATTTTCAGCTTGGGCTTTAGTTCTGTTGATAGATTTCTTATTATGTTCAAAACAAGCGAACCTCCCATTTTCTTAAACCTTATTTTAAGTTTAATTCCATTCGCACTTGCTCCTGCATATTTAATCGCATTAAGTACCATACCAAACCAATTTCCTTCAGGATTATTACTAAGTACACTTATTGGATTTGCTTTATTCATATTTGTAGTATGGGGGTTATTCAAATCTGCTCAACGAGCTCTACGTACCACGATTTCTACTGAGATCATAGTTGATAAAGTAAAGAAAAAGGATGTTATCATTGAAATAAAACCGACCTCAACAATTAAGGCATATATTCGAAAAGATTTAGTCTCAACTACTCGTGATATGCAATCCTTTATGTTTATCTTTCTCCCAATATTTTATCCTCTAGTATTAGTTTTTACTCTACAAGGCCCAATTATCAACGAAGTTACCACAATAGAGGGTATACTAATATTATGGTCTGCAGTTGTTGGTATATATTTATTTATTCCACCAATGTTAATTATAGGATTCTTGAATCTTGAAGAATCTGGTTCTTCTATTAAGGCATCATTACCTTTAATCCCTCGTGATCAGGCAAAAGCAAAAATCATTTTGATGTTGTCAATCCAGGGAATTTCACTCACGTTTATAGCTATTCTTCTGACATTGTTAACTAATTCAATTTTAGTGTTAGTACTATTTGTGGTTACTCTACCGATCGCTTGGAGTTTTTTGTTAGTTATGTTTGAGATGAAGATTCACTTCTTTGGGAAAATGAAGTATAAATATATCCTTGAGGAGTTAAACAAAGAACATAAAATTGCAAAATGGATACTTATGATCTTAATTGAGGGTGGTATATATGTTACGATTTTGATTGTAGGCAGTCAATTAATTTTTTCTTTTGGTATTTATACCACAATGTTAATTTTAATGATCATAGGAATAACAGGGTTATCAATTTTGATATTTGCGCTCACTCGTATGTTTCCAAAAGTAGAGAAAATAGCAAAATTCAAGACGGGAGGTTTTTTAAGAGAACACGTAAATATAGGAACTATTGTTTTGTTGGTTTTATACTTTATTTGGGGATTTTTGCTAATCCCCATTGCATTTCTTATATCTCCACTTATTACTAATCTTCCATTTTCCGTAGCAATATTCATTGATTTCATTTTAAATTTTGGATTTTTAGCATTACTATGGCTAGTAGCAGTTCCGCTTGGGTTAAAACTTCCGAAGAAAGAATCTTTTATAGAATTTACTCAAACAATTGGATTAGGAAGGAAAAAACACTTTTGGCGTAATTTTTCTCTTGGTATCGGAATTACTAGTATTTACTTCTCCTCTCTTTTATTCTTTACTTTTATTTTTGGAGATATTAAATTTGATCATTGGTATTTCGAGAATCCTAATCCTGATCAACCATTTCCAATCAATCTAGGATGGTTTCTATTTATTTTTATGCTCATACCAGGAATATGGGAAGAAATATCTTTTAGAGGAGTTATTTTAAATTTACAATTAAGGAGATATTCAATCACTACTACAGTTATCCTGAATGGTATAATTTTTGGTTTATTTCATTTTACTAATTTGATATGGGGATCTAATTTGTATGGCACTCTTTTGCAGGTTATATATGCGAGCTGTTTCGGGATTGGTATGGCATATCTATATATAAAAACAAGGAACTTACTTCCCTGCATTTTAATTCATTATTTATTTGATTCTTTTGGAAAAATATTCTTAATGGGTGAATTCGCAAATCTTCTCAGTACTTCATTATTTGCAATTTTAGGTATAGGTGTTTTTCCGACGTTAGTTACAATCTTTTTAGTAAAAGTGTTGTTTAAAGACAAGAAAATATAATTTCAAACTTTGTATTACTTTTTTTTAATATCTTACTTCCATGTTATAGTATTTTGGAACATCTTAAATTATTCACTACTTCTCTTGAGTACAATGAACTGGTCCAGTCATTGCTGCACCGACACATCCATTACATGAGATACATTTACAAGTATTTTCTCCAGTTCCTTTTAACCATTTATTCGGAAGATCTGGATCACGAATTAAAGGTCTACTAAGTGAAACAAAATCAGTAATTCCTCGAGTTAATAATTCTTCAATAATATCTAGTGATTTTATTCCCCCTACTAAAATTAATGGTTTATCAATTAGCTTTTTAATTTCTTTTGCATAAGTCCTATGATAAGCTTCTTTTTCCCTAGTGTTAATATTTAAACGACTTTCTGGTATCATTGCTGGCTGCCACCCAAGATCTTTCTTATTTCGCATTAATACTTCCCACATGCCTCCACTTACTTCTATCGAGGCATATCCAATCTTTGAAAAAATTTCAGCAATTTTTTTAGATTCATCTAACTTTAACCCTCCCTCTAGAAAATCGTCAGCATTCATTTTTATTGAAATTGGAAAATCCCTGCCGACTAATTTTGTGGTTTTTTTATAGATTTCTTCTAAAATTCTAACCCTATTGTTCATGTTTCCTCCATATTTATCCGTTCTTCTATTTGTATGCGGAGATAAAAATTCGCTCAGTAAATACCCATGTGCTGAATGTAATTGCACACCATGGAAATTAGCTTCCATTGCTCTCCTTGAAGCTTCAGCAAACGCATTTACAGTTTCTTCAATTTCCTCAATTGTCATTTCTCTTGGCATCCTGTTTGTTATTGGTTCAAGGACGGCAGAAGGGGCTACAATCTCATCAACAAAATATGATTGTCTACCACAGTGTGCCAATTGAAGAAATACTTTACAACCATCACCATTATTATGTATTGTTTTCGCAATCTTTTTCAAACTTGGTATTGAACTATCTCTATCTGCGCCTAATTGACCTGGAAAAGGTATACCGCTTTTTTGCACATAAGCGTATCCAGTTATTATTAAACCAACACCTCCTTTAGCTAATGTTTTATACATCTCCAGAAGTTCATTTGAAATATCACCATCTTCTTTAGCCATTCTCATATAAGTAGCAGATCGAACAAATCTATTCTTTATTAAAACCTTTCCAATTTCTTTAGGTTCAGAATATATCATTTTTTACACCAACTAAGTGAATTAAGTTATTATTCAGTATTAACACATATAAAACTTAAGAAACGTTTAGAAGAAAAGAAAATACAATATTTATATACAAAAAAAAAGAAACATATACATATAAAAATGGAAATAGTGATTTTATGAAGGAAAATACATCATCTAGCAAATCATTTTTAATCAAACATGGTAAAATCATTGATGGGACAGGTAATCCTTGGTTTAAAGCAGATATCTTAATTGATAACGGATATATAAAGGAAATTTCTCAAGACATGTCAAATAAAGACGTAGATGAAATTATTGATGCATCTAATCTTATCGTTTCACCAGGCTTTATTGATATTCACACACATTCAGATTTTACCGTGCTGTTCAGTCGTGGTGAAAATATATTAACACAAGGAGTAACAACCCATGTAGTAGGAAACTGTGGATTTTCTATGACGCCGATAAACCCAAACACAAGTAAGGATGATGAGGCATATGAGCAATTCAAATCAATGCTTTCTATGATGGATTCTGAATTTAGCTTTTATAGTTTACATGATTATCTGGAGGGTTTAAAAAAGAAAGGTATCCCGATTAATATAATTCCATTAATCGGCCATTCAACATTAAGGATATACACATTAGGGTTAGAAAACAAATTACCAACTGAAATTGAAATGAAAGAGATGAAGGGGGTACTTGAAGAAGAAATGAAAGCTGGAGCTTTTGGTATGTCCACTGGTTTAGATTATCCCCCAGGATCATTCGCAAAAACAGATGAGATTATTGAACTCTGTGAAGTTGTTAAAAAATATAATGGGATATATACTACTCACTTTAGAGGCTTTCCCAACGGACTCGTAAGAGCTACAAAAGAAGCTATTGAAATTGCTAGATCTGGGATATCGGTAGAGATTAGTCACTTTAAACCATTTGGATTTTGGCCAGGAGATATAAGAAAAGCATATAAATATGTGGAAAAAGCTCGTGCGAACAATTTAGATGTTACCTTTGATGTTTTTCCTCATGCATCAAACTCAACATTTTTATTTGTGTTAGTCCCCCCATGGGTATATCTCTCAAATGATAAAATAGATATTCCTGGTGCTATTGAAACGCTAAAACAATCTAAAACTGATGAAGCTCTAAGGAATAAAATATATAAAGATATGGACCTAATCAGTAAAAGTTTTCTAAAAATCAATCAACATGAAGATTGGAAAAAGGTATATATAAACGCACCCGGAAGTAAACAATACAATGGCAAAACAGTATATCAGAATGCAATTGAAAAAGATTGTAAGCCAAAACAAGTTATCATTGATGTTTTAATTGAACAAGAAGGGTCTGTTAATGGAACCTATCTCTCCATGACGGAGGAGGATAATATAATAACGATTACTCATCCACTTACGATGTTTGCTTCTGATGGGAGAATTATTCCAGAAAATGATCCAAATTATTTTCCCAATCCGTATGCTAATGGCTGCTTCACACAAGTTTTAGGTAAATATGTTCGTGAAAAGAATTTACTTATTCTAGAAGACGCAATTAGAAGAATGACATCTTATCCCGCTCAAAAATTAGGATTAAAGGATCGTGGTCTATTGAGGGAAGGATATTGTGCAGATATCACAATATTTGATCCTGATAATATAATAGATAAGGCTACTTATGAAAATCCAAGGTTATATTCCGAAGGTATTGAATATGTTTTTGTAAATGGAGAATTAGCCCTAAAAAACGGAAGCTTTACAGGTTCATTATCAGGAATACCAATAATAAAGTTATAAATTTAGTTGATAAACCTTCAGTTTTAAGAATGTTAGACCAATCTCAATATGTTTGTAAGATCTGCGGCTACAATATGATTGATTATTATCCAGAAGAGTGTCCTTTTTGTGGATCATCTAAAACAAATTTTATTACGGCTAAGGAGTGTTCTCAAAAATATAAAATAACAAGTACTAAAGTAAAAGATAATGTAGCACGATTAAACTCGTATCCAAACTTAGGACTTGAACATGCAGCATATTGTATTGAGATAAGTGAGAAAAAAATTTGGATTGATTGCCCTTCTACATTTTCAAAAGATCTTGAACCCATGGATAAAATTTTGTTTACTCATCACCATTTTCTAGGAGCGTCTAATCTTTATAGGGAATATTATACAGCGTTTATATGGATACATAAAGAAGATTCCAACCATGTTCTTGCGAGAAAACATCCATTTGATAAGAAATTTAAAGAAAATTTTAAATTATTCGACATTAAAGCATTCCATATTAACGGGCATACACCAGGGTTTACATTTTTTGTTTTTGAGGATGTACTCTTTATTTGTGATTATGTATTTCTTAAAGACGAAAATTTAGTTTTAAACCCATATGGTCCAGAGGATTTAACAATAGAAGGAGCAAAAAAATTATATAGTATTATCGAGAATAGCGAATTAGAAAAAGTTTGTGGATATAATTACGTTATGGCCTATGAAAAGTGGATAAGTTCGTTTGTTAGACTTTTAATGTAGCTATCTTTTATATAGAAGTAAAAATCCACATTATTGATGATTTTTACTTTAAGATAAAAATGTGTTAAAATTTTTATGTAGTTTTATTGTATTATTATTAGTATTATTAAATAATATATACATAGTAAAATGAGTGAAACCTTTAAAGTACTTGAAGTATCTTGTCCAGTATGCGGAGAAACGAAGAATATTAATATTCCAGTAGCTATATTTTCACAAAAAAAGTTTGGCACAGTAAAAATTCAAGTACCCGTTAATGCTGTATGTCCAGAGCACCAGTTTATAGTTTTTGTTGACACAAAAGGAGTTGTTAGGGGCTATGAAAAAATAGATATACAGATGGCGATAATTACTCCTGAAACCGATAAAGAAGTGGAAAGAAGACTCAATCTCAGAAAATTAATTCAATTGTTTGGAATCTATGGTATATTTAGTCTGATCCATGCCAAAATATTTAATTATCCCTCCTATATCATAAAAGATAAGAATTTTGAATATAGCGAAGAAATACTTAACACTGTTGGTGATATGATATTACCAGAGAGTTTTAGTGGAAGTAAAACAATCTATTTACTTGATGGACCTTCTTTAAACAAATTGAATATTAAAGACAAGGATGCATTAATAATGGACACACAGCAACATATTTTTCAAACTCCTTGGAATGTGAAAATGAAGTTTGAAGAAGGAATTGTAAAACGAGCTTTAGAGATCATTGATGAACAAGAACAACTTAAACTTCTTCAACAAGATATTGGAAGACTTATAAATGAGGCTAACCATGCTACATATATCCTCCAAGATATTAAGAAAATATATGAGGATGAATTAATTGAACAATTATCTAAAAATTTAAAAATTAAAACGATTAGTAATTATCGCTTAAATTTAATTAAGGAATATATTCGAAGAAATATCTCTAAAACTCTTGCTTCAAAAATAAAAAGCAGAGTTGGAGAATTTTTAAGTATCATTTAAGTACTCTTTTTTTAATCTCTAAATTTTAGTAAAAGTAAAATAATGATCCTAAATTATTTTACAATGTTAGATTAAATCAAAAATAAACAAAAAATAGTGAATAGAATGGATTGGGGAATGCAAAATAGATTATCAAGAATAATTAAACCAAAATCTGGACATTGCGTAATGTTAGCTATAGATCATGGATATTTTGGAAATGTACCGGGCCAATTAAAATGTTTTGGAGATTTAAACCCATTATTTCAATATGCAGATGCTTTAATGCTTACACGAGGAATGTTAAGAAGTTGTGTTTCTCCCGATTTTGATATTCCAATTGTATTAAGGGTATCAGCGGGAGCCAGCATGTTAAAAGAACTTTCTAATGAAGAGATTAATGTAACGATTGAAGATGCTATAAGATTAAACGTTTCAGCAATTACTTGCTCCATTTTTGTTGGGGGAGAATTTGAGAAACAAAGTTTAATGAATTTATCAAAACTTGTGAATTGGGGGCAAGAATATGGTATTCCGGCACTAGCAGTCACCGCGGTTGGTAGAGAAATGGTTAGAGACCATAGATATTTAGGTATGGCTAGTAGAATGGCAGCAGAAATGGGGGCTACATTTGTAAAGACTTATTATTGCGATGATTTTGAAAATGTAACAAGTATTTGCCCTGTACCTATAGTAATCGCAGGTGGAAAGAAAACTCCAGAAAAAGAAGCACTACAAATGGCAAAGAATGCAATTGACAAGGGAGCCGTTGGCGTAGACATGGGACGAAATATTTTCCAATCAGATAAACCAATAGGGATGATAAAAGCTGTTAGGGCAATAGTACATGAAAGTGCTTCAGTCGATGATGCATTTGAAATCTATCAAAATGGTCCGGTTGGACTCTAATTTTCTACAATTATTTTTTATTTAAGATCCTTTATGCGGTTACCAAAAATAGATAATCTTGAAATCACAGAAGTATCGGAAGATATACTTCTTGTTCATCAAACAGATCCACCATATTTTTTTTCTTGCTGTGATGGACTTTTAATTTTACCTAAAAAAAAGCGCAATAATAGTACAATATCCCTCGATCTGAATATAGAACAAAAATATGTTAATTTGCTTAATAACATTTATGGACCTATATCCGATTATATTAACTCTCATGGTCACCTTGACCATACATGTAATGTTCATGCTTGGGAAGAAATTGGAGCAACTATACATGCCCCTTACCCAGAATCTAATTATTTATTGAATCTACATAACTTTTACCAAGGTTTCGGTTTTAATGAGGAATTAGATTATGAAATTGTTGAGGAATTTGCCATATTAAACGGATATCAAGGGTGTAAGAATGTAAATGCTTTTAAACCCGGAGAAACGCTTGAGTTTGAAGATTATAACATTAATTCCATTTCTTTTTCTGGACACTCTAAAGCTCATGTTGGGTTCTTTTTACCTGATGAAAAAATATTTCATATCAGCTGTCTAGGGTTTGACAAACCAAAACCAGAAATCGAAGGTTTTGGACCATGGTATGGATTTAAGGAAGCCTCAATTTCACAGTGTATCAAAGATATCAAAAAAGCGGAGAAATTTTTCATACAAAACGCAAAATTTCTAACTTCAAGCCATTCTTATGTCGTGAAGAATCCTGATTTAAGCCCATTTGAGTATATGAGACACAAAATTAAAAATAACCAAGATAAAGTGGATAGAGTTCTGAAACTTCATGATGTATTGGAAACATCTGAGAATAAGATTGTCAAAAAACTACTAAAAATGGATTTATTTTTCCCCAAAAAGAAATTGAAGGGTGCTGTATTGGAAGTATACAGATTTTGGGAATCATGGATAATAAGAAAACATCTCCATCGAAGTGAATTTTTTCGAAATATACAAGAAAATTAATAGGTTAATGAGTTTAACAAATTATAATAAGAAAATGAGGTAGAAAAAATGATAATAGATGTCCATTATCATCTTATCCCAGGTGATTACAAACGTGAAAATGCTAAGGCAATGGTACCTGAACTTTTAAGAATGGCTAAAATTATGGGAATAACGATGAGTGAGAATTTGATAATTCAAAAATGCTCCGAGTTATATGGTGATAAAGATGGAAAAAAATTAATCAAACTTATGGATAATGCAGGGATTGATTTTACAGTTGTTTGTCATGTTGATAATGCCGATAATGAATTACTCACACCAGAAGTAAATCAAATCATTAATAAAAGAATAAGTGATATAGCAAATAATCATCAACATCACTTGATCGCTTTTGCTGGTATCGATCCAAGACGACCAGAAGCCTTGGATATGTTGAAACAATGTTTTGAAGAATTTGGCATGAAAGGTTTAAAATATCATCCAGATAACGGATTTGATCCCACAAGTCCAGAATCCTACCTATTATTAGATTACTTAGAAAAAAACAATGGAATATTACTGACGCACACTGGACCACTTAAGAATAGACGTAGTAAATATACTGAACCTTCATTGCTTTCTGATATTTTAGCTGACTTTCCTAATCTTAGAATAATTGCGGCTCACATGGGGCAAATCAATTGGAGACCTTGGGCTGCACTTGCCGCATTCCATCCAAATCTCTATGGAGATTTAGCCATGTGGGGTCCTTTAGCTTTTGGAAAATTCGAATTATTTTGCCGAGAACTCAGAGATATTATTGATTATGTGGGTGTTGAAAGTGTGCTTTTTGGCTCTGATAGTCCTATTTATGACGTTATTCTACCTGTGAAAGACCTAATTGAAAGAATTAAAAACCTTCCTAAAGAAGCACCCCCTGGAATTAGTTTTACAAAAGAAGAAATTGATGCAATTTTAGGAGGAAATGCAGCTAAGCTATTAGATCTAAAATAAACCTCGAGCAAGCAACTATCTAATTTTATTATTTTTATCATATTTTTTATCCAATACTGAGTTGAATCACGGATTAGCTATAATACTGGCATTTATTTTTAGATATCCTTTAAGTCTTCCACTAGCTGCTATTCTTCAGGGAGATGGGCCATTTAAAGTAGTAATTGGCCAAAATGCTATCATATATATAATTGTACCACCAATAATCCTTATAGTTTTAGGGTCTTTTATCAGTTTAAAGACCATTTATGGAACTAATCTATATGAACAAGTCCAAACAAGATTTATAGGATAATATTGAGAAGGTTTAATCCCCTTCTGTTTTTAAAATTACTTTTATAGATTCTTTTGCTTCGCATACAACTTTAAATGCTTCCTTAGCTTTAGAAAGTGGAAATCTATGGGTGATTAAATCTACAACGTTAATTCTTTTTGAGAGAATCCAATTATATGCCTCATCAAGATTTTGCGGAGCTGCCCCATAAGATGTCATAATTGTTATTTCATTTCTCCAATATTTATTAATAGGGACTTCAAGGTTAATACCTGGCTCTGGAACTGCAAAGAAAATAATCTTGCTCCCTGATGCTGCACATTCCAAGGCTTGTTGTGCAGCTGATGTAGCCCCAGTGCATACAATTACAATATCGGCTAATCTAAACTTGTTTATTTCTTGAATTTCTCTTGTAAGATCTACATTAGCATGAAATACAGTATCAGCCCCGAATTCTTTTGCTTTCTGAAGTCTAAACTCATTTATATCGGTGGCAATAATATTTTTTACGCCCCTAACTTTCGCCAATTGTATATGTAATAATCCTGATGTGCCACATCCTAAAATTAAAACAGTTAATCCTTTCTTCACATTCGCCAATCGTTGTGCTCGACATACACAACCAAGTGGTTCTATAAAGACAGCCTCTTCATAAGATACGCTTCTATCTAAAACATATACACCTTTTTTTTCAATATTGATCTTAGGTATACGTACAAATTCAGCAAAGCCACCAGGATCATAATTAGTATTATGGAGTAAGTTACAAGCAGTTTGATGCCCTTGTTTACAATAATGACATTCAAAACAAGGCACATGATGAGAAACAAATACACGATCCCCAACTTTCAAATGTTTGACTGTTTCACTTTTCTCAACAATGTCGCCTGCTATTTCGTGACCTAAAATTAGAGAATCGACACCTAATTTCTTCATTTTAGCAAATCGATAATATTCTAGTATATCTGAACCACAAATCCCAGATTTTTTTACTTTTACTAAAATTTCTCCTGGACCAATTACAGGTTTAGGGATTTCGTCTTCTCTTATATCATTATTATTATAATATCGTGCAACTTTCATACTTTTCACGTTAAATTTAATATTTTATTCAAATCATTTTCTGATATATTTAATATTTCCACTTCGGGGAGCCTTTCCGTAAGTATTCGCCAATTATTATCCTTTTCAAAAATTTCTTTTAATAGTGGTAATGCCGCCTCAATTTGATTTTTATTAGCTAGAGATATGGCTGTCCAATATTTCATTTCAAGATTGTCAGGGAACATTTCTCTTGCATTGTTATACTCTTCTAGGGCTTTATTTGTATCGCCTTTTTCCATAGCAATATCTCCTTTATCCATATTTTCATAAGCTCTCCAGAGTTTCAATAGTCTATTAAGTTCTTTTAAAGGTTCAGGATGATCTTCAACCCTAATGTCAATAAAAGGATCGTCCCATTTGTTTTCGACTTGCTCACCTTTTACAATTAATATGGCTGCTGATTGCTTTCCTCTTATATCTCCTCCTTCTGCTTCTGCTGCCTCCAATGTCTTTACTATTCTCTCAGGTAGAGGTAAGTTTTTATTTTTTTTAAAAGCCTTAGCCATAGCTGGCCAAACTTTATCCGTTAACATCATATTTGCTTGAACTGAAAAATTCTCTCCTTTTTCATGCCCAGCATATTTAATACACTTTGATCCCGTATGAACAGCGGTCTTACCTTGATTATCTAATAAAGCAACTTGTCTTACATCTTTTCCTTCGTCATCTGAAAGTAATATCTTTAATGCTTCTTCTGGTGATTTTCCTTGTTCCATTAGATCAAGACCTCTTAATCCAAAAGATTTGTTTACAAACGATTGTGTGGCTACTACACCAACTCCAGAACGCCCCCAATCTACAACGGAACCTACTGAGAAATAATGACTCTGTACTCCTACACCCATTTGTCCTGTTTTTGGATCTCTTGCCACGATAGAATAAGTATGAATAAGTGGAGAATTAGTATTAAAATTTGAAATTTTCATAATTCTATACTGATAATCATTCTTATTAAAGTATACCAAAAGTATCGCTATATTATCTCTTAATAAAGTAAATATAAAATAAAAAAAGTAGTAAAACTTAATTTGATAAATCTTTCATTTAGCTTTCCTACGTCGTAATAATTTGAACGCTATGTCCGTACCCATACCTTGTTTGTAAGCTAATTCAATCCAAAGCATCCCGAGGGGTTCAGTAAGCCTCGCATTTGTGAGTGGACCAGCATCTATTACTTCAAAACCGATATCTTCTCCTAAAGTACGAACAATTGATTTTGCTTCTAAATTGTCTCCACAAATAAATAAACTTGCTTGTTGGGAACCAAACTGTAATTTATTTAAACTTTCTACACCAATAGTATGAACTGCTTTTATTACTTTAGCCCCTACTGCCCATTTTACGACTTTTTCTGCTGCAGAGGGAGTACGTCCTATTAAAGGCCCACCCAAATGAGGTGCAGCAGTAGTAGTAGAATCTACAATAATCTTACCATCTAAATCTCCTGCTGCTTTGATTGATTCTTTTGCTCCTGACCATGGAACTGCAAGAATGACAACATCACTAAATTTTGCAGCTTCTTCATAGGTTCCTCCACTTGCATTAGATCCGATTGAATTAGCTAACTTTTTTGCTTTCTGAGGATCTCGAGAGCCATACATAATCATATGGCCCTTTTCTGCCCAAATTTTTCCAAGAGCACTCCCTAAACTTCCTGTTCCAATTATCCCAACTTTCATTAAATCTACCTCCAAATCGAATATTATCTAAATAGTATAAATTATGAATCTCTAGGGTTTAATTAAAAATATAATAGTTAGATATTTATATCTTGAGCAATGTTGGCAAGTTTTGAAAAAATCAGAATTATTCTTTAACTAAAGTATTAAGTATCTGAATTGCTCGAGAAGTATTAAAAATACCGCATACGCATGGTTTTGTTAACTTTTTTGCGGCTTTTTCGACTGTTAATTTTCCTTGTTTAATCAAATTAATATAATGGGTTATCGATTGTGGTGAGATTGTGTGATGGCCACACATTGTAGTAATTTCTAGGATTTTCTCTGGTGGTAATAGTTCTTTTCTCCCGAATGTATTACCCAAGGAGAAATGTATTGTATGAACACCTAAATCAACTTCCTTAACAACCTTTTCTATTTCAGAAATCAATCCACTAATTACGATAGAGAGACCTAAGTCTTCTTTTTTAAGAATTCGAATAATTTTCTTTACAGTTTTAATATTATTAAAAGTAGCCGTGACAGTAGGAGATGTTCTCCAACCAATTTCAGGCATAATATTAACAGGGTTATGCTTTTTCAAGATTTCGCCGATTTTTATTAACTTTTGTCGAGAATCATCATATTTATCATTAAAACCCGCCGCAAGCATTGCTAACACTACATAATCCTTTTTTAGATCCTTTTCTATCCCTTTCCTGTGTAATGAATGAGTCATTTTTTTCTCCCCAATATTTTCATGGCCTGCCTAGCCCAATATTTATTTTTGCATTTGGTCTCACTTGAAAACCAAGCTGTGATACTCTATTCATAATTTCTTTTGTATTATTATCTTTTATTCTTGAAACTATCCCCACAGAAAAAACAGTATCAATTTCTTTATCTACTTTTCTAATTACTTCTAAAATTTGAGGTAATTTCTTGTCTGGAATCTTAAATTCTATAATAGCAGAAAGTACACGTTGTTCTTTAATTTCTTGATTTATATGACCTTTATCGTCCACAATCAATGCTGTAACTGGACTTTTTTCTTCATAAGTTACACCAATTTTAGAAAGTCTTGTTGTGAATAATTCAATATTTTCAAGACGTGTTCCTATCCCAGGTCTTCCTAATTCAATAGAAACTCCAATCTCTTCGATGTTAAAACGATTAGTAACATCATTCGTTTTCATTTCTTCAGTTCCACGCCCAGGTACGCCCGTGACCTTATGTGTAGCAATCACATTACTAAATGGAACCCGTATTACTCTAGGCCACTTTAGTCTTTTCATTCTAATTGCATTGACAGGGCAATTAGCATTCCTATAACAAACTGAACATTCTACACATAATTCTTCATCTATAACAGCTTTATTATCAACCATTCGTATTGCTTGAACAGGACAAACAATTACACATTGTCCGCAACCATTACAAACATCAGTTTTAATATCCACAATAATACCCCTATTGGAGGTTAATCCTTTTTGATTTAAATTTGTTTAGATTTAATATTTTCAATATCGCGAGGTATTACTTTCAAAATAGGATAAAGTATAAGAGTGCATGATAATGCCATAATTGATAATATAAAGTATCCTGGACTATATGAATTGTTAAATGTAAGAAAGAATTGACCTAAAATCAAAAGACTTATACTCCTACCAAAAGTATATGTTAAGTAATTAAGACTATAAATAGTAGAGCGAACCTGAGGAAGATTTATGTCCCCAAGGGTTGCTTGAGTTAATGGATCAATACCCCCGAATAGAAACGCACCTCCAAGAACTAAAGCAAAAAACATTATTAAAAAGGGTAAATCAGTTGAAATAAAGAATAATGAAAACGCTATAATATAGAAAATAGATCCACCGAAAAGGCATAAAAATACAATCTTCATCCTACCTTTCTTATCATATTCATATCTTTTGTCTCCTAACTTTCCAAATATAGGGCCACTAGGGATCTGACTACCAAAGACTAGAATCAGAAATCCCGTTGCTAAAGTAGAACTTAGATTATAATCATTTTTAAGCATTGATATGAAAAATGAAGATATTGCTCCTATTGAGATAAACATAATGAAATTTAACAATAATATCCATAGAGTTGATTTATTTTTCCAGATCTGCTTGAAGTCTCCAGATTTGATCTTATAAGCCAGTCCAGGGGCGCTCTCATCAACTGTTTTATAAATTCCGTCTTTAGCACCTCTCATTGGCTCAGCAACAAAAAACAACAACCCTGTACAAGCAAATCCACTGATAGAAATAATTAGAATTGGTACTTGCCAAGTATAGTAATCAATTAAGAAACCTGAAAGAATCTGCCCTAAACCATTGCCCAAAACATAAACTGCACTTAAAACACCAAACTGCTTACCTCTGCTCTCTGGATCAGCCAGATCTATGATTAAAGAAAAAATTAAAGGCAATGCTGCCCCGAATCCTATTGCTGTAATTAATTGGAAAACTAATAATGAAAGAAAATTAGTAGAAAAAATCGTAAATAATGTAAGTAATGCCCATTCAAAAGTTGAAATGATTAGTAAACTTTTTCGGGGGAATTTATCTCCTAATATTGCCCACATAAGAGAACTCACCGCACCAACCATTAAAAACATTGAATTTATAAAAGTTACTTGATTTTCATTAAAGTTTAAAGCTAAGGAAATCTCAAGAGACATTGGGGTTATTATACTAAATAGTGCGCTGCTAAAAAGTGTCAGAATTGTAAGTATTTGTATAGACTTTAATTTCCTCATATATCATCAAACTCTTTAAAAAAAAATTTATAAATAAAAATATGTCTCTATTCTATTTAATAGTATAATTAATGTATTTGCATTTCTATATGATTTAAATGGCTAAATCTTAGGTTACTAAAAAAAAAAAAAAAAGGTTTAGTGATTAAGCTTATTCATTTTACTTCGAATAAGTATTTTAAAGCTCTCATCTTCAAGATCGTTATACATCTTAAGCTCTTTTGCTAAAAAATCACCCAATGCGATCCTTATTGCTTCACTTCGGGAGGGATAAATATCCATATCATTCAGAATCTGAATTGCCTGCAAATATTTTTCTGGTAAATTTATTGTTATTATCTTCATAATGTTCAACCCTTTAGACCGGAAATTATTATAATTTATTTTGAATGAATTCTATACTTTATATATTTTGTCGGAGGGTTTATAAATTGAATATATTAATCCTTTAATGGTATTAACCGCTTAAGTTCTAACGAATATGAAAATTTCAATTTTCTCATAAATGTAAGTCAAATATTAATGCAATAATAAGACTGAGATTTTATTAATCCTTTTAAAGAAAAAGCAGGATCCGTTAAAAGTAGGAAAAAAATAAATTATGGCTTATTAAAAGATTTAACGTGCAATAACAAAGAATAGGCTGATTTGTATATATCAGCATGACTAACATCTTTAATATCCTTAAGATACTTGATGATAAAATTCTCTTCTCGCTTTATATAAGTAATATCTTTTGTATTATGCTCATTATCCACGAAGATATCAATCTTTAAAATTTTTCGATCTAATCTACTTGGCAACTCTGGTATCATATTAAAAGTAAACAATAAATCAGGTTCTTGTGCACTGTTAGCTCCAAGTACAAAAAGCAAATTAGGCTCAGCCACAGCAAGAAAACTTTGTAATGAATGAAATAGATCATCAATTTTAATTATTAATTTAGAATTGCTTTCTCCATTACAAGTACTACAATCACTAATCATAGGCAATAAAAATTTTTCTTTTCCTCGAAAAGCAAGGCTCATCTCGTTAGGATTTAAAAATTTTTTTATAATTGGATTATCTTTTTCTAAAATAAACTCCTCAGAAATCGGATCACTTTTAACATAAATTATTAATGAGCCAGCAGAAATCAAATTTATCTTCTGGTAATATATCTTTAAAATAGGATTATATGGTATATTAATTACCTCTTTATTTCCACCTAATCCCATTTGAGCTAAAATATTTGAGGATATTTGACTAGTTAGAGTAAATAGTAGAAAAGATCTAAAATCGGGTAATTCTATAAAATTAGAAAAATTTTCAAAATGCCTTTGTACCAATTCAACTTTATGTTTTAATTCTTCTGACATCTTAATTCATAATGAAAGAATTTATTAAGTTAGTTGTTTCAATGAATTATAGATACTAATTAAACTTATCCATCTAAGTATTTTAAGAGAAATTCTTCTAATGAATTCTTGACATCGTGTGTAATATGATGCTCTATCTCGCAAGATAAATTTTCTATAACATCTTTATCTTCAATTTTCAATACGTTCGCGAAAAATTGGTAAAGCAAACTATGGGTTTCACCCAACTGCTTGGCAATTTTTTTACCTTTTTCTGTCAATCTTATGGATTTCCTTGGTTCCCATTTAATCAGTCCTTTCTGCTTCAATTTTTCCAGCATTCCGCTTACAGAAGGAGGTTCTATTTTTAGGCTTTCTGCAATCTCCTTGTTGGTTACCCATCCACCTTTCTTTTTCCTCGAGATACTATAAATTTCATCTAAATATCTCTGATAACTCTCAGGTATTTCTGATATTTCTGAATTTCCATTACTGCTTTTTTTCGCCATTTCTTAATTAAAAATTTTAGATGCAATAAAAAAAAATATTATTCTAGTAAGATTGATAACATCACTCATATTTTAATTTTTTTAGGTTTATATCTAATAACGATTATGAATGAAAAATTATTATTAGAGACTTTAAATTCTAACCTAACCTACTAACAATATAAATCAATTCGAGTAAATAAGAAAAATAATGGCTAAAGATTTTGATGGTATATTACTTTTAATAGTTGGAAACTCAGGATCTGGCAAAGATTCAATTATTTTTGGAGTTATTAGTAAACATCCTTCGAATTTAAAGCAAATTTATGCACCTAAAAGATATATTACAAGACCTCCCTCAAAATTTGAAAAAAATATATCAATTACTCCAGAAGAATTTAAAAAAATGGAAATAAATGGAAAATTTGCTTTGAAATGGAATATTTACGGTCTAAACTATGGAATCCTAACAGAGATAGAGAATTTTCTTAACAAAGGACACCCTGTCATCATAAATGTTAGCCGTACGATAGTAAAACAAGCAAGAGAAATGTATAAAAATGTTAAAGTTATTTTTATAGAAGTTCCTTTTGAAATAACCTTACAACGTATAAAAGATCGAAAAAGAGAAACTAAAGATTTATTAAAAGAGAGAATCGAACGGGCAAAGAAAAATCAGAAATTTCTCGAAGCAGACTTTTGTATAGATAATACCGGAGATTTGGATGATGCGATTAATGAATTATTGGATTATATCATTAATATCATGAATAAAATGGAAAAGTAAACAATTTGAATAAATCTTTTTTAGCAATAATCATTATATTTAGCAAGAAACAAACAAAATTTCTATAAGGCTTAGAAAAGGCTCTCGTAGTATAGAAACGGTCGGTTGATAACCGAGCATTGTACAATGGTTAGTATTGGGGACTGTGAATAACCGCAGATATTTTGCTTTAACAGTTATCCCTAGGGGGGGGTTCGATTCCCCCCGAGAGCCCATCCAGGCAACTTTAAAACTAGCTGATACAAGAGCAAATTAACCAATGCTAAACATAGAGAAAGATAAACTCCGAGATTTACCTGGATGGGAAAAAAAATGCACCTGTTCCAATTTGTATGGGTGGAGATTATAGGGCCTTAACTTTTTGTTGTAAACCGGGATTTTCTTTAACATTTGGTTTTAAATGCAAAAGAGACGAAAAACTTCTAGAGTTAGGCATTTCTGCTGAGGAATTTATAAAAATAAAGGAAGAATTTTCAAAAGATAATGATTGGGATTTCGATATTACATGTTTTGGCTCAGTTTCATATTGTTGCATGCGCAGAGGAGGCTGTCCAAGGAGAGATGTTGCTTTAGTTGAGCGCTACCCAGGGAAAACTATTGAAGAAATTATGAAGATATATTACGAAAAGAAAAAAGAATTATCTAAAAAAATCTTAGAAAGTGTTAATGATCCTGATGGGAAGGAGAAGATTAAACCATATTTAGGACTATTTTAAAAACCAATGATGAAAAGCTAATTAAATTTAATAGGAACTATAATATTTTATAACAAAATCATTTCCTTTTAGTCGGATGATAAATAGGAAATTTTATAAATTAGTATCAGTTTTTTCTAGTTAAGATGATACTAGAGGAAGTTCTTCCACATCCGTCGCGTAATGAACTTTATATTAATCAGATCGTGACACCTTATAATGAGGTTAAAGAAAGCGACAAAATTATAATTAATCGTATTCTTTTAAAAGAAGTCGCAAGGGAAAGTATTGAGATAGCTAATTAAATTATAGTTGCTCTATTTAAAAATTAATAAAAAAATATTGAAATCTTATTTATTTATTTTTGTGCAAATTAAAGGGGATATATAAGCTAGAATAAATGCGACAAGAGCATATCTGAAGAACCGAAAAAATACACTATCTATTTTTATTAAATATTCGAATGGTACAAAAACTAAGAGTAAAAGCAATATTCCTATTATAATGTTTATTATTTTTTTCTTAGTGTTTAGTTGTGATGGCTCATATTTAACATATTCTTGTTCCAAAAGATATCCGACTCCAAAACCTAAAATTACACCTCCAACTTGAGCAAAAGCACCATCATCTGCATAATTAATTTGAGGGGAGACTAGCCCTAAGCCGGCATTTGGAAATAATAATGTACTAATTAGAAATAACGATAAAGAAACTGCCACTGTTAGTACAATTTTAGCAAAAAAGCTTAATTTGCTGAACTGTGGTGAAATAATTGGTTCCAAATATATAAATAACAATAAAATTCCAATACCTAATAAAATACCACCAATCACATCCTGCAAATCATGAACACCGATAACCATTCTTGAAATACCGACAAGAAAAACTATACAAGAAAGAATAACTGGAACAATTGGAACTTGTTTATATTTATATCTATCTTTAAACTCATAGCTTATATATCCCCAGAAACTTAATGAATTTTGAGTGTGACCTGATGGAAATCCGTATGAAGGTTCAGCAAAACCATATTCATCGCCAACATTAGTGTTAGGTCGTGGATCTTGAAATGTTGATTTGAAAATTTGGTTTAAATAATGAGAGAATAACAAGCAGAGAACTGTATTTTTTGCCAAAGTTTTACTATATGCTAAATATATAATTGTCGCGATTATTATAAAGACCACTGGTTCGCCAAGGTAAGTTATGATCTTGAAGATTGTTTAACCGGACTCACTATAAAATTCCTCGTTTAAACCAAAATAGCATAATATTATCCCTGCGACTAGTATGATTAAAGAAACAATCCCTATTACCATTAACCCACGCTTAGATAAATATTCCTTTTTTTCAGACATATTTTTTTTACCAAAATAAAGTTAATTAAAAAGTCTATTTGTTAAATTGAGTAAATTTTAAACTCTAAATTTTTTACTTTTTTTACTTATTCTTATATTAATTGCTTCCTTTATAATAGTTCTATACCTATTAGATTTATGTCGTGCGATTTGAGACATCCATTACACGTAAAGCGAGCGCAAAATTTAAGCATCAAGATTAAATTCTCTGGATTTCTATTTGCATTAGAATTTAAATAAAAGAGGAGATCTGTATTCGATTAATTATAGATTTAAATCTTAACCAAAAAGAATAAATAGGCGATTACCTAATAGTTTATTATAGATCTTAAAAAGTGTTCATCATGATAATAATCTTATATAGAATTAAGCCCAGTATTTATCAAACACAATTGACAGATTTCATTGGATTAAAATCTATCGAAACTTATGATATGAGTGTCCCAAGAGATTATAGAATTGCTCGAAAAAAATTTCGTTGGATTCCAATACATCCCACATGGGGGAAGAGGGCATCATCTACTACGAGAATCTTGTCCAAATTCCAGAAAAAGATACAGGACTTCATAGATTGGGTGCCTAAACTAAAAGATAAATACTTATATCGGTTCTCTCGCGTAAAGATCCCTCGTTTTAAAGAATTTGGATTGGGAGTGATCTCTAAAATGGAATGGGAAATGCATCGATATCTTAAGGGTTTTAATGGATTCTTTGAAAACCTATTTGAATTTAATGATTTAAGCTTTTTCCAAGACCTGCAAGGAATTCTTGAGAATCGTGGCGTGTCATTTAAGGATATGTTTATTGAAGATGTGTTCGCGTATGAAATGTTGCGGATTAACTTAGGCTTTAAGAATTACGCCGGAATTCAGAGAATGGGCAGGTTTATAACTGATCCACCTTTAATTAGTATCACCCACGACCCTGACTTTTTTCCCGATGCACACGATATCAGTTATGTTCTCACGAAAATCCCTGCGGATGCGTTGTTTGAGTTTTTTCAGCTGTTGGCGAAAGAATGCGTTGATTGTGGTATTATCGTTCCAAGAATCCTAATTTGGGATGGTCAATTCATACGGTCAAATTGTAACAATAACAAAGAGAAAGGACATTCAAATTATTCCGATCTTGAAGCGGGATATTGCCGACATAACGGCATAAAAAAGGGGGTAGGATATGATCCTGGAATATTATATGCTCATTGTTTTAATCGCTGGTTTCCCATTTATTTCAAGATGTTTGCTGGAAATCGAAACGATATCCTCGCGTTTAGAGAAACAATAGAAGAGTTTTTTAAGCTAACAAAATATGAATGGAAAGTGCTCATAGCAGATTCAGGCCCCTATTCTCTGCAAAACATGGAGAATATCCGAGCTAAAGGTCTAGTACCGATTATTCGAGCACGGAAGAATCTGAAAACCCATCCTATAAGGGAGTTAAAAAAAGGATTTTTTTTTAATACGGATTTCATCCCAAAAGAATGGTCGGATGACTATTTTCTCAAGATCTACGGCTTTCGTCCGATGATTGAGCAAGGAAATTCATATAATAATACATACTACAATGCCTTTCGAATGAATACAAGAGGAATGGACGCGGCGGTAAAACTTCGTTGCACAATTTATATATTAGAACTGTTAAAAACGTTGACAGCATACAAATTAGGACGTCCTGACTTAATAATGAAGCCTTCTGCCTTCGAATCCTCTCGGTATTTCAATTTTAGACAGATGCTCCCTTATAAAGCACGAAAATCAGGATATCTTTACTTGAATTCCTTGGATGTTTTACGCCGACGAATTAAAAATCTTTATAGATTACCTTCTTAACTCGAATAACCAAGTAAAGAAATAGAAAAAAATAAAAAGATTAAAAGTTAAAATTTACTCAATTAACTAATAAATCTTTTTATTTTAGGAAGAAGAATTTAAAAAACCATAGATTAAATGTAGATAGTAGATATTTATCCACAATTTTATATAAAAATTTAATCAATCTGGATGTTTGTACGCTTTTCATCAATTTTTTTCAATCGGACTTCAAGAATTCCATTGGTATAACGAGCTTTTGCAACATCTGAATTTACGGCTGAAGTTAATTTAATTTTTTTATAATAATGCATTCTTGCTTTTTCTTTAGTGGAAATAATTAAGCTATCATTTGTTGCTTCAAGTTCGATATCATCGCGATCCACTCCAGGCATTTCTGCTATCACAATTAATTGGTCTTTTTCTTCACTAACTTCGACTAATGGCTCTCTCTTTGATTTGACAACCGGTTCTCCTGAAGTTGGTTTAGGTCTAATATTACCAAATGAATCTATTGTAGGTTTACCATCAGGGCCTATATTAATATTAAAACCATACATTATTGGAGAGTTTAAACCGAATTTAGACTTATTTTTTCTGAATTCTCTCATAAGATCTTCCGGGGAAAGATTTTGAAACTCAGGTGGTAAATTTTTTGAAATTTTTTCGAATAGATCATTAAAAAGCTGTCTAAATTGTTTTGAGCCAAAGATTTTATTAGGATCTATGAGAAACTTGTTAGGATCTGAAAAGAATTTACTTGGATCACCAAAAAATTTGGAAAATTCAAAAGGATCTTGTTCCTCATCTTCATCCTCCTCATCATCATATTTATCTTTTTTAGGCATAAAAAATCATCTCGTTAACAATATTTTTCTGCGAATGTAAGATATAAATACATGGATATAAATTTCACCTTAAATTTTTATTTGTCTATTTAGATATAAATACATAATAGCTTAAATGTTAGGAAAAAAATTTTTTATCTATATTAGAAAATGTTTTTCCAAATATCGTAAACGCTTATATAATATTCCAAATAAAAGTAAAGTTATTGGAAAGTAAAGGAATATTATTAAAATTAATGGAATGAAATCTTATGTATAGTGAATTAAGTGACGATGACAAGGCAATGTATTTGGATGTTTTACGTGAAGCTCCAATTATGCCCTTTTCGAACTTTGTGAGTCGTGGTGACATCCCAGATAGAGTTGACATTGCTAGGCCAAGGAGTTATATAGATCGAGAAGTCTTTAGACTCGTACAACAAACTTCTAGGGACAGAAGTAGCCGATTAATTCCCTTGTTGGGAAGCGCGGGTTCAGGTAAAACCCACGCATACCACTCATTTAAGGTTAAGGAAAGAGAGAACAAAAAGAAATTAGAACAATCACAAGAAGTTCAAGAAATAGAAGTAGGCGTTTTACCTGTAGATTGGACAATTGTTTATGTTCCTAGTCCTCCTGCGAGTATTCGAGTATTACTTCATGTATATACTTGTATTATCGAGGAACTCGGTGCAGAACTATTAGATACTGTTTCTGAAAGATTAATTAAAAAGTGGGGCGGTGAGAAAAAAGGATTATTTCAAAAACCTAAAATTGATGAAGTAATTCAAGTTGGTATTAGGGAATTTCCTGGTGTTTTTGCAGATTGTGTGAAAGCATTAGTTACTTATCAATTAGATAAAAATAAGAAGGCTTTAGCAGAAAGATGGCTCCTCGGAGAAGGTTTAGAGGATGAGGAATTAAATGAATTAGGAATAAATTCTGTTGTTGAGGAAGATGATGTGTGCTTAGCCCTTATTAAAATCATCACGGAGAATTTAGATAAAGTTCTAATTCTATATTTTGATGAACTCGAGTCGCCCTATCGCATGTTAGGTGAAGTTGCTGAAAGAAAGTTTTTGGAAATTTTAAAGAGATTGTATAATGAAGTGAAAGGATTAGTCATTACTATAGCTGTGTTAAAGGAAATATGGCCAAGAATTATTGAAATAGCAGACGCCCCATTACGCTCGAGAATGGAACCAGAACAAGAATTAAAACCTTTCAGTCTAAATGACCTTAAAATATTTTTCT
The DNA here is from genome assembly GCA_030603385.1 of Promethearchaeota archaeon. GTDB lineage: Archaea > Asgardarchaeota > Lokiarchaeia > Sigyniarchaeales > SOKP01 > Loki-b32. Next base: position 58,183 of record JAUVXW010000005.1, on the reverse strand, counting down.
CCAAATCCATGGAGAGTTTTTGGGAGGATAACAATTTAAATCCTCCTTTATATCCATTATTTCCCTTGAATGAAAAATTAATTGAAATGATTTATGAAAAGACTAAAGGAAATCCAAGGAATTCTATCAAACTTTGCAGAAGATTTATTGACAAAGTGGTTATGGAAGAGATGACTGTAGAAGAGCTTTTAGAAGTAGGAGCGGACATTGTTGCAACTGCTAGACCTAAATCGGATGTTGAAGAAGAAGCAATAGATTTTTCAAAACCCAGAGAAGTTATTAAAAAGACAATTGAAGACATATTGGCAGAAGAAGAATATTCTATAGATGTAAATCCTCAATCTGTAGCCGGTGCTACTTTAAAGTGTATTAATATGGTGGGTGATAATAAAGGAAAGAAATATAAAACTCAAATGGAATTTAAGTTTAAGATGGGTAAAAGAGCGCAAACTTTAGCTGCTTTGATCGAAGCAGAAGGTAGAAAATGGGGTTTGGAAATTCCATCTATTAAAACTTTCGATAGAAGCGCGGGAGTAGCAGGGTATTACGCTGCAAAACGTTTAAAAGATGCGATTTCAGAAAAAGTAATAGATTATGGAATTCTAATAGTACCCCAAGGGACTGGAGGCGCAAAGTATGAGATGATTCTAAAAGGCAATCCGGATATTCATAGGGTAGAGTTAAATAATGAGATTGGAGAAGAATTGATTAAAAATGCCTTAAAATATCCAACACAAAGAGGATGGGATATAGCTAAGATTATTTTTAAAGATATTGGTGAATATGTACCACCTAAAACAGAAGAACCTACTCTAGATGAAGATTCATCAGAATAAATTAAATATTTGTTAAATTTTCTTTTATCTTATTTTTTAATCCTTCTAATTCTTTTGCTAATCGAGAAACTCTTTGTATATTGTTTTTTAATTTTGTTAATTCCCTTATTATTTCATTTTCTTCAAAATTATTTGAAATTTCGATTAACCTATCTACCGGTTCGACTAATAAATCATCTAGATGTAATTTATTATCCTCAAATTCACTTGTGATTTTTACTATTTCTTTCTGAAGATTCTCACGTTCTCTTAGCAAATCAGGGAACATACCAACTTGTTCGCCTTTATTTTTTAAAAAAGAAGCAATTTTCTCTTCTTGTACGAGTGTTGCCAACTCTGAAGCTTTAAGAAAACTTTTTTTTGCTTTTCTATATTCTTTAGCAGTTAGTAATTTTTCAGCAACTTTAACTTCTTCTGCAAGTTTTTCAGGAATTTCTTCACCAATATCAATCAATTCTCTTGCTTCTTGGAGAAGACCATCATCAAGCATTTTTTTCGTTCTTTCATTCAAAATTTCTTTTATAATTTTAGGTTCTTGGAGTTTTTGAATTAAACTTAATATTGAATTTAAACCATCTTTTAGAAGTTCAGTCATCTCCTTCTTATCAGCGGAAAAGTCTTGCACAACTTTTCCTTCAATATTTTCAAAGATGCTTTTTAACGAGAGAAGATCCTCTCCTTCTTGTAATATAAATCCTAAATAGAGATTTTCTTTATCAATTGACTCAGCATTAACTATATTTGAATAATAGCGATTGTTTTCGTCGCGAATAGTTACATCCGAATAACCTTTTTTTACATGTTTTTCAGAAAATTCTCTTAATATACTTGTTGGTATTTTATCATCTTGTTTTAAATAATATTCTGCTAATATATTTGGTCCAAATGATTGATCTATTTCGTATAAAATTATAGCTTTTGGCATTTTTTTTAAGCTCTGTTTTTAAAGTTAATAATTAAGAGTTAATAATAGATTTTAAATTTTTATTGGATCTTATAAGATATAAAAATATTACTAGAAATTTTAAAAGAAACAAACAATAAAGTGTTGAAAATGGCAATAATTGAAGATGCATATTGTGAAGCTTTTGAAGGGCTATGTATCCAATTAATGGTAACAGCCCAAGATGCTGAATTTTTAACTAGGGCTGTAAACGCGTTTACGGCGCTTCCTTCAACTGTATTTGGGGATGCTGAAGGAGGAATTGTAAGGTGGCTTAGTGAGAGTGAAACTATTGACGGTAGATTAGGTTCTATTGTTCAATTGTGGGTAACTGGGACTGGCAAAAAAGCTACTGCAAAATTTTATGATCAATTGGGAAGAAGAATGAGACAAGGCATTCTGGTAGTGCCTACTACTGCCGTTTTCGATTATTATCCAAAAGCAATTGAAAATAGTTTTAACATGATGAATAATGTAGGACATTGCGGGGATGGATATGAATGGATAATAGAAGATTTCAATCGAAAACTAATTTCGGTCCCCATAATGATGGGTTATGATTTTATAATAGAGGAAGAAATCTCCTATGCTCCAGGAGTTATGGGAGGTAATTTATGGCTATATTGCGATTCAATTAAATCAGGAATAAAGGTTGGAAGAGAAGCTGTAAGAATAATTGCTGAAATTGACAATGTCTGTACAACATTTGATGTATGTTCCGCCGGTTCTAAACCTGAAACAAATTTTCCTGAGATTGGACCATCAACAAATCACCCATATTGTCCAACATTGAAATCCAAGCTCTCACTGGAAGAATTTAAGGTTCCTGATGGAGTATTATCTATTCCAGAAATAGTATTTAATGCTTTAGATATTGAAACCATTGAAAAAACAATGTTAAAAGTAATTGAGGGAATTATTGATTTAGAGGGGCTTATTAAAATTTCAACAGGTAATTATGGAGGAAAATTAGGGAAATATAAAATATTTTTACGAGAATTAGGTTTAAAAGAGTTTTATTTTTCTTAAATTCAAAATTTTATGAATTTTCTAATTTGTCTGGTTTTTGAAATTTGTATTTAGTATAAATTTTCCCATAATTATTTGAGAAGATCTCACTAATTTTTTCTAAGGGTACATCAGTATAAATTCCCCAATCTTCGGCATACTCCACGAATAGGTTTCCTTCTTTATCATGATGTGATAACAAGGCGTCTTTTTCTCCATCAAATTCTACTGTCGGAACGTAGCCTGCCTTAATTGCTGTATCTTTATCAAATACAGGAGTTAGTTTTCTCCATATTCCATCAATATATAATTCACTATATCCGTGACAATGAAATGTCCGAGTCCCCATTAATTCTTCAATCCAATTAGGAATTTTATGATTTATGATATCTATCATGTGGATTCTTGCAGGAATACCAACGGCTCGAGCAAAAGTAGATAATAGTACGGCTTTTGACATACAGAAACCATTACTTCTGCGTAATGTAACAGAAGCTTTAAGATTTGCTCTATTACTTGGATTATATGTATACATATTATACTTGATTTGATCCCTAACCCAGTAAAAAAGAGCGATCGCTTTTTCTTTATCGGTTTTCAATTCTTTAGTAATTTCTATGGCTTTTTTATATACACGACTTTTGTCAAAATCAAGAAACTCTGTTGGTTGTAAATATTCTTCCATAGTCATAATAAGGTAAAAAAAAGATCGTTTTATAAGATTTGCTTTAAATAATTAAGGAATGATCTTATTACATAAGAAGAGTGCAATTAAAGATTAAAGTTAAAACCCAATTAGCCATTAAGATAATAGTTCTATATTCAATAGTAAAATAATTTAAAAATAATTGCTTAAAAATAAATTTAAATAATTCAATTTTTACTTAGAATTCGAGAATATTAACTTAAAAACTGTGAAAGATCTTGGAAGTTGCATTAATTTTAAGTCGTTTCGATCCTCTATACGGACCCAAGATAGTTTTAAAAGCACCTCAATCATTAGAGGATGAAATTGTGAGTAAGATTCCTTCACTAATGGAGCTTCCAACTAAAGGTGTATTTATTCATATATTTGGAAAATTAAAAACAGCAAATTTGTTTTTCAAACTACTCAGTCCATTTGCTAGAGGTGGATACGAGAGTTTTCTACTGTCGCTAGTTACTGAATCAAGTACAAATTTAACTTTAATGCTTGCCAATGAACTTCTAGCCGGATGTGCTCAATATATCATAAAACTTGATGATGCATATAGGGCTTTCGATCATGAACCCAAAGATTTTAAAGCTGATCCTAACAAATTACATGAAATTAAAAACTTCTTTTTTTCTTATTTTGAATCAATTAAACCCGCAATTAAGACTTTAGTAATGGCTGAACACCGATATCAGGCTCTATTTAAAGCAGCGAGGGATGCTATTTTCATAATGAATCGGGAATCAGGAGTAATAGTTGATGTTAATTTAGAAGGAGAAAAATTAGTCGAAAAAACAAGAGATGACATTATTGGCATTGAGGCATTAGAGTTTGAATTGTTTGATGAAGGTTTAGTTGATCGAAATATGGTAAAACATTTAATTGATCAACCACCTCCAATTATTTCTAGAATAAAAAAATCTACAGGTACACAAATGTATTTAGAAGTTAGTGTAAACGAAATACAACTGGCAGATCAATATTTTATTCAATATCTATTTCATGATATAACTGATATACATTTGATTGAAGATAAACTTAAGGAGCAAGTTAAAAAGACTGATATCTTGAATAGAATCATAAGTATAGCTAATCAAGCGAATAATTTATCTGAATTGTTAGCGAAGATACGAGATAGTTTTATTGATTTATTTGATCTTAAGGGATGTAGCATTTATTTAATAGAAAAATCTCAAAATGTGGCAAGAATTAAAGTACATAAAGGTTTTCCGTCTTATTTTGTCCTACAGCATAGTGAATTGGATATTAACAAAGATCCTTATGATATTGTGTTTACTAAAGGTGTAGCACTTATTAATGATAATTTTCCAGAAGTTATTAAAAGATTTTTTGATGGAATAGAAGTTAATTCTACTGCAATAATTCCTTTATTTTCAAAGCTTGAAATTATTGGTTCATTAAACATGGTCTTTAAAGATACTAGATCGCTATTACCTGAAGAGATGGAATTAATAATTACAATTGGGTTAGAATTAGGCACTGCAATAGAAAGGATGCAAAATAAAGAGGAGCTACGACAAAGTGAAATACAGAATAACATTCTCTTTGAACATATTCCATTCTCGATTTTCAGAATATCAAAGAATGGTATATTGTTAGATATTAAATTAGATAAAAAAATTGAAGCAATAATGGAACAAATGTTTACTACAAAAAACTTTATAGGAAAACCTATAAATAAGCTTCTACCGCTCGAAACTGCAGAAGAGGCTCAAGAAAAAATAGAACAAGCTCTAAATGACAATGAACCTAAAGAAATGAAATTCATTGTACCAATAGACAATAATCAAATAATCTTTCAATCAAATATAATTCCACTTGGAGATAAAGAAGTCTTAGTATTTTTACAAAATTTAACAAGAACCTGGAAGAATTAGTATTAGAAAATTAGACAATAATGAAATTGAGTTTTACTAACTAGTAAGTGATTTTAACATACTACTTATTTTCTCACTTTTGTTTTGAAAATCAATAGCAAGGGAGTCATCTCCTAATTCGAGACACAAATTGCTGATATTTTCAAAAAGTGCAGCAGCTTCTCCAAATTCTCCATCTTCCAAAGCCTTCTGTGCTTCATCCATCAGGTTATCTCTCTCAAGTAAGGGTTTTAATAATGGTGATACTTTTCTATCCATATCTAATAAATCTGCTATTATACGTATCATTTTTGGACGATTATTAGTATCTATTGCTACAAATCCATATGTCTTATTGCCCATTAATCTTTCTATGTCCTCGACTTCCTTCGCTTCGGGCAAATCCTGTTTATTCGCAATTACCGCAAATCGAGCATAAGGCACCGCCTTATTAACTAGTTCAATAAAGAATCGGCTTTTTTCTAAGTTCTCCAGTGTCGAATCGGTCATTAGGAGCACTGCATCGCTCCCTCTTATGAACTTTTCCCATAGAAAATCGAATTGATTTTGGCCAGCGAAATCCCAAAGGTAGAAGTTTAGTTTGCCAATCTTGATGGTTGCCACCTCACCTGTTATTGTAGGAATGTGTTGCATTGGGATTTCCTCTGATTTTATTAATCTAGTAGTAGTTGTTTTCCCAACTCCAGAAAACCCAACAATTGAAATTTTAGGTTTAAGGTTTCTATGGATATTGTCAACTATTGGATCTAAAACTTCATTTATTATTTCGAAATCATCTTTTTTGAGACTATCACCATAATATTCTAAGAATTCTTTTTTGAATTTTTTCAGTTGGGGTTCAATATCTTTAAAATCATCGCCTAATCCAGATACAAAAAGTAAAACTAAATCAGAATTCTCATTGACTATATATGAGAGTTTATACTCAAAAAATTCATATATTCCAGTTTCGCTTCCAAACTTAGAAAATGCTACTTTTTTAACTTTTTGATATACATTTGTAAAAAGAGAAGTATCTAATCCTTTGGCATAACTCCTCTGATAGATCAATTTATCATTTAAAATTATAAATATTTCGCGTAGCATGTTATGAATCTTGTTATTCTATTATGTACGTTTAAAATTATTGATTTAAATCCTTCTTTAATTCATCTAATATCTTTATCATATCCTCTTTCTCTAAAGTTTCAGAAAATAGTACAATATTTTTAAAATTAGAATTATGGTTAATTATACTACCTATTACCCTATTAAACAATTTCGGACCCAAGCTTACTACATTGCTTTTTGTTGAAATTATTTCAGGAGACTTGCTAATATTATAAACTTCCTCATATAAATAATACAAAATGTTAGCATCAAAATCATTTGATATTTCTTGAATTACAAGGTAATCGTCTCGATTAGTTACAAAACAGCTTGTTTTTGATGAATTTTTTAAAAGATTCTTGATACTTTCCTTTAAAGATGAGGTGTTTTCAGAGAAATCACTAATTGTATTCGAAATTGCATTGTAAGTAGTATATATTAAGTTTGGATGTAAACTGGTAAAATAAACCGGAATTTCTTCTGGAAGATTTAATTGTTTGATTATCTGCCGCCTTATAAAGGAGAGTAGAGTACCGATCTTTTTCTTAATTATAAGATCAATTTTATGTAGAAATAATATAATTTTCGCGCCAAAATCATGTTTTTTATTGATTTCATAGATTTTTCTAACATCGTCAATGATGTCTTGAGAATCCGATATCCATGTTGGATAATCGAATATATATATGATTGCGCTTGTGTCGCCAAACGTTAGTATCTGTTTTTGTTCATCCTCTAATATGATCGGTAGTGATTGACCAGGAGCGTCAATTAAACTAACTTTTGAATCCATAAATTCATGTATAGAATACTTAATTCCAATTGTTGCTTCAAGAGGGCTAAGAACTAATTCACTCGGATCCTCTCCTTCAAAGATAACCTTTTTAATGGTAGATTTCCCCATCGAGGGCTTTCCAATAAAACACACCTTCATAGTAGCCATTTTATAACCTCAAACTAATCGTAAAATTTATTTTCTCAAATAAATATAAGGAGTTTTTTTAATATCAAATAAAAGAAAAAATATTTAAATTTGATTATATAAAAAGGAAAAAGCCTTATTTTCAGATAATTATTATATTAATTTATATTTTAGAAGCGATTAAATCAATAATATCTACTAATAATATTTTTTCCTTAACTTCTTGACCCATTTCATTATATGCATCCTGCAAATTTCCTATACAAAAAGGACAACTAGTTGTTAATATCTCTGCTCCAGATTCTAAAGCTTCTCCAATTCTTTCCTTTGATATATCTATTGCCAAATCCGGAAATTGACTTTTAACCCCTCCTCCTGCTCCACAGCACCAAGCATGTTTCCGATTTCTTTTCATTTCAATTAATTCAACACCAGGGATTTTAGTAACCACTTCTCTCGGTATTTCGTATAAATCCATGTGTCGTCCTAAATGGCAAGGATCATGATATGAAACTCTTAATTTCTCCCCCACTTCAGGTTTAAATGGAACTTGATCATTATTAAGTAGTTCAACTAAAACCTCTGTAATATGTTTAACTTCAAATGGTAATTTTTCTCCAAGCATTTCAGGATAATCTTTTTTTAAAGTTCTATAGCAGCCAGCACATGCTGTAAATACTGTTTTAGCTCCCATATTCTTAAATATGTCAATATTGTGCCTCATGAGTTCTTCTACCGATTCATATTCGCCTATACGGATCCCAATTGAACCACAACACCATTCTTCTTTCGATAAGGCAATTTCCATTCCTGCAGCAATAAGAATTTTCATCATATTTTTCAATGTTTCTTGTTGTCTTAAAGGCATAGTACACCCGGCAAAGAAGACTAATTCCCCTTTCTCTTTTATGTTTGGAAATTCTGAAGCCCATGCGAACTTTTTTACCATATTCTCACCGTAAGGATTTTTCATAGAGTCATCGTTCATATAATTAATCAAATCTCTGTGCCTATCAAGTGGGGCAAATCCCGCTTTCACTAAGTCTTTTCTTAAGGCATCCCATACTTTAACATGGTCAATCCAATTGCATGTTGGCAAAATAAGATTTTCATTATGCGACATATGGCAGACTTCAGTACAATTCCCACATTCTGAGCATTGATATACCCAATCCGCGAGTATTTTACTTAAAGGAATCTTTTCTTCTAAAAGACTTTTAAGAACATTCATTCGTCCCCTAGAGAAGTCAATTTCAAACCCTTCTTCTCCCTTTGCTTCTTTCACTGGACAAGTTAAATACCTTCCAACTACGGATCTAATTGCATATCCGCAATCACCGCAATTCATGCAGGAAAATATTGCCTTCCATTCCTTTTTCAAATTTTCTAATTTAGACACGTTTACCATCCCCCCAAAAATTGAATTTCCCTCGACTCAATATCATTTTTGGATCTATAATTTCTTTAATGGGTTTCATTAAATTATAATATTCCTCAGAGTAAGCATTAATATCTACCATTAAACGGGACATAAAGTCTCCCATCATATACCATTGGACTCCTTGTTTTGTAACTCTTTCTAGTAATGACTTCCATAGTTTAATATTAGTTTCTTCAATAGTTTTATGAACTTTTCCGTTATAAAATGCCCAAAAACTGGTAAATCCACATGTAATCTCAACATTATTTCCATCAATTAATAAGATAGGACCACTTCCAGCTATTGGGCGAATTTTAGTAATCTCTGATATTTTCTGCATATCTTCTGCGTGTTCCATATCCCATTGGTCAATATCATTTAATATTGAAGGATATCTATGGATCGGAGCAAAGCATTCTGCTGTTAGAGCTTGCATTGAAGGATACATCCCCCATAAATTATGATAAAACTGCCAATGCCCTTGCTCTACATAATGCCATTTAGCAATATTTCCATCAGAAATTTCAGCTCCTAACAATTCGGTTTTATTATTCAACATAATTTCATCTAATTGCTTAACTTTCTCATTCAATTCTACTTCCGAATTAGCTTCAACAGTATAAAAAATAACACCTCTTTTTTTCTTCAAATGTTCCCACATTGGCATGTAGCCTTCTTGAGTCCCCACTCTTACCAGTAGATCCATAATATACATTAAATCATATACATCGATTCCTTTTCGCCTTACTTCTGACATTATTTTAGCTGAAACTTCTCGTTCCTTCCGTGGTAGTTGAAATGTCTTATAAGCAGCAAATTCTGGTCTTGGAAAAATCTGTAGTGATACTTTTGTTTTTACACCAAAGATTCCGTTATCACCACAAAAAAGCCCAGCTAAATCAGGTCCATTACCAAACCTATTAAATGGCTGTTTTGAGTAGCGATTAGCCTGAGATCCTGTTTCAATAATATCTCCAGTAGGTAAAACGACTTCTAAAGAGACTAATTGATTTGTACATGCGCCATATTTAGCACACCCACCTCCTCCTACCGAGTGATGGGAGATACCACCTCCAATTGATGCAGACATTCCAGATCCAGGCCCCATACATCCAGTATATAAGCCATAATGACAAAGATACTCATTTAGTTTAGCCCAAGAAATCCCTGCTTCGACAGTAACAATTAGGTTTTCTTCATCCAAACTTAAGATATTGTTCATTCTTTTCAAATCCAGCACAATCCCGTTATCTCCAATGGGCTTGCTTCCTCCAAACTCGCAAATTCCAGCACCTCGTGGAATTACGGCAATATTTTCTGTATTGGCAATCTTAAGAATTTCTGAGATTTCCTTTGCATCTCTTGGTCGTATTACAATATCAGGAACTCCCTGTAATGCGACGTCTACATTTCGGGAATAAGCGTGGCGTACATAAAGATCATTAGAAATAAATTGTTTTAACACAATTTTTTCTAATTTTTGATATACATCTAACATCGTTTTAATACCATAATTAGTAATTATAAAATAATATAATAGAATAGATAAACTACTTAAAATTAATGAATTTTAAAGAATCGTTAGAAATTTATAGGATTGAAAATTAGAAAGATAGAAGTTAGCGATGTATTATAGGGGATATATTTTAATAAGACTGAGAGTAATTGGAACTGAATGGGACGTTGTTAGAAAACTTACAGACTTAAAATCCACAGAATCTGATGAAGATTGGAAAATAACATATGTAACTCCAATTTACGGAGGATGGGATGTTATTATTGAGTGTTCTTTTTCTAAACTTAAAGATATAGATAAAATAGTAACTTTTTGTAGAGTTGATAAAGAGTTATCGATGTGGATTGAAGAAACAACCACATTGATGGGATCAAAAAAAGATTTTGTTGAATAAACTTGTTTATAATATTGTAATGTCAGTTATATGAAAAAGTCTACAGTTATTAGTATTATATCCGTTGTTTTAATAATTCCAATATTATTTGGTGTTTACACCGAAAACTTTATAGTTAGAGATGCTGATTTATATACAATTCTATTATTAATTCTGGGCTTTTCTCTGCTTCTATTCATCGGTAAGATTATTAATTTTTTTGGCTTTAATAATTATGATATTGAAATAATGAGAAGGCATGATGTTATCAATGCTTTCATAAATAACAATAGAATTGTTTTATGGATCTTCTTTCCAGTTACTATGATAATGGAGGAATTAATTTTTAGGTATTACTTAATAAGTTTTCTAGCTACAACATTACAGTTAAAGATAATCTTAAGCATTTTAATATCAAGTATAGCATTCTCACTTTACCATATTCATACATGGTTTTCTTATAAAAGCCAAGCAATTCTGCTAATAAATCTTAGCTACACATTATTATTAGGGTTATATCTTGGTTATCTATTCTACACGTTAGGATTTATTGTCTGTATTTTAATTCACTACTTAATTGCACTCTACCTGTATTATAATCTTTATAGAAAGAACTTCAGAAAGATTTAAGAATTATGTAAAAAAGAAAATATAATAAAGATTAAGCTACATTTTTCTTAGTACTTTTTTATCTACTTTACCTATTGTAGTTAGTGGTAATTCTTTTAGTATTTCGATGATTTTTGGCACTTTATATTTAGCTAAATTTTCTTGAGCGTATTTAAATATATCTGCTTTTATCTCTTCAGAAGCTTCAAATCCCTCTTTCAATAATATATATAATTTAACTATTTCAGAACCGGGTCTATCTGGATCTGGAAGCCCTACAGATGAACATAGCTCGATTGCTGGATGATTATTCATTTTATCGTCAACCTCTACGCTAAAGACTTTATATCCCGAAACGATAATCATATCCTTTGTCCTATCGACAATAGTAATATAGCCATCCTCATCCATCACCCCAACATCTCCACTATAGAACCATCCCTCTACTAAAGCATTCTCCGTTTCTTGAGGTTTATTCCAATATCCTTTAAAAATTTGAGGGCCTCTTATTGCTATCTCCCCAGGTTCTCCTAAGGGAACTTCACGAGTTCTATCAGACACATCCACTAATTTCACTTCTGTATTCGGAAAGGGAACACCAACAGTTCCAATTTTCTTCTTTCCTAAATATGGATTCATCGTAACTCCTGGAGATGCTTCAGTCATCCCATAAGCTTCGACTACTTTTTCTTTTCCAACTACATTTTCAAATTCATTTATATTTTCTGTTGGAAAGGGTGCAGCTCCGGATATATAGCCTTTAACTGAATTCAGGTCTAATTTTTTGAATCTTCGGTTCTTAACAAGCATCATATAAAGCGTTGGAACATTATAGAGTAACGAGATATTCCCTTCATATTCTTTCATTTTCCCTGCCATATAGTTTGTATCTCTAGGATCTGGAACCAGAATTTGCATGCACCCTTGACTTACTGTTTGCAAGCAAAATTGTAATCCTGCTAAATGAAAGAAGGGAAAACCGGAGATATAAACGTCATTTCCTGGATTAAGAGCAGGTTCAAACCAATGATTAACAATTTGAATAATAGATATTAAATTTCTGTGAGTTAAAATAGCACCTTTAGGAGGACCTGTCGTTCCACCAGTATATTGAAGTAATAAAACATCATCAGGTTCAATTTTCACGTCTGGAGATTTATCACCGGTGTATTTTTCTAAAATCTCATTAAAAGTTGAAAATTTGATATTCTCTATTGGTTCAACTTTCCCTGAAGGAACTTTCCCAATTTTAATTAATTGTTCTTTCATGCTTGGTTCTATATCTAAGACATCTGTTACATTCGTCGTAATAACAATTTTTACATCAGTTTCTCCCGTTGTAATAGCTTTTCTAACCTTTTCTTCATAAAAAGAATCAAGAGTAATAATTACTACTGCTCCACAATCTTTTAATTGGTAAAATATTTCATTTGGTTGTAGAAGAAAGTTCATTCCTGAAGCAGCACATCCAGCATAAAAAGTTCCAAATAATGAGATAATAAATTGAGGTATATTAGGTAAATTTATTACAACGCGATCTCCCTTTTTTACTCCATTTTTAAAAAGGAAGTTAGCAAAACTAATAATATACTTTTCTGCTTCTTGAAATGTCGCACGTGAGCCTTGAAAGTCATAACAAAGACTATCTGAATACTTTTTAACCGTCCTTCTCATCATTTCTGCTAGAGAATACGCTTCTAACGGGATTTCAGGCTTAACATGTTTATCATATGATTTCAACCATAATTTTTCTGAATATGGACTTTTTTCAGTAATTTCTTGAGTCATTTTTGATCACTTTCATGAAAACTCTTCCTATAGATTAAAAAATTCGATAATTATAATGTAAGACATTAGGATATTTAATAATAATTATCCTTAATTTTATGGATAAATCTACAATTTTGTATAAGTAGAAAGCTAAGAAAATAAGAAAGAAAAGGCAAAAAATTCCAAAAATGTGGTTGATGTAAGGAGATTGTTTATAGGTAAGATGGAATTTTCCTAACCTTATTCTATAATCTAATAAAATACAAAAATGGCATTTAAATAAATTTCATTTAAATTATAATTTCCAATTTGATCAAATTACAATCTTAAAATAGAAAAAAAAAAGAGATTTTAAAACTAAATTTTTTTTAACTTTTTTTTGACAAGAACTATTGAAATTAATCCTATAGTAGCTAATATTAAGATAGTATTGAATCCTGGAATTGCCTTGGAAGGAATGGCTTTCATTTCATAATAATTGTATTGAGAACTTTCCAAATATGGAATGGCGTAGTCTATTTTTGCAAAGCACCACCAGTTTGTTCCAGTAATTGCCATTGTACCATAACCCCCTACGACAATACCCAATTCTTTATTAGACTTATAATGTTCAAGTTCACTTTTTGGGATTGAAATTTCAAACATGCGATGATCGGTTGAGTTACCTGGGCTTGGTCCAAAGCCCCATTCAATCTGGTAATTTTTGATTGATGAAAGAGGAGCTCCAACAGGTCCTGCCCAATTGTTCTCATTCAAGAATACCCTAAAGTTCAGTATATCTAAATTAATCATGAATGGATTTGTATGATTACCAAATAAACTAAATTTGAATATGTGATCAGCAGTTAAATTACCCATCCCATAAAAAATTATATCCGTTTGGTAGGAAGTTCCTGTATTTAAGGGCTTAACTTGATTACTATCTGTTATTGGGGGCATTGATCCATCATTATTCCAGAAAATGATGTCATGATTATCTATAGTAATATTTGATTTAGTAGCTACCCAAACTTCCATTCCTTGAAGCACATCAAACACTTCAAAATAAGGAAACCAGTCATCTATATCAATTGAAAAATCTAATCTATATAAGTGATCTGATCCAACTAATTCGGAAGTTATATTGAAGTCATCACGCCAAGGATATTGGAAATTACCCCAAGTCCCTTCAGTTTCTCCATATGTGGAAGTATAAGCACTATCATCTTCCAAATATTGAACATAAGCAGCAACATAATCAGTAAAAGGATCCCAAGGTTGGTCTGTTTCTACATTATGAACTAAAGATTCTACACCGTCATTTAGATAATCCATCCATTCTGTATATCCAATGAATGTCCTGTTGTTTGTATTTAACCATACACCAACCCATTCTCCAGTTCCGTTATCAGATCTATCACACCAAAGATCAAGTGCTATATAAAGATTACTTCCATCTTGTCCAAGGTACATAGTGTTGTTTCCATCAACATTAATTTTACCATTCCAATCTGCTGTATTATTAACATCTAGATAAAAGGATATATTCCAATCTGCATTTGACCACTCAGTTTCAGTGATAATCCCATCTACACCAATACTAGAAATTTGTGGTAAAGAAGTGCTATCGTTTCTTGAAATCGAAAATACCCCAAAAAGAGCAAGATTAATTATTATTACGAATACTAATATTATTTTCCAAATTTTACTCTTCATATCCTTAACCTTTTATTTAAATAGTTGTGAGATATAAACTATCACTCACATATTTTAATCTTTTTATAAATCCTTTATTTGATAAGGTTAATTATAAGATTCTCAAGGAAATTTAAAAAATGATAAATTTTACAGTGTTCTTTTAATTAATAATAAGCATTGATTAGTTGTTTTGAAAGAATTAGTATGAAAGTTTACTTTCGAGAATTAAAGAATGAAGATATACCAGCTATAAAGGGTATTAGTAAAGATATTTGGGAAGGAGATGATTATATTCCTTATGTTATCCAAGAATGGCTCCAAGATAAAAATTCTATGAATTATGGAACTTTTATAGATGAAGATAAAACAGAATTAATAGGATTTGGAAGAGTTAAGTTATACAATAAGGATATCGCTTGGTTAGAAGGAGGAAGAATTAAAGTCTCTTATCAAGGGCGAGGTATTGGTAAATTACAGCTGGGTCATGCAGTAGAATATGCTACTAAAATAGGGGTTAAAATAGCTCAGTATGATACAGCATCAGACAATTTTGCATCAATTTCTTTGGCTAAATTTTACGGTTTTAAACGTAAAAAATGCATGGATCTTGTTATGGTAAATTCTAATGATATAAAATTACCTGAGAAAATTGCTCCTAAAGTTGAAGAACTTGCTGCAAAGGATGTAAGAGAGCTAATTAAGGAATTTAATATCGGTCCGGGAGATGAAGTCTGTATGGGCTGGTCTTATATTCCATTAAAATATATATCTGATGAACATGGCTCCTGGATATACAATAAAGAGGCAATTTTACAAAAAGCCGAATTTGGAAGATCTCATGATTATGAGCTTCCATCAGAACAAGAATTGTGGATGATCGCTTATGGAAAACCTAAAGCAGCACGCGAGTTAATTCAATATACGATTCAAAAAGAGAGTGAATCTGAAGATCCAAAACTTTTTGAGGTATTTTGTAAACCCGATGTAGTCGATCTCATTAAAAAGATGGGGTTTATGTATCCTGAAGATGATCGTTTTGGAGTTATCTTATTTGAAAAAGCTCTAAATTGAATTCTACAATTAATATTTCATTTAATTTTTTATATTTTGTTTATTCATCAATTATTGAACTTTAAAAAAAGGAAAATAAAAAAATTATTAGGATTCAATTTTCATTGAATTTACTTGAAAACCATTTCCACAATGAATACAATAAACAAATCCTCTACTAGATAAAGTTTGAACCATTGATTCTGAGAATTGACTACCACATTCACTACAAAAAGCAACTTCAGGATGTACTGTTTGATAAGTTCTTTGAACAGGAATAATTGGCTCTGGTTCCTTTTCAACTTGAGGTGGTGCTTGTTGTTCTTGAGCAGAAGCAGGTTCAGGCTTTGACTTTCCTGAAATTGCATAATATAAACCTTCACATATCTTATAAAAAAGCAGTCCAATTCCTTTCAAAAGATAATATATTCCCTTAAGAACATAATATACTAAATAAGCGACCCCCTTTATGACGTAATATAAGATAACTACTGCTAAAGCTAATAGCGCGACTAAACCAACCAAAACTAGGATTTGTCCGTATATTGGTTGAGCTAAATACCAATTCACAATTTCTTCCCATGGTACACCAAAAATATTTACTTCTCTCATTTCTTTATCACTCAAATTTTATTATTTTTTCTTAATTAAAATGTGATTTTTATCAAATTAAAAAAATATGGGGTCCAATTTTTAGATTTAGTATTTAAACACTAGAAGAAGATCTAAAATAAGACAGAATAAGAATGGTAAAATTACTCAATTTTTTTCTGATTTTGCATACTCATACATCATTTTGAAGGCTTTTATCGCCTGATTTATTCTGGTCATGATGGGAATAATTAATTTTAATTCAGAATGTGTTGCTGCTTCACTTACAAAGTCAAAAACCCATCTTGAGCCAAAACAAACAATAATACAAGGTTTCTTAAATTTTTCAGCAGATTGTTTTAGAGCAGTAAATTGTGCTCTGATTCCTTCTAAAGCATATGAAGCCATTCTTTGGAGTGGTACTCTTGGAACTGAAAAAATATATAATATGCAGTCGGCATTATTATCTTGGAAAATTGCCTTAATAGAAGGGATAAATGTTTGAAACATTGAAGGTCCTAAATCAATGGTTCCTCCTATTGATACCCAATTTGGGATAACAGATTTTATTTTTTCAATTGTAGTTTGTTCTAAATTAGCAAGCTTTAGACCTTGCTTTTCAATTTCATCGCAAGCTAAAGCACCTAAACTTCCTGAGCCAGTAACAATTGCAACATTTTCTCCTCTTAATAAAGGCTGTGTGGCAAAAACTTGGGCAATATTAAACAATTCATAAAAATTATCAACTCTAAAGACATTTGGGAATTGGTTAAAAAGAGCATCATAAATCTTATCATTCCCCGCTATTGAACCAGTATGACTTTTAACTGCTCTTGTCCCGATGTCACTTCTCCCGTTTTTAAGAATGAATACCGGTTTAGTCATCTTTCCAAGTGCTTCTTTTAGTGCTTTACCTCTTTTTGTGCCTTCCAAGTAAAGAGATATTACTTTTGTTTCGGGGTCTGTATTTAAATATTCTAAAAGATCAACCTCGTCAACATCAACTTTGTTCCCAATAGTCATTGATTTTGAAAACCCAATCCCTTGACTATTAGCCCAATCAATAAAAACATTTCCTAATACACCCGATTGGGCTATGACAGCAATATCACCTTTTATTGCTTGTTCAAAATCCATGTCTGATGTTGTAAATTCGTTATGAAAATTAGTTACTCCAATACAATTTGGCCCTATAATTCGGATTTTTGATTCTTTTGCAATTGTTTCGATTTTATTTTGTATTTTTATGTATTTTCCTGTGCCTGTTTCCGCAAATCCTGCTGATTCTATAATTATTCCTTTTACTTCTTTTTCAACACAGTCTTTTATGGATTGAAGTACAAATTCATTACTAACGATAATTATTGCTAAATCAATGCGATCTGGTATATCTTTAACACTTTTATAAGCTTTATGACCAAAAATTGTATCACTGTTTATATTAACTGGATACGTTTTAAACTTAGAATTTAGAAGGTAGGTCGTTGTTCCTATACCAAACTTTGGTTTTTCTGATGCTCCTATTATTGCTACGGTCTTAGGATTAAAAAAAACATCCATTTCTGAAATGTTACTCAACCTTCATCAAGATTAAATTGAATAAAATATAATAATAAAAAAAAATTGTGATTTGAACTTAAAGATTGGGTTATCCAATGAAATCTTGACAATATTGAATTAATAGTCATGAAATTCTGGAGTTTAAATATTTAGATTCAAATAAATATCAACTACGTGAATAGTATCTATATTCTAACAATATAATGCTAGTTCCAATTACTACCAAAAAAATTCAGATAATATGCCCAATTTGTAAGACGAAGGATCTTATTGGAGTACCAGAAAGAGAGTTAAATAATAACTCTCATTTGACTACAATTTCAATCCATAAAGGATTGATTTGCCCCCATCATTTTCAGGTTTTTGTAGATAAGAATTTACAAATTCGTGGGTATCAGAAAGTAGATTTTGAATTAAATAACGAAAATTCAAAAAAATTAAGGAATGGAGTTAAAGCATTTAATCAAAGTGAAAAGGAAGGCAAAGAACTAATTTCTGCTGATAGGACTTTACACCCCAAATCATCAAATCATATTAGAAATGAAGAAGACAGAGAATTAGCACAGAAGATTATATTAAAAAAGAAAACATTAAAAGACATTTATGAAGAATTTTGGGAATTTATTGAAGTAGATAATAAAGAATTTCGAGAATTTTTACTATGTGATAAAAGACGTGATAGATCTTTAATTGATTCTAAATTCAACGAAATTTATAATCATATTCAATTGGATCAAGAAATTTGATTGAGATTTTTAATAAAATATCCTTATTTTAGTAGATATATCCATTTTAAAAAGTAATACATATTCTCTATAAGGAGAATTCATCTTTAGTATGAAAAAGATATAAGAAAATTTAAAATTCAGTACTTAATTTACCAAAATATTAAATTATTTTATAAAAAAACAAAAAATTGAAGATAAATTAAAAGGTTGGAAATTATGAGCTATAAACTTCCAAATGAGAAGGATTTACAAGCCATGATAGGAATTGTCGGTAAAGAATATGCTACAAATAACAAAGCAATTACTGCCTCTTATCTTTCAAAGTCTGTCATGGGCTTAGAGAGTCAAATTCCTGATATCGTTGTTCGTCCAAAATATGTAGAAGAGATACGTAAAATCTTAGTATATTGCACTCAAGAAAAGATTGCGGTTAGCCCTGTTTCCGGCGGATTATCGGGTGGATTTGCATGTCCGACGATCAAACCTGGAGGGGTTCTGCTCGATTTAGGGAGAATGAACCGAATTATTGAAATTGATGAAGAAAACAGGTTTTGTATCGTAGAGCCAGGGGTCACGAATGGTGAACTTTGGGCTTATATGCATAAACACCATCCTGATTGGGCACCTCCTATCCCTGATGGTGCTCCACCTGCAGCAACTGTTATGGGTGATGCTATTGATAGAGGTTTTTCACTCTACACGAGCTCTGTTGGACCGCAAGGAGATAACTTCATGTGCGGGGAGGTTGTATTCCCTAATGGTGATGTTGTGCGAACTGGGTCTTGGGCATTACCAACTGCGAAACCATTTTATAAATATGGTCTTGGACCTGACATGTGGTCGTTCTTAATGGGATCTCAAGGTTCGCTTGGTGTAGTTACTAAAGTTGCCGTGAAAATATATCCTCACCCCAAGCATAAGACTGTAGTTGTTTGGGGTATGTCTAATCCTTATGATATGCAAGATCTAACTCTTGAGATTGCTAAACAAGAATTTGGTATCGCTCACAACACTGTAATGGTTCAAGGAGGTAATTATCCCCTTGTTATGGCACGATGGCCCAAAGATAAAATCCCCCATGATTATGCTTTCTATAAAGAAATAGGAATCTCTCAGTGGTGGATGAATTGGGAGTGTTGGGCACAGACACAAGAAGAATTGGATTATGTAACTAACAGGATTGATAAAATGGCCGAGGACTTTAAGAAAAGAGCAAAAGATCCTGATGCCCTTATAAAACAACAACTCCATCCCAAACAGATCGCAAGCAGGATGAAAAAACCTAATAAAATTGCTATTCCATATAGTTTCTGGGAAGCAGGTTTCCTATTTATTACTTGGTACGTCCCGTGGCCAGAATGCGCACATTTCGCCGAGATGTATACTAAAGCTATGGAGAAATATGGATTTCCACCAGTAATGTGGATTGCTTCTATTGAGCGATGTAGACAAGCCATATGTATGCCTATCGTTTGTTTTGATAGTATGGATCCCAAAAACCTTGAGAAGGTTCAAGATATGAATAGAGAGACAACTGAGTATGCGTTAAAACAAGGTTGGTTGAATTATAGACCAGATCCATACATTCATATCCAAGCGTATTATCAAGCTGCAATGTACTGGAAATACTTACGAATGTTTAAAAAAATGGTAGATCCTAATATGATAATGCATCCAGGAAGACTCGCTCTTCCATAAATAAAGGAGGTAAAGAAAAAAATGGCAAAAACTGGAATGGAAAGGCTCGAAGAGCTTAAAATGGATATTTATAAATGTATTCACTGTAAAGCTTGCAGATCTGCTTACAGTGGTGAACCTGATAGAGAAGGCATTGGTGAGTTTACTGGTAAACAAGGAACTGTACTTTATGAAGGTATAATAGATGCTTGTCCAGCTGGTATTGAATATGGGTGGGAAGCCTTTTGGAATGCAGGTAAGATGTGGATCGCTCGTTGTATCTTAACTGGTGACTTAGAAATTACTGAAGAAGTTAGAGATGTTCTTTTACCATGTATTACATGCGGTCAATGTTCAGCTCAATGTGATAATAAAATTCGTACTGTCGATATTATTGAAGCTTTAAGGGCAGCTTGTATAGAATCAGGAGTACCGATGATTGAAAAACACGAATTAGTAGACAAACTAGTGAAAGAGCGAAATAACCCATACGGTGGTGCTGCTGCTGATAGATTTAAATGGGCTAAAGATGCGGGCTTGGGAAAATTTATTGACAATAAAGATGCGAAAATTGCTTATTATGTCGGATGTACTGCGAGTTATCGACAAATAGAGGTTGCTGTTACGACTGCTAAGTTATTTGAACAATTAGGTATGAATTTCACGCTAGTTGCAGACGAAGTATGTTGTGGAAGTCCATTTTTCAGGATAGGAGCAGTTGATACAGCACAGGGATTAATGAGGAAAAATCTTGAAGCTTTTAAAAACATGGAAATGGTGTATTTCAGCTGTGCTGGTTGTTATCGAACTATTACTATTGATTACCCAAAATGGATGGCTGAAGACGAAGAACTTCCTTTTAAAACTCAACATGCATTTGAACTAGTGGCAAGGTTAGTCCAACAAGAGAAAATCAAATTCAAACCTAACAAAGAATTGAAAGGTAAAGTTGTTACTTATCATGATCCTTGTCACACTGGTAGACATTTTGCAGTTGATATGGAACAAGAGATGATTGAGAAATCAGAAAATCTAATGATGGACAGCCGAAAAATTAAGAGAATGATTGATGATTGGTATGAAGTTCCACGTGTAATTCTTAGAAAACTTGAAGAAGATGTAGGAATAGTATTCAAAGAGATGTACCGCATAAAACTTGATAGTATGTGTTGTGGAGCTGGTGGAGGTGTGAGGGCAGGGTATCCTGAATTTTCTCTCAGAACCGCAAGTCTTCGATGTGATGAAGCGAATGCAGTAGGTGCGGACATTTTAACAACCGAATGCCCCTTCTGTTGGAGAAATCTTTACGATGCTAATGATCAATACAATCACGGTATGGTTGTTATGGGTGTTCTTCAAATGATTACAGAATATAATATTTTGGATATTTTAGAGAAGCCCAATGAAGACGATTTCTTAAGCCCATCTATCAGAGAGTCAATGGAAGAAAAGCCTAAAAAATAAGCGAATGCCTCGTTTAATTTTTTTTTTTTTTTTTTTAATTCTATAGATTGTGTAATCTAACAGATACTAATGACTTAGACTAATTGGAATTATCATCTGTCAAACAATACTATTTTTCTCTTTACAATATTAAATGTTAATCTTGGAAAATTTTCTAAAGGAATGTCAATCTGTTCTAAAGGGATGTCTGTAACTATGGTCAGATTATTTAGTGATTCCAATATTACTCCAAAATCAGGCATTATTGTATCCATATCATGTATATAAACAACTAAAGTGTTTAGTTTTCCCAAATTTATGATCTCAATAGGTATTGAAGGATGATTTTGAGTTAATTCTAATTCAAGTTCAATTAGATTGCCTTTTTCGACACTATAATACAATTTACGATCAAATAAAGCTCCAAATATTATTCTTTCACGTATTTCATCATTAATAAAGTCCCTAGTTAAAAAACCCCAATCAGGAAATTCATGTTTATATTGAATATAAAACTTAGTAATTAATAAAGAAGAAAAGTAAGATTTAAATTAAAAAATCGCGTAATTCTACTTTAAAGTACAATTATTTTAGTATTATTTTATAACTGAAATCAAATTAAAACTATGTGATATTTAATGGAATCGAAAAAAAATTTAATGAAATACGGTCCTCTGGTTGTTTTTATATTGATAATGGTCTTGATTTTTTCTTTTTTGCCATTATACCTCCAAACAACACGAAGAGAGGAAATCCCGGGAGAGAGAAAAGCAATTATTCTATGTAGTGCAAACGATTTCTATAGAAAGGAGGGTTTTCCTGATTTCAATAATGGGGAAGATGCGAACTTTAGTACTGAAACCAATAGATGGCCCCAGTTTGTAGATTTTCCCAATGGATATATAGTACAAGAGAGTAATCTACCTGGACATGATACTCCTGGGTTTGTACAATTTATTGTTAAAACTCCAGCCACACCTAAATATGTTAATATGGAATTAGTATACAATTGGACAAAATATTATCCACTATTCAAATTTGCGGCATATAATCTATCCGCATGGGTTAATATCACAACTAATATAAACACACCACCTATTAATCCTGCTGTAATAATACCTCCCGGGGCTGGAGCAAGAATAGGTTTACGATGGTTAAATTCTAGCAATGTTGTAGTGAGAACAGACTGGTCAAATGGTATTTTTGGACCTTTTGCGGGATGGACATTTTTAAATGCAACTGGTATTGCCAATAGTTCTTCTATAAACGAAATCACACAATTACATTTAGTTTTAGCAGTTGAGGGTAATATGACTGGAGGGGAGATGGTGCTTTTTGATGATGTCAAAGTAGAATATTGGTTTCCGCCTCCAATTCCGACACCACCACCAAGTAATATCAACTCAGATGGTTTTCCCGCTCAAGCCCTCCAAGTTTACTGGATTTTAAAGGATCAGGGATACACAGATGATAATATATTTTTAATGCTTTATCATACTGGGGATGATGTGATAGATATTGAAACGTCTGATGGGATTCCTAACGATTTAAATAGGTCTGGAGTTGTTGCAAAAATTGATGTAGAAAATGATGATGTAAATGCAAGTAGGTTTAAACAAGAATTGAATATTTCTGTTTCTGGTTCTTTTGCCTCCAGCATTAAGTCAAAAGATCAATTGATACTCTATATGGTGGACCATGGTTCAAATGCAGTACTCGGTGATGGAAATGCTACATTCCATTTCGAGGCAGATGATAGCTATATTACTGAACTAGAATTTTTTAATCTCATAAAGCAGATTAATTGTGAGAGAATGCTGATAAATATCGATATTTGTTTTAGCGGTAATTTTCTTCATCAAGATCCATACAGTTGGTATGACCTACCAAAAGCTATTCTAATCACTTCGTCTACAGACGTTCTTTCATGGTGTTGGCGAAATAACAATAATGCTGATGGTTTTGCAGGAACTTGGTTCTTTCATCATTTTTGGGTTCAATTGAGTCAAAATCGAACGATAGAAGAGGCTTTTAATTATGCTAAAAATTGGATACCTTCAGGACAAGTGCTGACGATAAATGATATTCAGTCACCTTTGATTCAAGATAACTTAGGAATAAAAAATACTTGGAGTTTTAACAATACTCCTCAACTATAACTTAATTCTTTTTTTTTGCATTTTATTCTAATAAAGAATAAAATTATGACATATTTTTTTAAATTCTAACTGCTGATATTTTTCTGACTTAACTTTATATGAAACTTAGAATTTATTCTTACTTAATATAACATTTGTATAGAATCACAAATGAATGCTATGTTAACAAAGAGAAAAACCAAGATTGTGCTTCTATTTATTATTTGTTTTGCCAATCTCACTGTTCTTATTATTCCACAGACACCCTTAACTACTATTGGTACTGATGATATAATGGATGAACGTAAATTCCCTTATACAATTAAATCTGCTAATAATGATACAACTGCCCCTGTTATCGTGTTTATTAAACCTGACATAAATGATACACTTTTTACGGGTAAATCTTATGATATAATCGTGAATATTACAGATGACAACCCACCTTTACTTGGAAACGTTTCAATAGAAGTTTTAAATGCTACTACGTCACTCTTTAATGCTTCAATGATTAATGATGAAGGAAGCAAATGGTCTTTCACATGGGATAATATAACATCCTATCCTAATCATATGACATATTTTTTTAAGGTGACAGCTAAAGATTCTTCTGTAAATGAGAATTTAGGCATGTCAGGAGTTATATACATTTATGTGGCAGTTTATACTTCAAGATCACCGGGATATCTATATGGTATATTATATCTCATTATAGCTTCTGTTGTAATCGCAAGTATCTTCGTATATTTTACTAGGAAACACGCTTACTCATCATCTAAAAAGCAATAATGATATAGCCGGAGTAATTTATTGAAATACATTATTTTTTTCTTGTTCTTTTCATTAACACGATTTAATAACAATCTATTAAGGCAATTCTAATAGTTTTAAGTATCTTGTTTTCACTAAACTAAAATTAAACATAATAATTCTAATTTCAACAAAAATATATGTCAAGATTTTCATTAATTACAAAATAATAATATTTAGTTTTTCAGGTTTATTTTAATTTGCTTAATATAGAACAGAAGTCTGCTTATCCATATATTACTAAATTTAAGAAAGAGCCATTTAGATCATTTGTCAATATTAAAAAAAGAAATATTGGGAACTATTATTTAAGGGATTTTAACAAATTAGTTTCATTTTATAATTATTTTAAAGATAATTTACTAAATGAGCCTAACTTAACCCTAGAAAATGTGTTTTGGTTTACCTTATTTAGGAAATATACTAAAGAAGAAAGGAAAAAAGTTAGAAATGAGATCTTTAGATATATAAAAAAGTGTGAAATTAGACAATATGAGCAATTAGGCTTTAAACTTTCACTTGATCCTCAAAAACACCCCGATATTTACTCTACTTATTTAGCATTAGGTAGCTTGAAAAGTCTAGGTCTTTTAAAAGAGTATTTTTCTTCTGAAGGTCAGAATCATATTAAGGAAGAGATTAAAAACTTTATTTTATCACTTAGGAAAGGAAATTCATTTCTACATTGTCATGATAAAGAGTGTGTTATCTGTAGAGTAATCTCTCCAGCAAGGACTCTATTTTACGTATTAGAAATTTTCACGCTTTTAGGTGTAGATATTCGAAATAGTAGAGAACAATTCCGTTCGTATATCGGGGATAGTAAAAAAAAGACCCAAGCTATAATTTATAAATTTTTATGTTTGAAATATTTGGATTTAGAATCCGAAGTTAAAGATAAGGAACTCCAATATCTTCTTCAATTTCAAAAAGAGACTGGTGGATTTGGTTTTAATCAAACAGAAAATCTTAATGAAACTTTTTGGATAGTGTATATCCTTAATATTTATTCATGGTTATTAGATTATAATCCTTCAGGCGTGTATATTTATATCAATAATAAATTAAATGAAGTCTTAAGTAGCGAAGAAAATTGGACCACTATTCAATTGATGGAAATTTCAAAACTGATAATTCTTTTATCATTAATTTGGAAAAAGTTTATTGGTGAAATAGAAAGAGTATTGTTTAAAGAATTAGAAAAAGAAAATTATATTGATCTAAACCAATTAAAAACTACATTTGGATTATCCAATGATATTGAAGACCTCATCTCATATATTAATCTCAATTATAATTTTAATATTAGAATTTTAGATAATAATATTGAATTTAAAAATTATGTTCGAAATCTTAGTAGAGGGAAACAGGAATTCATTCAGAAGTTTTATAATCAAATTAGCACTAAAAGTATTGTTTCCCTTTCAGATATGTTTAAGAAACATAGAACTTTGAATTTGGAACATCTCAAGCTAAAAGAAGATATTTTTCCTATCATCAAGGATATGATTTCGAGAAATTTCTTCAAGGGAAATATCAGAACTAAAAAAGGTTTCCTAGCTAAAACAAAATATAACTTTTATTTAAATTACAATTTAGAAAAAGTGATTGTGTCAGACACAGAAATAAATACAGAAAGAATTTCGGAGGAAAAAGAGAAATTAGAGGATATTAAGAATGATATATATAATATGACTTTAAAACTTAAAAACATTGGAAATCAAATAAGGGAAGAAATAGATAGTTATCTTTTAATTGATGAAATCGATTATGCCAAGGAAAGATTGAAATTTGTAATAAAAGATGCCATAATGGAAGCTGACTTCCTAAATGAAAACATTGAAAATTCATTTAATGAAATTTTATATTATAGTAATATCCGTGCCATATTAGGTGCTGAAATTGCTCAGTGGAATAAAGTATATTCCACTCTACAAAATGAGCTAGTAGAAGTTGATTCTTATCTTAAAGGTAAGATCCAGGAAAAGGAAACAATAAGAAATATAAATAGATTATTGGAAAATTTAAATGAAAAGCTTATTATAATAGAAGAAGATTTAAAGAAAAAATTAGATGCGTTTAAGAAGCTTTTTAGTGAAACGCTCGAGAAAGAATATATTGAAAACAAATTTAATCTAATCATTCCTCAATTGAATCAAATATCTGATGATATTAGCAAGTATGATAAAGTAATATTTAATATATCTCAGCAAATCACGACAAAAGAAAATGAAATAGTCGAAAAACATAGAGAAATAATTAACAAATGGGTTAGGATTAAAGAAAAATTCGAAAATGAGTATCAATTTTATCATGAGGGTTTTCAATTTTTTAGGACGAATTTAAAAAAGATCATTATAATCAATGAAAAGTTGAATAATGATATTTCAGAAATCGGTGAAAATATTAAAAGTAAAATAGTAGAAAATCAATTTCAAGAGGCTTTCAATGTTATTAAAAAAGAATCTGATGTTGTTTTAAATGAAAAATTAACTGAAATTAAAAACCTACAATCTACTGTCAAAGATAAGATAAAAGAAAAGCAGAAGCTCTATTTACTTTATAAGCATTTACAGGATAATCTTGAAAATTTAGAATCAAGTATTATTGACTCAATAGCTAAACAGGCACAATTTTTAAAAGATAAAGTCATAATTGAAAGAAATAAAACCGAAATAAAAGATTTTGATGAATTTGTTTCGCAAGAGGTTATTAAATTAAAAACGGAGTTAGCTGATATCAAGAATAAATTTAATCAATCAGATAATTTAAAAATTGCAGATATAACTAAAGAATTTGACCTTCTTGATGCTAGTTTTGACAAGACAAATAAAGTATTTGCTAAAAAATTTAACAGTTGTAATAAAAATATAGAAAATTTTGATGAGAAATCCAAATTAACAATCCTTCAGTGGGAGAAATTCACTAGTTTCTTTCAAAATGAGATTTCTGATTTAAAAGATGAATATGTTAATGATATAATTTCGAATAGAATAAATATTATGGCAGTAGAGAAAAAAACTAATAATATCAGGCTTATAGATTTAAAAGATGACGTTAAACTTTCATGTAAGGTTTTAATTAAAAGATTGAAAGATATGATAGATATTTCAAAAATTAATGCTGAGTTGAATGAAAGTGATAAAACTATTCTGATATATACAGATTTTTATTATTTAAATAAAGAATTAAGAAATTATATTGAAAATCAATTATTAAAATTGAACAGAGAAAGAGTTGGTAAGATATTAGCCCTTTATGACTCAAGTATTAGAAACTTAAATTTAAACACAAATATGTTAGAACTTCAAAATAGAATCAGTGATCTAAGAGTTTTTGAAGAAGTTATCCCAAAGAAATTTTATAATAAAGTAAATGAGCTCCAAATAAATCAAGAATGGCAAGAATTCCTTGAAACTAAAGAATACTTCGAATCAATAATAGAAAATGATAGAAATGCTATAAATAAAATAAGTATTAACTTAAATCTCTTTAATTCTATGCAAAATTTCATTGAACAGCAATATAATTCACTTAAAATAGAGTTAAAAGAATATTATAATAGGTTTTTAAAAGAATCTGAAGAATATGATTCTTACAATGATATTCAAGAAGACTTTGGAATTAAGAAACAAGATTTTAGAGAAAAATCAAGGCAAACAGAAGATAACATAGGAAATGAAATAAGAAATACTGCAAATAAGACAGAGAGTTCGAACAAATTAATACCAGAGATAAGAGAAATGTTTGTTAAGAAGAAGAGCGAATATTTAGAGGAATTCAACATTAAAGTAATAAAAATTAACGATCAAATAGAGATTATGAAAAATGAATCTTTCCGTGAGAAATTAATAGATTTCATAAATAATAGTAAAATTAACTTGAGCCAGTTACTTGGAAATCTTGAGAGAAAGGTAGAGGATAATATTGAAATAAAAGAATTTAAAAAAATCAATGTAATAATTCATAAGAGAGCTAAGACTATTGAAGCAGAAATCAAGGAAATTAAAAGAAATGCCACAATAAAGATTAAAGAATACAATAGACAATCAAAAAACTTTAACCAACTATCTAGATTTCTTTTAGAAGATTTTAATAAATTTATCAGTGAATATAATGAGATCTTAAATGAAAAAGTAAAATCATTAGAAAGATTAATATTGAAATCCTATATTGAAATGACAATTAAAGCAGTTGCGAATGAATTCTTAACTACAGGTTTCTTAAATAATGAATTAAAAATAAAGAAACAAAACATCCAAAACCATCTATTATTTTTAATAAGTTCAGGAGAATTACAGGGCAAGTATGACCCTAGGTTTGGAATTTACTATGAAAATCCAGAAATATTAGATGATTTAGACGAAACTGAACTAGAAGTAATAAAAAGCACAAATTTTAAAGTAAATATGGTTATGCGTCATCTCAAAAATTTTGCGAGCCAATATGGAAGTGTAATAGCCTTCTTTGCTTCAATATTAACGATTTCATATTATTTATTCCTCTTCAGTGGAGGTAATCCCGCTGTTATTGTTTTCCCTGTATTATTAACGCTCATGGTTTTAGGATTCTACTTTTTAAGAAAGAAAGATGCAAAAATAAAATAACTATCTAATTTTATAAATTTAATTATGAGTTTAACTCATAATTTAATCAATCATAATCCATAACAAAATGAACATAATTCTCTTGTTTTCTAAGATACCCCCGAAAACATGCTTGATTAAAATGGATATAGAACTTCCGATCTACTATTTCTTCCTCCTTAGCAAGCTCTAGTAATTCTTTAAAATCTATTTTACAATTTTCTCCATAAGTTTTTACCATATTGATTAAAGATTTTACGTTTTTATTTAGATACACTTTTCTTTTACTTTGATTGGGATTTTTTTTTCCTTTTAATTTCAATATCTTATTTTTCATAGCGGGGAGTTCCATTTTTATTAAGTCTGAATAAAAAGTCACACCACATTCCTTTAATTTTTCATAATCCTTACTATTACAAAATTCATCTAATTGGTTAAGGATATCCTCAATAGAACGGTTCGCCAAAATTTCTTTTTCTCTTTCTCTTCTTTCCTTAAAATTTTGGATGAGTTCTAAATCGGAACATTTGTTTATATCTTGTTTTGAGAATATAATTGATTTACGTTCTAAATTCTCACTTAATTGTATTTGCTCATAATCTCTTAAAACGGATTTCATGGAACCTTCCTTTCTCCTGGCAACAATGTAGAAAGGAATATCAACAGTATCTTCAGTTACAAGTATATAACATCTTCCGGGGGCATATCTGCCAGTTCTTCCACGCCTTTGAATTAATCTAATTTCAGAAGGGACTGGTTCATAAAATAATATGGCATCTACGTTTGGGATATCTAATCCTTCTTCAGCAACACTAGTTGCAATTAGAACATTGATTTTATCTTCTCTAAATTTTTGTAGAATTTCTGATTGTACTTTTTGAGAAAATCCTATGTCATCAATTTTTGAAGATTGACCAATAAATTTCTCAATTTTTAATTGATTTTGAAATTCATATTTTAGTTTATTTTTTAGGAATTCTGCCATCTCTCTAAACTGTGTAAAAATAATGATTTTTTTATTGTTAAATTCCTCTATTTCTTCACGTATGATTGAAATAATCTTATTTATTTTTGGATGAGTTAAATTTGATAAATCTTCTTCTTCAATTGCAGAATTAACAAATTTAAAATGTTTTGAATTCACTATTCTCTTTGCAGATAATATCCCTTGTTCAGCTCTATATTTAATTCTCTCTAAAAAAGATATAAAAAGTGAAATGTTTTGAGTTTCAATTAAATCCTTAGCATGTAGTAATGAAATACAACTTGAGCAATATGAATATACTGCATTAACATCAATATCATTTTCTTTAATTATATCGATTATTTTTGGATCGTGATAAAACAAATAATCTAAATACTCTTCTTCTGAAATATAATCTTTTTCATATCTGAACGAAAGAGTTAAATCATGTGTAATTCTCAGAAAATCTAATTTTGAGTAGTATTTCTTGTAGGGGTTAATTAACTTTCGATCTATAAAGAATCTTAAAAATTTGCTAAATAAATTTTGCCAAACTTGGCTTAATTCTAACATTCTTGTCGGTAGGGTCACTAAATTTATGTATGTGTCTATGTCATATATATAATCTTTAACATCCTCATCTTCATAATTTCTAAAAACAATATTCTCAATATGCAAATTATCACATATTAATTGAATACGCTCATAATCTTTTCCTGGTGATGCTGTTAATCCTAAAATCAACGGATCATTACAGGTGTTAATATATTCTTTTGAAATTAAATTATAAGAGTAATTTCCTTTTGTTTTATGAGCTTCATCGAAGATGATTAATGAAACGTGCCTTAAATCATAACGTCCTCTTATTAAA
This sequence comes from Promethearchaeota archaeon, assembly GCA_030603385.1. Taxonomy (GTDB): domain Archaea; phylum Asgardarchaeota; class Lokiarchaeia; order Sigyniarchaeales; family SOKP01; genus Loki-b32. Next base: position 27,010 of record JAUVXW010000005.1, on the reverse strand, counting down.
TCATTATTTATTACTTGAGGGGTAGAGATGATGATCTTTGCCTTTTCAAATAAAAGGATCCTCTTATCTGGTGGTATCTTACCTGTGAATGATATGATTTCTTCAGAACTAATGTTAAGAAACTTTTCACAAGAAGCTTTATGCTGAGAAACTAAGGGTCTGGTTGGAGCGAGGATTATTAATTTTGCCCTCGGATATTTTTTTAGAGAATAAGCAATTAATAAAATACCAATAATTGTTTTTCCTAAGCCTGTTGGTAAAACTACTAAAGAATTTTTATTCTTACAACTATTTATAATATTATTTTGATAATGTCGATAATGAACGATATCTCTTTTAAGATGTGGTCCATTAAAATACTTCTTTGATTCAATTTGCATATTATAGAGAGAATGAAATTTTTTCCTTTTAAAACCAATATCGCTGTAAGATTTTTATAAAATTTATTTTTTAAAGAAAGAAATTCGAAATATTATCAAAAAACCATTTACTTTCAAAGATATGTTACCTGCGTGGCTGAGTTTTGTCATCATTATATGCATAGTCATGATTCTTTCTAAGTATGAGTTAAGTCTTACACTTTCCTTAGGAGCTGTAGGTTTTGCCATTTTGGCAGGTGCTGACATCTTACAATCATTGATCAATGTGGTAACAAATCCAACTATTCTCGTATTGATGATTATTGTTACACTTATATCTATCTTAGGAGGGATTATGGAGGAATCTGGACTAATGAGGGAGATGATTCAAAAAATGCGAGTTTCACGAAAAGCTTCTCTCATGACCATTCCTGCCTTATTTGGCTTATTACCCGTACCAGGAGGAGCTTTGATGTCAGCCCCTATTGTAGAACAGATTGATTCTGAAGAAGATTCAAGTAAAAAAGTATCAATCAATGTTTGGTATCGACATATGCTAATCCTGATTTATCCTTTATCTTCTTCATTGATTTTAGCAAGCATTCTTACTGGTATTAATCTTTATATAATAGTAATTGGATTATTGCCTTGTTTGATAATAATGTGGTTAGTGGGATATCTCACGTTGATTAAAGATGTTTCTCCTTTTTCAGAACAAGGGGAAAGAGATCTTAAGAGAGCACTTCATAACATGCTTCCAATTATTATCGCCCCAATAATAGATTTTATTGGAAGAACAATTTTTAATCTGCGTGTTCCCGAAATATTTCTTCTTGTTGCCCTTGTTTTTAGTATTGGGTTAGCTTTACGATTTGGAAGCATGAAGTTCTCACGTATTAAAAGTATATCGAAAAGAATGAAAATTTGGCGTTTCCCATTGATAATATTTTCCATGTTTATATTTTTAGAAGTATTTATTCTTTCTGGTGCTCCTGAGGAAATAGCTAGCTTAAATTTATCAGTCTTTCTTTTAATATTAATTGGTTTCTTCCTAGGCTTTGCAACAGGAAGGATTCAATTACCAATTTTAATCTTAATTCGCATTTATCTCGAGCAAAATGCTGTCTTTACCATGCCGCTCTTAGATTTCATTTTTATCTACGTTTCAATTTTTTTAGGATATCTCATCACCCCAATCCATCCATGTGTTGCCTATAGTACAGATTATTTTGAGACTGATTTCAAAAAAGTTGTAAAGATCTTAGGAAAACCGATTTTTATATCTTTTATAATATTAATTGGTTTTTATTGGCTCTTCTTTTTATTAATATAATCTTTTGAGAAGTAAATACCTTAAATTATCAATTTTTTATAAATCATAATCAACAATTCTAAAAGTTAAGAATTATTGTTTCAATGAATATTCATAAAATATGATGGGTTGTTCGACATTTCTAAAGAAATAATTGACATTCTCTTACTTATCCCGTGTTTTAATGAAGAAGAAAACATTGAGCATATATTAGAACATCTCCGTGACGTAAAACAAAATTTGCAGAAAAGAAGCGAATTTAATTTGGAGATCCTTATCATCAATGATGGTTCTACTGATAGAACCATGCAAATTTTGGATAAAAACAATCAAAATTCCCTTTTTACTATTATTAACTTTAAAGAAAATAAAGGTTATGGCTATACACTTATAAACGGTTTTAAATACGCTAAAAAAAAGAATTTTTCCTGGATAATATCGTTTGATATGGATGGTCAACATGAACCTAAATGTTTTTACAAGTTTATTGAACTAATCCTTGAAAAACCATCAGAACAAATTATTTCTGGTTCAAGATATAAAAATTCAGAACTATTCTGGCAGAAACCATGGAAAGATAGATTTCTTGTTAATACGATCATCACAGGAATTCTCAATACTATCGGACTTTCTATTACAGATGCATTTTGCGGATTAAAGGCATATGAATGTAATGCAATTAATGATTTAGAATTGGAGATAAACGGATATGAAATACCCATCGAAATCTGGATTAAAGCAATGAAAAACGGATATACCATTGTTGAAAAAGAAGTTCCAGTAATATATAAAGATAGAGATGCAATTTTAAAAAATGCAAAAGATAGCTTCTTGTTTAAAAAAGGAGAAGAAAGAATTGAAAAATATATTCAATTAATTGAATCACTCTTGAATACTCCTTTAAAAACAAATATTAATGTTTTTAAGTTAATTTTTTCAAATTATTTCAATAGTGTGGATGATATTAATAAATATAATTATAAAAAAATACAAGAAGCAATATTTACAAAAATTAGAGAACTAGAAACTTAGTAGATTAAAATGGACCTTGAGTTAGATATTTTAGTAATTGGAGCCCATCCAGATGATGCAGAAATCGGATGTGGAGGAACAATTGCCCATTATAAGAAAAGAGGTAAAAAAATAGGGGTTTTAGATTTATCAAATGGAGAACCCACCCCATTCGGTACTGTTGAAAAAAGAATGGCTGAGGCTAAAGCTGCTTCTGAAATTTTACATCTAGATATAAGAATTACTCTAGACATGACAAATAGATATATTGAAAATACAATTGAGAACAGGAAAAAGGTTTCTGAAGTGATTAGAAAATATAAACCAAATATCCTTATTACTCATCCCTCTAATGATTGGCACCCAGATCACATTGCTTGTCATCAGATTGTAAACGCTGCTAAATTTCAGTCAAAATTAACAAAAACCGAATCAAAGTATTCAGAATATTCCCCAAAATATGTCTTTTATTTTGATCATTCACATTTGAAAGATAAGAATCGAAAGTTGGACTTTTTAATCGATATTTCTGATTCTATCGAAGAAAAAATAAATGCTCTTAAAGCCTATAAAACACAGTTTGTTGATAATAAGAAGTATTTAAGAATATTTGATTATATAAGAGAACGAGCAGGATATTTGGGATACCAAATTGGAGTAAAGTACGCTGAAGGGTTCATTAATTCTGAATATTTAATCGTGGATTTTGAAAATTTAAAATTTTAGGTAAAATTGAGATGTCAGCTGATAGATTTGAAGATCCATTAACCTATTACCTGTTATATGCTCTGGAAGGACAGGAATCTTGGATTTCTGAAGGTATGAAAGATCTTATACCTCAATCAATGAGCGATGCCATTTTTCTTGCTAAAAAAGTAAATAGAGAAAGGGAAAAAGATACAAATAGGAATGAAATAAAATTTGCATTGGGAAAAATATTCGAAAACACAAATCGCAAATATAATCTACTGACTGACAAAGCTAAGAGACATTTAGAAAATTTCCTTACTGATAATAATAGTATGAGTTTAGAAGTTTCACATCAACCTAAATTTTTAGGTGGAGAAAGGTTTCTTTTTAACAAAATGGCATGCGGGGCAGCTTTTGCGAATCTTGATAATAATATAATTCCAATTTTTTATGTTGCTGATTATGATAAGGTCCATTCTGAATTAATAAAAACCAAATTTTCGCAAAGTGATTCACCTAATGGATTTTCGATTTCAATAAAACCTGAAATAGAAAAGGAGTTTCTTGATATGAGAATTAGAAATCTTCCGCTACCATCTCTGTCTTATCTCTTGGAACAGTTTCAAGAAATTAGAAAAAAATACATTAATTCTATTAATTCCTGCTTAGAGGATAATTGGCATAAAAAGCTATTAGAAGAACGGTTAGAGGAAGCGCTTCGGTTAATCAAAATCGCACATAATAATGCAGAAAACTATACAGACTGGTTTATCAACATAATTGGGACAATTTCCAATATTATCTTTGATCAAGGCTATCTTTTTATTTCTGCTTCAGATTTGGCATATAAAAAGCTATTAACACCATTTTATGAGACATTATTAGAGAATCAAAGTAAGTATGTTGATATATATTTAGATTTAAGAAATCAATTTATAGATCATCATATTCAACCTCCCTTAAGAGAGATTAGAGATGACTTTGTCCCTTTTTTTTTTGAATGCACTAATGAACAGTGTAACTGTAAGAGACTAGAATTATCCTGTCAAGATTATACATCCATGATCCATGTTAAATGTAAATGTGATCATTGCGGGGATTTAATAGATTTTAGTCTCGAAAAGGATAAGCCTGATCTTTCTGAGTATGCTTCTTTTTTCACTCCCAGAGTTGAATCCCGTCAATATTTAATCTCAAAAACCATCCAACCCGCAATACATATTGCAGGTACAGGTGAAACTAGATATTATACGATGGGAATCCCTCTGATTAGACATTTTGATAAAGATATTTCTTTACCTGTTATTTATTTTTATAATAAAATAACAATGAATACATTTATCACGAGGAAGCTTGAGCAAGATTTAGTCAAATTAAATATACCACAATTTTTGGAAAATATAAAAGGCCTGATGAAAAATCTTGGGAAGTTTAATCGTTTAATCAATAAATCCGAGGTGTCTGTTATGGAAAGGGCAAAAATAATAGAAATTTTAAATAATTTTCAACCATATATGATGCATATCGAAAATATCTTATTAGAAAACCAATCAACCGATATAGCTTCAGAGGATAAAAATATCATTTCAAGTTATTTAAGTAATATGTTCGGAAAAATCTCTAAGGAAAAACACGGACAAGAGGCAGTATTTCATTGGTTGGATTTATGTTTAAAAAACGGGTTATCTAATTTCTTTAATGATTACTTTCGAATTTACAAACCGTGGCTCCCTCCTGGAATAGAAATCTTTCTGTAATGTGTAGGTCATTTTAGTTTGAAGAACTTAATTGCATTTTCCCAATAAATCTTCTTTAAGACATCAAGAGGAAGATCCAAGCCATTTATCTTTGTATTATTATCATTTTCTGGATCTGGAAAAGGTAATGGTACATCTCGACATGAGGTTTCTAAAATTGCTAGGAAGGTAAAATAACGAGTCCGATAATAATCTGAAATCGGTTTATTTCGGTCTTGCACAAGATCTGTCCCAAAAAGAATTCTATCTGAATATTTAATAAAAAACTCTCTGGCTTTTTTTGGATACCTCCCAAGTTCTCGTGCCATCCATCTTGCTGAAGATATATCAATGTAGTAATTTGGATATGATTCAATCCACCTTGCGAGGTTTTCAAGATCTTCTGGTTGACTCCCAAAATGTGCTTGTTGTACCTTTAAGTTAGGAAAACTTGATAAAATCTCCTCAAAATCATCTATATGTTCTCTCTTGGTACCATATCGACTAACTGGTTGATAAACTTTCTCGTACCAAAGATCTGGATCACTAACGTGAATTAATAAAATAAGCCCTAATTCTTCTATCTTGGCGAATATTGACTTAAAAAAAGGATCAGATAATCTAATTTTTGGTGGATCTATTTTGAATTGTTCTCTTACAAAATCTCTCACTCTCGGGCCAAACCAAAATTTAACAACTGGAAATCCTTGTTGATAAATCTTTTCAATTAAATCTAACGTTAATTTAAGGTTTGGCTTTGCTTTAAATAGCTGCCTACTTCTAAAATATTTAGCCAACACAAACTTATCAGGGAAATTTGTTTCTAATTTATCATAATCATTCCCCCAGATGATACCAACTGATTTCTTGATATTAAACTCTTCTCTGAACTTAATTAAATTATGAATACCGTCTATACTCCCTAAATGAACATGAGCATCAAACTTCGGACCATTATACTTAGAAGAGAAAGCTACGTCATCATTAAAGTAGTCTGAAATATATTCTTGCATTCGTAATTCACACTAAAAATACTATTCTTTGATACATCTAAGCAACAGCTTAATTTTCAAAAATCTTCTGTTATTTTAATAATTGATTATATGATTCTTAGCCTAATTATTTTTTGAAAAGAATTTTTTATTCCAATCATCGAATTTCTCAAGCATTAATTATTTTTTTGAGATTTTTAATTGTTTTTACTGCGGTTTCTATTATGGAATCACTTACAAACTGAGGAATAACACAACCGGGAGCGATTATTAATCCCGAACCTTTAAAGTTTTTGTAAACTGAAGAGATCAATGATGAAACATCTTCGGGATTGGATATATCTTTCCATGATTCTGCATTTAATCCTCCGAGAAGTCCTCCCTTGAAAATTTTTCTCACCTCAGAAAGGTTTGGTGCCGTTTGTTGATCATGCCAGTTAATGGCGTTTATAGGCAGTTTTGTTGCCAATTCGTAATCAGGATTGTCACCATGGAGATGAAGGACCAGAAAATTATACTTTTTTAACGTTTTTTTAATGAGGGACTTCATTGGTGTAAATTCTAGTTCTAATCGCTCCTCATCAGTTAATTTATTGTTAAAATGTTGGGTGGCTAAAAATATGCCATCAGCTCCCGCATCTAGTGAAGCTTTTGTAAAATCTGTCATTGCTGAAATTATTATTTTAAATTGTTCCCCAATTAGTTGAGGATCCTTTCTGTAGTGTGAAATTACATTCGGATCGATTTGGGACGCTACCATAAAAGGAGAAAAAACAGTCATCATGGTTGGTACTTTTCCGTCAACTTCCCGATGAATTAATTTCATTGCTTTAATCTGATTTCCGAATTCACCCCTTGTTACATCAACCTTTTTAACATTCTCCCAATCCTCCAAACTTTCGATTGGATATTTCATACAAATTCTAGATCCTGAATCTGGATCATAACCTCCCAATTCCGCTCCAAAATCAGAAGCAAAAGCACGACCTGAGATTGAGATTTTCATAATATCGGAATCGAATTTATTTTGAAAATCCATCTGCGCCTTTAAAAGTCCTTCAGGACCTTTATCGAACTCGGGGAAATGTTTCCAAATTGCATAGGGAACTTTCTCGGTGGGTTCTGATTTTAAAGCTTTTTTAATTAGGTCGAATTTATCCATTGTATTGTCCTATTTCCTATTAATCTTAAAGTTAAGGGCTTTATTCTTGTAAATAATCTCATTAGAATCTTAAAAAACTTTTCTATTTAAAGATTCTATTAGAATATATCGGATAATTTAAAAATATTAAAAGAGAAGAAATATTAAAAATTATAATATGACCTTAGAAATGATAAAAAATTGTTTTTAGTTGAGTGAATTATGAAAAGAACATTTAAAATATTATCGGATGCTATTCACGAGCAATACGGCGCTGCAATCACGATGTTGGAGCAAAATTTGAAAAGTTGCCCAAAAGAAGTATGGGATGATAGAACCAGTGGATCCCCATTTTGGCATGTAGCTTATCACGTGATGTGGTTTTTGGATTGGTATCTTTCGGATTCAAAAAAAACCCGTGAAAGTTTCAAATCGAAATTTGGCGAAGCATCATCGCATTTTGAAGATTTAAATAAAACACCAGAAATAACATTAACATGTGACCAATTACTAGATTACCTATCAGATATTAAAGAAAAAGCTAAAAATCGGTTTGAAGATCTAACTTCAGATGAATTAATACAACGTTCTGTTTTTGAATGGCACGGAAATAGCGTTTTAAGTTCATTAATTTATAATCTTCGTCACTTAATGCTCCACGTAGGAGCTCTTAATTTAAGACTCCATAGAAAAGGCGTGAAATTGGAGAACTGGGTTAGTAATCAACGAATCTAATTATATCTCATTAATCTCAATAGAATCTTTTAAAATCTTTCCTATTTACAGCTTTTAATTATAATTCTAAACATATTTAAACTATAGAAATGGAATATTTTTTTTACTAAAAATTTTTAAACTTAACATCCTATATTAAAAATTATGCCAGAAAGTATCAAATCTTTGAAGTTTGTATATGATTATGCTAAAACTTTGTTTGAAAAGCGAAAGGATAATCATTTTGAGGAATCTATGAAAAATCCGTTATTTGAAGGGGAGGAGACTGCTCTCAATGTATTTATACATTCTATCACCCTATTAAATTGGGCAATGAAGAAAATGACCAATCCTGATGCAAACAATAAAGACATAGCAATAAAATTAGATCCTGAATCTACCGCTCCTTTGCATGAACAATTATTAGATTTGTTTAACATAGCAATTGAAGCCTATGTGGAGGAAAGAACTAAATATAGGGAAGAAGATCTTAAAAATACATTTAAATCCCCTTTTGGGAGAGAAATGACTTACGAAGATTGGTTTGGATTCATCATACATCACACAATTGGTCATATTTATCAAACCTTTAGATTACAGGCAATATATCTAAGACATAAAGTTTAGTTGAAGCTTTAATTTAATCTTGAGGAATTAAGGTAACCACTTTTTATTTAACATATCACTAAGAGAGAAATTTTCTTCTAACTACGAAGAATAATTAACAATGGAAATATACAATTTTTTATAATTATCTAAATATTTCATATTTATTCTAATTATTAAAATGAGGAAAAAATGAAAGTGAATTTTAAAAATATTTTGATTACAGGTTCAGGTTCTGGTCTCGGCAGAGCAATGGCAATACGATTAGCAGAAGAAGGATATAACATAATTTTAAACGGTAGAACTGAAAGTAAATTGGCCGAAACTGAAAAAATGTTAAAAAAATTTCAAATTGATGTTTTAATAAAAGCAGGAGATGTATCTGATTCTAATTTTGTTTCATCTATGATTTCAGAAATTGTTACTGAAAAGAAGGAGCTTCATGGAGTTATCAATAACGCGGGAATTAGTGGAATAAGTTCCTCGATTCTTGATATTTCTGAAGAAGATATGCAAAAAATAATGGATATAAATTTTAAAGGAGCTTGATTAGTGTCGAAATACGCCGCGAAAGTTATGAAAAACCAGAGAAATTTAAAACCTCTTAGAGGAAAAATTGTTAATGTGTCTTCCATTGCCGGATTAGAGCCAATGCCGGGTATCGGAATATATAGCTGTAGTAAAGCGGCACTCATAGCTTTAACAAAAATTTTGGCCAAAGAATTAGCGCCTGTAATAACAGCGAACGCAATTTGTCCTGGGTATCATATCACACCAATATATAACAATGATCCAAATTTAATTCGAAATTTTTGGAATGCGATAAATATGAAGCCTCTCTTAAGAAGAGTGGGAACAGCTGAAGATGTTGCGGGAATAATTTCTTTCTTGGTTTCAAACGATTCAAACTACATGACTGGTCAAATTATAAGTGTATGTGGTGGAGTTGTTCTTCATTAAGATATCAAATAACTTCAATAATTTGACATTAAATTTAGATAAAAAAAAGAAAAAAAAAATTAAAAAGATATTTTGTTTATTAAGGTTTTAACCTATAGATCTTCTAATTTAGAAGTATTTAATAGCCATTAGGATATCGTTTCGAGTCACTTTCTTTCTTTTAGAGTGTTTGGTTAATGTTAAAGCAGTTTTTGTAAGTTTCTCAGCTGATTTACTCATCCAATCAACTAATTCATTGACGGCATCACGTGCGACGATAACGGCTCCATTGTGTTTCATTAATCTTCGAATAGGACTCCAACTAATATAATCAGACATATTTTTTCCTCCACTTTATAATTAATTCGGTTAATCTCCTTAAAGATAAACCAATAAAATCCATTTTTTTATTTTAAATTTTATTTTTAAAGAGTTTGTTATATATTGAAAGATCTTTTACCTATTTAAAGATTTTGATATAAACTTGGATTAATTAAGAAAAAAATAAAAAAAGTTTAACGATAAAATTCGAAATTAAGAAGATGATCAATCTCGTGCAAGTTTGGAATTTTTTATAGAAAGACGTTTTTCGTTAATCCTTAGTATTATTACATTTAATCTCCGTTTTTAATTCTTCAAATTAGATTATTGTGAGGAAAGATTTAAAGAAATAAAAAACTCAATCAAATATTGAGATGCTGGGTTTGTAATTTTTACGACTTGTAAGAGATAATGATTTTATTTAAACGATATCTAACTATGTTATTTGGAAGAAATGTCTGATAGATTGGGATTAAATGGCTAAAAAATACAAGTTTTTTGCGTGCGCCGCTTATATAATAGAATAAAAGCGATCAAGGTTACGTACTATTTGGTAGTACGCAATTTTACATTATTCTCCCCATTAAACCAATAGAAATAATTATATACTTATATGTGAAATATTAATTTATAAAATAAATTTTTGAATCCAATATTATGAAAGCAAAAAAATTTTTAATGACTTTATTTGTGATAGCTAGTTTAATGGTACCCTTTTCATTTATCTCTTTTAGCTATGGGAATCCCCATCCCTCTGCTGAGGATATAGAATGGGGTGTTAAAGAAGGAAAGAAATATACATGGGTTGTTAAAGTAAGTAATGAGAGTCTTGGTTTTCCTCCTGTAGGTGCTAAATTTGAAATTAAGATAACTTCTATCAGATCAATGCTTAGCGGTGATGCTACTGAATTAAATGCCACAATCACAAGATATACTAGTGCAGGTGAAGTTGCAGAGGTACGATTAAATAACGAAAGATTTATTTATTTTGAACATATACAAAAAAAAAATTTCTCTTTTTATGCCCCATTTTACGATCATTGTTTTTTTGCCCCTAAAAATTATGCTACGAATTTTGCGGATGGTATTAGGTATTACTTTGATCATACTTATAACTTTGGTAGCATGGGAAGTATGGTATATTATGGTAAACTAACTAGTGTTCATGGAGAAGATCCTTCATCTGATTTGTTATATATGTGGGAGTTTAGTAATTATATAGGCCATAAATTAATAGTTTCTTACAGTGGTGAGTATAGTGATGGTATTTATCAGTATGTCTTAGAATTGCAGGGATCTGGCGGTGTTCCAGCTATATCCTATGGGAATTTCTTTTTAATATTTACAGGTCTAGCAATTCTTTCATTGATTTATATCCATAAAAAGAGAGTTAAGTAAAATTAACCTAAACTTTTTTTTTTTATTTTCGTAAGATAAGATAATTTAATATATTCTCTGTTGCCAAAATAGTATTTACCATACTTTTTGTTCATAATTACATTTACTACATACGATTTCTTCTCCTTTTTTAGGAAAATAAGGAAGAATAGCTCCACAATACTTACATTCTAAATCGTAAATCTGATCTAGAGAGGATACAAATTCTCTTACGAGGATATGCTCTTTAAACTCATTAGAAAATAATGTTAAAAATGAGATAAGTATATGATGATTCTTTGAAGTAGCGATTAACTCTACCTTATCCGCCACTATTTGACCGATTACTAAAACATCATCTCTCGATTCTAATTCAGCACCAAAATACCAGAGAATTCTTTTATCTGGATCTTTTGCTATTAATTGGAGGTCGTTCCTTAAAAATATTTGTTCTAAAATATTGATATATAAATCAGGATCACCCTTACCTAATATTCCAACTCCAAGGCTTTTAATTGCTCTCTTCATACCTGGAATTTGAGAAAATTCTCTGATATAGGAACTAGGAATTATTTTAGGATTAATGGTTATTTTATCCAGCATGATTACTACTGGGTTTGAATCTAAGACTCTAACAAAATCTTTATTATTAACATAAGTGACAATAGTTCTTATTTCTCCTTCATTACCTAATGATACAGGAGTAAAATGTAAATTTATCTGTTTTGAACTTCTTTCGTTTAATTCATCAAATTCAATATTTATTTTTAACAAACCCGCTTCTTCAAAAGATTCAGGTATGTATATAGTAGGAGGATAACTTCTGGTAAGCGTAAAAAACGTTGGAAAGCTAATTTTAATTTTTACTTCAGAAATTGGTGCCAAACTTTCATTTAATAATTGAATTGAAAGAACGTAATGACTTCCATAGGGTTTAAAATCACTTAATATTTTTACTTTATCTTCTTGGTCAATTGATTCAAATGTGAATTTATCAGGCTTTTTAATTTTAGCTGTTACTTTACCTTTGAAAATTACGAGGTTTTGTATTAAGTCAGGGTTTGTTTTTTCCTTTTTACCAGTCATTTTGGTTTAAGAGAAATTAATTTTGTAAAATGGGTATTGAATTTCTTATTTTTTGATAAATAATAATATGGCAATTTGATTTATATTTTTTAATATTAATTTTTTTACTTTAATTACTTATTTATACTTGAATCTATTAATGTTTGAAGAATTAGATACTCTATTTCAAAGCTCTACAATTAGACCAACATTTGAGAAAGTTCATGTTTTATTAGCTTTATTCATATTTGATGAAAATCGGGATGGTATTGGAAGATACCGGTTACAAAAAGAATTATTAATTGGCGAAGGAACCGCTAAATCTTTGATTAAGAAGTTAAATAAGAATATCAAATTTATCAATGTAACAGATGAAAGAAAACGAAAAGGACATTTCTTAACAGAAGCAGGTTTAGAATATTTAAATAAAATTAAAAAAGTTATACCAATTATTAAAGAAGGTAAATCATCAATACTTAAAGATATTATTATAGAAACTGAAATAATATATACTTATTTCTGTTTAATAAAAAACGCAGTTCACAAAATATCAAATGGTATTTCCCAAAGAGATGCTGCTATTAAAATAAGCGGCTCCGGAGCAACTTGTTTGGTATTTAATGGTGAATACTTAATTTTTCCTTCAAAATCCCATTTAGAACGTATTGATAATGATATGGTTGTTAATAAAGCCCTTCATACTTATTTTGAATCAGAATTATCTAAAGAAAATATTAAATTAGAGAAGAACGATGTTATTGCAATCGGATCTGGTGATAGCCCTCAAAAAGCAAGGTTAGCAACACTTAATGCTGCTTTGACACTAACTTAAATAATTTGATGAGATTAAAAGATGAATGTTGAAAAAGATATAATTTTAGTGTTAACTGAAAAAATTGTGGCAGAATTGAAAGAATGTAATAGAAACGCAGCCCCTACTGAAGCTTGTGGGCTCATTTTTGGAGATATAAAAAAGATTGAGACCGCAAAAGAAAATTTCCAAATTCATTATATTGGAAAACAATTCTATTGTTTAAAATCAAACATCGAATCGTATGGTTCATTTGCTTTAATTGAAGATTCTGATAAGTATTTTGAAATACATCAGGATGCGGTTTACAATAGACAGTTAAGAATGATAAGTATATTTCATTCACATCCCGTTCCTCCATACCCGAGTTCAATTGATATAGAAAATATGAGGTATCTTGATGAGGATATAGGAAAAAAAAAAAATCCATTTAAAAATCAAATTTGGACAATTATGGATATGAGTACGGAAGAGATCAATGGATTTATATATTACAATAAAGAATTATTACAAGTTGATTTACATATAAACATAGCAAATAATCGGAATTATTTATAATTTTTTTTATAGGTTAAATTTTTTTTAAAATCTAATCTGAATCATATTTTAGCCAAATTTTAGCCAATTTTAGAAAATAACCCATTGAGAAACACCGAATAATGAAATAGGAAAAAAGTTTCTTTCCAATGGTTAATATAGGTAAGAATTCATTTTTTAAAAATCCATTGAAAAAACCACATTTAATTTTGTTTAAGACTTAAACAATCTTAAACTATATTCTTAAACAATATTAATCAAAATCAACAATTCTTAACGGTCTAATTTTCAACCTTATTGCCACATCTACTACAAAAATTTGCTTTTAAAGGAATATGTTTTCCACAGTGTATGCATACCCTTTTAGGTGTTTTTCTTTTTTCTAATTCTCTTTTTTTTAAATCTTTCAATATTGCATAAAGTTTTTCTTTCCTTTCTGGAGTTAAATTCTTAGCACGTTCCAACAGAGATTCCATGATCCTAATTTTTCGTTGATAATTTTCTACATAATTTATACCCCATCGGGATACTATTTCTTTTTCTAAAGAACGAGTTTTTTTCATTAATTCCTTTCTCTCTTTTCTTTTCAATGAAATAAATCGATCACACATTATTTCATGTCTTTTTCTTCTTTTTTCCAACCACACTTTTTGAACATCAACTACACAGTATTCAATGCCTAATAAAGAACGACGATAATAAGCACAATTTTTACATTTTTTCTTCATTGTTATCATGTTTCAAATGGGATTAATCTCTATTAAATATACCTTTCACATTGAAATATTAGAACTCTTACCGATATTTTCAAGAGTGACTTGACGGCATGGTATAGTATGTGGCTGAGGACTCCCCGAAGCATTAATATGAATATACTAATAAATTCATTATAAAAAAAAATTTATACCCCTACCAGAAATTAGAATAATCCACATACTTGAGAATTATCTCTTCTAATTTAATTAATCCTAAACATATTCTGCTATTAAAAAGATTAAAAAGGTTAGAATTTAATAATTGTCTTACAGAAGAAACTATTAAAGATCTGAAAAAAAAAGGAGTTGAAGTAGTAAACTTTAATAATCCTAAATAAAATCTTTCCAGACTATTTCGTTAGCGATATTCATATATATCATCCAAGTTTCTATATCTCCAAGCAAATTATGGTGATAAATCCATCTTACATCTTACATCTAATCTCAATTTTAAATTCTTCAATTTGTATTATTGTGAAGAAAAATTTAAAGAAATATAAAATGACCAATTTAGAGAAAAAATTGATGCACCTTTATAGTCATTCAGAGAAGAAGAATGAAATAGAATTTATTCAATTTGTTTAAAACCAGTTTTATCAATAGTACAGATTTGTAGCTCAAATCCAGAACCAGCGTCCCTCTCTCTTGAGCTTGTTATTGCCATTTTTATAAGATCAATTCCCTTAGCTTTCGTCATATTTGGTTTCCAATCTGCTTCTAAGACACCTAAAGAAAATGGTGAACCTGAACCGAAAGAAAGGAATTCTGGTTCAGAATAGAGTGTTCCTAACATATCAATGCCGAAAAGATTACCAGATTTTTCTGTTTGGGAAAAACCTCCCACGATCATCATACTAATGAAAAAACCACGACCTGAGAAAAGAATATTACGAGTAATGCTTGCGATATATTTAGGTTCTGGAACAATTCCTTCATCCACTTCTTTTAATCGAGATAGTGCTTTTAATTGATTGACAACGTATTGACAATCAGCAACACCCCCAGCGATCGTAGTAGCTGTGAAATTATTTATTTGAAATAGTTTTTGAGCTTGCTTAGAAGCGACAGTAAAACCTGCTGAGGCCTGGCTTTCGGTACCAATTACAACACCATCCTTAACAATTATTGCTACCGTTGTAGTACCGGATTTAATAATTTTTTCATACACTTTTTCATCGTAAATATTTTGATTTGGATTATCATTCATCATTTTAGTTCAAACAATTTCTGCTATAATCGATTACTAAAGATTGATATAAGTTAAATAAAAATTATTTCTATATTTATTTTTCCTTAATAAAACATAATTTAGTTCACTTTTTAAAAAAATTTTAAAGATATCCTTCTTTTATCAATAATATTCAGTAATATTCTCTTTGGTAAATATTTTATGGCAAGAAGTCACGCTCGAAGTAAAAGAAAATACACAGGTAAAAAATATAAACATTTTAGAAAGAAAAGGAACCGAGAACTTGCTCGTCCTACAATAAATACAGAAATAGGTGATTATAAAGTTAAAAAACACCGTGTTTTGGGTGGAAACTCTAAACTCAAATTATTTTCTACAAAGTTTATTAATGTTACCGACCCTAATTCAAATAAAACCTCAAAGGTTAGGATTTTGGGATTTGAAAGTAATGCTGCTTCAAAAGATTTGAATAGAAGACACGTCTTAACAAAAGGAGCGATGGTTGAGACTGAGTTAGGTAATGCAAGAATAACAAGTCGTCCTGGTCAACATGGAGCACTTAATGGGGTTTTAATCCCAATTTAAAATAAAGTTTTCTCTCATCTTAATTGGTTGCTACGTAATTTTCGATTTGTAATACAATAATAGTTATTCTTGAATTTTGATATTTTTTACATTTGCTTTTTTCCCTTCGATAATTTCAGTATTATTACTTCGACAGTGGGAGCATTCAAACAACTGTAATCCTGTTAATTGGGCATCCCTAGTTAACGAAACTGCTGAAATTTTATTACAGTCTCGACATTTTATTTTCCCTGGCGTAATTGTAATTATTAATTTTGCTCCTTGAGCTATTGAACCAGTTGTAGCCATTTCAAAAGAACGTTGGAGCAATTCAGGGACAATAAGAGTTAATTCTCCTATTTCAAGAATTACTTCAGTTATTTTTTTAGCGTTATATTTTAGGGCAGTAGCTTCGGCTACCTTGAAAATATTATACGCAAATGAGAATTCATGCATGTATTATCGTTTACTTTTTTGATTGTAATTTTCTAATTTCCTTCGCAACTTCAAGCATTACTTTGGATTTTTTTTTTCCTTTAGCATCTATTACTACTCTTCCAGGATCATCCCACCAAGTTCTAGAATACTTATAATGTTGTTCAATATCAGCGTTGTACCCTAAATTCCTGGCTGCTTTAGCAATATCACTGAGAGAAACTCTATCTATAGCAAATTTAATTGACAATCGTCTACCCTTTGAGCGGCTTCTCTTCGCATCAAAATATTGGGGCCAAAATATTAAGAAAGGCTTACGTGAGCGAATTTTATGCACCAACCATAGTTTTGTATGATGTTCCTAAAATATCTAATAGTTTAGGTTAATCTCTTCCATAGAATTAATATAATGTCTCACAAAACTTGTAGATAATTATAATAATTAAATAGAAAAAATAATAAGAATAAAAACTCTTTAAACAATATAAAAATTATTGGTTTAGATTATAGAATTCCTTAGAATAAATTTTAATTAGAAGGATATCTATTTTTTATTGTAAAATATATGAGGAAATCTAAATGAATCTAAGAGAATTAGTAGAAAGTCAAGCAGAAATATTTAAAGAAAAAGTATTTTTGTATTGGAAAGATACAACAATATCTTATAAACAACTGAATGAATTTACAAATAGAGTAGCGAATTTATTATATGAATTGGGAATTAGAAAGGGAGATAAAGTCAGCGTTTATCTACCAAACATGCTTGAATATGTATATCTATATTTAGGAATTCCTAAATTAGGCGCGGTTACTGGTCCTGTAAATGCTCTGTTTAAAGCTCGAGAAGTTAAATTTGTGGTTGGTCATTCGGAAGCCAAGGCTATAGTTACCATCCCACAATTCATGGAAATAGTTAGTGAAATAAAAGACGATCTCCCCAATTTAAAACATGTGATTGTAATAGGAGAACCTGTTGAAGATACACTTAATTTCTGGGAATTAATGGACAAAGCTTCAGCTGAGGCACCCCCAAAGGTAAAAATTAAAGAAAAGAAAGATGTCGCTGCTATTTTGTACACTTCCGGGACCACTGGCTTCCCAAAGGGTGTATTACAAACCCATTTTAATATACGTAGAAATGCAGAAATGATACAAGAATTCCTAAAAGCTAGAGAAGATTTTCGGTTTATGCTCATTTTACCATTGTTCCATGTCAATGCTCAAATTGTAACTGTCATGGCACCCTTTTCGATAGGTGCTAGTTGTATTCTAACGCCTGGATTTTCAGCTCAAACCCATTGGGAAACGGTAGCAAAATATAAAGCCTCAACCTTCAGTGCTGTCCCAACGATACTTTCTATCTTGCTTCGAATGCCACACGAAAATTTAGATCTTTCTTCCTTAGAATTTATAATTTGTGGAGCAGCTCCCTTACCTGTAGAGGTATTTAGGGAATTTGAAAAAACGTTTAAATGTAAAGTTGTTGAAGGATATGGTCTTACAGAAGGGACATGTGCTTCTTCAGTAAATCCTTTGCCTACAGAAACAGAAGATAGACGCAAAGTAGGAAGTATCGGCATACCTTTACCGGGTAATGAAATGAAAATTGTTGATGATAAAGGTAATAATGTTCCTCCAAATACTAAAGGAGAAATCATTATTAAAGGAGACAATATCATGAAAGAGTATTTTAAAAACCCAGAAGCAAATGCTCAAACGCTTAAAGATGGATGGTTATATACGGGAGATATTGGTCACATGGACGACGAGGGTTTTTTCTTTATAACAGACCGAAAGAAGGACATGATTATTAGAGGGGGAGAGAACATTTATCCACGTGAGATTGAGGAGGTATTATATTCGCATCCATCAGTGTCGTTAGCAACAGTTATTGGCGTGCGAGATAAGATATATGGCGAACTTCCTAAAGCATTTATTGTATTAAAGGAAGGTGAATCGATTACTGAGGAAGAAATTATTGACTACTGTAAAAAAAATTTAGCGGATTTTAAAATCCCAAAATATGTGGAATTTAGAGCCAATTTACAACAGACTCCTACAGGTAAAATAATGAAACAACCTCTACGCGAAGAAGAAGAATCTAAAACAGGGAAATTATTCAATTCCTAATCTTTTTTTAAATCACGAGTAAAAATAAATAGGATTTATTATTTTTTATAATATAATTATAATAAGGCCCATTTGGAATATCCTGCTTTAGCTAATGGCTCATTTATTCAAATGGGAGGGTAGTCTAGCTTGGTATGATACCGCAAAGCATTAATCTTTGCGGCTTAAAACTTGGCTGGGGGCCAAGTGGTCGGGGGTTCAATTCCCCCCTCTCCCATTCAATTTTTCATTTTATTCTTAGAGTATTGAAAAATTTTTATTAAGTTCTTTTATTTCATTAGGATAATCCTTGAAAAACCAATTAACTTCATTTTGAAAGAAAAATCTTTCCCTTAAAACATCATAGTGAGATTTTCCTCTTAGGCTTGTCAGTTTTGCGATATCCTCAGATTTAATTTTACCTTCTTCAACTAAGTCCATTCGTGTTATGAACTGATCTTTAAGATTTATATCTCTAAGGATTATAGAAACGGCATCAGTTATTTTATATATAATATCTTTTAGTTCAGATTTGTAATCTTGTTGAAATTCATCAATCTGATAAATAAAATTTCTTATTCTTCTTAAGATCAGATCTTTATCATAGTAGCTAATTAAGTTTTTAGGATTAAGTGTCTTAGATAGGTAGTTTATTACTTTCTTTCTAACAATATTTTTAATACCTAACTTCTCCATCTCTTTTTCTAATTTAGCTAAGAATTTTCTCTTTAAATATTGCTTAAATTTTATGATGATAGCTTCATTTTCTTTTTGATCTGAACAAATTTCAACGATCTCTCCTCTGGGGGTGGAATAGGTGAACCCTAAACCCTGTGGACCTAAACCACCAAGAAGGACCATGGAGATGCTGTAAAATTTATAATTATCCTTTTCCAAAATTTTGTCCTTATTTTTTAAAATGTTCTCTGGAGTCACAAAATGTTTTTTAATTTCATGAAATTCATGATCCTCATCATCGTCAAAATAGAAGGTTCGATATATGATCTCAAATTCTAGAACTTTCTTACTGCCATCATAATTCTTTTCTAAGTTATCAATAAATTTTTGTATAGAACCTAAGTTT
Organism: Promethearchaeota archaeon; assembly: GCA_030603385.1. Lineage (GTDB taxonomy): Archaea > Asgardarchaeota > Lokiarchaeia > Sigyniarchaeales > SOKP01 > Loki-b32. Next base: position 7,263 of record JAUVXW010000005.1, on the reverse strand, counting down.
CTCACACTTAATCCATACATAATATACCAATCAGTCCAAGTTTTCAAATAATCTAAACTGTATCTTCCTCTCAACTCTAACCGATATTCACGATGATTTTGAATTTCTCTTAATCTCTCTTTATTTGATAAAAGAAGATCATAAGGCATGATTTTGCATGAGTAAAAAATTAATGAATCTGATAGATGGCCAAATAAATCTTTTAAATTAGCAATGAGAGCTTTATCATTCTTTTTAATTGTTTTAATTATTTCTAATTCATCTTTAGAAAAATTTCTCTCAAATAAATTATATTTATTGAAAAATCGAATAAATACAAATATCCTACCTATTAGTCCCTTTCGAATCCCATCTATATGTAATTGAGCAATTATTTTAAATCTAAAAGGAATCTTTTTAACTTCAATAAAAAATCCCATCTTATCAGATAAATTAAGCAACTGGTTAAATTCATTAAATATTACTACTTCTTCGCCCATACATCTATATAAAGATAATAATGAAAGCAATTTAGAGAGAGCTAAATAATAACATTTTTCTCTATTATCACTGATTTTTTCAAAATCTTCTGAATCATTCAAATTTAAGAAATCCATTTCTTTATAGTATAAGAAAAAGTCTTCAAATTGAGAGAGATCTCCGGTTCCTATTGTTTTAAGCAGTACTTGAAATTGTTCTGAAAGCATAATTAGACTATATTACAATAACAGAATATGTAATAAGATAAAGTGACTTTTAATTAATATAATTAAGTTCTTGTTTATTTTTATTTAATTTGATTAGACCTGAAAACTTGTTAATTCTTATAAATTTTTAAGTTTTGTTAATCTTCTTCTTAATTAAAAATTAATAATAATATTTAGTGATCTTGAAATGAGCGAAATACAAGAAACAGATAAATCAATGCGAGCTATCGCAATGGTTGGAGGGATTGTAGCTTTCATAGAAGCTATATTACAATTTATGGGAGTTGAAGTATTAGATTACGGAAACGATATGCTAAGTGGCATTTTAGGTTTAATTTTCGCAGTTCTGGTTATTTTTTTAAGTATACGGCCTATCCACTATACTCCTGCTTTTTTAGGTATCTTAGGAATAGCTTTGATAGTCTTCTCGATATTACTTGGTGGGATAATTGTCATTCTGGCTACTTTCCTTGGAGCAATAAGTTAAGCCTAATTTATTAATTTTTATTATTTCTTTTTTTTAGTTTATCTCTGATAAACAAGATAAAAATTATTTCACGAAAAATACGGTAACTAAAAATTAGAATTAAACAATTGTTTAAGATAAAGCTAGAGCTAAGAGAAGTGCACCTTGAATTTCAGATAATTCACCCACTCTCGATGTATCTATAATGGTTTTTTCCAAATTCATGTATATAGCTCCATAAGCTTTTCCTCCACCTAAATGAACTAATGTTCTATAGATTAAATTCCCTGAAATTCCATCAGGAGCAATGATTAAGTTAGATTTATTTTTAACAGCATTCTCTATTAAAATTTCATCATGATTTATAACTAAATCTGGATATCGCTCTTTCATAACCTCAACAGTTTTTTCTCCAATCCCGATTGATAAATCAATATTATTATCCCTTCCTATATCTCCAAGCCGACCTCCACTCAAGATACTAATATTAGGTTCAATATTTAATAATTCTAATTCTTTTTTTGCGTTTTCTAAAAATTCAATTTTATCTTCTACATTATTACATTCATCTATTCCCACAGGTCCATAAAAAAACTGATGGCCGTCAACTGTTTCAAGCAGTGCTAATCTATTGATTATTTCTGTATTTAAATGTTCTTTTAAATTTTCTAAGAATTTACTAGAACTTAATGAACCTCGAATTACGCTATTAATTGTATTATTTTCAAGGAATTCAAAAATATCCTTTTCAGGTACTTCGGAATGAATCAAAAATATACTAGACTTATATTTGGAATTAATTTGCTTACGTATGTGATTTAAAGATTCCTTATTGCCAAAAATGTAAATCTTTGATGACTGTTCTTCCAAGAAATTGAGAATTGCTAATAAAATTTTACGATTATGAAACTCAGATGTTCCTAGACCGATTCCTATGTTCCCGCTTTTTCCTTTTGTTATTACTTCAAAATTCTGTAAAATTGTCATAAGATTAATTTGTATAAAAATTTAGTCTCTTTCAAAACACAATATAAAATATATAAGCTAAAATAATTGTTAAAGTATTATATACACCATGACAAATTATATTTGCTATTAAATTTTCATTTCTCCAGTGGTAAAGAAGCCCGAGCATTAATGATATTGCGAAATAAGGAAGGAAAGACAAAAGAAAAGAAATTAAAAAGAGAATTGGTGACTCTAAGGCAAAAAATAGGATCCCAATTAGATGAATCATCGAAAATGAAAAAGCAGTTATTATTATCCCCCATTTACTACCTAAACTCCGTACTAAACCTTTTTGCATAAATCCTCTGAATAGTATCTCTTCTGAAGTTCCGATTACTAATATCATAACTATACAAAAAACAATTAAGCTTGGTATATCCATTGGTAGAATATCATCTGTTAATTCACCAGTATCCTGAATTATTTCAACTCGAAAAAGTATTTCTAGAATTAACTCTATAAGAATTGAGACAGTTAAAACTAGTAATACCCCTATTACAGCAAAAATTAATCCTATTAAAACTTCTTTTAAGATACGTCTTTTATCATAACCCCTTGAAGTAAATCCTAATAGAATTAAACCATTTTTAACAGTTGGATTCTTGAGATATTTACGTACATATATTACTGGAACAAATATAAAAATTAGTTCAAATATCGAAATTATGGAGATAAAATAGGAATTTGATATTAAATCATAGAGGCTATCCAAATCAAGTGTAAGAAATGTTAAAAAGGCCAAGAATCCTCCTAGTATAAAATTCATTAATAAAAAAGTACCCAAGGGCAACCCAATCGAAATTGATGGTCCCCATAATTTATGCTCTTTATTATTAATTAATTCTTCATCTGAAATTTTTGGAGGGCCATAATAAATGGAAGGTGGCTGATATTGAGGATATGACACTTGAGATTTATAAGGGTTTAGGCTTTGGGAGGTTGGTAACTTTTTATGCTCTTTAATATATTTAATATTTGTACCACACTTGGTACAAAATTTAAGATTTTGAATTTTTGGTAGATTGTGACCACATATGGGACAAAACTCCCAATCTAACTTAACAGGTTCTTGATCCTTATCAATATTGTGAAGTTCTTTATCATTCATTACTAAAATAAAAAATGATTTCTAAATACTAAAAGCTTTACATTTCAAGTTTGTTGAGTAGAGTTAAATTCAAAATTAATTATATGTTACCTCTTACAAATTTTAAAATATTAGAAGCTTGAACTTGATAATAATCTCTATAGACTATTGGATAAGAGCTAAACATTCTAGTTTCCTCAACTTCTAATTTGAATTTTATTGAAGGCATCCAAAAGGTTTTATTAAAATGTTGGTACTCAATCATTACAATAGAAGGAAAAATACCCTTTTCTTTAGGATTTATTCTTGATTTAATTTTCCTTCTCTCATTTGCTTTTAGTTTTTTTATACTAGTAAATTTCAATTTATTCTGAAATGAATCCGGTATGAAGAAATAAATTTTGATATTCTTAATATCAGTTATATTTGGGTTTTCAATAATTAAAGTTAAAACTTCAGGGTTATTTACCCTTAGTTTTTGATTAGGGGTTTTAATATCAATAAAAAGGGGATAAGGTAGGATTTCCTCATTTAACGTAAAGCTTAAATCAATAAGTTTTTGAAGATTGGGCTTAATTTCTGAGATAAACTGCGTTCGTTGTTCTTCTAGAGATAAGACCCTTTTATTCCTTATGTCTTCGAAATTCTTTAGCATTCGATTAATATATTTTAAGATGTGTTTATCAAATTCAGTGTGTTTACCAGAAATAATAGATATCAGTTTTTTATAATATTCTGATTCCAGATTTCTAAGTAGTGGCTTTTTAAATAAATTATTGACAAAATTTTTTAGTACTTCATCCATTTCAATTAAATCGTTGTGCCCAATTTTAAATTTGTCAATAAGATTTACATTATATATATTTTTTTGCATCAGATGACTTAAAGATTCTATTGCTTCAACAGTTTCGTAATTATAAGATTCTAAAGCCTTTTTAACCATTGATCCTAAAATCTGATCGAATTTTTCAGCATTTTTATTCTTGTAAGTGATAAATTCTTCACGGTAAGAGCCTAAATATTTAATTATTCTCCCAGAATGTAATTTTAAAAGACTATTTTGATATTTCTGATATTTTTCAGAAAGATTTTTAATCCAATTTCTAACACGGTTTAGTTCATTAAGATTTTCGTCAGTAGTGACTATTTGTTCTTCAGTATAAGGTTCTGTTAATAAAAAAGGATCATCTATTCGAATATTTTCTAATAGTATACATGTATCTCGCTCTAATTGAATAATATCTTCGATTTGTTTGTGTAAATTGTAGATGTGAATATCATATTTATAGATTTCTTCTAATTCGTGAAGTAAATCTTCGAGTTTTTCTGAAAAGAGTTTTGGGTTTTTATCTAAAATATTTTTTATAATAATAGTGAAATTAACTAATATAGAATAGAACTTACACGTTTTATAAAGATGAGGATCGTAATTTTCCAAATTAGTAATTTTGCAGTAATCTACAACATTTTGATAATTGTTCTCAGCAAGTTGGTAAAATCTAAAACATTTAGAATATACAGTAGAATTTTTAGCTAAATAGCTATAGTATAATCCTAATAGTGATTTATTAATCATATAGGCCTTATCCCTGAATTCCAGATACCTCTTTTTAGAAGTATCCTCTTCTAAGTAATTAAGCAAGAATCTATCTATGATTATCTCAAAATTTCCTGAAGCGCGAATTAAATAAAATAATTTTACAGGGTCAACATTAATTGAGTCTAGTTTAGTTATTATTAAATGCCGATATTCCTTAAAACTAGACTTAATATCATTAAAATAAGACTCGATTAATATTTTTCTTCTCAAAATCTCTTTAGGCTTAACCTTTTTTGATTTATACAATGAGGAGATATTCAGTATATCTGACATGTAATATTTTAAGGTGTAAAAAGATTCCATGTAGAAATTCTTTGCCCCACAATAAGGACACTGAACTATAGATCCTTTCAAAATTGGTAACGAAGAACCGCACTTCTTACACGGGAGGTGAGCTATCAAATTAAGTGTCCTTTAAAATTTTAAGAACTAAAGAAAACTATTCTTATACCATTATAAATTTATGCTAGATTATTAAAATTTTATCACCTAATTACATAATATCATGATATTTTGATGTATTATTTGGAAACTAAAGATCGAAAGATTTAATGAGAAAAATAACAGAAAAGACAATTCTCTTTTAATTCAATAGGATTCACAAAACCAAAACGCTCAAATTGTATAGTTTTATTCATAGGAATTTTTAAAAGGTTCATTTCTCCTAAACCGTTTGATATAGAACCATCAGGTCTAACAATCGAAACTCTAATATTCTCATTTTTAGGTAGCCAATGAATTATTGAAAATTGCCTATTAAGTTCCTTACTATGAAAAGAAGTATGAATAATTTTCTTACTTATATCAATAGATTTAATCTGAATATTTATTAAATCTTTTAACCGTATGATTTGGTTTTTTTTCATTTTTTCTGCATCTGAAGATGAGATAAACAATTTCAATTGATTATTTTTTGCAACACATTTAATTTTTCTTTTCCCTCTTTTTGGATTTGAAGGGTGGAGTAAAGGTTCGGCAATATACTCATCAGAAGGAACGTCATTAACTATAACCGATATTGGATTTTCGACAAAAAAGTATCTATCAGAAATAGCATCTATAATATCCTGATTTTTTGAATATAACCAGTTTACTGAAAACGTTATCCCTGTTTGAGACATACCGAGATCTAGTAATGTTTTTCTTAGAGCCTCTGGTTTTATCCCTCGTTTCTTGAGAGATTGTAAACTCCAGGTTCTTGGATCATCCCATCCGTGGTATATTCCCTTCTGGATATTGTTACGAGCATCAGTTTTACTTAACTTCAAATCTGCAAAATTCATTCTACCATAATAGAGTAATTTAGCTTTTTTCCAGCCGAAATGATCCCATACAAATTCTTCAATAATTCCTTCTTTTACTAGATCTATCCCTCTAAGTATGTGAGTAGCTCCTATTAAATGATCATCAATCGCCCATGAAAATTCGAGCATTGGCCATACTATGTACTTTGTGCCAACTTTAGGATGTTCTGCTTCTGATATTCTCATAATAATTTGATCTCTTAAAGCAGGATCTTTTTGATCCATCCCAGTTTTTAATCTTACGACAACCTCACCTTCATGATATTGACCATTGAGCATAGTTTGCCATTCAGTAAGATTCTTCTCTACTGTGTGTTGTCTATGAGGACAATTCTTACCCTGTTTTTTATAATTTTCCCTGAATTCATTAGCAGAGCAAAAACATACGTATGCCATATCATCGTTAATTAATTTCTCACAATATTCATAAAAGGTTTCTAAACGGTCACTTTTATAAAGAATCTTAGAATATTTCACATCCAACCATTTTAATCCTTCCTGAATCAAATCATATGCTTCTGGTAAAACATACTTTGCCTTAGGGCTATCTCTTAGAGATTTAGGGCTCCCTATCGTATCATCATAAAATAATATAAGTTCTCCATCATACTTTTTTACGTATTCATCGTTTAATACAATCATCCGAGCATTACCAATATGTAATGCACCGCTCGGATAAGGAGCAAGACGCATCACAATTTTTTCATATTTATCAATATCTGGTAATGGAGGTAACTCCTTTTCCTCTTCTGTCTTTGCTTCTTTTTTTTCTAAAGCTTTTGGATCAAGTTGTATTAGTTTCTTTTTTTGTTCTTCCAAATTTAGGTTCTTTATTTCCTCTAGAATTTGATCTAATAAAGGGATAATTTGTTTAGTCTGAGGCCTTAGATCTTTTCTCTCAGCCATTAGTTTTCCCATAACGGCTTTTTTATTTGGAGTTCCACCAAATTCTACCGCGTTTTTTAAACCATTAATCCAAAGGATCTTTGTAATCTCTTTATCTTCCATGAGAACCGAAATTTTAAAAAACAATTATCAGTTTTTTTTAATTCTAATATTATGTTTAACTATAAAGAACGATTACATAAGTATTATAGAGAATTATTAATAAT
>JAUVXW010000013.1 GCA_030603385.1 Promethearchaeota archaeon | reverse complement strand
ATAATTTTAAGCTTGGTAAAATTAATTGAAGAGCACACTAATATTCCTGTAATAAATTCTTTTAAAGCATCATGTTTAGCGATTAACAGGTTCCTCAACAGTACCTACTTAAGAAAAGCAGGAATCCCTGTACCAGATTTTTCTTTAAATCCTAAAGGAGTAACACCTCCATTTAAAGATTTTATTATTAAAAACATTGTTGATCAAGGAGTCTATAAATTTAGCCCAATAATAATGGAAGAAAATGGGAATAAAAGAGTAGCAGATAAAAGAGCATTGGATGAAGTTGATGGAAAAGAACATCAATACAACTATCTTTATTATCAGAAATTTATCAAAAGTAAATGGGAATATAAGATCTATGGTATTGGTGAAGATGTGTATTTTTATAAACAATTACCTGTTTTGATAAATCCCAATAAAACTGAATCACGGGAAAAAATAGAGGAGATTTCAGACTTAAAGGAGTATTGTTTGAAAGCTATGGAAGTGATGGATATAAAAATCACTTCTCTTGACTTTCATAAAACTCAGGATGGTCAATTTTTTCTAACAGATATAAATTGCACCCCTAATTTTAATTATATGAAAAATGGGCATAAAATTGTAGCAGACTATTTACTAGAACAAGCAAGAAATTAACAGTGAATTGAAAATGAATGTTGGTATATTATCAAAGAGAACAACCAATTTAGCAGGAGAAATTAAAAAATTTTATGAAAACAAAGGATTTAATGTAGTAATATATACTTTGGAGAATCTTAGCATAAATGAGAACCTTTTCAACAATGATTTCTATATTCTAAAATCTAAAAATCTCTTTTTCTTATATGCGGGGTTTTTTTTGAAAGCAAATAATATCCCAGTTGTACCAAATCCACAAGTTTCTTTTATGCAAAAAAATCGGATACAATCACATTTTCTATTAGAAAAAGCAGACCTCTTAACACCACGATTTTATTTAGGCAAATCAGAAACCCTTATAAATCAATTAGATTCAGAAGTTTTTCCCTTAATATTAAAGCCAATAATGGGTTCTGGAAGTAAGGGCGTAAAAGTCATCAATTCTGTCCAGGAATTAAAAGCTGAAGATAAAGAAATTCTTTATCTAGAAAATTTTATTAAAGGCTTACATTATAATGTTTATTTTATTGATAATCGTATTTGTACCTTAATCAAACCCCCCTTATCTAATGAACATGCCGATATGAAAAAAGTAAACACACCTAAGGATATTGAGGATTTGATTAAAAAGTGGAGATTGTTTCTTGCTGAGAGTAATTTATTCGGACATTTAGACATAGTTAGAGAAGAGTCTAGTAAAGACTTATATGTAGTCGATCCGGGCTCTTTTCCCGAATTTACAAATTGGAACTGTAGTAGTTCTCCAGTTAAAGAAATCTGTAATCTAATATTAAATCAAGTTGAAGAAATGAAAAATAAACTAAACAATGACATTCAACATACTAGGGTAAATGAATAATAAAGAAGAGTTAGAAAAATCTAAGATTTATGGAAAAAAACAAAAAGTGAGATTATATAAGATAAAACACTTCATATTTGATTTTGGGGGAGTAATAATTGAAAAAACCTTTGTGCTAAAAAATTTACTTGATATGCTCGAAGCTGATTTGAATGTTTCTATCCCTCGATTGGAGGATCCATACATCAGGAAACTTAAACGTAAATTAAGTTCTGGAAGAATTTCATCTCGTTTATTTTTAGAAAAAATATTTGAAAAATTTTACTATCCTTTTCAGAAAAAGAGTGGCACGTTACCGTCAAAAATAGTTAATGTGGAATATTATCTAGAACTTTGGTTTGATCTATATTCTCAAGTTACCCAAGTATCTGTAGATATGGCAGAAATCATCGAACGCTTACATCAAGCAGGATATGTTGTAAGTTTAATGTCAAACACACATGATATTCATGCCAGATCAAATATGTTGAGAGGGTTTTATGATATCTTTGATAATATTTTCCTATCAAATGAAATTGGACTTATTAAACCTGATATGGATAAATATAAATATGTAATAAAAAAATTAGACACAAAACCAAAAAAATGTGTCTTTATTGATGATAAAATTCAGAATCTAGTCCCAGCTAGAGAATTAGGGATTATAGTTATCAGATTTGAGTCTTTTGAAGAATTTAAACTGAAAATAAAGGAATTGGGAATAGGAGAAATCAGTAAGAATTTGAGGAATGACATTAGGCTACAGTATAAGAAATATAAAAAGACTAAAAAAAGATATAATAAAGCAAAAAAAGAATATAAGGAAGCAAAAAAAGAATATTTAAAGAAGAAGGGGAAATCTCTGAAAAGAAGATTAGAATTCCAGAGAAAAAGGGCTTATTATAGTAAAAGGAAAACGGAGTACAAGAAGGAAAAGGATAAGAAAAAACAAGACCTTATTTCCAAAATCAAGATAACTTAAAGATTACAAAATATTATTACTGAGAGTTAAGTATTCTCTTCATTCTCTTCTTTTTCTTTATTAAATTCTTCAACTTTTTGCATTACTGATTCTGAGGGTGTTGCGGGTATTGGTATTTTTTCATAGACTTCAATAAATTTAACATCCCCAATTTCCTCTGCCATATGTGTCTGCAAATCCATTGCTAACCCAAATTTGACATAAGTGAGATTCTGGAAGAGAAACATTTTTGGAATGGTAATTTCAAGAGTTTTTTCATCTTTAATATAATTCACTTTAAATTCAGGCACATTCTCTTTTGGAATCCCTTTATTTACCATAAAATAATTTATTTTTGCATCAAAATCTTCTATTCTATCTATGATTTCTAAATTATAATCTAATGATTGTCCTGCTAAAGGATGATTGTAATCAATAATAACTCTTCCTTGAACAACACTAGTTATCACACCTCTTTGTCCTTTTTTATTTGTGAACTCCCGCCCCAATTCGGGATTTTTATTTTCAGTTAACCTTCGAAATTTAGCAATACCCATTCTTTCAATTTTTTGAGGATCTCTTTTCCCGTATGCTTTGGTAGGGGGAATTCTAACTGACTTTTTCTCAAAATAGTTCATATCTTTAAGAATTTCTGTAAGACCCTCATTTAAAAATCCAGATTTTCCCACAATCACAAATTCAGGTGTATACATACCTTGTTCAGCCTTCTTTTCATCATACATCCCTGCCTTTTTAGCATCTTCCTCACTAGAAACTCTAAATACTGTTCCTTTTTGAGTGCGTCCCGTTATTTTAACTAAAATAAAATCTCCTTCTTCAGCTTTTTTCCCTTGTAATTTTTTCTTCTGTTGCTCTAATTTTTTTAATTCTTCTTGTGCCTTTTCCGCTTCTTTCTTTTCTATCGTCTCTTCTTCAGCCGTTTCTGTAGAATCTGCATCCGGTGTTTCTTTCAATATTATTTTAGCATTCTCTATTAACTTTTCAGCAGTTGCTTTTCCAATTCCTTTAAGGGTAGTTAAATCATCAGTTTTTGCATTTGCTAATTTTTCGACTGTATCTATCCCAGCTTCCTTTAAAGTAGCCTCTTTTTTACCAACGCCTTTTACGTCACTTAAATTAAAACTCATGATTAACCCATAATATTAAATTCAAAAAGATTAAGAATAAAGAGTTGGATTCTTAAATATTTGATTACTTTTAGATTTTTCTAATTTTAAAGTTCTATTATGACACTGGTTCGTACAGAATCCCTAAAGAATTTGCATAATTTTTTACTTCTAGTATTTCTTGAGAAGTAGGCCTCCTATTTATTTCAGAGAATTGATAAGCCTTGTACTGTGGACGGAATTGACTCATTATATTCACGACAGCATTAGGAAGTTCTTTAGCTACATAGTCCAATATTGGTTTTGAACAACAATCTATGTGTTCTGGCAAAACAAGATGGCGAATTATTATTTCACCGCTTCCTTCATCATGAATTCTTTTATGATTACGAGAAATAAAATCAAAATAGTTATCTATGCCAGAGTATTTTTTAGCACATTTATTATTTCCATACTTCCAGTCTGGCAACCAAAAATCCATTAAATTTATAATTAAAGATAATGCTTTGTTAGATAAATAGAAATTTGAATTCCATAATTGAGTGATATTGCACGTTTGATGATTTAGGCTTCCTATTATTGTATGGATATTTGGGATTGGATCTCCTCCAACATAATTAATGTTGATTGCTCCTTTATCAACTAATTTATCTGCAATGGTAGCTAATTTTTTAACATTTACTCTTTGGGCAATATCATCAAGATCTCTTTCTCCCTTCCATGCTTGAGAAATATCATAATTTTGACAGAATACGCAGCCAAAATTGCAGCCCTGGAAGAAAATGGTTCCGCTAGGGATTAAAGGGGCTTCTTCGCCCATGTGGAGGAATGCTGAAGAAACATATGTATCCTTAGTTATTGAACAAAAACCCTTTTGTCCATCAATCCTATTGACTTCACATTGGCGCTCACAGAAAATACAACTTTCAAGATATTTATTCGCAATGGTTTCTGCTAAATGTATATAAGAATTAGAGGAAGTCTTACGATATTTAATTTCTTCGATGTCTTTTCTTAATAATTCATTGAATTCCAGAGATTTTTCTTTTAAGAGTACTTCAAGATTCTCTATAGAATCGCTTGAATCATAATCACAATCAATAGTTTTAGCAATTAAAAATCTTGCTAATTGTGTTCCATCAATAATTCCTCTGTATCTTGAAAAGCGTCTAAGTATTTCCAAATCTTGCCAAACAAACTCAGAATCGGGTCTAAGGACTCTAAAAACCATAATATAAGAAGAACTAATTAATTAACTATACTTCAAAAGATAACCATTCAAGAATATTAGTCAAGAATTTTAAATTGTCGCCGGCATCAAGTCCGAAATCACCATCTTCAGTAAGCCAATCAGAGGATCCTATAGTTACGCATCTACCTTCATAAAACTTAGAAACTGCACATACAGGCACAGGCCCAAGTGCACCTAACTCATCATCAACATAATATTTAAATTCTGATTTTTCAGAAGTTATAATTATGTCATCCACATCTTCTTCTGAAATTGTGAAGAATGTACAGTTGGGTAATACTACCTCTGTAATTCCCTCTGTAATAGGGTGATTGAATAACTCAGTTACTAATAAATTTCTTTTCTTCACCAAAAAGTTGGATGGAGCTTCTTGAATAATACCATTCCAAAACCTTCGAACTCCTGTTATCTTATATAGGACTCTAATTGATCCATGTTTCATAGATATATCTTGATCTCCTCCATCACCACTCGTTAAGAAAAGACCCCCACCCTCTCCTATGAATTTTTTAACAGCTTTTAATTCATCTTGTGTAAATTTATCATCCTTTCCATTTTGAGTGTGTTGAATATTTCCTATAAACAATATGTCAAAATCTTCAAGTATATCAAAATCTATAGGCCCTTCATTTTTATCAATATAATCTACTTCATGTCCATCTTCTGTTAAAGAAAATTCAGGAAATTCTTCAATTTTTTCCTTATGGGATAAATCTACTAAAATTTTATAGCTCAATTTAATGTCACCTCAAGTCTCAATTTCGTTTCTGCTTATACTAGTTTAAGTCGTTTATTCTTAGATCCTACACGAGGTTTTACTTAAAGTAATTACCTTTTATAAACGTATGTAATAATTATAACTTTGTTTATTATAATACTAATTTTTAATTTTCTCTTTTAAATTTTATTAAAAAAGAATTAGGGAACATAAAATTTAAATAAAAGGAGAGTAGCTTGGTATAGATTTACTATTTTAAAATAGGTTTATATTGGGATAAACTCGCGCTCAGCTGGACCTTCTTTTTTGATAACTGCAATATCTATACCGTTACCAGAAGCCATATCTCGAATAATACTGCTGGTAACAGCCTTTTTAATGATTTCCTTACCCTCTTCTACAGTTAAATTATCTTTATATTTTGCTTCCAAAACACCATAAGAAAAATTTTGACCACTACCTACGCAACAGAATTTCTCTGTTAATATGGAGCCATAAGCCCCTATTTGTAGGAGAGTTGGTCCTTCCTCTTCTGTAACTCCACCTAATATAAGTCCGACTTCAAAAGGATACATTTTATTAGCATACAATATATTTGATAATAATTTTCCAGCAGATTTTATTATTATAGGTTTACCATCATGTGCTAGTTGAAAAAGAGTAGTCTCTGCGCGTAAAACATCTACAAGGTACTGAGCGTCAGCTACACCCCCTGCTGTGGTCATCCAGAGATGATCTTGAATTTTATACACTTTTTCTGAAGTTTTACTGGCTACAAAATAACCCATCGATGCTCTTTTATCTGTTCCGAAAATAACCGCATCTTTACAAATCAAACCAACTGTAGTAGTGCCAGTTTTTAAAATTTTAGATTTATAATTTTCTTCAGATTTAGGCGTCATATTAATTTCGAATCTATAGTTCTTCAGAAACTCAGAATTTAATTTTTCTTCATTCCTCATAATTTCATTAAAGAACTTATAATTTAATAAATTTCTTCTAATTTAATATAAATTATAGTCGATCATATCAGGCAATAAAAGGGGATTTTTTAATTTGTTTGAAATTGTATAATTTCAGATTCAAGAATTTCTCTTAAAGCTAAAATCAATACGCTAAAAACAATACTTTTAAAACAATTTTAAATAATATTTTTTAAATGGTTGTATTAATTGGATTAATTTTTACAATTTACGCAGTATTTGCATGGGCAATAGCCTCACTTGTTTATAAAACAGGATTAGAGAAAACAGAACCAAAGGCAAATTTATTTTTTAGACTATGTTGCGTTTCATTTGGAACATTTATTTTCTCCCTAATTTTTGGAAATTATTATTTTTTTAATAATTTAAATAATTCAGAATTGATTTCTTATTTAATAGCGTGCCTTATATCAGGATTGAGTGTTACAGTTGGAGATCTATTTTATTATATGTCTTTAAAGAAAATGGATGCTTCTCGGGCCTACCCTCTTGTCCAACTCTCACTTATTTTTATATTTCCATTTAGTGTATTCTTATTTGGTGAAGAATTAAAAATTTCAATTTTATTGGGGGGCTTTTTATTTCTATTCAGTGTTTTTATACTAAGTTCTAAGGATAAAACCGAAAAAATCGAGTTTAATGGGAATTTAAAAGATAAAAACTCTGAAGATGTCATTATTGGAGTTTTGTTCGCAGTTGGAGCTGCATTTTTATGGGCTGTGGCGATTCTTTCATTTAATCAAGCAAGAATTATTTCTGGTGATGTATTTGTTACTAATTTTTTAAGGGTGGTTATGGCTGTTATAATATTTTTACCTTTAGGGATATTCCAACCAATATATTATTCAGGTTTTAAAAAAGGAAATCGAAAGAATTTAAAATATTTTATATATATTGGAATTGCAGGTATTCTCTCCCTGGGATTTGCCGATGCATTATTCTATAAAGCAGCAGCTATTAATGGGTTAATTTTAACGTCAACTTTTACTATAAACACCCCAATGGTCCAACAAATCTTTTCAATTATATTTTTAAAAGAGAAATTTCGTAAGCGATTTTTCATTGCTGTATGTTTGATAATTTTAGGAAATTATATTATCCTATTCTTTTAATTAACGGATTTTTCCCTTTAGACCGATCCCATAATTATACGATATATCAATCATTTAGAATATAAATAGTAATAAATAAAAAGGAAATAAATCATTTAATAATGATAAATGAAAATCTTATGATAGAATTAATACATAAAGATAAAATTCGAGCGGATAACTATATCTCGGTTCTTTTAATATTATCTTATTGTGGTTTTCTATTGTTTTTTAGATTAGAATGGTTGTTGTCGATGCTAGTTTATCCTCTTGTAGCCTTATTTTTTTATGGAATTATAAAAATAATTAATGGTAATAATAAAAGAAATCGGGGAAATGTTGGAAATCTAAATAGAATTCTATTGGGTGTCGTTTCAATAATATTTTCTACACTAATGCTAAACTTTATTTTAAGGCAACCTAATGTCACACTTCAAACAATAATTAATTTAACTGCCTTCCCTTTGATGATTGTTGGTATTGCTGGTATCATTAAAGGATCTATCATTAAAAATTATTCATTAAAGTATTGTAATATTAATATTGTAATAGGTATTATGACTATAGTAGTCTGTATTCTAGCATTTCTCTCTCCTGCTATTATTCCTCAAGATTTTATCTTAATTCACACTATTACACTCTCTATTACGCTTTTAGTCAATATTCTGGGGAGAGCTGCATTATATTTAAGCGAGTATGGTTTATCACTATTACATATCAGAAATTTTATACTCTTCTTTTATATAACATCAGATTATCTTAACTTCATTGATCCCGAGGGAAATGCTATTCTAGAAAAAATAAAATAGCAAAATTCAAGATCTCATACTATAAACAATTCATACCGCGTCCTATTTGGTACTATTCAATCAGATAGCAAATGGGTCGAGTTTGAAATCAAATTAAGTTCTGAATTTTTTTTATAGTTAAGGAATGTGCTAAAAAATAATAAAAATATTAGAAAACTTAATTAATGTGTCAAATTTAAAAATCTAAATTAAAAGAAAAATTGCATCAACTATGACCGATGTTCATTTTAATAAAGAGAAAGGTTCTCAGTTAACATTATTTACTCCTGGACCTGTTCATGTTCCAGAAAGAGTTCTAAAGGAATTATCAAAACCAAATGATACTCACAGATCAAAACCTTACTCAGAAATGCATCAAATTGCCACTGAGGGACTTCAAAGATTATTAGATACTAAAAACGAATGTTTGATATTTACATCAAGTGCTACAGGTGTTATGGAAGCGTGTGTCAGAAATTTAATTAATGATGACGATAAAGCATTATTTTTGTCAATTGGAGCCTTTGGTGATAGATGGTATGATATTGGAATATCAAATGGTAAAAATGGCATAAAAGAAGGTGTTGAATGGGGACATGCCATTACTGGTGAATTTGCTAAAGAGGTAATGGATAGAGATAACTATTCAGTAGTTTTTATTCAATCAAATGAAACTTCTACAGGAGTATATAATCCTGTTGATAAAGTGGTACCCATTTTAAAAGATTATGGTACATTGGTGTGTGTAGATGCTACTTCTTCAATGGCTGGTGTCAAAGTTGAGGTTGATAAACTAGGAATCGATGTTTGTTTAGCTTCAGTTCAGAAATGTTTTGCCTTACCTCCTGGGCTTGCTGTATGTTCTGTATCAGATGCAGCGTTCGAAAAAGCAGAAAAAGTGAAAAATAGAGGATTTTATTTCGATTTTATCGGATTGAAAAAAAGGAATGCTAAGCATCAAACTCCAACCACTCCACCTATACCACAAATAAGAGGATTAACTGCTCAATTAGATTATATATTAAATGAAGAAGGTTTAGAGAAAAGATTTGAAAGACATGAGCAACTTGGAAGACGAACACGTGAATGGGTTCACGAGATGAATCTTAAAATGTTTCCTGAGAAGGGATATGAATCAAATACTGTCTCAACTATAAGCAATTCATTAAATCTTGATATCCCAAAAATGGTTTCAATGCTTTTAGAAAAAGGTTATCGAATTGTTAATGGGTATGGAAACCTTGTAAACAAAACGTTCCGAATTGGCCATATGGGAGAAATTAATCTTAACGACCTTGAAAAAATGTTAAAAGTCCTTACAGAAATCATAAAGGAGTTAAAATAATTCTTTAAGGCTTTCATCAAATTATCATATTTTTTTATTAACTTTTTAAATGAAAAAAAAGATTAATGAAATATCTAAAACTCTTTAAAACTCAATAAATTAGAAAAATTATTCAATTTACTTAAATTAAATCCATGTGATATAAATGAAAGTATTAATTAGCGATAAGCTTCAAGATAAAGGTATCAAAATATTTGAAGATAATGGCTTTGAGGTTATAAAAAAATTTACTATAACTCATGATGAACTAAAAGAGGAAATAGAAAAATATGATGGGATTGTAATTCGCTCAAGAACAAAGTTAACCGCTGACGTGTTAGAAAATGCAAAAAATTTGAAAGCTATTGGTAGAGCAGGAGTTGGCTTAGACAATGTAGACAGACAAAAAGCAGCTGAAATGAATATAGAAGTTTTAAATACTCCCGAAGCTCCAGCTGTATCAGTAGCAGAGTTAGCTTTAGGCTTAATGTTATCATTAGCAAGGAAAATTTCTCATGCTGATCGTACAACTCACCAAGGACAATGGAATAAAAGTCAATATTTAGGTTATACATTAAAAGGAAAAAAACTGGGATTAATTGGATTTGGAAATATAGCAAAACACTTAGCAAAAATCACACTTGCTATGGGAATGAGTGTTGGAGTTTACTCACGGTTCAGTAAAGGCCAAATAGCTATAGATGAAGCTAAAGAAATTGGATGTTCTATTTATAATTCAATTGAGGATTTGGTGAAAGATGCTCAAATAATATCATTACATCTTCCTGCTACTCCTCAAACTGAAAATATAATCAATGAAGACCTAATTAAACTTATGAGAAAAGATGCCGTAATTATTAATACTGCCAGAGGTAAATTAATTGACGATAAGGCTTTAATAAAAGCATTAGAGAACAAAAATATCTCGGGTGCAGCTCTTGATGTTTATCGTGAGGAACCTCTTAAGGATCCAGAATTGATAAAATGTGAAGAAAATCTAATACTTACACCTCATATCGGGAGCCAAAGTATTGAAAATCAAATTGCTGCTGCTACTATGATTGCAGAAAAAATGTCAGAATTTCTTAAGAAATATCAATAATTAGTTTTCTTAATATTCTTTTAAATCATGTATAACTAACCCAGAGAGAACTTTTGGGTCAAACCAGGTAGATTTGGGTGGCATCACACCTCCCTTATCCGCAATCGCCTCTAAATCTCTAATATCTACCGGATATAAATTAAAAAATAGATCATTTCCTTTTTCAGTTATGTATTTTTCCATTTCTTTAGGATCCCGTATACCTCCTACAAAGAAGATATTTTCATCGGCACGAGGATCACTAATACCTAGGATAGGCTCTAATACCTTATCTTGAAGAATAGCAACATCTAAAGATTCTCGTTTGGATTTAAATTTTTTATTTTTAATTGTTAGTTTATACCATTTACACATT
This sequence comes from Promethearchaeota archaeon, assembly GCA_030603385.1. GTDB lineage: Archaea > Asgardarchaeota > Lokiarchaeia > Sigyniarchaeales > SOKP01 > Loki-b32. Next base: position 74,465 of record JAUVXW010000013.1, on the reverse strand, counting down.
AGACACATCGCAATCTCATTTTTCTCTACTGGATTAAAAGCATTTTCTATTAATTCTATGTTAAATATCTCTTCTAAATTCTTTAAGAATTCAGTTTTTGATATTGGAAGTTTTCTAACAACCCGATTATATGGCAATATGCGAATTTGATCATCAGAAGCTACATATGATAATAAGTATTGCCATGGTTCTTCAGATATTTCGTCTTTATTAGATTTTTTCAACTGAATTTTACGATATTCAGCAGCACTCGCCGCCCTGTGATGTCCATCAGCAATATATATTTTTTCTTTTTTAAATAAGTCTTTTAATTTGTTGATAATAGTAGAATTAGTTTCTTGCCACAATATATGCTTATAGCCATATTTATTAAAATTGAATTTAGGTCTCTTTTCTTTAATTTGCTCAATCATCTGATTTATCTTATTATTTGCTTTAAAAACAGTCCAAACTAAACCCGCTGCGACATTAGTTGTAACAATATGATTTGTTCTGTCTTTAAGTGGTTTTTCTCGGGTGTGTTCGTGTTTCACAATATTGCCATCCTCATAATCTTTAAGAGAAATTCCAATTATTAATCCTTGATGACTAAAATGAGCAGATTCTTGCCGATATATAAATATACTTGGAGTTTTTTCTTGTTCGATTATTTTTCTCTCTTTAAAATTGTTATACGCTTTAGCAGCATTTTCATAAATCTCATTTCCTACACCACTAGGTAAAATAAGATGTATCAATGAATTAAGAATCTTTTTTAATTCTTGTTCCTCTTCCTTGCTAATTATATCATAAGGATTAGTGCAAAATTCTGCGGGATTGATGGGAATAAAAGGTTTAAGTGGAGATACAAGTACCATAATATTTAATAAAAGATATAAGCTCTTATATTAATTTCGATTGTTAGAAATCCGGATTTCTATATTTGATATCCTTCTATTTTTAATAATTGTTTTTTTAGATTTGTCTCCCATGTTTTATCTGATTTCCCCATAAAACCACCGATTTCTCCGTTTTTTCTTAGAACGCGGTGACAAGGAATAACTAATGGTATTGGATTTGATTTACAGACATTTCCTATAGCTCTATAGGCTTTTGAGCCAATTTCATTACCGATTTTTGAATATGTCGTTATTTCACCAGGTTTCAGGTTAATGAGACTTCTAACAACATCTTGAGAAAAACTTGTTGGGAATTTTTCTTGTATATCCAATTGGATGCCTAACTCACTTATCTTATCAAATAAATTGATTTTTCCTCCTGATAAGTGATTGTTGATTAAATCTATTAAATTTTGAACATCGTTTCTTGAAATTGTATGAGTATCTTCTATCAATTCAAGCTTTTCTCGTCCAACAAAATTAGTAGCATCAGTCTTATTTTTGAAAAAATGAATTTCTTTTAACTTAATTTTCTTTTGTTCCTCTAAATCTTCAAAAGTTATAAGTATGATAATGTTTAAATGAGTGGGTTTAAAATAAATTGCAGAAATTTGTATCACCTTATAGAATTTACTACTAGGAAGGATGAACTATCTTTCAATTTCGAAAATTATAAAAAACTAATCCCTCATACTAGTTATAAGTTTCTATTAAAAAAAATAATAAATATATTTGCTACATTAACATTTTATACTATTCTATTTTAAATTAAAAATTGAGGCTAAATTAACTGTGTCAAAAGATTTAAGAGATGTATTAGATGGCATTGAATCTAGTGAAAAGAAAACTGCTATTTTGCAATCAAAAGTAGATAAGTTAACAGCACTAGTAGAACGTCAAAAAAGAGTAGTTAGTGAACAAGAGGCTATAATAGATGACCAAAAAACCAAGATCTCTAAAATGAGCGATATTCCAGAAGATATTCTTGAATTAAAAGAATTAATTGGCGCGCAAAGACAACAACTTAATGAGAAAGAGCTTGAGTTAGAATATGCTAAGGGAGAGATCGCTCAATCACAAAAGGAACTTGAATTAATGAAAAAACAAATTATTCCTACACAAAAGAAGTTAGAGGAATCTTATGAGACTATGGGAAATTTAAGAGCAGAAATGGCTGAAAAAAGTTCGGAATTTATTCTGCAAAAGGAATCAAAGAAATCTTTGGAAAACAAAATACAAGAATTAGAAGCATTTACTGATAAGTTTAAAGAAGAACAAGTTAAAATAATATCGCAAATGGAAGAAAAATACATAAAAGAAACACAAGAATTAAAATCTAAACTTAATCAACTTGATCAAATATTATTGGATAGTAAATTAGTTTCTACAGAAAAAGACTCTGAAGCGAAAGATGCTGTTTCTAGATTTCAACAAATGAGAAATAAACATGAAGAATTAATTAATAAAGTTGGAGAACTAAGTGATAAAAATAGAGAAGCTAATGCAGAACTAGAGCGTTTAAACAAAAAGATTAAGGAAATCCAAGATTTCCATAAAGACAACATCGAAAAGATCCAATATTTTGATAAACTAAAACCGTTAATGGAAAAAGAAGTACTTTTCAAAACTTTTCTTATAGTTGAAGAGGTAGGAGCAATAAGTTTAGAAGATCTCCGAGCCGCTCTTGGTTCTCCTATAGTTATAGTCAAAAGAAATGTTCAAGATTTAGAAAATGCAGGCATTCTTGAAACTAATGAACAAGGTAAAATCGTTGTTAAACAAAAAATTGAAGATAGTTAGTTTAACTTATCTTAATTCATTTTAAGCAATTTAAAAAAAGGATAATAATAAAAGATCCTTATACCTTGGCTAATTGGTAATAAAGCCCAGGTAAAACCTCCCGAAATGAGTCATCTGGGATTTTTTCAAGAATTTCAGCCGCAATTGTCTTTAATACCTCTCGATATTTTCCAGGTTTTTCATCTCTTCGAAGTATAAGAGCCACAACATAATTCTCAACTGAAATAAAATCTTGTCCTACTCCTGAGAAAAATGATACTACTTTATTATTCTTGAGCGCGATGCTCGCGAAGCCGGGTTTGAGACTCTGGTATCTGTGACTCGAATAAACTTGCGTGAGTAGATTGTTAGTGATCTTTAAAGTCTCCGGATAAAAACCTTCATTTATTGGGCCAATTTCGTTATCCCAACGAATTACAAGAATACCTACAGGCATGATATTTAACCATATAATTTATCTATTTTAAGATAATAATCTAAATCTATAAGTACATGTTGATGAATTGTGAGTACGATATTATTTTAATATTTTACAATTATTTATTTCTTTTTGTTTTTTCTTTAAACCTTATCTAACCATTAATATCAGAAGCTTAAGAAAAATTTAAATTAAAATTATAACTTTGAATTATTGTCACCCTTAAAAGCTTTTAATTATATTTTTAGAGCTTTTAAAAAACAGAAACTATTTTCTAATGTTGGAGGGGTTACCGAGCTTGGTCAAAGCCATTTTACGCCAAAATGGGTCAACTAAAGGTGCTGGACTTAAGATCCAGTGGCAAAGGCCACTCTTTAAGGTTTCCGTAAAGAGCCTTAATTCGTGAGTTCGAATATTGCTTGTCACATCGGAAGCAGTAGAAATTCTCACCCCCTCCACACTTATTTCACTCGAATATAAAAAATTCTTTTAGTTTATTATCTAATTTTTAAAATCTAAAATAGGTTGAAGGAAAATTATTTTGATGATATTGATATAAAAGAAAAATCTTATTGGTTAGGATTTCTTTATGCTGAGGGTTATATAGAAACTAGAAATCAGAAGGCTTATAGATTGGGGATCGAAATTGGTAAAGATGATGAGATACTTATAGATCGGTTTATTATAACACTAGATATTGATCCAAATCGTAAGCATTACAGAGAAAGAGATCATACTGTGGTAGTTAAATTTGTTAATAAAAAAATTGTAAAAGATTTAGTTAGATGGGGAGTTGTACCTAGAAAATCAAAAATTATAGAATTACCAAATCTAAGTAACCGTAAATTATATTTAGCTTTTCTTCTTGGATTCTATGATGGAGATGGGAAAACTGGTACTACTCGAATCATTACTGGGAGTAAAATATTTTTAGAACAAATTAAGAGCCATTTTAATTTACCTTTTAAAATCTATGAAAAAAGAAGTCGGAGTTTTATAGGAACTAGATTAATTAAGGGTCATGGATATTCTATGAGTCTAGGTATCGAATTATACAATGAAATGCTAGCAAATTATCATAATAGCTTACAGAGTAAAAGACATAATTTTGAGACTGAGGAAAGTAGAATAGCTAAAATTAAAGCTAATGCTTGGCGTTCTAATAAAAAAAAATTCAAAATTACAAAGAAAAAACTGGAAGAACTTGTATGGCAATTACCGTTAACTAAAATTGGCAAAAATTATGGAGTATCAGATAAAACAGTTAAGAAATGGTGTAAGAAATGGGGAATTTCTACACCTCCCCGGGGGTATTGGTCTAAAAAACGCATGAAATCACTTAAAACTTTTAAAGAAGATAAAAATATTTTCCCACTTGCTTCAGGGAATAAAATTTATGAATATTTAGAAAACAAGAAAAATGATGATAATAGTAAAGATCAGAAAGAAATCGATGAATTTGCTGCTAAAAATTCTCAAAATAGATAATTAAAATTATATTAACAGTTCTAATCAAAAAAAAAAGAAAATTAAGATTTTGATAAATAATTTTACTCTTGATCCTTGATGAAGAAAGAATGGAAGTCAGTTTAATATTAACCTTTTATATCTTTTTTTAGTTTCATTATTACTGGTAGTGCTTTAGCTACTTCCATTGCAGGTGTGGTTTTAACAAGCTTTATGTAGCCAGGTTTGGCAATTCTCCACATATTAGTACTTCTAGCCATTGCCTCTTCACTGTCGGATTCACTTATACTAATTCCCCAATAGTCCGATGTACTTACATGAAAAGCGATGTCATTAACTCCTTCAGCGGGGTAGAGTTTTTTACTCATGAGCATTTGTGTAATTTCAGCTAATTCTGAGGGATCAAAATCTGGGTTTAACTCCCAATATGAAATAAATAACATTTTTTATTACCACCTCTATATAATTTCTTTTTATAGTTTTTTTTTTTTTAGATTAGATTTCGGTGTAAAATATAAATTAATAAGTAGCTATTTATATTTTTACTTTTTTGTAAATAGTATATACTCCTTTGTGCCTTTGAGTGCGCCATCTGCACTTTTATTCTCAATATTGATGATAATGATTCCCAAGATTAAGTTATTAATTCTTTAACTGATATTAGGCAAAATTATAAATAAATAGAGTACTATTCAATATACATAAGAAATCACAGTGGAAGGTAGGAATTCCTATTTCAGAATATTTATCTTTAGCAATATCAATTGAATATATTATTATAACACATAGAGAATCTCGAGAGATAATTTACTATAAAACTGCGGGTAATTTTGATCCTGACTTTCTTGATTCATCTCGTATATTTTTTACATTTTTGTGTAAAGCACATTAATTCTTTTTATACTTCCTACGATATATATTGTATTATGAAAATAAATCGAATATTAATTAAAACAGTATTATTTATCAGCCTTGTTCTATTTATAACTGAACCAATAAATTTAACGGTAAACCAAAGAACTCATGTTCCAGAGACTACATCTGTTAACTTATCAGCACCTTATGATTGGATTTCATTATGGAGTAGATTTGATGATAATGATGATATGGCTTTTGATGTTGCCATTGACAGTAACGATGATATAATTATTGGAGGGCAAACGTATAATACAACTATAGATCAATTTGTCGCTAAATTTGACGAAACAGGAACACAGCTTTGGAATGATACCAGGGACGGTGGCAGTCAAGATAAGTTTAGAGCACTTGCAGTTAGTGGAACAGAAATTTATGTAGGAAGTAATTACCTTAATCAAAGTACCTCAAGATATGAATGTTTTCTAGGAAAGTATGACGGTTTAGGAAATTACCTATGGAATAGAACATGGGTTAAATCGGGAGCGACCGGGTGTTATACTTCAGATATGACGTTAAGTCAAACAGGTGACATTTATTTTATTGGAGAGATGCCATATGGTTCTCATCCTTCGTATACATATCAATATTTCATTCTAAAACTCGATTCCGGTGGAACTGAAGTTTGGAACGTAACTTTTGGTATAAAAGATGATTCTAGGAAAAGCATTCACGGAATTGCAACTTTTAACGATTTAATCTATGTTGTTGGTCAAGAGCGTAACTATACTCTAAGTAAGGATATCCCTCTGATTGCTTGTTTTAATGCTACTACTGGTTATCAATTCTGGAATATAACTTGGGATGAGCCAGCATATTATAGCGGACGAGTTATGGATGTTATAGTAGATTCTTCGGGAAATTTCTATGTTACAGGATTTTATGGAACGGATTCCAATGGGGCGTTATTTTTAAGAAAATATAATCCATCAAGAGAGTTACTCTGGGAGAGCACATACCAAGATATCACTTCATGGGCTTATGGTATTACATTAGATGATAATTCTAACATTTTCATTACAGGTGCTACTGAGATGGCCAACTATGAGAGTTCAGCTTTATTAATGAAATTTGCTTCAAATGGTACTTTACTCCGAGTAGGGTCATGGAAAGGCAATACTACAGCAGGTAGGAATATAGGACATAATGTCGAAGTAGATACATCTGGGAATGTATACATGGTCGGAAGGACACCCGGAATTGCTGGTTTGGATGCTTTTATAATCAAAAATTTGGAATTATTAATACCAAGTAAAGAGGGTAATGGTGGTACCGGTGGCACAATTCCAGGGTTCAATTTATGGATTATAATAGGAATACTTAGTTGCGCAGTTCTAATAATGATTAAAAAATATCATTTAAAAAACCAATAAGATTACTTTGCTTTTTTTTTTTCTTCTATTTTAGGTTTTCATATCAATTAATTGGTCATCCATTGTTTTAGGATATCCCGTTGTTAAAATTTACAATTATTACAATTAAATTGTTTTTAATATCAATTGATTTTATCATTAATACGCCAAGCAAAATTATAAATAAATAGAGCACTATTCAATATACATAAGAAATCACAGTGGAAGGTAGGAATTCCTATTTCAGAATATTTATCTTTAGCAATATCAATTGAGTATATTACTATAACACATAGAGAATCTAGAGGGATCATTTACTATAAAACTGCTAATGATTTTGATTCTGATTTAATTCCTAATATGATAAGAAAAGATTTTTTTTTTCCATTCAAATTTTATTAATTTTAGATTTGTATATGTATAGATTTTCACCTATACTGTATTATTCATTAATTCTTCTTATATATTTAGTAATAACTGACACTGTAAGGTTCAAAGATTAGGTTTTAAAAAAAAATTAATTAAAATTATTTTTTTATATTTATTCTTCTCTTCTGCGTTATAATGAAAAGAGCAATGAATGAAATACCAGTTATTATCAATACATTATATCCTGGAATTTCTGGTCCTTTTGATGGGATTCTTTTCTTAACTACTACACTTTTAGATCCCATATTTCCTGCTCTATCTTCAGCATAAAAAGCTATAGTAACATCTCCTTCTGGTGCGTCATCCCATGCATTTTGATGGATTGTTCCAGTTAATCCTATGAATGGATATTGGGTCAGGCTTCCTTCTACCGTATACCAAGTGGAGTCTAAATTCCCTTCAATAATAGAAATAGTAAAATCAGGGGGTTCCGTGAACTCCTCACCTGCAATTGGGGAATTAATTGTAATTTCTGGTGTTAACACATCTTTTATGACAATTCTATCTGTAAAACCTACATTTCCTGCCGAATCATTTGCGTAGAATCTTAAAGTAATCAGACCACTATTTTCATTATCCCATGCTGTTTGATTTATAGTTCCTGCTAGTCCGGAAAAGGTGTAATTTGTTAATCCTCCATCTATAGTATACCATGTAGAATTTATTGGAGAAACATCACTGACAGTAATAGCAAAGTCGGGAGAATTATAACTATATATTTGATTAAGAATTGGAAAAAATATAATGATCGTTGGTGCTATCAAATCTGGTATATCGAGATATACAGGATAGAAATCGATTACATTAATAGCATTAGGAACCCATCCTTTAACGTAATTTTGATAAACATCATAATTCTTGCCTGTCGCGATCCAAGCAAAAAAGTAGAGTTCTTCAACCAATTTCCGTTGAATTTCATTATAAATTGCTAGTCTAGCAAGAATATCGACTGTTGTTTCTCCCGCGAGCATTAATTGCTCTAATTCATAATCATAGGTATTGACCCAAATTGATGATCTATTACTGTATAAAGGTGAAATGTAATTCTCAGGATCTATATAATCAGGACCCCATCCAAGCATGTACATTGGGATTCTGTCTCGTCTTAAGAACCCAACATCATTTTGTATGCATGTGAGTAAATCCCCAAAAGGGATCTGTACTACGGGAGCATTAATCCCGAGATATCTTAGACTGTCCGAAATAAGTATAGCGAAGTCTCTTCGGGTTACTCCTTCAGTTTGGGCTGTAATATTCCATCCAAACCCCCATCCTCCTCCATCCGCATGAGTAGTCCAATCAGCATCTGTCGTAAAGGTTGTTCCATATCCCATAGATTGCATGATTGATTGTGCATATGCACGGTCAAATACGGGATAATTGAAAGAATAGTTCGACATTGGTATGCCTTCGGGGATTGGAGATTTCAATCTATATGCTTCACCTGACAAAACTACATCGATTAGATATGAATAATTAATCGCATATGAGATTGCTTTCCGAAATGTCGTATTCACCATATATCCATTAAATCCCATATAACTAGTTAATACAGTAGGTCCGGCTTCCAGGAGGGTTATGTCTGGATCAGCTCTGAATGTATCAAAGAAACTTGACGCTGGGGCATCACATAAGTCAATATCACCTGCAAGTACCGCTAAATTCAAAGCATTAGTATCTTGAATAATTGAAAATATTAGCTCTGTTAATAATGGAGCACCCTGCCAATAATTCGGGTTCCCAATAAAATTTACTTCAATATTGGTGGCATAATATTGGAAGATAAAAGGACCCGTCCCAATTAAAGTATCGGCATCGGCATACGTGAGATAGTCAAGTTCTTTCCCTTGGGCTTGTGCAGATGTAGGTGAGTGGAAAAAGGTGGAATGATAAGTTAACAGATTAATAAAGGATGCTTTTGGTACATTCATCACAATTTTTATGGTATATGGGCCGATAACTTCTGTTCTATTAATAATGGGAACGCTGTTTAATGTAAATAGCATTTCTGCTGTAGTTTTTTGGATAGAACCATCTGAAGGAAGTGGTATATTAAACGGAGCAGGTAAAAACTGGTTCCCTGAATAATTTAAGAAATAGTTTAATCTGTCAAAATTCCATTTTACAGCGGTTGCATTAAACGGCGTTCCATCTGTAAATGTGACACCTGTTCTAAGAGGAATGGTTATATTTAAACCATCTGGTGAGATTGTCGGTAGTGCTGTTGCAAGTACCGGAACTATTGGATATGTAGGATCTGTGGTATTGAATTTATAGAGACCCTCACAAATTTGGGAAATTACGGCTTGACTAGATGAATCGTAGCATAAGTGCGGATCCAAATCTATAGGGCCCGCTATTGTTCCAAAGACAAGTGATTGGCCCATTGATGGTGGGATTGGGCCATTAGCGAATTGGACAGGATTATTTATATTTGAATATAAGTTAGTTTCATTGAAAAATTCATTACTTATAAAAATTGATAACCATAGAATACTTCCTAATAGTATAACCAATACTCTTTTTATTGTCTTTTTCATAATATTTCGCCATTTTTTTAAAGTTTGTTAAATAAATTGTTTATAATATAGTATTTAATACTTTTGTGTACTCAAAGGAATTTGAACAATTTTATCTCATAACTCATAAAACAATAGCTTTTTTAAATTCTGAATTTAACGATACATTTTAAGAAATAACACGCAAAATTATAAATAAAAAAGACACTATTCAATATACATAGAAATCACAGTGGAAGGTAAGAATTCTTATTTCAGAATATTTATCTTTAGCATTATCAATTGAATACGTTATTATAACTCATAGAGAATCTCGAGAGATCATTTACTATAAAACTGCGGGTAGTTTTGATCTTGATTTTCTTGATACATTTCGGAGTTCAATTCAATATGAAATTTTAGATTTACCATTAGAACCAGGGGAAATTGAACAAGCAACTCTAGAGGGAAAATATCTAATTACTCGGGCAGGTAAAATGATCTGGATTAGTTTAATTCTCAATAATTTACCCACTCTATTCACAAGGGAGGTTTTAAAATTTTTTTGTGAATTATTTGAGGGTCAATACAAAAGAGAAATTTTAGGATTATATACCCAATTTCAAGGAGACATTTCAATTTTTCGGAAGCAATCTAAATCAAAACAGAGTATAGAAGATATCATTGAAGATGTTTTCCATCTATATTTAACCTTACCGTATAAATTAGGCTCAACGAAGGGAAAAAAATTATCTCCAAAATCTAAAAAAGTTTTTCAATTCGCTAAAGTCCTTGCTCATAAAACTAAAGGCGGATTTTTGCTAGAAAAATTATTTTATGAAATCAGTGGTTCGCTTAAGCTGAATAATGAAGAAATTGCTGAGTTGATTTTTAATTTAGTACAAAATAAGGCGTTTTTAGCTGTTTCGTTAGAACAACGAAAAAAGAAATTTGTTATTCATTTTTAGTCTAAATTTTTTTATAGAATTTTAATATCTTCTTTTTATAGTTATACTGATTTATTTGCATTAGAATAAAATTTTAGAGCGTTAAACATGAAAATTATAGAAATTGTAGGAATTGATAAGGTACATGCTAGTCTTTTGGAAAAACAAGGATTTGGGAACGTTGAAGACCTATTACCTCTAACAACAAGTCAAATCAAAAAACTGGCGAAAAAGATTGGAGTATCCGCTGAACTTCTTGATAGCTGGCAAGAGCATGCAGATTTAATGAGGATTGATGGAGTCAATCCAAAAATCGCAAATGCTCTAAACCTAATTGGAATTGATTCTGTAAAAGAATTCGCACGTAGAAATCCAAAAAGTATTATAACTAAACTGAAGGATTTGAAAAAAGAAAAACCAAAAGTTCTTACAAAGGTTCCAACAGAGAGTGAAGTAAAAAAATGGATTATAAATGCTAAATCTCTTTCAGGAGAACCAGAAAAGAAAGAGAAGAAAGGGAAGAAAGACGAAGAAATTATTACACCTCCAGAATTAATTGAAATTTCACCATTTGAAGGTGATTATGGCAAATATGGTCTTAAATACTGGAATGATAAATGGGAAAAAGCTCCAATCATTTACACAGCTAGGGCATTGAGAGGTGAATCATATAAAAAACAAATTGATGCTGATGTAAAAACCTTTATAAAAGATAATGATGCAATTCTTTGGCATGTCATAAGTCAAGCGGGATTAAGACGAGAAACTGCAAACGAAACTGCAAGGGTAATTCAGAAGTTCGTGTGTGATTTTCTTAAATATATCGGAGATGATGAATCTGTCGAATGTCCTGAGTTTTGGCAATTCCCTTTTGAATCTATTCAATCGGAAATTGGTGACTGTGAAGATGGTGCCATTTTAATAGCAGGTCTATTGATAAATGCGGGAATTCCTTCATGGAGAGTAAAAGTAGCTGCAGCTCAGGTAATGACAAATCCATTATTCCCCTCATCTGAGGAAGGAGGCCACGCGTATTGTATCTATTTAGCAGATAGACCTGAATCTTCAAGGAAACTCGAATGGGTAATATTAGATTGGTGTTATCTACAAGATCCTGAAGTACCTGTCGATAAGAAGCCATTAGCTGGAAATGGAGGACAAGAAGGCGCTTATAAAGAAATCTGGTTCACATTTAATGATGAATATAGTTGGGCACAATCGAGTTTTCAAGTAAAAGAAGGAAGAATTAGCCAAAATAGAAAGGCAAAGCAAGAGGAAGTTTTAGCCCCATTAGTAGATATTTTAAAGCATCTAGCTAGCGATGAGCTCGAAAAAATTTTCAAGAAATATAACATTGAAATTGAATAAAATGCTTTAAAAAATTTCACTTAATTTTTTTTCTAAGTTTTTATTTGCTTTCTATACTATTAAATAAAGAGGCCCCACAAGTAGGACAATATGCTACTTCTCGACCAATTTCAGATCCACATTGATTACACATTGTTTTAAATTCGAGAGTAGCAGGAATGTTATTCATAACATTTTTTAAAGTTAATTGCAAAATTTCTCGTATTTCCTCTATCCTTTCTTCCTTTTCTTCTTCAGGAAAAGAATGAATATAAATTGAAGAGAGTTCTACTAAGAAATTCTCAATAAATTTAAGTTGATCAAGATAATTTTTATTTACCTTATACTTTAATAATTCTCCGCCAGCTTCAGTTAAAGAGTATACTTTTCTTAATGGGCCTATTGGACTTTTAACTTTTTGGGCGCTTAAAAAACCATCTTTTTCTAGTTTTGATAATATCGGATAAACTGTACCAGATTGAGCTTCCCAAGTTCCAGCAAAATGTCTATTCAAATTTTTTATTAAATCATATCCAGAAAGCTGCTTACTATTAAAGATGCTTTCTATTATTGTAAATTCAAGAGGAGTTAGCTTATTCTTACGAAGACTATTCAAAAGTTCTTCCTTAATCCTAGACCTTAATTCATTTATATCATCTTCAAGATCTAAGAATTTTCCTAACCACATTAATTTGATACCTTTTATTTTTTATTTATTCTGTTTTTTCCTCATTTTATTCATTTCTTTTTCAATTGCTCTTTCCATCCTTGATTCAAATTTGCCAGGTTTCTTATTTTTTCCACTATAAAACAGAACGTAAATTATTACATGAACAATAACTCCAGTACCCCAAAAAAGTGTTGGTAAAAGTACCCAATAGAACCCTGGAAGTGTTATTAAGTTAATGATAAACAAAAAAAGCATTACAAAAATATAGGAATCTAAATGGTAAATCATTCCTCGTTTAGCCATTGGATAAACTCCTCGTGCATATAAAATATAAGATAATGTATGTATATTTACTCCTATTAACCATGAAAAGAAGGGGAACACAACCCAATATAGTTCTGGTGTATAGAAAAAATTAACCATTAAGAGCAATACATTTACAACAATAAAAATTGCTACGTGAATCTTCACAGAGAACCTAAAACTAACTTTCTGTGCAGCAATTTTTCTAAGGCTTTCTTCTGAAAATCCTGAATTTACACTCATAATTATCACGATAAATATGTAAGGACGTATATTCAGATAATGAAACGTGGTTTTTAATTTAATAATATTTTATAACATTTTTATATTTGTTGTTTCTACATAGCAATTAGATCGCTTGAAATCACCAATTTCTTAAAGGTAATACTAATTATATTCTTATCAATAGAATCAATCAAGATGATTATTAATAGGAAAAACTATATATATCTATTTTTACACATTAACTCAAATCCACACCTTGTTAATTTTATGTCGCTATTGTCGGAATATCTTGAAAAATTAGAAGAATGGGATCATAAGGCATTCCTTAATATTTACAAAAGTGATTTTAGTAAAAGAACAAAAAAGTTTGCAATAGTTATTAGTTTTCTTGGCTCCTTATATTTTTGGGGGTTAATATGGTTAATATGGTTTATTTATGGGTATATAACAAAAAACTATTACCTTTTAGTCTTATTTACGAGTGGATTTGAGCAATCAATTATTATTCATAGTCTGATTAGATATAAGATAATTCGGAGAAATCGACCGTATATCAAGTTGAAGAAAGATGGGGTAAAGAAACATGATGATTTTCTTAAAATTCCGTACCTTATGCGAGAATCGGAAAAACAATCCTTTCCAAGTGGACACGTTGCTTTCTTTCTACTTTTTGGTATCATTTTTACCTTTCACTTTCAAAGTTGGATTGTTTTAACTATTTTTATTATTTTAGACATAGTTATAGCTATTTCAAGGCTTATTTTAGGTGTTCATTTTCCAATTGATGTAATTTTTGGTTTTATTTTTGGTATTTTGTACTCTTTATTGTATCTTGGGGTTACTTACATCTATTGGATCAAATTCTATTATTGGGTTGGACCTGTTTTCTCAGAGATTTTCCATTTTTGGCTATAGAAAAACGACCTCCATATTGAAGGAACGTGAAGTAGAATTAAGTAAAACATCAAACACATTTAAAAAAGAAATTAATTGAATTACTAAACCAAAAATTTTTTTTCTTTGCCCCTTTTTTATACTAGTTATCATGCAATCACCCTTAAAGAAATTAAAAAAGCAATCGGTGCCACCGAGTCATAAATTTACCTCAGATTTCGATTCAGTCATTTTTATAGTTATCTGGAATTCACTTGGATTTTTTTTTGTAGATTTCATTATGATCTATATGATAAGTCAGGTTTGGGAAGGACCTGGCTTAGCAATTGGTCTTTTTCCAGCATTTTTAACTTTTGGGGGTCTAATTAGCTCTCTATTTATTGGCTATCTAACAGATCACGTCTCTAAACAGAAATTAGTTATGATAGGATCGTTCGGACGAGGATTGTCATACTTCGGTCTTTATTCTTCTATAATTCTACAATCACTACCTGGAATTTATATTAGCTCGTTTCTTTTAGGTCTTGGTGCGATGCTTTTTTGGGTCCCGTTAGACACCCTTATCTCTGAAAAATCCTCCAAACATCACCGTTCTTCAGCTTTCGGACGCAGAAGATTTGCGTTAGGTATTGGTCAAGTAATAGGGACAATAGTCGGTTTTTCAATTTTTGGATTAGCTAGTTATTTTACTCCTGATAACGTCTTTCTTATCTTTAGTGGAATTCCTATATTTGGGATAGCAAATTTTTATGCAGGAATTAGGTTTTTTCTAAGTGTCGATGAGGATAAGAAATTTCAATATCCTAGCGAATCAATTGATGAAATTGATGATCTCTCAGAACTGAAAATCAATGATACTACATCAACTGAAAGATCAGTACATTTATATATATTAGGCATAATATTGCTGTTTTTTGCTCTTATATTAGGTGCTATCAATGCAGGCATATATAGACCATTTATATTACCAATTATCTTCGAAAATATGAAGGAACCCCCTGCTTTAATTAGTTGGTTCTATCTTCCAGCAATGATAGTAGGAACATTAGTTGCTCCCAAATTAGGTGTTATTGCGGATAAAATTAATCCTTATCTTGTTATCTCAATAGCAAGTATTGTTGGAGGTATTTTAACATGGGTTATTGTCTTTTTAACTAAAAACCTATGGATTTTTTCTTTACTGCTCGTAATTGATAATACAATTATGCTTACGGTAGGTTTCGTTTTTATAAATTTCCTCAGCCGTATTTCGGTAAAACATCGAGGAAAAATCTTCGGATTAATTACTTCTTTCGACTCAATGGGATTTATTATAGGTCCTATTTTGGGTGGTCTTGTTTATGAAATTAGCCACACAACGCCTTTTATTATTTCAATCTTGGTTGAATGGGCTTTGATTCCATTTTTCGTTTTTGGGATATGGATTCTAAACCCGAGAGTGGTAGAATCGCTAGAAGATAAGAAAAGTCAATAAAAAAATATGTTAGGCTCTTAGCTAGAAATCTCTAATACCAATCAATAAACTTATCTACTGGGCGTCGTTCTCTTGATTCTTTCCGTGCTTTTTCTCGCGCGTCATCAATCATTCCTATTGCAACAACCCCCATTAATTCAAACTTTTCTACGGGAAACTTAAAAATTTGATTGACATCTTCTTTTCGATTCAAAATTTCACCTATCCACACCGCACCAAGATCCTCTTGAGCATGAACACCTAAAAGGATGTTTTGTACAAAGGCTCCAATTGCTTGTATATCTTTTGTTCTATCATAACCTCTTTCTAGATCCAAAAATATTACAAGATCCACATAAGCATCCTCAAGTATTCCACCGTATTTAGTGAGCTCAGAAAGCATCCTTTTGACTGTAGGATGAATGACAACACAAACTCGCCATGGCTGACTATTATTTCCAGAAGGTGCCCAACGACCAGCCTCAAGTATGTCAAGTATGACTTCTTTTCTTATCTTTTTATAAATAAAGCTCCTAACGCTCTTTCTTTCTTTTATGAATTCTATAAATTCATTTTTTATTAGTTCCATATTAAAAACATTGGTGAACTAATTAATTTAAAGTTTATCTAAGATGAAAAAAAAGTAAGGCAAATTTTAAGATAAAAATTAGGGTTGTATCTATTGATTTGTGATATTAATTTTAGTTTGTTGTATAATAACCTTGTATTGCATATTGCTTGAATAATATCTGCATAACATGAGAATATGTATCACAATGATTCTTCTATTTAAAATCATTCAAAATCTCTATATTAGTGAAAATAGTGCTATTTGATTTTTAATTTTAATAAGAGGTTGATTTTGATATATGGGTAAGTTTCGAAACCGTAAGGATAACGAGCTTTTAGGCTCACCACAAGAAACCATGGGATTTTCTAAAGAGTATTCGTCACTTCTTCATAATTTTATAATAAAGAAGTATGATTTCTCTAATCTTAATCAAGTGGAAGATATAAAAAAACAGTTGCTTGGACGAAGAATACTATTAATTAATGCAAAAGAAATTTTAGAGAACGTAGAAATCTCTGAGCTTAAGAGAGGTATAGAAGAATTAAAGGTATTTTTAAGAGAAAATGGGGGTTCAATGGGACGTCTTGGTGATCATTACCTAATACTTACACCTAATACTCATATAAAAATAGCAAATTAATTCTTAATTTGTGGATTAGAAACCACAATCCCTTTTAATTCTTTTTGGTTGATTTCGTATACACTTTTTAAATATCCTTAGAAGTAGCTCATCCTTTTTTTCTGAGAAAGGTTTATGGTTCCACAAATTATTCATTTCGTCTGGATCTTCCTTTAAATTATACAATTCTCCATGTTCACGAAAAATAGTAATTCTCCAGTTGTCTCTAATTAGTGTCCTAGTTTTTTCATTGTTGTGATCATCATCCATCTCGATTAAGATATCTTCATTTATTATCTCATCTTGATTCTTTAAAATTGGAACCATGCTCTTTCCTTGCATTGTATCTGGAATTTCAAATCCAGCTAATTCTAGAATTGTTTCAGGAATATCAATTGAGCTCACTAGGGAATTACATACTTGATTACTTATTCCATTAGGAATTCTAATTAAAAATGGGATCTTAATTAAACCTTGATATAGAAATGGACCTTTAAAAAAGAACCTGTGATCTCCACCTAAATCACCATGATCAGATGTATAAATAACCACAGTATTATCTATTAAATTATTTTTCTCCAAAGTTTCAAAAATTTCACCGATGGCATCATCTATCATTTTTTCCATTCCATATGAAGCAGCAATTGCACGTTTAGCATCCTCTTCTGTCAAATCTTTAGGTTTTGGAAATATACCTTTTACAGTTCCTTCAGTATTTAAAATCTCATTATAATGTTTTTTATTGAATAAGGAACTCTTAGCATGGGTATCATTAAAACTATTAGGTAGAATTACATCTTCGGGTTTGTACATATCAAAATATTTACCTGGTGGAGAAAATGGATGATGTGGATCAGGAAAGGAACAAAATGCGAAAAAATTTGGTTTTGAATACTGTCCTTCAGCAAATCTCTTTAAAAAGCTAATAGTGTTTTCTTTAACAAATGTTGTTGAATAAAGTTCCTCAGGTAGTTGATGTTTTATTACTTGTAATTTTATGAATGGATATGAGATATCAAAACATAGATTAAGTTTATTTTGAAAACTACCAATAGGATCTTTCAGTCGTATCCTAAGAGGTTTTGCTAATGATATGTTATCTTCAATTTTTCTTTTTACCCAATTAATGTAATCTGGATGCCCACAAAAAGTTCCATGCCCCGAAATGAGTTTAACTTCTTCTAATCCAAAATATGGTGTAAGATTCGTTAATTTAGGATAGTTTTTAACGCGAATAAATTCTTGACTTTTATTTGGATTTTGAAATTTGCCAGAATATTCCCCAAAGTAATTTAAATGTATTTTTCCAAAGCTTGCCGTGTGGTACAAACCGGATTCTAAAAAAACATCGATAAATGTTCTCGTTTTCTCTGGTAAATTTCTTCCATTCGTAGTGACTCCATGAACTGAAGGATATTGCCCTGTAAAAATAGTACTTCTATTAGGCATACAAATTGGATTATTACAGTAAAAATTGGTAAATTTAATTCCTTCGTTAGCGATAAGATCTATATTTGGCGTTTTTAATACCATTTTGTTATTATAACAACTTAAATGATCAGCTCTCTGCTGATCTGTAAAAATAAATAAAAAATTCAGTTTCTCGCTAATTTTTAACACCTATATAATTTTTCATAATATGATATTCATTCATGTCATCCCTTAAAAGTTATGACATCATCCCACACGGATCTTTCTTTGCCGTAAGGATCATTTATTGCTTTTACGTCTTTTCCGAACATCATTGTTGCCCTATCATTTCCATATTGCTCCCATTTTGGGATTTCTTTATGATTTGGATTCCCACTTCGAGCGAATGAAATCCAACTATCCATCATTTTTGCACTGAGTTTTTCAGTTTCTTTGTTGGAAACAGGGAATAATTCAAAGATCCGGGGCATATCTAATGTACCAAACACAAAGGGGATTTCGATTGCGTGGACAGCTCCTAAGGATCCATCACGTATAGGTGAGGGATAAGTAAACATATACATATAGGTGTCAGGTTGTACTCTAGATTGCATTTTTGCTAATCTTATGGAAGGTACTCGGAAAAATGTATCGGTTATTATAGCATTAAATATCTCAGTAGGATTTTCCCTCGTTTCACTATAAATATTGATTATTTCACGAACTTTTTCTTCGGATTGTCCCATTGGTTTCGTCATTACATTCAGTCTATTGAACAGTTCTTCCGAGTTTTTTACACCAGGATACCACAATTCCCACAATCTCATTTCATCCTTGTTAGTACCATGTAAAACTTCAATGTTTTTTGTTTCACCATCAAGCACAGCTTTTAAAGGATGGTTTGGCATGGTATTCTTATCAACTAGGGGAGAATATCCTAAGGCAAATGCAGTTCCTCCTTCTAATACTTGTTGATCCATCTTTGTCTGAGCCTTGATAATCTTCTCTGATGAAATTTTTCTTAAGCGGTCAATATCATCTTTTTCGATTTCCAGAAGCGAAGCTAACCTTTGTGCAGTTGCTATTGCCCTACCCTTTTGGTAACCAAGTGGGCTTGTACTTCCAGATTGTGGGATAATGCGATTAAATAAACCTTTAGCTGCAGGCATGCCAAGTAGACAACAAATTGCTCCCGCACCAGCAGATTCTCCAAACACAGTAACATTTTCTGGATCTCCCCCGAAGTTCACGATATTTTCTTTAACCCATTTTAACGCTTCGATTTGATCGAGCAATCCAACATTTGCTGAAAAATTAGGGGCATCGGGAAGATAGAGAAAACCTAAAGGTCCTAATCTATAATTAATTATAACTATGACTACATCTCCGCGAGTTGCTAAAGGTATTCCATCATAATTAGTTGCACCTCCTGTCTTATATGAACCTCCGTGAATCCAGAACATGACAGGACGTTTTTTGTCATCAGGTGCAGGTGTCCAAATATTAAGTGTAAGACAGTCTTCTTCACTTTGTGGAGGGGGTGGCTGTGGTGTGAAAGGACTAGGTGGCTGTGGTGCCACAGGACCGAATCTTGTTGCATCTAACACATGACCCCATGATTTTTTTGGTTCTGGTGCATTGAATCTTAAATCTCCAACAGGAGGTTCAGCATACGGAACTCCTTTATACACTTCTATACCTTTATCAATATAACCTTGTAATTTTCCAGTACTTATCTCAACAATTCCTGTTTTTTTCAATAAAATTCACCTAAGTGATACCTTAAATTTTATATATATTAAAGTTAAACTTAGTAAAAAATAAATTATTTCTTCTTCCTCTTTCTGAGAATTTCTATGAAACTTTCGATTTGGTTTAGGACTTGAGTCTCATTCAGCTTACGTGGGTCATTCATATCTCCGTCCACAATTAAACAGGGAATATCAGCTTCTTCCATTAATCTACGTTTCAAATCATACATACCACATGCATTTGGACGACATGACATATTATTATGCAAGATCACACCATCAATTTTCCAATCTCTTACTGTTTCCTTGAATTTTTGAACGCGAGTCTCTAAGTCATAGACATACCAAAAACTAAGTATCAGTTCTGCCATTGACTCTACGGGGTTATTTAAAACATGTTCTTTGGTAATATTTGGATTTGTATATTTAGTGAAAGCGTATACGTATGGTTCATACACTATAATAGCGTTCCAACGTTCTAAGTTAGCGAAGAATTTCAGGTTATGCCAGAAAGGGATACCTTCAAAAAGTAAACGGTAATCTTCTTGCTCTAACGCTCCAATTCCATTATCTACGCGTTCTTTGGCTTCTCTATACATTCTTTTGTAAAGTTTTATTGGTGATTTTAATCCTGTCATAGTGAATAAAGGGAATAATCCTCCAAAAGTATCCCTTGTGGATACAGGACAAGGAATATTCTTTCTTAACTCGAAGACTTCTTGCCAAATTTTTCCCATTTCATACGAATTCTGAGCAACCTCTCGTGCCTTTTCTTCATTATATTCGTTTCCAGTAACTTCAGTTATAAAATCCAATAACTCCCAGAGCTGTTCTCTAATATATTTTTTGAAATATTCTCGTTGCCTGTTATTTGTATTACTTACCACATGTGGTATATCAATTGTAAAGTGGGGCACACCACCCATTCTTTCAGATTGTACTTGAAACCAATTGACATGAGTATCACATATTACGTCGCTTGACAGCATAAAAGTCGGTTTTCTTGTACCACCCTCGCTCATTTCAGCATTACTAAGCACAGCCCCAACATTCGTCTTGAAATATGAACATAGATCATAGGAATATCCTTGATCTTCAGCAAGTTCAATAAAATTTTGAGATTTTTTAAGAGCCGCTGAAATTGTAGCTGAATTTTCAGGAAGCATTGGTTGAACACCCATAGAATATAAAAGTTCAACAGGAGTTCCCGCCGTGGCCCAAGCAGTTGGTTTTCCTTCTCGAAAAGCTTGCTCAATAGCTAAAAAATGTCTTCCCATTTCATTTCTTAATTTATTAGTTGCGTTTAACATCTTTCCAGTTTTCTTCACTTTTGACATTATTGTAGCCCTCCTTTAAATTATTTCTCTAAATGCTTCAAATCTGGTTGTTAATTGTTTATATGATTCTCTATTGTATTCCATCTCAACAAAAAGATATGGAATTTCTAATTCTTTAAATTTTTTATTAAAATATGGATGGTCATACAAAACTGGCTCGCAAAACTTTTGTGCGATATTGATTACCCCATCAACTTTATATTTTTCTGCTAAATTCTTTAATACTCTAAATCGCTCATATGAAGGAAATTTAGTAGAATAGATTGGCTTGCTTAAATGAAATTCAGCTAAACCTTTTATTGGGTCTCCATCTTCATCAACGCTATTCCAAAAATATTTGGTCCCTATACATAAATCATCAATTACGATTTGAAAACCAACTTCTTCGAGAAACTTAATGAATTCGGTATCATCTATTACTGAACCTGTTAACAATACTTTTTTGAGGTTAGCATTTGGAAAAGGTTTTCTTTCTTTAATTTCTGCCAATTTTAATTCAAGAATTTCAATCATTTTACTTTTATCAGATTGTTGAACTTTTTTAACTAGAGCATGGAATTCAGAACCCTTTAATTTCATATCTACTCGAAAACTTGATATTTCTCTTAATAATTTCCTAATTTTATTCATTTTTTTTATGGCTTCATTAATCTTTTCAGAGGTTATATTAACATTAAATTTTTCCTCCAATTGACTAATTAATTCTTTAATATCGTTCATAAAGAAGTTTAAGGCAGTCTCATTTCGCTTCAATGGAGCATTGAGAAAAAAAAGGAACTCTAGATTTACACATTCTAACCAAATATCAAACTCTCTATTAGTACAATCACATCCGTGTGTTGTAATGACTCCTTTAATGTTATCATCCAACCCATTAATAGCTTGTTCAAGGATATTTCTTGCCCAAACGCAATGAGTTGGAGGTACATGTTCATTCGCTTTATCTATTCCGATTTCTGGATCGCCAAAAAGTCTAATAGGGAGCATATCGGCAGCAAGGATAATCTCTTCGGGAGTTTCAACACATGCATCAAAATATGCGATTTTTTTCATTTATATCCCTTATCTAATAATATTTCATTTAAATTCTTATATATTTAAAAAAATATTTATTTGATTAAGTAATTAAAAACATAACGTAGAATAATTTTCAAGAGATTTCATTTCAATGTCGCAACACACACAACACACACAACACACGATATCTAGGACCTTGTCAAAGGCTATCCTGAAAGATGAAGTAAACATCAAATTAAAGATTTGGAACACATTTTTAACGGGGAAGCTTGTAAAATTCGATAATTATATGAATTTAATTGTTGAAGACGCTAAAGAAATATATTTTGGTCGTGGTGGAAAAAGAAGCAAGAATTTAGGCACAGTGATGATCAGGGGTGCCAGCGTTATCTTTGTAGCCCAGGATCGTGAAAGTTTAGTTTTCGCAGGCGATCCAGAAGAGAATTTAATGCATCGAGAAGAAACTGAAGAGGTTTAAGCAAGATGGGAAAAGGTACACCAAGCAAAGGAAAGAAAAATAAGGCAGCTAGCCATAAAACATGTCGTCGTTGTGGAAACCATTCATATCACAGAAGAAAGAAATTTTGTGCCAGTTGCGGTTTTGGTAAATCTGCGAAATTACGTCAGCCAGGGTGGAGGAATAGAACACGAGCATTTAATGGCCAGAAATCATTTTACCGCAATAGAAAAAAAGCTACGGCTTAGTTATAAGCAATTTTTTTAAGATTCTTTTTCTTCAAGTTTGGATAGTAATTATTAATGATTTAAAATTTCAAATAGATATCTTTATATAATTCATATCTTAATTGAAATTAACATGAAGCTAACTTCTGAATAGAAATGAATAGCTTAAAAGTTCAAAATCTCCATAAAGAATTAGAAAAACTGGAAGGTATAAGCGATATTGTAGGTACGGCTCTTGTTAACCGTAATGGTTTATTGATTGCTTCAAAATTACCTAGAGATATCGATGATCGGAAATTTTGTGCTATGGCCGCCACTATGTTTGGTGCTATTGAAACAGCAGCTTCAACAATAGGAAGCAAGTTTGTTGAGAATCTAACAGTAGAATTTAACGATTTTCAACTTATTATTATGGGGGCTGATGAACAACTAATTTTGGTTTCATTATTAAATTTGAATACTAATTTAGGTTTAATATTCATAGAAATTGAAGAAACAATTAAAAACGTAAAAAAAATAATAAATAGGTGATAGTTTATATTAACTGAAAAGCAAAAGGAGAGATATTCACGCCAAATTATATCTCCAGAAATTGGAGAAAAAGGACAAGAAAAGATTTCAAAGTTAAAAATCCTACAGATAGGTTGTGGAGGCTTGGGTTCGCCCTTTTCACTGTATTTAACGGCAGCAGGGATTAAAGAATTAACAATAATAGATAATGATGTTTTAGATCTTTCAAATCTGCAAAGACAAATTCTTTATAATGAATCTCAAATTGGAAAAGACAAGGTGAATTCTGCTAAAGAAGTATTATCAAAACTTAATTCAGATGTTCAAATTAATGTATATAAAGATTTTATTGATGAAAAATCGATAAAGAAATATTTAGAAGAAAAGGATTATGATTTTATAGTCGATTGTAGTGACAATTTTGAAACTAAATTCCTAGTTAACAAAATAGCTATTGAAAACAATTTAAGATGTGTTATTTCGGGGATCAAAGATTTTTACGGACAAATTATCACAATAAATCCAAAAAAGACTGCTTGTTATCAATGTGTTTTTTCAGAACCTATAGAAGCCCCTCCAGAGGAAGGTCCTTTACCAGTAATTGGTGTGACTCCTGGTATTTTAGGTACATTAGAAGCTTTAGAAGTAATAAAAACAGCCTTAGGTCTCCCGAATCTGGAAAATAAAGTTCTGATGGTTAATTTAATAGATTTAAGGTTTAATATTATAGATATTGTTAAGAATGAAAGTTGTTTTTGCTCTAAATAATCAAAAAGAAAAAAATAAGTAAATATAGGTTTTCCTTATTATGAATTTTGGTCAAAAAATTATTTGAAAGTTTGACCTTTTTTCGCATTATAATTACCAGAATATAATAATTTTACTAATTCAAATAATTCTTGATTAATCTCTATTTAATTACACTGTTCAAATTTTTTATAATCAAACAACTTATCTTTTCTTAAATCCTTATATAATATAGTAAAAACTGATTCCTTTTTGTAAAAATGACTGTCAAACAACTGCAAGAAGAAATTTTAACACTAAAAAAGCAAAAAAACGTTATTATTTTAGCTCATTATTATCAACCAATTGAAATTCAAGAAATTGCTGATTATTTAGGAGACTCTCTCGGATTATCTCGAACAACTAAAGAAAAAGCAAATACAGATTATATTATATTTGCTGGTGTTGATTTTATGTGTGAGACTGCTTCTATCTTGAATCAGGATAAACATATAATGATTCCGAATTATGAATCATGTTGTCCTATGGCCGCATTCCTTACTCCTGAAATGGTTAGAGAATATAAAGAAAAACATCCTGGATTACCCGTTATAGTGTACGTCAATTCAACTGCGGCTGTGAAAGCAGAATCAGATATATGTTGCACTTCATCAAACGCAGTAGAAATTGTAAAGAGAATTAGCAAAGAATTTAGTACTAAGGAAGTTTTATTTGGTCCAGATGCGAATTTGGCCGATTATGCAGAACAAGAATCAGGTATAAAATGTTGGCAGATGCCCTCACATGGTCATTGTTATGTTCATTCCCAGATCACTGTTGATGATATTGTAGAAATAAAGAAGAAATACCCTAACGCAAAACTTCTTGTTCACCCAGAATGTATAAGAGGTGTTAGAGAACTAGCAGATATTGTTGGATCAACTGCTCGGATGTACAATTATGTTAAAGAGAATTCATCAAAAGTTATTGAATTCATCATTGGAACAGAAGTAGGTCTTTTAGAAAGAATGGCTCAAGATTTTCCCACCAATAAGTTCTATTTGGCAAAGGAAAAGCTCGTTTGCCATAATATGAAGAAGCATAATCTCGAACTGATTAAATACATCTTGGAGAATCTAGATGATGAAGCTTTCGAGGTGAAAGTTCCCCCTAATGTAGCAAAGCGGGCAAAAAAACCAATTGAAAAGATGTTGGAGTATTCTTAAAGGAAATGTTATGGAAAGAATAGAAAATTTATTTTTTACATAAATTTTGTTATTCTTATTTGTTTTTTGTCATCAAGGTGCTTCAAGAAAGTTTTTGTTGGTTTTCCGGAATAAATTGCTTGTAAATTGGTTTTCTTTTCGAAATTTTTGATATCGTCATAATTGAAATTACATTTCTTCATCATTTTCCTTATTTTAAATAACCATTTCACAAAATTTTTATAAAGTCTTCCATTAACTCCTGCCCTTGAAGCATGAGTTTCTTCATAATATTTAATGTCTTCGCTTGTATATTTTGTAAAATATCTAAAATTTTGTCCCATCCAAAAAAATCGTGATGTTGATTCAGAGAATTTTCCAATTCTACATCCTGTTAATTTAACAGTTTTTAGGCTAGATAATTTATTTAAACATTCCGGAATTTCTTCGATATTAATATTTCCCGAAAGATCTAAAAATTCCAAATTAGTTAGGTTTTCCAACCCTTCGATTTTTTCAATGTAGTTGTTTTTTAAATATAATTTCTTTAGGTTTTTAAGATTCTCAAGTCCTATTATTTTATTTATCCTATTATTACTCAAATCTATTTCTTCAATATCTTCAGAAAATTCTTCAAATCCTTTGATATCTTCTATTTTTTCAATCATTTTGTTTTTTAAGTTAGTTTTTGAATCTAAAATTAGACCAATTAATCTTTCATTATAAGAAATAATTTTAAGGTCCAATTTGTTGAAATTGATTTGAGCCTTATTCAAAAATTTAAGTATAGGAAAGCTTCTAACATTCTTATATTTATTATAAATAATTTCTACAAACTCTTGTCTTTTATCCGGCACTTTCTCTAAAACCTTCAATAAAATTAGATATTTATATTTAAATCGAAATTTATTTATGAAGGTAGAAGTATGTTGTCTTATTAGTTTGATAGATTCAGGATCTAAAGCTTTATCTAGTTTTGGTATGATTTTTCTGGAATATTCATCAATACTTGGAAAGTCTATATCAATTAACAGACTTTCAAATTCATCTTCGGTTAAGTAATGTAAATAACCATTTTGGGTTAAGAATCTAATAACAGTAGGGTGTCCTGTTGCATATCTTAACGCAATTTCTTCTTTAAATTTTCGTTTAGCAATAGGATCTCCCGCATCAACAAGTGCTTTTAGTAAAGGGAAAGCTATATTTCGATGAAGAATTCTTGTATCATATTCATTGTCAGCCCAAGCTTGTATATTAGAACAATGCCCCCAAAATTCTGTTTCTGGTGGAACTTTACGATGATTTCTTTCCATAGAACGATCTAATTTTACAGCAGCTTCATCGATTGATCCAATCTCATCATATTCCTCAATTCTATCAACGGCAATATTTAATAACAGGTACATACATTGCATAAATCGTCGATTATTTACATATACATTAGTTCTTCCGCCCTCAAGTTTTAATTTGAGATATTGGTTAATTTTAAATTCTTTTTTTTGATTTAATTGTCTAATCGCTATGAAAAAGATAACTAATGGGATAATTAACACACCATATAATTGAAATTCAAGCATATTCCAAACGAGTTAGGATTTTTGTTGGTTTGAAGATGTATTTAATTAAAATCCCAATCCTTTTAAAATACCACAGTCGTTAAGATTCTTGATTTGACGTTAAAGTAAGGGTATTCAAATTTAAATCAATATTAAAGCCATTAAAAATGGATTTCTTAAGCATTTTACCTTCTTTAGACATTAACAATTTTTTTGATTGGGTAATTCCTTCCATTAATTTTTCTCTTTCTATATCTAAAAAACCCATTTCTATTGCGTTCTTAATAATTTGATTTAAGACCAATAACTGAAATTGTGCTTGAATTGCATCCCATATTAAACCCATTTCTTTTAATTGGTTTGTAATTTCTTCAGCCATAATGTCTAAATCATAAATCATATCGTAAATGCCTTCTTGAAGATTAATGATCTCATCAATTAATTTGTCTTTAATGAGCCTAAGAGTTGTTGTTCCCAACAAATCTTCCTCGTGAAAAAAGAAATCTGTATCTTCTCTTTGAATTAAATAAAACCCAAAATTACTCTTTATCAACTTAGACCTAGCTAAATAATTAATTGCCTCTCTTGAAACCTTATAAACTTCACAAAATTGATCTAAATTTAATTTATAGCCAACAAATTTTTGAGAACTAGACTTATCAAAATGCCAATAAATTCTTGCAAAAGCACCTTGTCCTAAGATCGAGTTATAAAAGATGTAAAAAAGTGATAAATACAGATCTCTATCTTGCTGTAGCTCAAAAAAATTATCACCTATTTTAGATATAATTCTTACTATATGGATTATAAATGCATCTACTACATTTATTTCCTTATAAAAATCTATTAGATCTTCGAGTTTTCTGACATTTTCTTTTAATTCATTAACTAAAAATAACTCATCTTTTAATTTTAAAGGTCCTTCTCCAAGTTTTTCGATGCCCCTTTCAGTAATCACGTAACCACGATATTGCTTATTTGTTTGTTTATCTGTAAATAATCTTTGTTCTACGTTTTTATTTTTTCTATGAAAATTAAGATATTTAGATACGGTCGATCTGCTTAAATTTGAATATTTTATTAAATTAGTGAATCTTTGTGGACCTAAATTTCTAAGAATAAATAATATTCTCCTACTATTATCCTCGATATTGCTAGATTTTTTTAATAGCTCACTCTTTAATTTTTTTGAAATGTTCCAGGTTTCCATAATAATATAATATTAGTATAACTATAAAAAAGTATACTTTTTTATTATACTTATACTAAAAAACTGGTGAAATACTAATCGCATTAAATTGAGTATATTTTGTTTAAAAATTAATCTAACATAAAATTTTAATAACTTAGGAATTAATTTTAAAACTTGATATAGTAATCATAATTATTTAAGAATTTTATTGCAAATGTCGATTGAAGATCCAAACATATTAAAGAGAATAAAGGTGATTGAAGAGAGATTAAATAAATTAGAACAACGTATATCCTATATAGAAAGTAGATTAGGACGCTTTCCACCACGCCCACAACCTGGACCCATTCCATCTCCACCTGGTCCACCAGGGCCTCCACTAGAACCTTTTCGATTTAAAAAAGACTAAAAAATGTCCATTGATAATATTAAACATTTAACATTGATTTAAGTATACCAGAGTCAACAAAAAAATACCAAAGACCTTAAGTAGAAAATTACCCAATATCTTTTTAATAATATATAGAAAGAATTAATTAAAAAAAAAGTTATGATTTAAAATGACTCAATATAGATTTAGACTTACTGGTGTACCCCCTGATCAAGCAATTAAACTAATTGAACTTGATCCTAATAATTCAATAGCAGAGATTAAGAAAACTGTACAACGTGAATATAAGTTGAACCCTATCCTAGCTATACAATTCATATTTAAAGGAAAAGTATTACCTGATCAATTAAAATTCACTAAAATAGGAATTCATCCAAAGAAAGACGTTATAACAGTAATGGCTACGCAAGCAGGCGGATTCCTGTAATTAAGCGATCTCATAAGAGATATTCGGGACACCGGGTAAAAACGGGAAAGAACCTTGACGTTATTTTCCCATAATTAATATTCTTTTTTTTTGAACTATTGTCATGATAACATAACCAATTAAAGTGGTTTAAAAAATTATTATCCACCTAAGATTTAAAAGGGAGATATATAATTATAATAGTAATGGATACTAAAGAGTTCAAGGTAAATGAATATATTGCCTTAAAGCTTGAAGGAAAAGAAACTATCATATATGTAAACGGGGAGAGATTTGACCAATGTAAATTTTTATTATTGGATATTTCTGTAGACGAGATCTACCTTTTAGACGACGTTGGATCTATTGATGAAGTTGCTGTAAAACTCGATATGTCTTTAGATCCTTCTTACAATAATAAATCAAAGAGAATCTCACCTGAATTAGAGTTTTTGGGACATAGCAGTAATCTTCAAGTGTGGTACGAGGAAGATTATAATACAAACCTTATACATTCAAACCTTGCCTTCCCATTACTAAAAAAATTAACAGAAGTAGGAGACCCATTAGCCAAAAAAGTTTTTAAAGAAGAGATTGCGAAAAAATTATCAAGCAAAAACTGGAGCACAATTCAATTTTTATTAGAAGAGAAGTATTATAATTTTTTGACTCATGAAGAATTCCATTCCCTTTTTCAGAACTTAGCTTTAGACGAAAAAGATAGGATCAAAGACTTTTTCATTGAGAAATTCAACAACACAAAAACACTTTATGAAATGAAGGATAAGTTATTTGATTATATGCAAGTAATGTGCCCCGAAAAAGAATTATTGAATTATCAATATGTCTTGTGCAAGGGAAAAAAGGCTTTCATGAAAAATGGAACACTAACTGTTAAGAATGTTGAGAGAATAAGCGATATAAAAGGTCTGAGTAAGCTTTCCGGATTAAAAGGATTAAATATTTCACAAGAATCACTAACTTTTATTGATAATCTTGAGAATCTAAAAAGCTTGGAAAGGTTGAATTTAGATCGAAATAAAATCAAGGCTATAAATGGATTAAGCGCATTAACAAACTTGAAGTTCCTTAATTTATCATCTAATAAGATCGAAGAGATTTCTGGACTTGAGAATTTAAAAAACTTGGAGGAGTTATATCTTGCAAGTAATAAAATTAATGAAATTAAAGGGCTTGATTATCTTCAAAACCTAAAAAAATTAGATATTTATTTCAATTCTATTCATAAAATTAAAGGTTTAGAAAATTTAAAAAATTTGGAACGATTAATTTTAAGTTATAATAATATTGAAAGAATCACAGGATTGAGTAATTTACATAAATTACAGGGGTTAAATCTAAACAAGAACGGCATCTATAATATTGAAGGATTGGCATATCTTGAGAACTTACAAAGTTTAAGATTGGAGAAAAATCGCATTACAGAGATTAAAGGGTTGGAAACGCTTAAGAATCTAAATGATTTAGACTTAAGCTATAATCAAATAACAAAAATAAAAGGTTTAAAATTATTACATGATTTAAGATACCTTCGACTTAAAAATAATAAGATCACTATTCTGGAAGGATTAGATGGGCTAAGGAGATTACAAGGAGTTAGCTTAGAAAATAATCAAATTATTAAGTTCAAGGAGCAAAAAGAGCTTAATTCATTACAATACATCGATTTATCTAACAATGACCTTCCCGGAAAGCTAAATAGGTTTTGTGAATCTGAGGATCTAGATTTTATCTTTTTTTAAATTGATATTAGACATTTCATAAGCAAGAAATTTGTAACTAAAAACATTTTAAATTTTCTTGAAATGGGTTATTGAAAAAGTAGGGAGAATTTAAAACTAAGGTTCTTGAACTAAAAGCGTAATTCTATTATTTTTTTCACTAGTACAACAACGAAATCATACAAATATGCTATGAGTTCAGATATATTGAATTAAAATAAGTTAGGGTTATGAATATAAAAATAAAAAGAATACCTCTAATCCTATATTGAATAGGATTTTTTTTATAGAAAAAAAAAATAGCTTCTAATTTGTTTCACTAATTAGGTGAATTTAATAAATAATATGTGTTATATCATTTTTATACTATTTTTGAATAAAGAACATAATATATATCATAATAAAAGGAGTCCAATTTAACTTCTTTAGTTGTTAATTAGAAAATATTCTCTCATGAACAAAGAAATATGTAATAAAATTTAATAGAAACATTGTGCACTTATATTAATAATGGAAATTATTAAAAAAATTGAGGATCTATGAATGAATTAAATAATAGTATGCCATCTGAAAATAAATTTATAAATGCATCACAATTACTTCTAAATTATCTATGTCTTGTAGGGGGAAGACAAGATTATGACAAATTATTACTTGCTTTAGATGAGATTTTTATTTCTTTAAATAAGAAAAAAGTAATTGGAAATATTGTCTTTCATGGGTGTAGGAAAGATGGGAATATAAGAGGAGAAACAATATCTAATGAGTTATGGTATTGGATTTCAAACGGTTTTATAAATCAAAAAAGTGTTGAGGAAAATAAAATTCTAGTAGAGTTTACTGAAAAAGCGAGAATTCTATTTTGTAAGGAAAAATTGGATTCTGAAATTAATCAAAGCCTTTCAAACCAGACCAAGATGATTCTAAGAGAAACCATTAATTCTACAATTGACAGTTTGTCTGAATAATGAAAATAATAAGAGACTTAACGCACGGTTATATATCGATAAACGAGAATGATCTCTTATTTATTGATACACCACTATTCCAAAGATTGAAAAGAATTAAACAAACATCCGTTCATGTAGTTTACCCTAATGCCACACACTCCCGATTTGAACACTCGATAGGTGTTATGCATTTGGGGTTTAAAATCTTTGGTTTAATCAATTCGGAGTTTCCTACGAGAGATAATATTAATCTCGATAATACTGTAAAATATGCTTGTCTACTTCATGATATTGGACATGCTCCTTTTTCCCATGCAACCGAGGATTTTTTTGATGAAGATGAGTGTAAAAGTAAATTAAAAGAACACCAATTTTCTTTTGATGTTGATAATTTAACATCTGCTCCTCATGAGCTGATGAGTTGCATCGTAGCGTTAGGAAATTTTGACGATGAATTTACCAAATTGAAAATTGATAAAGAACTATTTTGTAGAATGATTTTAGGAGTTGAATATGAGAGGGATTTAGAAGGGAGTGAATTTAATCCACTTATTAGTCTATTAAATTCCTATATTGATGTTGACAAGTTAGATTATATTCTACGAGATAGTAAAATGACTGGATTTTATGGGATAAATTTAGATACAGATAGAATAGTTCAATCTTATGTAATTCACAATAAAAGATTAGTACTATCTTCTAAATCACTTAGTGTTATTTCTAATTTAATATATGGAAGAAATGCCATGTTTAGATGGGTTTACAATCACCATGTAGTCACTTATTATACCAGTTTAATCCAACGCTTTATTGAATATTTAATTGAATTAGATGTTAGTGTTAAAAGCAATTATTTTTCTTTTAAAGCAATCAATGAAGATCATATTGATGATAATGATATAATATCGTTATTTAAATTACATAAAAATAAGGATGAACATACAAAAAAGCTTTTTGACCAAATTCTTAATAGACAATACTTAAAACCACTTTGGAAAACACCTTTTGAATTTAAAAACATTTTAACTCCAGATCAGCAAGATAATATTTTAGCTCAAGCAAAATTTGACCTTGAGAAAAAATTAAAATCACAACTCTCTTTAAATGAGGATGAATTATATGTTGTGATTGCTAAGTATAAGCCATTTAATCCTGGTGAATCCAGCCATATTTACATTTTGATCGATGATGAAACTTATAGATTTACTGATTTATTCGAAACTGAAATAGTACCGAGATCCATGAAAGAATTACCATATATCTTTGTAATTAATGAAAAAAGGGATTTAATATTAAACCATCTCAAAGAAATTTAGGACTATAGATCAAAAGATTAACTAACTTTTGATAATATAGAATTCCATTAAATCATCTTTTAATTTTTCTCTCTTATTTTTTTTTTTTATCTTTTTCCATATAATTTAATATTATCCTCAGTGTTCTACAGAAATAGCCTCCTTAAAATCTGTTAATTTTGTTGAGACAATATCCTGAACAATTTTCGCAAATGATTTGAAATGAGAGACTTCTCCGTTGAAATCTTTTAATTTCTCACTATATTTTTTAAAAAAACTTTCGATTATACTTTCAGCAGCATCTTCTAACAATTTTCTGTTAATTTCTTTATTCAAACATTTTAAAACTAAGTGATAATTAGATTTATGAGTATAAAAGAAAAATATAACGCTATCCAAAGTTAACATTCTTAAACTTTCTTTAAAACTGTTTTTTGTAAAACGACAAATAATATCAAAATAACTTGCTAATGATTGTTGATCATCGAAATTATTTACATCTACAAAATTATGATAAAATAAAGCTATACCTGCCTTATTAATAATCATTAACTCTTGGATCATTTTGACCTGGTTATTAATTTGTTATTTAGATAATTTTTGGATATTCTTGCTGAGTTTATAAATGTTAAGAAACTGTAACTCTGAATGATTTTCACATAACTTATGGGACAATTGATTTTTAAACTTTTATTCTAGAATTTATTTACTTCAAAATAACCTTATTAGGGGGATAATTTCCCTTAAAATTTGATGATTATATATTAATACCCTAAAAAAATCAAGTAGATGGTTGCCTGAATAAAAAAATTTAATAAAAAAGAGAAGAATACAATAAAAATGATTATTAACCTATTTGTTCAATATGTTGTTAAAAGCAGTTGTTAAACATTTTTCAGCATCATTGACTATCGAATTAATAATATCTGATACACCTTCTACATTTTCTATAATTCCAATACTTTGTCCTAAAAGAACAGCGCCATCTTTGATGTTTCCTTCGTAAGACATTTCCAAGTGCTTTACTTCATCAACTATCTCTGAAGCTAAAGTTTCTTCAGATAATTTCTCTGCTTTATTAGAAACAAGCCCATGTTTTTGGGAAAATTCATTTATTAGGACCCTTATAGGCCCAAAAACACCTGTAACTAACTCAGTATCAGATGCTTCTGATTTTATAATAACATTTTTAATATTATCATGAAATTGACACTCTTTTGATGAAATAAATCTTGAACCCATCGCAATAGCACCCACTCCCATAGATAAAGCAGAAGCGAGACCTTCACCAGTAGCATATCCTCCACACGCAATTATAGGGACATCTGGTAATTTCTTTCTAATTCGTTGTAATAGGACTAATGTGCTTATATTTTCATATGATTGGTGCCCTCCACCTTCACTTCCAGTAATAACCAGCCCATCGACACCACTATTTACGCACTTTTCAGCAAGATATAATGAAGGCGCGACATGGAAATGTTTGATGTTTGAACCGCTTTCTTTTAATTTTTCAAAGTGTTTATTATATATCAATCTTGGAGAACCAGCACTGGTAATCAAGTACGTGCATTGCTCTTTTATTTTTGGATTTTCCATGATAAACCTTGGAATTTGTCTACATAACTTTATTGCATCGGGTTGTAATCTTGCAGTTCTAATATTAAAACCAAAATTTTTCTCTGTGTGTTCAACAACGTATTCCATAGCCTTTTTTAATTCATCCAAACTATTTTTCCCAGTTAAATTTATATGACTTAAAACACCTAAACCACCAGCTTCCGATACTGCGACTGTTAACTTAGTAGTATAAAATGGACCCATTGGGGCACTTAAAATTGGGTGTTTAATGCCCAACATCTTGGTAACATTCGTTTCTATAACCATTCTCGATCACATTTCTTATTGCGAAAATTTAATAGATTAAAACTTTAAATAAAATCAAATGATTAGTTATTTTTATCAAAAGTTTATTTTATAAAGTTTTTACATGAAAACACACTTTAACAATTATTGAAATATTTGAGATATTATAAAAATTTCTTAAGATCATTTAATCTCCATATACTTTCAATTTCTAAAGTTTTTCATTGATTCCCCTTTATTTTCATCTTGAGCTGATATAATGGAACACCTTATGTTTCAAGGATTTCAGGTTGTGTATATCCCAGAGGGGAAAAGACAGTTATTTGTAATAATAAAAAATTTGAATAATTAGAATCTAATTTAAGCAATTTGTTCAATTGGAATTTTTCTGATGTTGTTAAAAGCAGCTGTTAAACACTTTTCAGCATCATTTACAATAGTTTTTATTATATCAGACACATATTCTACGCTGTCGATGAGTTCGACACTTTGACCTAAATAAGCTATACCTTCCTCAATGTTTCCTTCATAAGTTTTTTCTAGATCAGCTAACTCTCTTTCTATTTTTGACATTGAAGTCTCCTCAGCTTGCTTTTCTTCTTTACTTTCAACAAGGCTATGCTTTTCAGACATTTTATTTTTCCAAACCCTGGCGCGTCCAAAAATCCCGGTTATTAGCTCAGTATCTGAAGCAGTTGATTCAACAACCATTTTTTTATAATTTTCGTGAAATTCACATTCTTTAGAAGAAATAAATCTAGAACCCATAGCAATAGCTCCCACTCCCATAGATAAAGCAGAAGCTAACCCTTCACCAGTAGCATAACCCCCTGAGGCGATAATAGGAACTTCTGGTATATGTTTTCTTATTTGTTGTAATAGCACCAATGTACTTATGTTTTCATATGATTGATGCCCACCACCTTCAGTTCCAGTAATAACCAGCCCATCGACACCACTATTTAACAATTTTTCAGCGAGATATAATGAAGGTGCGACATGGAAATGTTTGATGTTTGAACCACTTTCTTTTAATTTTTCAAAGTGTTTATTATATATCAATCTTGGAGAACCCGCACTTGTAATTAAATAAACACATTGTTCTTTTATTTTTGGATTCTCCATAATAAATCTCGGAAGTTGTCTGCAAAGTTTTATAGCATCTGGTTGCAATCTAGCTGTTCTTATATTAAATCCAAAAGGTTTATCAGTATGTTCTACAACATATTCCATACTTTTTTTCATTTCATCTATAGTTACAGTTCCATGTATAGTAACATGGCTTAAAACACCTAACCCTCCCGCTTCTGATACGGCAACTGTTAATTTAGTAGTATAGAAAGGTCCCATTGGAGCACTTAGAATTGGATGTTTAATCCCTAACATACTTGTAATATTTGTTTCTATTACCATAGCGAATCACTCTATTTTAAAACAGTTCAAATTCTAATAAAATAAATCTTTAATTATTAAATTAAACGATTAGTTATTTTTATCAAAAATTCATTTATAAAATTATTACATGAAAACACACTATCAGAAGTATTAAATTCAAAAAGATATTATTAAAAATTCATGTAATTTTTATTAAAATCTTAAGTTGAGATAGCAATTATGAGATAGAATTGTTATAATTTCATAGAAAGTGTTAGTTTGATTTTCAACATATCATTTTTTCAGAATTGACCTAAAATAAATGTTTTCAGACAAAACTTGGTTTATAGAGTCATTAAAATTTCGATTTTAGACTATTTTTTATAAAAAAACTATAAATGAAAGATTATTTAATTAGATGAATGACTAATTAGTTAAGTATTCATGAATTATTTAAACTCATAATGTTCATTTTTCATATTAATTTAATTAATTATTGAAATATAGTGTATATAATGGTATGGGGAGGGTCACTTAATAAAGAAGGTTCTGATTATTTGAGAAAAATAAGAAAAGCTGATGAGGTCATAGAATTTCTTGAAGAATTAAAAGATAAGTTAAATCATGATGAACAGGCACATGTAACCAAAGTTATAGAAATAATTATGAATTTTATTTCGAAACTTTCTGAGGAAGGAAAATAAAAACTACAATATGGTAATTATATCCTTTAAAATCTTTATTACGCTTTCTGCTGCTTTTTGAATAGTATCTGTTAGATTAAAATCAAAAAAAGGTAGATCCTCATTCTCACTCCTTTCTTCAAAAGAGAACTCATTTTCTTTATATAGCTTTAATTGAGTGAATCCCTCAAGACTTTCAGGTACAAATCCGATCATAAAGACATTTATATCTGGTAATTTCTCAGCTAGTAAATCAATTACAATATGAATTGGAATCGTATGTGATGAAATTGGAACGTATTCATGAATGTTTTCACGCTCTATTATTGCAATAGTTCCTGGTGGTTTATCTAGAGTGCAAGTATCTAAAAGAACAAGATGAGATGATTGAAAATCTATAATCTCATCAATTCTACTCATAGGATCAATACCCGCATTAATAAACAAGAATTTATCATTTGAATATTTTAATAACTCGCTGATTATGTAAATTCCAACTGCATCATCAGCTAATTTCTCTTCCCCTATGCCCATGAAAGCGATTTTTGAAGAATCCTTTAATTTATCTAATATTTTATTTAGTAGTTCCTTCATAACAAACTGTAAACATTATTTATGTGAAATGAATGATTAATAGATACTCACTCAAATTTATAATCTTATCTTAAATAAAAATAAATACAAACGGGATAATTATTTTTATGAATCATTTTACTTTTTTTCTTGTTTTTTAAAATTAAGAAGAGAAGGGTTAAATTCATTAATTATTATGAATTTTTTATTAATATTACATGACTGAAGAATCAAATGAGAAAACTGAAAAGATTCAGTTAGAGGGAATAATCAAAAAGGATAAAGTTATTATCAGTGATAGTAAAGGATTAGAAGAATTTTATAATACTTCTTATATTGGAACTATTGAGCAAAATAGTGATAAACAAGACATTTTAGTTTTTAATGCTATTGAAATATTACTCCTAAGTGAAAGAAATAGAATACTATTATGGGAAGATAATGATAAGAATAAAGGATTGCACGATTTTGAAAGTTTATTGATTTATTTCACTCAGTTTGACGAACGCTTATGGCATAAATACATTATATACATGGACTTAAGAAAACGGGGGTATATCGTAAGAACAGGGTATGGAAATGGAATAGAATTTCGTGTTTATAAGAGAGGGGCTGATTTTGAAAAGGATACTGCAAAATTTTTAATATTCCCCGTATTTGAAGGTGCCCCTATAGAGCTAAGAGACTTGGATAAAATGTCTCGAGTAGCTTTAAGTTCTCGTAAAGACTTAATCGTAGCAACAGTAGATCGCTTAAGCAAGCCGATATATTACAGTGTTAAGAAATTTCAAATTTTAAACAAAGAAAAGAATGGTGAATAATATAAGGAAATTAACGCCCGGGGAGGGTTTGGTTAAGGAGCGATCAGATAAATTCGTTTGTGACACGTCTGTAATATTTAACGGTTTAATCCTTGATTTAATTGAAGATGGAGAGTTAGGGGAAGAACCAGAAATTTTAATTCCCAACATTGTTATTGCTGAAATTGAATATAGGACAAATATCCATAAAGAAATTGGATTCTTTGGCTTAAATGTTCTAAAATCATTACGTGAATTAAATGCAGAAAATAAAATAAAGTTGGAAATAGTAGGAAAACGTCCTACTAGAGAAGAAATAAAAATGGCACCAGGAGGAGAACTTGATGCTCTGATAAGGGAAACCACACTGAAAAACAACGCTGTATTAATAACTGCTGATAGAATTCAGGGTGATGTAGGGATTTTTGAAGGGTTAGATGTTTTTTATGTAAAAGAAAGAGGGATCCATAAAACAAAAGAAGCTCTCTCTCTTAAACTATTAGATTATTTTGACGATAAGACAATGAGTGTACATCTCAAAAGGAATCTACCTGCCTATGCGAAGAGAGGATCACCCGGAAATTGGCGATTAGAAAAAATTGATAATGAAGTGATTACACCTAAGCTCATTGAAGATATTGCTCTTGAAGTAATTGAGAATGTAAGGGAAGACGATCACTCTTTTATTGAGATTGAGAAAATTGGAGCGGTAGTTGCTCAACTAAGAGAATTTAGAATAGTTATTACAAGACCTCCCTTTTCTAATGATGTTGAGATTACCGCAGTTCGACCACTTGTGAGTTTGAAGCTATCTGACTATTCAATTGATGCGAAATTACAAAACAGGTTAGAAACAGCAGAAGGTATTTTAGTATGTGGATCTCCCGGAGCAGGAAAAAGTACATTTTGCGCCGCATTAGCAAACTTTTATTTAAGTCAAAATAAAGTAGTAAAAACATTAGAAAGTGTGAGAGATTTACAGGTAAGCCCAGAAATTACTCAATATACAAAATTAGAAGGAAGTCTTGAAAATTCTGCTGATATTCTCCTACTCGTTAGACCAGACTTTACAATTTTTGATGAGGTAAGAACTACCAAAGATTTCGAAGTATATGCTGATTTTCGTTTGTCTGGTGTAGGAATGGTTGGTGTTGTTCACTCCTCTTCTGCAATAGATGCACTCCAAAGGTTTATGGGTCGAATAGAACTTGGTATGTTGCCTTCAATAATAGATACAATAATCTTCATAGAGGGTGGTGACATTTCTGCAGTATTAGTTATAAAAATGACAGTTAAAGTTCCATCAGGATTTAGAGATAAAGATTTAGCTCGTCCGGTAGTTGAAGTACGAGATTATAAAACACGTAAATTAGAGTTCGAAATTTATTCATTTGGACAAGATATTGTAATTAATCCAATAGCACCTAAAAAATCAAAATTTAGATCAGATCAATATACTAATCTATCCACTTATCGAACCGGTAAATCAAAAAAGGAAAGGATTAATCTTGACCTTGAAGTAGGGAAAGATAGAATTATCTTAAGAGCTGCGCCGTTGTATGCAAGTCAGAATATAATAATATTTGCTAATCAAGAAGAAATTTTTACAGGTTCATTAAGTAGAAAAAGTGAAATAAATCTATCATTATTTAATAAAGAAGGAAGAAAAATTCTTAAAGAAATTGATAGAAATAAAGAGATCTATGCAAGGAAAAAATAAAAGTTAAAAATTAATTTGATTCAATGATATTATTCTACATTCATCAATCGTTTTACTTTCTCAACTATAGGTGGTAACACATCTCCGATTTGATCAGAAAACCTTAAATCAGCTATTCCATCATAAGGAGTCTCTCCCTTATTCAAAATTATTAATTTCGCACCATGCTGTTTTGCATATAATGGCATATTAGCAGCAGGGACAACCACAAGTGAGGAGCCTACTACAAAAAAAACATCGCTTCTTTCAGATCTTCTTATGGATTCAGATAAATCATCTTCTGGTAACGGATCACCAAAATTGACTATGCTATTAATAACTCGTTCCCCACAATTGGGACACGGTGGCTGTCCTTTCTTGACTGGGCTGGACCTATATCCTTTCCCCCAAGTTTCTTGATCCCAACCAACTTCTTCAAACAACATTTTCTTACCGCAACTTAAACATTTCATGAAATACATATTTCCATGAAGTTCGGCTAATTTTTCAAATGAAACTCCAGATTTAGCATGTAAACCATCAACATTTTGAGATATAAGATAATCCAATTTACCCATTTTTAATAATTCAACAATTGCATAATGTCCAGGGTTTGGTTTTACCTGATCCCAGGGAGGGCTCTTAGGAGGAGGAAGTCCTTTATCTCTTCTCGTCCACAATCCATCAGGTCCTCGAAAATCAGGTATACCACTTTCAGTGGAGATTCCTGCACCGGTAAA
Organism: Promethearchaeota archaeon; assembly: GCA_030603385.1. Classification (GTDB taxonomy): domain Archaea; phylum Asgardarchaeota; class Lokiarchaeia; order Sigyniarchaeales; family SOKP01; genus Loki-b32. The sequence goes on along the minus strand of JAUVXW010000013.1, from coordinate 33,772 downwards.
CACAACTAATCTTTTAGACTCAGCTATCCATTTAGCCGCTAGATCAATTTTATCTTTTAAGTCCATATTATAAAAATAACGATCTTGATTATAAAAAGATAATTACCATGTCGTAATGAAATTAAGAAATATTATAGTAATAAATAAATAGTAAAAAAATACGCTAACTACTTTTTGTCATTTCTTTTACTTTTTCCATTATGGGTGGGAGAACGTCTTCAATTTTATCGTCAAATTTTATATCTGTCACCATATCATAAGGAGTATCACCTTTATTTATGATAATCAATTTTGCTCCATTCTGATTGGCAATACCAGGCATATTAGCGGCTGGCGTAACGACCAGCGATGATCCAATTACTAAAAACACATCTGAATTTTGAGATCGTATCATTGATTCTTGAAGTTCATCATATGGTAAAGGATCTCCAAAATCAACTATGCTATTAATGATTCTTCCCCCACAATGGGGACAAGTTGGCTGATCTTCTCGAACTGGGTCTTTTCTAAATCCTCGACCCCAAATCTTCTTATCCCATTTTGCTTCCTCAAATAACATTTTTTTATTGCACGATAAGCATTTCATAAAGAATTGGTTACCATGAAGCTCGGCTAGCATTTCAAATGGAATACCTGATTTAGCGTGTAATCCATCTATATTTTGAGAAATGAGATAATTTAACCTTCCCATTTCCATTAACTCTGCAATAGCATAATGATTAGGGTTCGGTTTAGCTTGATCCCAAGGGACTTTTGGTTTTTTAGGCGCTAAACCTTTATCTCTTCTAGTCCAAAGACCATCTGGCCCACGAAAGTCTGGTATACCGCTACCCGTTGAACATCCTGCCCCCGTAAACACAACTAATCTTTCTGATTCAGCTATCCATTTAGCCGCTAGATTAATTTTTTCTTCTAAATTCATAAAAAACATTAAATAAAGAGGATTTAAAAAGATTTTTGAAATTAATATATCAATTTAGATATTAAGTTTAAGACGCGCTAGAACTATGAAAATAAAGGAGTTTAAATAAGTTGATATAGACGAAAAATCGATCGAAATATTAGATGACCATTTGAGCTTTACAAATAAAGGATTTTGCTTTAATATAAGTTTAAATAACAATTATATGATATCATATTTAGAAAATAAGGAGTTGAGGATTATTTTCTCATATACAGTAAATTTTGATGAAATAACTCTTAAGAATATCGAACAAGATTATAGAAAAGATACATGTTCAGAAGTACAATCAAAGTTAATTCGAGGGATAACAAAAATTATCTGTGATTTTATAAACATACCAGAGCTGGCTATGAAAGGTACAGCATTGAAAGCTTTAAGAGAATGGGAAATTAGAAATAAGAGTAGTATTACCGTAATTTCTGATATGCCAATTGGAAAAGGTTTAAATGCTGTAAAAGAAATCTTTTGTATTGGGAAAAAAATGGTAAAGGAAATGCTTTCAGATCCTAAAGACAAGAATGAGATTTTAATTGATATTTCATTTGAAAAAGCCTTTAAGTTTTTCCTTGACTATTATTACCGAAATCAAGGTTAAAATTATTTTTCAGGGCTCTTATTAGGATCTGAAGATTATCTTCTAAATTGTAATAACGTATTACTTCAAGTGGTTCTTCTATATTATTTAAACTCGTTATACTATGAGAATCACATCCTATCGCCACAGGAATATTAGTTTCTCTTAGTTTATCGAAGAATATTTGATTTTTACGCGCATAAAAATTAGGGTAACTTGGGTTGAATTCAAAGTAGATATTATATTCCTTAAGAAATGAAACTAGAATATCAAGATTTTCATAAATAAAATAGGAAGGATCGAAATGTGCTAATCCTAAAATAGGGAATTTGCCCATATTTCTTGATGTTCCTCTCCAGAAGTTAAATATGTTTTTTACAAATGCAATAGTTTCTATACCTTGGAGATATTCAAATAAGATCAAGTCAAATTTATAAGGTTTAATCTTTTTAATAAATTGTTCAGAACTCGAGAGATCTACTTCAAGACCTTTAAAGACAGTTAATTTTTTTCCTTTATCTCTTAAATAATTTTGGCATAACGTTATTTCTGCTAAATATTCTGAAATTTTATCCTCATCTTTTAATTTAGAAACCCATTCCTTCCATGAATCAGTAAAATGATCTGTTATTGCAATGAAGTCCAGGTTCATTTTTAAAGCTCTATCAACAATTTGTCTAATACTATTTTTTCCGTCAGAGAAATTTGAATGAATATGAAGGTTAATTCGAGGTAAATTTTTTTTCATATATAATTTCTCTTTTGTGGAATGAATTAATAAATCATTTAAATTCCAAGGGTTTTTGTTTCTCGATTTACATACAAACTAATTGTACCCCCAAACAATAATGTTGTCCCAAAAAACAATAAAAATGAAATGAAAAGAAATTCGGCTGTTTTTTGTGAAATTAGGGTACTGCCAATGATGATATTTTCTATTGAAATAATGTCTGAAGTAAATAATGTGATTAAAGAAAAAATAAAAAATGAAGATGCTATTTGAATAATACTAATCATTATATTAATATAATAGATGCTTTTCGCCTTAGCTTTTTTCAACTCTATTATAGTACCAATTCCAATATCAATTGCTACTTCCTTTTTGTTTACTTTTTTTATAAAATAATAAACTAATTCTTTGAGTGGAAATATATCAAAGAAAATCGTACCAATTGAAAAAATGCAAATAAATATTAAGATACGGAGCAGTATAAAAGAAAAAATGGGAGAATATATTGTACCTAAATTATTTATGATCCAAATAAAAATACCGACAAGAACAAGCGCAAAAAATTTCAAGCCTGCTAACGTAAAGACTATTGAATGTCGATCTGTAATCGTCAATAAATAATAGGTAACCCCAATAATAAAAATAATTAGACCTAAAAGAATAGCATTAATATTTAAAGCAAAAGCAAAAACTAGGCAACTGGAACCAACAATTAATGGTAAGTAAGGAAAAAATGGAGCTTTAAATGGGCGATCTAATTCTTTTCTCTTGTATCTAAGATTAACAGCAGCAAAATTAACGAAAGCTAATCCAACAAAATAAATAAAAGTTGTTATATTCGCTGTGAAACCTATATCAGCGAATAGTATTGCCAAAATTGTAAATAATATGGCAATTCCAGTTGTAATTATTAATATGAAAGTAGGTGCATTTGTTTTTTTATTTACTTTCAAGAGCTTCTGTGAAACATAGTGATCTCTTGCCAATGCATGCATTACGGCGACTGCTGATCCCAAAGCCGCATTCATTGCAATAAAGGTCGAGATTGTGGCTGCTATACCCATTAACAAATACCCTGAAAATCCTAATACATCATTTAGGATTAAAGCTAATAAAATTGGAGATTCATTTGGATTATTACCAATATTAATCATAGATACAGTTGTTATTAATAAATAGATAAGAAGTGTAATTAGTATCGCAAAAATATTTGCTTTAGGGATATTCTTAGAAGGATTTTTTAGATCAGCATTTAGATAAGCTAAATTTGAAGTGATACTAGTAAAAAAAATAAACAAGAATGAAAACATAAGGATTACACTAAGAAAATTCGTATCCGAGGTTAGAAAATCTGTATTAAAATTTGAAGTATTAGTAATTGGAGAAATTAGGAACCCCGTTATGATAAAGATACCAAATATAATTAATAATATAATTGTTAAAGAAATTATAGTCCTTAGTGCTAATATCTGAGTTCTAAAAACAACTATAGTAGTAAATAATATTGATAATAATGCAATAAGAATGAATAAATTTTTCATTATAGGTAATGGAAAAAAGGCTTCAATAACAACAACAAAAGCTTGAGCAGAAAAAGAGAATGTAGCAATGCTAGCAATCCATAAGAAGAAACCTATTATAAATGCTAAAAATCCACCCAATGCTTCCTTACTAAAGTTATAAGCTCCTCCAGAAACGGGTAAACTAGTTGATAATTCACTATAATTCAAAGCAGTGATGAAAATTAAAATTCCACCTAAGATTAAGCTAATAAAAACACCAGATTGTGCTTGTCCAATAGCTGTGCCTAATAATATAAAAACTGAACCCCCAATTCCACATCCAATTCCGTAAAGGATTCCCGATGATAACTTAATCGTTCTTTTACGGACAACTGCTTCTTGTTCTTTTTCAGTCAAACCTAAATCATTAAAATAGTATTATTAATTTAAATTTCAAATATATTCGTGAATTAATAGAAGGGTAAATTATGATTTCTCAAGGTGGAATATTCCAGAAATAATTGATAATATAGCTCCAACTAACAGGAATATAACCATTAAAAATGTATTTATATTTACATCCCCTAAATCTATTGTATTAGTAAATATTCCTATTGACCAAATTATAAAAAATATTCCCGCACCTATTAAAATTCCGCCGAAGAATTTCGAAGCTCTATAAATAGCGGATAATATTTCTAATCTGTGGATCCGACTCTCTTTATCTCTAATTTCCTTTTCTTGATTTTCTAATTCTTCTTTCAATTGTTGAAGTATAATTCGAGAGTCATTAGTACTACCCTCAATTGCTTCTTTAGCTTTTTTTAATTTTTCATGATCTGATTCCATACGTGTCAATTTCTCTGTTATGGCGTCGAGCCGTTCTTCTCTCTCAAGATATTCTGTATTTGACGTTTCTATATCTTGTTTTAAGTCTTCAATCCTTTTTTCATTCGCATCAATTAAATTTTGTTTGGCGTTTGTTTGTTCATCTAAGGATTCAGTTGCGTCTTTGAGCTCTTGAATTCGAGATTCCATGTCAATTAATTGTTGTTGTTTATCAGTTAGTTGAACTTTATACTTAGCAAGAAGTTCCTCATATGTTTCTCTTTGTTTTTCCATTTCAGGAAATCCATCATGATATTCTTCAATTTTTTGTTCTACTTCCTTTATTCTTATTTCTTTTTTTTCAATTTGTTCTGTTAAAAGTTTTCTTTCCTCTTCTTTTGCTTCAATTTCAGAATTAGAATGCTCTAATTCAACTTTATTTTTATTAAGATAAAATCTTAAAGTTTCGTTTTCAGCACTCTGGCTTTTTATTTTTTTCTCTAGAACCTCTGATTCTTCCCTTTGTTTCTCCAGTTTTGCTTCCTTTTCTGATATTTCTTGATTTAATTTTGAGATTTGATTTCTCAGTTCATCCTGAGATGAAACTTTCTCTTTTACAGAATCTGTAAGAACAATTAAATCAACTTGTCTACTTTCATATGTTTTTACTAATTGTTCGTTATTTCTTAAGAGTTCTTTATAATCATCTTCTAGATTATCTTTGCTCTCTTTTATAATTTCAAATCGTTCTTCCAGATTTTTCATTTCTTCTGTTTTCCGATTATACTTTTCTTCAAGAGCAGATATAGTTTCTTCAAGAGCAGTTAAATATTCTTCTTTATCATCAATTTTCTTTGAAACCGTATCAAGTTTTAGTTGTGCTTCTTTTATCTCTTCACTAATTTCTTCTACTTCTTTTTTACTTTTTTCTTTTTCTTCTTCTGTTTCGCCGTTAGTAATTGTTTCTGAGATATCTTCTATACTATTCTCAAAAGTTCTCAATTTTTTATCTATCATATCTCTGGAATTTTTTGCTTTAGTTAAAAATTCCTTATCTATCCTCTCGCTTTCCTTGTCTGGTTTACTTTCCTTATCTTCTCCATTAAATTCGTTAGTCATTATTTCACGTTTCTGAATATTGGATTTATAATATCTTTATAATAATATAAAATTAGAATTAGAAATTATAAAATTTAATTATTGTGATTGCAAATTTGCTTAAATATTTGTCGATTTAAATAATCGATCATTTATTCCCACATCTAATACTAATAAGTATCTTATGAAATATACTTAATTCAGATATTTAAATTTTAATCTTTTCTCTTTTACTTCTCTGGAAAATCACAGAATCAATAAAAAAGTTTAAATAAGCACTTATTTTAATTTTTATTTGGAATCTTTCTAAAGTGGGGTCTTTGAAGTCTATTGGTCGGATTGTATGATAACAATAAAACTTTATCTAAGATTCGCGTTATAACAGACTCAATTACCACTCCTAAGTTTACTTACCTTTAAAAGAATTACTAAATCTGTTGTTTTTCTTATCAAAACATAAAGCATATTATTTCTGTTGGATATAGTTAATATGAGGTTGTAATTTAAGATTTTATGCTTCTAATCATTAATAAAATTTACTTGTTTTCTTTCAGGTCAGTTTTACCACACTTCTAATTGAATTAAAATCAATCTTTCTTCATTAATTCAATAACTTCTTCATAAGTTGTATCCGACATAGGTCCAAAATGCTCTACCTTTTTTGCTCCAATAATATTTGCAAATTTAGCTGTCTTTTTCAAGTTCCATCCAGCTAAATAGCCTACAATAAAAGCACCACCAAAAGAATCCCCTGCTCCTGTTGGATCCACTTCATTAACTTTGAATCCCTCTATATTAGCGCCCTTAAGATTATCTTTGGTAAAGATTGTACATCCTCTTTTCCCTCGTTTCAATACTATGATCTTTGGACCTTTTTCTAGCAATTTTTGACAGGCTTCAATTGGATCATTAATACCTGCCAACATTTCAGCTTCTTCCCCACTTGGAAACAATATTTCTGTCATTTCTAAAACAGGCTTGCAGATTTTAAGTATAACTTCTAAATCGAGTAATTCAGGTCTTAAATTTGGATCAAATGAAATTAAGACACTAGGGTTTTTTTCTTTAGCTATTTTTATCGCCTTATAACATGCTTCACGTGAATTTTTACTAATTGAAAGGGCACTTCCAGTAATATGCAGATTTTTAATATCTTTAAAATAATCTTCCTTTACATCATCGGGAGTTGTTGCGCCTGCTGCACCTGCCGCGAATATGAATTTACGAGAACCATCCGAATTGTATTGATTGAAAGCAATTCCAGTAGTCTCAGTATCCGAACTTCTAATTTGCGATACATCAACACCATCTTTTTCCAACTTCTTAATTATACTAGCCCCAAATTCATCATTTCCTATAACACCAATAAACCCTGTAGTGAAATCAAATGGCTTTCCCATACGAGAGGCAGAGTCAATAAAAATTGCTGGTGCTCCACTAGGAAATGGTCCCCGATAATTAGCACCAGTTACTCCATGTGGAGTATTTAAATCTGTTCGCATAATTTCAACTAATAATTCTCCAAGTGAAATTATATCTGGAGTCATTTGTGATATCATTCCTTGTACTAAGTTTTTTCTAAATTTATTATTCTATATATTAAATTCTAAAGGTAATAAAATTAGGTATATGATTTATGAGTAACTTATAGACAATTTGCCGGATAAAAAAAAAGTAGTAAGAATTATTTTTGCCAGACTAAGAAAATTTAGTAAGAAAAATTAGAATTAATATTTTATTTGACAAACTTTTGGCGAAATGATTCAATAGTAGTTGAAATTTCATTTATATGAATTTTTAATTCTTTAGGATTTGTTTTTTTTAATTTATCTAAATCCCCAATAACTTCTTTTAGCTCATCAATCCATAAATTCATTAAGATTTCTCTTTCTTTATTTTTACATGCTAATTTAATCTCATCATTAATCCATTCTCTAGCACTTTCAAAAATTTGCTTTTTAAGTATATCTACTGTTATTTTGACCAAATCTTGTTGACTTTTAAGATCTTCTAACTCTGGTTTGAGGCTGTTTTTAAATTCAATAGTTTCTTCTTCAAATTTCTTTAACATATCACTAAGAACTTCTTCCTTTGTATCAAATTCCTCTTTCAATCTCTGAAATTTTAGGGAAAAATCGTCATTTACCGCTTTTATACTATCAATTATGATTTTAATTTTATCTTCTACATTAGAGATTTGATCATTAAGATTCTTATCAAGTTTGCTGGATGCACTCTCCAATTCTTCAATTAATGCTTTGTTATTTCCTTCTATTTTATTATTGAGAGTATTGAATTTATCTTCTAACTCTTGATCGAAAAGATTAGTAATATCTTCAATTTTTTTATTGATACTATTAATTTGTTCATCTAAACTCTTATCAAGTTTGCCTATTTTCTCCCTTGAACCTTGCTCTAGTTTACTAATTTGGTTAGTTATAGTTTGATCAAGTTTCTTTACATCATCATCAATTTTCTGTCCTATTTTCTTCAATTGATCAGTAAATTTCTTATCAGATTTGTTCACATGATCAAGTGTTTTCTGGTCAAACGTTTTTATCTGTTGATTCAATTTCTGATCAATTTTCTTTATTTGCTCTTTTAAATTCTGTAAATCTTTTGTTGGTGTTTCTTCGGTATTTGAAATTTTAATCACCTATATCTTATTAAACATTATAAATTTTATTTTGATGATCTGGATCTTCATTATTTACTTCTAGATTTTCGTTTTTGAGTTTGGAGCTGATTATCATTAATTCATTCTCCTCTCTATTCAATTTTTGGATTAATTCAAGATTTTGTTCAAAATCCTTTTTTGAAGTAGTTAATAGATCTCGTAAGTTATCAATCACGTCACCAGTCGATTTGATATGAGATTTCCTTACGTGAGTCAAAGCTTTTTCTAATTCAGATAAATTTATTAAAAACTGATCAAGTATATTATCTTTCTGATATCCAACTTTATGTAATTCCTGTTGAATAAATTCATGATACTTTAATTCACTTGTGTCATTTTCAGTGGAAAGTTCTACTTCGGCTTTAGGTATTGACTTGAGCTTTTCTAAAGCTGAATCAATGGATTTTAAATTTACTATTTTACTCTTTAAAGACTTCTCATCTCTCCCTATTGATTTTAAAAAATTTTTGCAGAGTTTTCTTGAACAAGTTCAGGAGCTAATAATTCTGCTCTCTGTAGATATGTAAAAATTAATAGTTCAAAACTCTCTTTAATATTTAAACCAGTTTTAGCAGATAGTAAAATAAAATGATCCCTATTATTAAAAAAGTCTTGGAGTGTGTTTTTAAACCCTTTATCTACATCAAGCAGGTCCATTTTATTTCCTACAAAGATAGATATACATTCTTCTGATGAAATACTCATTTTTTCCTCAAATTCTTTTTTAAGGTTCTTCAATGTGATTTCTGGTTTGGTTACATCAAAAACTAATAGAGCTAAATCGGCATTGGCGTAATAGGCGGGATTATAAGGATTGAAGGATTTTTGACCACCAAGATCCCAGATAGTCAGTCTAATAATTTTTGATATTTCTTTTAATGTATATTCTTTTCTAAACGTAACACTCCCGATTGTAGGCATATATCTCTCAGAAATTTCTTCTCCCATAAATGCGTTTATTATTGATGATTTTCCTACTTCTCCTTCTCCAAGAACAATTAGCTTCAGGTTAATTATGTCATCCAATTATTATATCGCCTAGAATAACATTAGAAATATCTTTATAGAAAATTTGAAAAAGATCTCAATTATATATTAAATGCAATTTATTTCTTAAAAACAAAATAGGATACATATATTTAAATTTATTAGAATAACAATAGAAATATCTTTATAAAAAATTTGAAAAATGTCCTCAATTATTTATTAAATGCAATTTAATTCTTAAAAACAAAATAGGATACATATATTTAAATTTATTTAGCTAATCTATAGAGTTGAACCATAATATCTAAATCAAAAAATAAATATAACTTGGTTTCAATAATTAATCCTTTCTAAAAACTCTTTTTCAAAAGGATAAAAACTTTTTATTATTTCCGGTTCTTATACTATCAATTTTATTAGAAATTACATTAAATACTTATATTGTTTCTTTTCTTATTCTATAATATTTTAAATAAAAATTCTCTTGTAAAGATGAATGCAAAAAAAAAAATCAAATTAATTTCTGAAATTTTAGATAGGTATGATGAAGGTGTTTGTTTTTATTGTGGTAGCATCCTAAATGGTGATATGGAAGCTGGTGATTTTGATGATGGTTATTCTGAGGATTGGTGCCCTGATTGCTGTGAAAGTATTGATCCTAACGGTGATTGGGAAGAGGCTTGCCTTCTCGCGATAGATAAGGCGATTCACGATAAAAAATTTGAACCATAATTATTGATAATTATAAGAACAATGGTAATGCTAGAAACAAAAGTGCTTATTGATGGTTTGTTATTCCCAGAAAGCCCACGTTGGCATGATGATAGACTCTGGTTTTCTGATATGGACACTCATAAGGTAATGACGGTAGATCTTGATGGAAATATAGGAACCGTATTAGAAATACCAAATAGACCTTCTGGTTTAGGATGGTTGCCTGATGGTAGATTATTAATAGTTTCAATGGAGGATTGTCGATTACTTCGTCTTGATCCTAAAGGAGTAACGGAACATGCTGACTTAAACGGCCTAGCAACTTTTCATTGTAATGATATGGTAGTTGATAATAAAGGGAGAGCATATGTTGGGAATTTTGGTTTCGATTTTTTTAATACTAAACCTTTTAAACCTGCTGAAATTGTGCTTGTAGAACCAAATGGGGATTCTAAAATTGTAGCTGGCGATATGGCTTTTCCAAATGGAACTATTATTACACCAGATGAGACTAATCTTATTGTTGCAGAAACTTACGCAGCTCGTCTTACTGCATTTAATATCATTGAAGATGGTTCTTTATTAAATCGTCGAGTGTGGGCAAACCTGAAATCCATCGCACCAGATGGAATTTGTTTAGATACTGAAGGTGCTATTTGGGTTGCTTCTCCAGGTCGACATAGGGTAGTTCGTGTTCTTGAGGGTGGTAAAATTACACATAAAGTAAAAATCGAAACAGATGCATACTCTTGTATGCTTGGTGGACCTAATCGTGATATACTCTTTATAACTACATCTACCTCTGAAAGAGTGGGTGGAAAAATTGAATATGTGAAAGTGGAGGTACCAGGAACTGGGCTTCCTTGATCATTAATTTGTTTATATAAATCACATTAAAACTAAATAATAAGCTTAGAAAAATGTCGTATAATAGGAAAGAAATAGGACCATATGAATATATTGAACAATTTAATGGAAATACGGCATTAATGGTAACAATGGATAAAAAAGGAAATTGTAATGTTATGGCATTAGATTGGAAAAAAATCACTGAATTTAAGGGTATCCCTGTTATTAGAGCTCAAGTAGCCTATAGTCGATATACATATACTTTATTAATTGAGGGTATGAATGATTTTACTATTAATATCCCCTCAGAGAAAACTTACCATGCTATAGATATTGCAGGATTTTATTCAGGGAGAAATACTGATAAATTAAATAAAGCTGGATTGATAACGATCCCCGGAAAAAATATAAAAGTGCCTACTATAAAAGACTGTATCTTAAGTTATGAATGTAGGATTATTCATTCTAGCGAATCAAATATGACTAGTCATCACTATTTTTATGGAAAAATATTAACTGCATATGCTTCGAATGATATTATAAAATAAGACCTTAATTTTTTTTCTCACAAAAACATTCTGAAGAGTTTAAAATTTCTTCTCCGCAAGGACACATTTTTGGGTGAGAATATTTAGCACAGATTCTATTAATCGTATTACAAGAGAAAAGTAAATAGAATTTCTCACTTTCATTATGAGCATCTTTAGGGGTCAATCCCAATTCATTGTGCAATAGCAATTCAAGAAGTCGGGCATGACGTGTTAGTTCAGCAGCAAGACCTTCTCCTTCCTTTGATAAAAAAACTGGCTTATATCGCTCATATATAACATATCCGTTCTCTTCTAATCTCTTGATGCAACTCCCAATTGTAGAATGGGGAAAACGAAGAATTTTGGCAAGATCTCCAACCTTTAAATATTTTGAAGAATGATATATCTTCTTCAGAACCTTATAATCTAATTCTAACATTTCAATCAAGATATAATATTTTAATGATTATGGCCCCCCAATGTTAGTAATAAATACATTAAGAGAATTCCAACGATAATGAAAAACAATTGCTGAATGCTATATTTTAAATCACTATGCTGATGAAGATCAGGTGTTAAATCAGATAAAGAAATATATATGAAACTAGATGCGGAGATTGCTAAGATGAAAGGAACTACTGAAGAAATAGCACCTAATATAAAATAACCTAATATTGCAGCGGGTATTGTTGTAGAACTCGAAACAAGATTATACATAAATGCCTTTTTCTTTGAATATCCTGAATGAAGTAAAATACCGAAATCTCCAGTTTCATGAGCAAGTTCATGAACCAAAATTGTTAATCCTGCACTTATACCAAGGCTTGTACTTGTTAAAAAAGCAGTCGCAATCACAATTCCGTCTGTTAGATTATGCAGTGAATCGCCTATAAGTATAATAGGACCTGAAGCATGAGAATGAACCTCACATTCTTTATTTCTACAATTTCTCCAAATGATTAACTTCTCCATAAAAAAGAAAAACAAAATCCCTCCTAAAACATATGGCATAATCAAATGTGCCTCTCCACCCAATTCTTCAATAGCCTCTGGAATTAATCCTAAAAATGCTGCTGCTAGGAGAATTCCTGTAGCAAATGAAATAAGGATCGGGATGAGTATTTCTTGATATTTTTCACCTAAAAAAACAAAAGCACCTGCTACTATTATAGCCCCAACACTACCTAATATACTAAATAAAATTATCCATAATAGAATTTTTTATCACTTCTATTGAATTTTAAACTGTAAAAAATAGTATTAATGCTAATTTAAAGTTTACGAAGGATCGTAAATTTTTAAAAATAATGTAATAGTACTTTATTACAATTTTTTCTCATTTTACTCTAATTTAATAAAGATTTTATCAAATACTTGAGGTAGATTATTAACAATGGGTTTTCTAGCAGTTGTTATAAGAATCAATGACGTTACTATTCCAAATAATAATTGAAATAGATTACCAGGAACTTCAATAAGAGCTGCACTCAATCCATACATGAAAATTTCAACAACAAAATATCCGATAACCATTATTGACCCACCTATTAATACAGCAATAATATACCTAAAACCAATTCTAGAACTTTCTCTCTTTGGATTAGCAATTAATCCTACAAAAAATCCTTCTAAACCTTTAATAATTAATGTTGGTATAGCAAATTGTGGGAATCCTATAATATCTGCAATAGCAGAACCTAATCCTCCAGCAATTCCTCCAATAATAGGGCCAAAAAGTAATCCTGTGAACATTACTCCAAAATCTCCAATGTTTATATAGCCCGTTGTAGCAGGAACAGGTATCCTTATTAGCAAAGTAAACACGCAAATTAATGCCGCAAAAATACCTATTATAGAGATTATTAGTGAATTATTTGGTAAAAAATAACCTTTAAAAGCATAACTTGATTTTTGATTTTTTTTTTCCATAATCCTAATCAATGTTTTGTTTTTTTTGTTTTTAAAATTTTCTTATATTAAAATGCATATTTATTAATTTTTGACATGTTTTTTAATTTGTGCTAATCTAATATCAAGTAAAGAAAAAATAAAATTTAGGATTAAAATAAAAAAAAATGAATTAAAAGTTGGAATATACCATAAATTTAGTTCCTGAACCAAGACTATATATTTCAAATTTTTTGCCTCGTTTTGTTTCAGCATACATCTGTATCATAGGGAAAAGATAGATTTGTGTAGTAATTTGAGCATCTTTATCTTTTTCGTAAGATTTATAATCGCTGCCAGCTGAACTTATGGTTTTTTTAATATTTTTATTCCAATATCCTAATGACGCCTCTGCTTTTGTTTCTAATTCTTTAAAATTGTTAAATCTTATACCTTCGATATCTTCAATCATTTTATGGAGATCGTCTCCAATCTCTTTTTCATATTTCGTTTGGGCACTAGATTGAAGAATAGGGACCCCTGTAACCACTGTTTGAAATGGAACAGGAAGCTCCTCATATTTGTACAGATTTTTATGACCTTCACATTCTTTACACGGTTCTGTTCTATTTCCAGTCCCATAACAAGCGCCACATGGATAAGTAAACGGTTTTTTCTCTTTATTTTGTTCTTCACCAACTAATACAGTAAATGTTTCTTCAATTTTTCCGGTACCTTTACACATTTTGCATTTATTTTCAATGTATCCTTTTCCTCTGCATGTCTTACAGGAAACTGCTTGGATCGATTCAAACTGAGGGACAATTTCGTTTCCTTTCCATTCCTCTTTATTAATCTTACCTGATCCTTTAAATGAATAGAACTGCTCTCTACTTACCCTTGGAGCAGTCACCGTATTTTCTTCCTTTCCTTTTGGTGCGGGACCAAGAGATTTCTTAACAGCAAAATATATTGCTACTTCTTTCATCGTATCCTTTACATATTCTGCACCGCTAACAGCATCTAATGAAAAAACTGCTCCTTTTGTTCCAAATTCTTTCTCCATCCTTTTGCGATCAGTTCTTGCAGCCTTTTGTTTCCATTTTTCGAAAATTAAATCCAATGATGGTGTTTTTATTCTTATATCGGGCATTTTCTTATCATCTTAAAAATTTATTTTAAAATTTCAATAACTTTATTTTATTCAAATTTGAAATTATAAAAATATAAAATAGAATAATTTATAACTTTTATATAGAAGCAAATTAAAAATAAAAAACCAAATTAGAAAAAAAAACGAATATAAAATGTCTGCAGAGGAACGTCAATCAGTTGAATTTTTCCTTGAATGGATTAAAGGCGGCGCTTTTGGGCAATGGGTCGAGCATTTTTTAAATCAAGGAGATGAAGGAAAGCTAAGACAGATTAAGGAAGTCTATGATAAAATCAAACAAGTTTTTGGTTTTTAAATTTCTATTCTTTTTTAATAACTTATTTCATTGTATTTACGTATTGTAAATAGTAAAATTGAAGTGGCTTTTTTCATTCATTTTAATTACAACTTAACATTTTAAAAGGTCTCATATTTGAGCATATCTTCAAGGGATTTTTTTATTGTTTTAGATCGTAAAGAAAAATCTAAGAAAGATCTGATTTTTAATGTTAATTTCTTTTATATCAAAAAGTTTAAGGAAAAAGGTTTCAAATTTTCCTATATCAACGAACCTTTTTTTAGGGGGATTGTTCTTTTTGGTTTAGATTTCAAAAATAGAATTCGTCCATTAAGTTTTAATAAAATTGAAAAAGATGGAAATGTCGCTCCAATTAACCCTCACCTCTTTAAAAAATTTTTACTTTCTGATAAAAACAGATTTATTGCATTTTCAAGCCAATCTTCTCTTGAAAATCTCACCATTATAAATGAAATGCTTAAAAACTTTCAATTTGATGAAAATAAAATAAAGAATTTAACTTTTTGTAAATCTTGCTTAAGTACTCAGAAATTCACAATTTTAAACGAGGGATCTCAAATATTATCATTTAAAAATCAAATATTATGCTCTGAATGTGCATATAATATCATTTCTAGGGAACTAAGACATAGAGGTTTAGTTAATCAAGGTCGGATTAATCCAAAGTTAAAAAGCTTTTTTACACATATGATTCTAAAATTTAAAAATATAAAAAAAATTTTAACCGCATTTCAAGCGGATTTTAATCCTGCAACCAATAGAGATATTACACTTTACGATATTGAAAAAAAATCTCCAATTAATAAAAAATATCTTAATAAAAAAATTGAGGACTTAGAGATCCCGCAGCCTTTTAAAAAGGTATTAAAGCAATTTAATCTAAATTTATTGTTGCCAATACAAGCTCTAGCTATTGAAAAAGGTTTAATAAGTGAATCTTCAAACCAATTAATAATAGCGCCAACTTCAGGAGGGAAAACATTAGTAGGAGAATTAGCAGGTGTCTCGAAAGTTTTAAAGAATAGAAGTGCAAAAATACTTTATCTTGTACCAATTGTAGCTTTAGCTAATTTAAGAACTGAAGAATTTAAGGAAAGATATAAATCTTTAAACTTAAAAATATTAAAAAAAGTAGGGGCATCTTTATTTGAAAAAAGTGAAGAAACAGCCCAAGAGGATTTAATCAATGCAGATATAATTATAGCTACATATGAAGCAATAGATTATGTTTTAAGAAGTGGCAAAAAGTCACTACTAGGAAATATTAGTACGATTATTGTTGACGAGATTCAAACCATGATTGATTTAGAGAGAGGTTACTTATTAGATGGATTCATTGCTCGTATGAAGTTGCTTTATAATGAAGCTCAATTTTTATATTTAAGTGCAACGTTAGGAGAACCAAAACTTTTAGCTGAAAAATTAGATTGCAAGTTGATTATGTATAACAACAGACCTGTTCCCATTGAGAGACATCTAATACTATGCCTTAATGAAGTTCAAAAATACAAACGAATTTCAAAATTAGTTAAAGCGGCTTACTTTAAAAAATCTAAATATGGTTTTAAAGGTCAGTCGATAATTTTTACCAACACTAGGAACAAATGTGAAATTATCACCGCTCACTTGCAAGAAAGAGGAATCAATGTATCTTCATACCATTCTGGGTTAACTAATGAGGAACGAAAAGCAATTGAAGGTGACTTTAGAGCTCAAAAAATTGCCGGAGTAATCGCGACTGCTGCATTAGCTGCTGGTGTGGATCTTCCAGCAAGTCAAGTAATCTTTGAATCCTTAGCTATGGGTATTAAATGGCTAAGCGTAGCAGAATTTGAACAGATGTTAGGACGCAGTGGAAGGCTAGGAAAGCATGATTTAGGTTATGCATATTTACTTGTGGAGCCAGAAAAGGTTTATTCTCCTAAAATGAAAGAAACTGAAGAAGTAATAGCTATTAAATTATTAAATGGAAAAATTAAAGATTTTGAATTACTCCCAAATGAAAGTAAAAGTTTAACAGAATTATTAGCCTTTATATCTATGTTTAATCAAGGCATTAAAAAAGAGATAATCTATAAATATTTCGAACTTTTAATTAATAACAAATATGAGTTAGATTCATTTTTGAAAAAATTAAATCTGATGAGGACAATAAGAATAAAAGAAAATTTTGTCTATAAATCCACTCATTTAGGGCAAGCTATCGCAAAGTCATTCCTAACTACAGAACAATGTTTAGAAATTGTGGAAATAATAAAGAATAAGGAGAAGACAGTAATTACAATTGCTCTTGACCTTAAACCTATTAAAAACGTATATTTGTCTAAAGGAATTGTAGCAGATTTAGCTAAAAATGTGAATATGAGGTATCTTAGTAATAATTTATTTAGTGGTAGCGTTCTTTCTCTTTTGAATGCAGATTATGTAAGAAAAAGAAAAACATTTTCTCAGGAATTTATAGAATTCATTTCGAAATGGATTAGTGAAATTTTCAATTGTAGTTGTAAAGATTCACCATATTGCGATTGTGGACGATTAAACCTTGAGAAAATCATATTAAATTTACGAGTAGAGCATAAATTAACAATAGAGGAAATTTGTAATTATTTTGTGGAAGAATATAAAATAGTAATTCACAAAGGTGATATGATCGGTTATCTAGAAAATTTAATCTATAGTTTAGAGAGTATAAAAAATATATTAGAAGGAATTTTCGATTTAGATTCAAAATATAAATTGGAGATCCAAGAGATTCCTAATTTAATCGAACAGATAAAATATTGAATAGACCTAATTATAAAATAAAGAAAATCACATAGTAGAGATTTCAATTATATCCATATCATGTAATTCGTAATCTAGTCCAACCCTTTTACGTTTTTGACGAGCGTCTTGCCTTATAACTATCGCGTGATCAAAAGATTCATAGAAACTTTTATGAATCTTAATTGCAGCATCTTTAATAGTTGAATTTTCCTCCATTATTAATGGTTTCTCTGCTATATCTCCTCCAACGCTCATTGTATATATTCGTATTTTCTTTAAAAATCTTAGAATTACTTCACCAAAATCTTGAGGGACGTTTCTTTTATGTACACTAGTCCCTATTATTTTTGAAAATTTATCAGAATACTCCCGTTTTAATTTTTCGAATGGTTCCTCGGTGTGGGGGAGATCACCTTTAGTTGCTATAACCATAGCTTTTTTATAGACAACAGAAGGATTTAAAGCATCTACAAGATCATCAAAAGAAATAGCTCCATAAACTTTTACTATAGCATTTCTTATCCCATTTTCAAGTATAATTTCTTTAATTTTTTCAGTAAAGTCTTTAATATCCTCGACATTTTTGGCATCACTTGTTAAATACAGGACTTGAATTTTATTTGAACCTGTCTTTTGAATTTTTAGAGGAGGAGGAGGTATATTTATTCTAATTTCAGCTTTAGATAATTCTTCTAAAAGTAAACTCATCTGCTCTTCAAAACTTCTCGATAGATCCACACATATACAAATTAAATCGCAAGATCTAAGTTGAGATAATATTTCTTTTCCATTTCCTATACCCTCTGATGCTCCTCTCATGATGGAAGGCATTTCTACGATTTGAAATCGAATTTTGTTATATTGATAGATTCCTATTTCAGGAAGAGCAGTAAATTTACCAATTTTTTCTTCCGCAGCACCAGTTAAAAAGTTTAAAAGAGAAGTTTTACCAACTCCAGGTGTATAATACGCACTTATCAATATTATTTGAATTCCTTCTTTTTTGATTGAAAAGGGGCTGACAACCTTTTGAGTAATCTTCTGCTGCTGTATTCGGTCTTCAATCTCACGTTTCATCTTAGCAACACGAGATTTATTTAGTGCTATAATCTTCTCTGTTGCTTTATGTTTAGGAACTAAAGAAATGAATTCCCCCAGTAGTTTTATTTTTTGCTCTAAAGATCCCGCATCTAAATATTCTTGGTACTTCGCTTTAGCTGGTGCTCCAATATTCGAACTCAAAAATCAATCCCTGTAAAAGTTATTTACATATCTTTCCATCTTGATACGTGGAACTTCAAGAGTCCCTCTAAAATATGGATCTAAAACGATCCTCTGTTTTTAGTTTTAAGTCTCCTAAGATTTCATTTATACGAGTTTCAAAATCTTTAAAATATTTAGGTTTTTTAGAAAAAATATCATTCAATGAATATCGGTTTAGAAAATAAGTAACAATTTCGTTTAATTGATCTTTAACTACCGGAACTTCTGTTCCTTTTTCAATAATGGCAAACGATAATAATGGTTGTGTATTTTCAGCATCATTGCTGGGCATTTGTATCATTTCACAATAGCAGACTAACTTAAAGCTTGCAAGAGAGATTACGTTAATATCGTCACCAAAAACTTCACTAGTAAAACTTTCCAATGCAGTTAGAAATCCAGCACGCAAATCTGGATCTAATAAATTATCCGAAGATGAATAATACTTAATCTCAATTAAGCTTTTCATTCCGATATTGATTCCAACTTCTAATATTGCCATTTTTTATAAGGAACTTTGTTCTAACTCTAAGATATTATTAATGTTCGTTATCTTGTTTTATAGTAATAATGAAAGTTTTTATTACTATCTTTTTTTAAAATTTCAATTAAATATAATTTTAATTGTTTTTAATTTTATAAAAGGTTATTATAGAATTATACTTTAGTCAAAAATTAATTCCTAATTGATTTTTATATGCTGTAAAAGTATTTTGTAGCAAAAAGTGAACAGTTAGTGGGCCAATACCCCCAGGAGAAGGAGCAATTTTACCACTTTTTTCAAAAACATCTTCAAAATTTACATCTCCACATAATTTTCCATTGACTCTATTGATACCTACATCGATTATTATTGCACCCTTTTTTATTTTTTCTTTAGTTACAAAATTTGGATGCCTAACAGCTACAACTAAGATATCTGCTCTTCTCATATGGTTTTCAATATTTATTGTGGATGTATGACAAACTGAAACAGTAGCATTCCGTTTAAGCATCATAAAGATTAAAGGTTTACCGACAAGATTTGAACGATTAATGATAACTACTTCTTTCCCTTTTAGTTCAATGTTATAATATTCTAGTAATGTAATAATTCCTGTAGGAGTACATGGTGCTAGGTTTTCGTTATAATCGTAAAGTCTACCTTTATTTACAGGAGTTAATCCGTCTACGTCCTTTTTTGGGGATATATTTTCAATATACTTTAGTGTATTAGAAGCTTGGGATTTTGGAAGAGGTAGTTGTAGTAAAATACCATGTACATTATCATTTGTGTTAAGTTTATTGATTTTTTCTGTAATTTTCTCTTTTGAAATATGTTCATCTAATTCTAAAATTTCTGATTCTATACCTACAAAAGCACTGGTTCTCTTCTTCATATTCAAATAGACTTTTGAAGCGGGATCTTCTCCAACTAATATAGTAACTATTTTAGGTTTAATACCTATTCTATCTACTGCTTCCTTAATTTTAACTTTCAATGCCAAATTTAGTTTTTCTGCTAATGACTTTCCATCTAATATTTTATCATTCATAATTTGATATATATTTTTAAATCTAGAATTATAGTCATATTAAAATAAGAAAGACTCATTTGAATTTTCTTTTATTTTTTAGTAAAAAAATATTAAATTCTTCTTCTTCGCCAAAGAATTACACCTATAGCCGCAACTAAGCCAATGCTCCCCAATATGATTATTAAAATCCAGTAGTCAAATTCTACCATAAATACTGCTGCTGACAATTTTCCCAATGAACCAAATAAATCTAAAGTTTCAAAGGCATAATACGATGAAATTACAGATGAGATTCGCTGGCTGGTTCCCTCTGTTATATCTGCAAAACCTCCATCTTGAAAATATTGACGAGATAATATCCATTTTGTAGTTTGACCACTATTAAGCATACTTTCATTAATGATATAAATCGCACTTACACAGTGATACGTACTGCTTATCAAGGCGTAATTAGCTGTGAGGTCAGGTTTACACCCCCCAAAATTATTCGTATCTGATGGATTCTGTATGTAAAAAGAATTTAAATAGGTTGAAGTCAGATTTATATCTGCTAAATCATTAAATGAGCTTAATACATCCAAAAGATAAACGGCATAATATGTGGTAAGTAAAGTAGAAGATAAACTTCTATTACCACCGTATCCACCATCACTATTATTACATAATATAATCCAATCTCTATGAACAGTTTTATTTGGTATAGATTCTTCTATTAAATTAAAAACTTGAACAACAAAGTATGTTGAGCTCATACTTGCTAATGTAGATGTATTTGAAAATGAAAATCCTCCGCCAATTTGTTCAGTTCCATTAATAAACTGATGGATTCTATTTTTTAAACTTGAATAATTAAAATCTAATACATTTAAGGATTTAAGTAAGTAGTATAATTCATAAAGTACAATTTCATCATCGTCAAACATAGTCTCTAATTCTGTTTCTAAGTATGTTTCGAGATCAGTAACGTCATGAGCTGTTCGACCATAATAGTCTAAAATCTCTAAAGCATAAGCCGTTGCCTCATTACTGGGTCCTTCCCCTTCAATCCCATTTTTAAATCCTTCACCTTCAATCTCAGTGCTAAAAAGAAAATCGATTAAATATGCATTTCGTGTTTTACCTAATACAATCGGAATTATATTCAATGTAAAAAAAAACACTAGGAATAGAATAGTGAAATACCGAAATTTGCTCTTCAAATAAAAAACCTAAGCTAAATGAATAAAATTTTAATATTTTAAATTTACCTTGAAATTAAAAATTATCTATCAATGGCACTTATTAATTAGATATCCTAAAAAAAAAGACAAAATGGGTTTTTATTAATTTTTTATCAAAAATCCTTTAATTTTAAAGAATTTCGCTTATATCCCTATATAACAGATCTTTATTAGATTGAAATTGCTCATAGGTGATAAAAAGATTCTGAAACGAGGGTAAACTTCCTAGAATAGCTGCTCCATTGAAAATAGTAAATTGTAGATTGTCAGGCACAAAGAGTTTCAAAACTTTGCTAGAAGCCTCCATGTATTCAGTAAATTCTTGAGCAGGTGTCTTTGTTTTTACAACTTCGGGAATATCAGTTTTCTCTAAACTTTCTATTGATCTTCCACAATAAGGACAAAAGGAGGATGACATATCTGCAATCTCTTTATTACAGAAGGGACAATTCCCTTTTTTTAGTGCTCTTTTTCCACTTTGGGGAGATAAATCGATTTTTATTTCAGGCAAAACTAATCTCCCTCCACATGAAGGACAATATTCAATACCAGAGGATAAATCTACGAATGCTCCACAATGACTACATGTATCATGTTTTTTCTTGGACATTTCAGTTGCTTGGAGTTGAATTAATTCATTTTTTACAGTAGTTAGTGTTGGTTTTGGTCGTGGAATTGAACCTAATTGAGGAAGTACAGCATTCATCTCAGATTCGAATCTTTCCTCAAAACCGCTATATGAAAGATTTCCTCCTGAAATTACAATATGAGATAATAATTCGTGCCAGTAATTATTATCTAATACTCTTAAGCTAGCTATTACAGCATCAGGTAAATTCATAACAGAGCTATAACCTAACATACCTGGATTAAACATAACTTCTGGTGCTTGAGAGAGAATATAATTAGGCATTTTTATAGTAGAGCCGTCTGGCATTGGAGTACTGAACATCTCATTCGTTTTGGGGGGATTGTTCGGATCTAAAACAAAATAACAATTTTTTTCTTTAATTTCTTGAATAATTTCATCGACTGCACTTGATGCTATATTTATTCCTTCCCTCATTAAAAGATTTTTCAGATTGTGATTGACGTCAACACCAGCTAGGGGAAGCTTTTGTACGGAATGTTGAATCATTTGACCATTTATAATAGGGACTACCCAAGTTAGACCGTCTCCTGACTCTATGACTAATCCTGTTGTTAGTCCTACACTGAATAATGACAATAAGGGTGTTGGCATCATAATTAGACTTTTAATTTTATGAGTTTCAAATAAAAGTCTTGCGATGTATTCTTTAGTTTCTTTATTCATGAAAGGTGATTCACAGTAAAATATTGGATAATCGGATAAATCTTCAATTCGAAGCAAAGTGTAGAAGATATAGTTGAGGATTTCGTAGAAGCTATCCCAATCCATGATTGCGCCCCTTTCTATTGGATGTTTGATTTTAAGTACACCCCTCATTCGTGAGACGTCGTTACCAACGTATATACCTCTGGCACTTACATCAACCATTACAGCTTTATATTTTTCTGTACCCGTAATGCATGGAAATACAAACCTAGGGCTTGGTTCTCCTGCAAATCCAACCTTCACATAAGCGGAGCCTATATCAACTATAATTGGTGTGCCAGGTAGGGGTAATGCCATTTTGAATCAATATTATTATTATTATTTTTAATTATTGCTATTAATTTCCAAAACTATGATTTTTATAGTTTTTTTAGTTTTATTATGTTTTCATATAGTCAAATAATTTTTTTAAGATTTGGTTTTGTACAATTAATCCAATTAATTGGTTATTATCATTTACAACAGGTAAACGTTGTATGTTATTATCAAACATCAACTCTAAAACGTTTATTAAAACCTCATCCTTTTTAACTATAAAGGGTTCAGAAGTCATTAAATCTTTAACAGTTGTATTTGGTGATTCTAAACTCATAGCAAACCTAGCTAATCGTATATCTCTTTGTGTGATAATTCCAATTAATTGATTATTTTTTTGATCCTTAACTACAGGGAGTCCCCCAATTTTTTTCCTTAACATTAAAAGTTCTGTTGCACTAATTTTTCCATCTGGAGTTATAGAAAGGGGATCTTTGATCATGATCTCTGATACTTTTATTTCACTAAACTTTTGTAAGCGATCTTCCCCCATATTAAAACCCCATACATGTAATTTTTCTAAAACCCTTTTCTAAAAAAATCTATTTCATTTTACTAATCTTAATGAAAATAGTCATTATTTAAATTAAAATTTATTTATTAGTTGGTTTTTACGGTTCCTCCAAGATTTTGTTCAATTTTACTAATCTCTTTAAAGTATTGATTAAAGATTGATAAAAGATAATGACCCCATTCATTTAATTTAACCCACCCTCCACCTCCAGGACCACCTTTACCTGTTGTTACAATAGGCATTCCTGTTCTCGTTTCAATTCTCTTCAGAATATTCCAAGCATACTTATAAGAATAATTACACTCTTTAGCCGCTTGAGTTAGAGAGCCTTCCTTATTTTTCTCAATACTTTTTAACAACTCCGCCCATCCGCTACCCAAAATACTCTTATTCTCAAATTGTAGCCAAAATTTTATTCCAAAACTGATTTTAGATTTTAATTTCTCAATTTTGGGTTCTTTAGCCATAATTATTATTTATTTTTCGATTATTAATAATTTATATCTTTTAAAAGAAAAACATTAAAATCAAGCTATTTTTATTTGTTTAAAAGAGGATTTGAATTGAAATATAATGTTTTTTTCTAAGGATGATTCTGAGAAATTAGGTAAGGAAGTTATCACAAATCTTTATTACTTCTCAGAAAATCAGACGCTTGATTGCAATCAGTATATTATTAAAGATAATAATACTGGTGAGTTAAGTTTATTTGATGGAGGAAATGCTATTTCACTTGAGGGTTTATTTAAGGGAATGAAAAAATTAAACTTGGATTACGAAAACATTACTAAAATATTTCTTACTCACGAACACGTTGATCACGTCTTAGGAATCTATAAATTATTGAATATATTAAAGGCTGACCCTCCAGAGATTTATGCTTATGGAGAAACTGCAAAAATCTTAGAAAAAGGAGAAGAAACAAAAATTCTACCAGTAATGTTCGGTTTAACTGCAAGAAGATTTGGAATTGAGATTATTCCTTTACAAGTTAATGATTTACGTAATTTAAAAAAAATTAAAATTTCTTCTGAATTTGTTTTTGAAACTCATCATACTCCTGGTCATTCTTTGGGCTCTGTCTGTTATTATGAGCCTAAAAAAAAAGTTTTAATTCCTGGAGATCTGATCTTTATAGGAGGTAGTTTTGGACGATATGATTTTCCAGGTGGTTCATTATCGACACTGATTAATTCAATAAAGTTTGTAAATGATTTAGATATAAAATATCTTCTTCCAGGTCATATGGGGATTAGTGAAAATGGAAATAAGTCAGTGGAACTCTCTTATCGAATGATTAAAACAATGGGTTCCTTTTATTAATAACTTTAGAAAAGCATAATCCTTTTTTAGATTGCATTTAGTAGATTTTCATTAAGTAATAGTAGATTTTTTCTACTTCGTTAAAACGTTTTCCAGTAAGAGGCCTTAGAGTTAAAAAAGAGATTCCAGATTTGTTTGAGTATTTAATGGTCAAAACAGGAACAATTACTCTTATATTCGCAAAAAATAATAAAAATGTTCACCTTAATACTGTTCTAAATGTGAAAAAAAAAGCTGAATACATTTTAAAGAGAACAACTTCATGAAATTTTCAAATTATGATAATATTTTTCAAAAATCTTCTTTAATGGAAAAGTTAGACTACTCAAATGTAAATGACTTTACCACAATTTTTCTATATTTAAGGTAAATCTATAAGATACTAATATTTAAATAACACATCTATTATTTATTTTAATAATTCTCTTTGAATTATAAAAAAAAATTAAGACGTAGTGAATATATATTATGTCTGAAAAAAAAGTAAAACATCCAACTGAAATATTTATAAGGAGTTATCCCAAAGTAATATTTTATTGGCCTCTACTGATAACATCCATTATCCTATGGATAATACAAGCACTTCTTAAAACCAATTCTACTACCAATTCTTTAGGATTAGGTTATGCTTGGTTTATTGTGTTCTTTGTTAATATTTTCGTAACTGCTTTTGATTTTTCATCAACCAAATTCTTTGTTTTAATCTTAGCCATTGTGGTAGTTCTTTTACTCGTAGTTTTCTTAGTCTTACCAAATTTCTCGGTATCTCTTACTGGGATTGAAATTGATTTAGGGTTACCATGGCAATTCTATATGGTGATGTCAATAATTTTGGTGTTTATATTAGGGATAGTGGTGATTAGTACAAGATTCGAGTATTACAAAATTGAAAGAAACGAGATTATACATAAGAAGGGTATATTTAGTTCAGCTGAGAGATTCCCTTCAAAAAGTCTAAGATTTAAGAAAGAGATTCCGGATGTCTTTGAATTTTTCTTGCTCCGCGCTGGAAGGTTCACAATGATGCCAGGAAAAGCTGACGAGGTCATGATCTTAAACACAGTTCTCAACATCAATAAAATTGAAAAACAACTTGATTGGTTGCTTTCTCACGTATCTGTGGAACCAGATGAAATGGATTAATAAAATATAAGAAATTAAATTATTCTAATTTTTTTTAATATTTTACTTTTTTACTGTTTAACCTATATGATTAAATTTAAGTGTTAAATCGCACTTTTAAATACACATATGTCTCATCAACCTATAGTACTATTTGATTTTGATGGAGTTATCATTACACAAAAATCTTTAGAATATACAGCTTCTGTCTTTTTAAAAAAAAGCTTTTATAATTGGAGAAATACTGAAAATTTAAGGCTTATAGACTTAGCTCGAATGTTTGAAGAGGCAGATTCAAAGAATAGAGTAAAAGCTTTATTACGAATAGTTAAAGACTATAAACAATATATACCCCGTTTATGGAAAAGAGTTCTATTCTTTATGAAATTCAGGAATACTTATCCTAAATATGAAAAATATGAAACTCTAAAGCCCAATTTAGAGAATGTATTAATCAAACTTAAGGAAAATAAGTTTATCTTAGGAATAATTTCTAATACAAGGGGAAATCGGTTAGATCACTTCATTCGAAAGTTTAATTTACACAAATATTTTTCTGTTTTTATCTCACGAGACGATACACCTTACAGGAAACCAAATCCTTATCCAATTTATGCCGCCTTAAAAGAAATTAAGAAAGATTTTAAACTTTTAATAGATAACAACGACGTTTATTATGTAGGTGATCTCCCTCATGATGTTCAATGTGCTAAAAACGCAGAAATCAATAGTATTGCGTTACTTTCTGGTCATGGCACTAAAGAAAGTTTAGAGGATTCAAAGCCTTCCTTTATACTTAAAGAGATTAAGGATATTTTAGAAATTGAACCATTCAAAAAATTCTTATTGGATTAAGAATTACAGTGCATTATATATGTTTAATCTAAAAGAATTTCAAAACGATTTGGTCCTTGAACCTATTGTTGACAAGCTTAACAAATTTCTAAGTAAGAATAAAACCCAAAAAGTAATAAAAGTAATAGAAGAATTAGAGAGTTTATTAGATCAATCTGAACATGCTGTACCTATAACATATATTTTAAGTATCTTAGCAGAACATGATACTGATCTTATAACCGAGAGAATTATTCAAAAAGTAGAAACTTTTCTCTATTCTGACGATACAAAATTAAGAGTAAATTCACTAATCGTTATAGGATTTGCCCTTCTAGCAAATCAAAGTCTTGTTAAAAAGTATTTTAATAAATTCGCAGAATTTTTAACAGACCAATTGGATGATATGAGAGACAATGTTCACTTTTTTTTGCTTGAATTAGTGAGAAAAAATCCAAATTTAGTTAATTCTATTAAAGATAATATATTAAAGAGTCTTTCTGTGGAACAAATTAAAGAAAATTTATTGTCTTTATTTAATTTGCTTGGATACTGTAAAGATTTGGGCTTTAACCAGTTATATTATCTGAGAGATATTTCAAAATCATTAGTCTCATCTTATTATGATGTTGAGCCTAAAATTGTTGCAGATCTATTAAAAGTCATTTCTCGGTTTTTTCCGGATTTGAAAGAGAAAAATTTAGAAACTGTGAGAATTAATGATTTATTGGACTTATTAGATAAGCAGTTTCTTATGAAAAAATATAATTTTACTAAAATATCAAGAAATTCTAATTTATCATTAAAAGACTACATAAAAAAAATCAAAAAATCAGAGCTGAAAGATGAGAAGTTTTTTTTCTATACAAAAACAAAAACGAATTTAATATTTGTTTACGAACTTGAAAGAGATAAGCTAATAGACTTTTTTGAAGAAGGTTTAAAAATATCTAAAGAAAAAATACAAGAAACTTTTTCTCAAATAATACAAGATGAGTCAGAATTAAAAATTTTTATCCAAACTTTGATAAATTTAAAAATTATTAAGGGTTATTATTCAAATTTGGGATTATTCTATTCATACAATTACATTAAATCAAGACTAGTTGATGACCTGATTCAAAAAGGAATTATAAATATAAAGAAATACAATTACCTTCCACCTCCGTTTATAGGAGGCATAATAAAAGACATAAGGCTTTCTCAAAAGGATAAACTACTATTAGGAAAAAATAAGAATATTTATTATTCTTTAAAGAAGATACAAAAACAAATAAATCGAGAGGCAGCAAAAAATAGTGTAATTGATTTAAAATCATATCGAGAAAGATTGATTGATGAAGATTTTATTAATTTAATTAAAAATTTACCTAAAGGTTATTTATCTAATTATCATAAAGGAACTCAATGGTTAACTAACTTAGGTACTCTTAAAATATCAAATGAAATTCAAAGCTCGAAAATATTTGGATTCTTTGATATAATTAAGAACTCAAAAAAAATAAATATAGGACAAATCCTATTAATAGATGTATTTGATCACACCGTTGATCAGAGAAGTGGAATTTGGGACAAAAGAAAGGAAGTTTTCTACTATTCTAAATATTTGACAGAGAAAATAGAAAAAATTAGTTCGATTTCAGATGAAGGAGAAAAATCTAAGCAAATTGATTTATTAGCTAGAGAGTTGAATATTGATAAAAATCTAATAGTGACAAAAATTGATGAGAACCTACAATTAATTGGTGAAGAGATTAAGAAAAAAGATCAGATAAAAGCAAGTGAGTATCTTGAGAAAACAGGAATGGATTTAGAAACTTTTATAAAATATATTGATGAATTAGGGATTACTTACTTTAAAAAAGATGATCTACTAATATTCAATCCAGTAAAAATTGAAGAGGCCAAGAAGGATATTAAATATTTGTTGTTAGATAAATCAAAATCAGAAGATTACCTTGTTTTAGGAAATTTAAATATTAGATCTAATTTGATTGAAGACTTAACAAAGGATTTACTTAAGGATGGTAAATTGAAAGGTCTTTTCTATGAACATGAAGGACAAATAAAATTTTTTACAGAAAGAGGAATTCGTAACTTAATGCTGGAAAATAGTAGCATTTTTTCATTTAGTGATTTATTTTATGGAAAAGATTTAAATCAGGATGAAATTGAATTATTGAGAGTAATTTTTGATGATTTAATAAAAAACAGGAAGTTAAAAGGCACATTCGATGAAGAAACTTTAACTTTTTATAGTGATGAAGTATTATTTGCTAAGGATTATAATACAGTTCTATTTGAATTAGAGAAAAATGTAAATAATTATATTCAAATATTTGAATCAGAATTTGAAAAGATTAAAAAAATATTAACAAAGAATGAAGAAACAATTTTTCCTCAAGAAATTAAAATAATCCAGGAAATAATTGATAAAATAAATGAGAAATATGTAAGGTGGAGAAGTGGCTTAGATGCTTTTGTTCGTAGAGCTAATAAGAAATTTCTAGAAGATCAAGGTGTTAGCGTTAAAAAATATAAAAAAATTTTCTCAACTCAGGAGAAGAAGGAGCTAAAATTATTTGAAGATGATCCAGAAGTATATGAAAATTTAAATAACTTTGAATCCTGGGTAAAGCTGTTTAATAGACTTGAAGTGAAATATCCAAATATAATCTTTTACCAAAAACGATTAATTAATAATCCAGAGGATATAGATTCTAAAAATAAACTTATGGAATTGGTGAGTAAATTATATTTAAATTCAAGTTAATGTTTTTTATCTTTTTCTAATTGAGTAAGGAATTTATGTACATCTATTTTTTGGTCTGCCAATATTTTATATGTTTTAGGATTTGTGATGCCATTTAAAGTTAAAATTCCTTCATCCTCAAGGAATTTTAGGGCTCTCCATATAAAATTAATCTTAGAACGATTTGATGATTTAATATTAAAACATCTTCTAATTCTTTTAGTATTAACTATATATACATTATTTTCAATTAATTTATTTATAGCATCAAGCGTCTCTTTCAAGTTATTCAAGAAAAAATCCATAGTTATAAGAGCTCCTCTTAAAAGAAACTATTTAGTTATACTCTCCTCAATTAAATTATAAATTTAAAAAGTCAAAATGATCTTTTTGATCTTTGTGATTTAATCTTTATAAAGTTTTTTTATTCTAAAAAAGAATTACCTAAAAGTCTAAATTTATCAAAAAAGTAAGAGATAAAGCGGTTAATCTTAAGCTAAATTTAATGTCGGAATACTCTTTTGCCACAAAATACTAATGCACATCCTAATTCGTCAGCACGATTAATAATTAATTCATCCCTTATACTCCCGCCAGGGTGTATTATTGCTTTTGCACCTACATTAACAGCAGCTTCTAAGGCATCAGGAAATGGAATGAAAGAGTCAGTTCCCATTACAGAATTCTTTAATTCTTCTTCATGGCCAAATTCACGTGCCTTTTGAGCAGCTAATTTAACTACATGCACCCTACTTTGTTGTCCAGCACCTATCCCAATTGTATAAAATCCACCCCCATGTTCTTGGGCAAAACAGGCAGAATTTGATTTAGCCCATTTTGAAACTTTATAAGCAAAAATTAATGCCTCCTTTTCGACTTCATTTACTTTCCTTTTACTTACTACATTCCATTCTTTAATCACAGGTTTACTATCATATTCTTGAATTAATACACCACCTAAAGTGGAGCGAATCTCTAAGTTTTCGTAGATTTCGTTTTTTTTTTCAAGGAAATCACCTAATTCTAATATTCTCATATTTTGCTTCTGTTTCAAAATTTCAAGAGCTTTAGGATCAAATGAAGGTGCTAGTATAACGTCTACAAAGATTTTTTCCTTGTTTATGATGAAATCTGCAACATCAGGAGTTAGTTCTTTGTTTACACCCCAGATTCCTCCAAATGCAGACATTGGGTCACAATTGTATGCCATTTGGACAGATTTTAATTGATTTTTCTTGTCAGTTGCTATGCCATTAGGAGATGTATGTTTTAGAATTGCTGTGACATAGCGTTCTTCATCAAAATCTAGTAACATTTGTACACAAGAATCAATATCCAGAAAATTATTAAATGAAATCTGTTTACCTCCTAACTGTTTAAAGCGATGAAGCCCGTATTTTGCTGAAAGATCTCTATAGTAGGCTGCAGATTGATCCCAATTCTCCCCGTATCGACAGTCTTGAACTTTTTCATAAACTTTAATTATATATTTTCCAAAAACTTTATCTGGGTTATAATAAGATTGAAGAAAATTGGCTATTGCTGCATTATAGTCCGCCATTATAGTAAAAACATCTTGAGCTAATTCTGCTCTTGTTTTATCAGTTACTTGACCGTTATACTCCTTTAATTCCTTAATAACTTGATCATAATATCTTACATGAGGAACAACTACAACATCTGGAAAATTTTTAGCAGCAGCTCTAATCATAGTTGGTCCACCAATATCAATCATCTCTAAAGCTTCTTCCAAGGTAATATCAGGTTTAGATATAGCCTCTTTAAACTGATATAGGTTGCATATAACCATATCAATTGGAAGGATGTTATATTTTTTAGCATCTTCAATATCTTTCTCCAAAGCTCTGCGATAAAGAATACCACCTTCAATTTTAGGGTGCAGGGTCTTTACTCTCCCATCAAACATTTCAGGTGACGCAGTATACTCAGAGATTTTGATAATTTTAATGCCATTATTCTCTAATAATTTTCCTGTTCCTCCAGTTGAGAGAATTTCAACTCCAAATTCGTTTACTAACACTTTAACAAAACTTAAAACATTATTCTTATCAAATACACTTACTAATGCTCTTTCGATTTTTTTCATAAGCAACCATTTTATTCGTTCTTAAGTGGTTAGTAACAATAATCTTAACAAACTAAAGTTTGTTGTGGTTAAAAATTATTTAATAGATATTTGATAAATTGGAAAGAGAAAATGGAAAAGTCTAATATTTTCCAATTAGATCATGAGGGGCGGTCTCGCGTTGACCTACAACAGAGACGATCCCAAGTGTTACTTTCTTCATATCATTAATAGATCCAGCACCTGCATAAATCATTCCATTTGCTAAACCTTCTTTTAAAGTTGCTAATACACCTAAAACATCTCCTACATAAGGGACATAATTAGATACACCCTCTGTTAGCATTTTCGACCCCTCAACGTATCTATCCGAAATATATCCTGAAGTCCTCGCTTCTTTTGATCCCATACCTCTATAAACTTTTACTTTTCTCCCAGCGATAGTATCTATAAAACCGGGAGATTCTTCGGTACCTGCAAAGAAATGTCCAGACATGATTAAATCGGCACCCACTGCAAATGCTTTTGGTAAATCACCGGGATTCTTAAACCCCCCATCTGCAATTAATGATAGGTGGGGATTATAATCTTGTATAGCATCAGCTACATGAGCTGTTGCAAAAAGGGTTGGAGCACCTACACCTGTTTGTTGCGAAGTTGTACAAATCGAACCTGAACCCATTCCTACTTTTAATCCAATAAATCTCTCTTCTACAAAATCGACTTTTGTCATTAAATATTCTGCTGCTTGATAGGTACCTATATTACCTAGCACAAAATCAGAATCTAAAAATTTCATTAATTTTACTGTACCCTCAATATCATCTTTCTTGAAAAAATCAGCTACATCAATAAAGAAAATATCAACATATTTGTCTATTTCTTTCAATAAATCTTGGGAATGGGATGATTCTGGAAATTTAGGAGATAAAGCCATTCCACATAGCAAGTGTCCCTCTTCATCTTTAGAAGCTAACGGAAATTCTGGGGCTAAATCCTTTTTTGTAATTAATCCTTTTAAAAAACCGTCTTCATCAATAATGGGTAATTTTTCTTTGCGGGAATCATATAGAATTTTCAGTGCCTCTTCTCGCGATGCACCTGGTTTAATAGAAATCACTTCTTTAGTCATGTAGTCTTTAATAGCTCCATTTTTTATATCTGGTTCAAAGAAAGGAATATCTCTTTTAGTAAATATTCCACATACCTTCTTTTCATCGTTAGTTACTACAATACCGCTTATGTTGTAATTTTCCATCATAAATTTCGCTTTTGTTACCTTTGCATTTGGACTAATAGTTGCTACGTCATCAATAACAAAGGACCTAGCCCTCTTGACGATCCTACACATTTCCAATTGCCTTTCATAAGAACAATTACGGTGTAAAACACCAAGACCTCCATGTAAAGCCATGTTTATTGCCATATTTTCCTCCGTAACAGTATCCATCGCAGATGACATTATAGGAAGATTAAGATTATACTTTCCTAATTTGGAAGATAAATCAACTTGGCTTGGAGAAAAATCTGTAAAACCAGGTAGTATTAAAACATCATCAAATGTCGCTATAAGCTCATTTGAGTGGACTTTATTTCTGTAATATCCTGACATCTAAAAATCACCGACTTCGAGAGATTTTACTATTTAATTGAAGAATTCTCGAATTAAAAAGTAAAAAATTTTGAATTTTATTATTAAAGAAAATTTAGTTTATAAAATTTTGTGTGTTTTGATTTAATTAAAAAAAAACTTAATTGTTGATCCCCACTCACTCGACAAAATCATTTAGGCTCCTCCTACTTGTTTCAGGTTATCTTCAAATCGTGCGAGGTTTCCCGTATTTACCTCCCTGATTCTCCACGTTCGCTTCACGGTCGCATATTGGGCGTG
>JAUVXW010000029.1 GCA_030603385.1 Promethearchaeota archaeon | reverse complement strand
CAGCTTTTCCTCCAACCATTATTATTGGAAACCAATCTTCTGCTCTTTTTTCTTTTCTAATTACGCTTAACCAATCATCAATATGAGCTATGGAAAAATAATTGGTAATATCATACATGAATAGCCCGCCTTTAGCACTTTGCGAGTAAGTAGGGAGCAAAGACTTGAACCGTCTTTCATCACCAAGATCCCAAATCTGAAGTTTTATATTTTGTTTGCCCATGATAAAACTCTTTACTTCGAAATCTACACCAATAGTTTTCGTACAATTCGGTACGAATAAATTTGTCATAAATCTCTTCACAAGACTGGATTTTCCACAACCAGCATCTCCAAAAATGATGATCTGAAACCTTGCATCGTACATGCTTATTTCTACTTCAAGTTCTGCATTTAGGTGGCTTTGTTAAGTTTACTTTTGTATTAATTTTATTAAATTAGATAATACTAAATATTTTTAGGTAATATCTTAAATATGCAGAGAAAAATTATAATAATAAAATTATCGATCGCACGTTCATTACATTCAAACTAAAGACATCGTCGTTAGAAACTAACAGAATGTCATAAAGTAATAATCGGTAAATTCTTTATATTTGGGGTATATTTTTTCCTCTGTTATAATTCAGAAAATGTCTCTCCATAGAAATATTTATATATTTTTAGTTTTACATTATTTTCAAAAAAAGATATGTTGGATAAGAGATCATACTAAGGAAAGTTTAACAAGAAAGATAATGAACACTCATGTCTTGCTTTAGCAGAGTGGAGAATTACAAAGTTTGGTAAAAATTAATAATGAAGTCGATAAAGAAGTGAAAATAAATGTCATATATACCTCCAAAAAAGGCCAAAAAATTAGTGGATGAGGCAGTTAACCTTATAGAAATAAAAAATTATGCAGACGCGCTAAGCAATCTTAAACAAGCTATTGAAGTATTTCCGAATTATTATGATGCTTTAATATTAATTGGCAGAATCTATTATTTTATGAATAAGTGGGGCGAGTCTCTTGAAGCTTGGAAGAAAATTCTTGAAACTTTCGATAGTTTTGTTATAATTAATAAATATCATCCTGAAAAAATTATAAAAAATTTAGCATCAATATGGCATACTTTGGGACTTATATACTTTAACGGCTTTAAAAATTATTCATGTGCATTATATTGCTTAAAGAAATCTTATGATTTTATGCAAGATAATTCATCTAAAAACGATATTGATAAATGTCTCCGAGTTAATCCCAAATTGCAACCAGAAGAACCAGTGGACTTAAAAACTTCATTATTAAAATTAAATGAGGTTCAAGAAATTATAACTCAATTTGAAAGAGATTTAATAGAATGTATAAAGCCTTATGATAAAGTATCCATTGAAAAAATTGCAGAACAGTTTTTTCCAGCACCTTTTCCTTACAGATATTACTTTATTAACAGAATTCGTATAAGTCTGGGGTTAGACCCGTTGCTTTGGTTTAAATTTGAGACAATAGAGAATAAATCGGATTTGGAAGTAGAATTAGCTAAAACGGCCCAAATTGTTGAAAGTGCTATCGAATCTATAAAAGCAAATCTGAAGAAACTGATTCAACAAAAAAAGATTCACGGAAAAATTGTATCCAACCCAGATGAGTTCGGTTCTTACTTCATTAAAATGGAAGAAGAAATCAAATGGAAGGCTCTTAAAGATAATTTATTAGAGATTGAAGAATTTTTTGAAGAATTTTTTCCCATTGTTTTCTACATTCCTCCCTCAGTCATTAGAAGGATTGATGAAATCATAGCAGAAGCTAAAAGATTCAATTTTGATTTACTAGTAAAAAAAGCCGAGAATTTGAAGAATGATTTTTATAAGACAATAAATATGTAGGTATCAAATAGGTATCAGAATGATAAATAGAAATATATCCTGGATTTTTAGAACAAGTTAAAGCTTTAATGAAGTTAATTCTGCATTAAATTCTACATCGCAATACTTACATCGTATGATTTCTCCATGCATAAATCTCTGAGCCTGATTACCCGAAAGTGAAGAATAACAAAGGGGGCATTTATAATCATTAATGCCTAATTTTCTATAATGGTTTAATACTGTTTGTCGACCTACATAAACAAAAGCTCTCTTTACGTTAATTCCTTGGTCAACGATTGTCTCATAAATGAGTACATGATTTAATTTTGCTGTATCAAGTGCTTGGCGGATTTTAGATATCTCCACAATGTCCTCTAAATCACGTTTGTCAGCAAGTACAACTATAGGTACTTCTGTAAGTATAAGTTTATCACCATAAAGCCGCAATAGTTCATTTAAACTCCATATGTTTTCACTCCATTGGTCTAATAGACTATCCCATATAAATAAGATTCCATCAACGCCTTTTAGTAAATTTTCATATTTGATTTTGTGTCCTTGCTGTCCTGTAACAGTAATAAGTTGAAAAACTACGTTAGACACTTTTCCAATGGGTAAGTCAACAGATTGTAGAATATTTTGCCCCATAGGTATTTGTTTTATATTAATACCTTCTTCATTTTTTTCTTTTTCATGAATCCATTTAAATACTTTAATATTTTCACTAATGGATGGACCATATACAATCACTATGAAGACTAGAGTTCCATCTGCTCTTTTACTTGGCATCTTAAAATAATCTTGTATTATATAAGGAAAGTATATTTTTTATTTAAAAATATGACGTTAATGTAAGTTTTTATATTAATAATAATGAAAACAATGGAGATAATGATAGATGGAATAAATTTGATGACTTTTAATTTTTATTAAACTTAAAAAAAGAATTAATATTCTAATTAAAAGAAACTATTTATATGGCTCCAGATGATTGGATCGAAAGATGTATATATCTTTTCAATGAACCAGTATCAAATGAAGAAATTAGAAAGGAACGTATTATTCAATGGAGTTTCAGAACTTATAATAACTCTTTTACGGTAAATGTTACTTCTTATAATAGTATGAGTACTATTAGTGAGGGTAAAACTTCCGATCATGGAGAAGGTGATCGTGAAATTGATTTAGGTTTCCGTAATACAGATATAGTTGGAGGATATATTGAAATTGATATACATATTAAAGAAGAAGAGATTATAATAAATTCATATGAACTTATTATAGTGTTTTCGGTTATCTCGGTTGCTATTCTATTTAGAAAAAAGATTCTTGAGAATTACCGAATTTAATTTTTCTTTAAATAGATTCTCTCTGATATTATTATATGTTGAATGAGGACCTTATATGTAAGATTTACTTTTTTGACACCGAGTGGAATGCGACCAAAAAGATTATCGGCGTGGTTAATAAGAAACAGCTCTTTTCACCTTTGAATAGTTTCATCGAAGTGAAGAATTATGGGAATAAAACAATCTCGAAAAATGACGTTGAGAGGGTAATCGTGTATGAAGAGCAGAGTGAGTTGGTCATTGCTAAGAATAGTTTAGAAGTAAATAGACCGCTGAAAATTGAAGGGTAATTTATTAAAAATTGGGATTGATATAAAAAAAAATGAAAATGAAAAAAAAAAATGAAAAAAAATTAATTATTCACTTAAGTCCTTTTAGCCTCTTCTTAGTAAATATGATGATAAATATGCTGATTATTCCGATAATGATAAGTACATTATAGCTTGGAATATCGAAAGGTAATCCATCACCAATACCATCTCCGTTCCCCGTATTTATTGAAAAATAATCGCTATAGCCATATACACTTGAGTCGTCGTAATCTGTGATCTTTATTCTGTAATCCGTCCCTTCATGATTCTCAGCAGAAGACACATAAAAACCATATGCACCGTCATTTTCAGTATATCCGAGTACCCACGTAACTTCTTCAACAACCGATGATCCTTTGTATAATTCTATTTTAACATCTTCAATTGAACCTAGTGACGTCCATTCTATAGTATATGTATATAAATCCTCCCAATTACTTGAAGAAGTTGGATTTGTTATTGTAATCTCTGCAGTTTCCATATAAGTCCAAATTAGTTGAGGTGCATCTTCAGCAAAATAGTATCCCTCCCTCGAAGTTATATATGCATATTCATCAACATAATTATCAATATCTATATAAACACATATAGAAATAGCTGTTCTTCCTGCTACTAATGATGTAATATCAATTGTATAAATATCGTTAGAAGATACGATAATATGACCTAAAACTTGGCTTTTGCTTGGTTTATTATTTATCCATGTCATAGTGAGCTCATTCCACTCCTCTTCAATCAAACACACCGTAAAATTCGCAGTTTCATATACAGCCCAAAAATCTAAGGATATCTCGGCTCTAATGAAACTAGATGGTTTATCGGAAAAATCAAAATAAAAATATGCTTCTATGATATCACCAAATATACCAAAACCAGTCTGGAGATAATCAATTCCCCCATAATTTGATGTTGGGTAATAAGTAGATACATATGTGTCCTTCTCTGCTACAGTTGATATTGTGGCTTCTCTCTGAATCCCTACTGTATTGGGAATTATGAGTAATAGTCCAAATGTTAATATAATCCCAAATAAAAATAAAACTATTTTGTCTTTCGATCTCATTTTAACTTATCTCTAATGGATTTTGAATTTGTTTATTATTTAAAACATAAGGGATGATTATATAAAAATCTATAGGGACACTAGTCTTTGATCAATTAAGTTAGATTTAGAAAAAGAGGGGTAAAATAACGTATTAATTATTTAAACGTATTCTCATCTTATTTACTCGATCGATCTCCTTTATGAGAGAATTCACACGATGATCAACAAATATCCCTCTGAGTTTTTGGAATACCTGATTATTTTTAACGTCAATTTCTCTTTTCATGTGGCTGACAACTAGATTTAGCGCAGCCATCTTCTGCTTCTTTACAGGAACCTTGATGACGGACACATCTGGAATTGGAGTCTCCATTTTTTCCCAAGATTTGCCCTTTTTTAAGAAGGTTCTTAATTGAGTCTGGATACGAGTCTGGTCATTCTGCGCCTTGGAGTTATCTGTGAAGACTTTATAAATATACACCCTGAGTTGAGCCATAAACTCAGCATCTCCGGGATTCGGATTAATATTACCGATTATTTTTGTAGTCATCAAGGTGGATAACATTAATAAAGCCTGATGTAATTCCTTTTCTGAATAGCTCATAGTAATCAACCATATTTTATTTATATAAAATTGTAGAGCCTAACGGATGCTCTTGTGGAGTAGGATATGATTGAAGGATATTGGAACTAATACTAAAAAGACAGTAGATAAGCAGAATTGCGTATAGGGTCTGAACTATTAATAGCTCATTCGGATGCGGTTCATAATCGAAGATATAATATTCCAAATCAGCAACGATATTATACATATCGAGAGATAACCCTTGTAAAAAAGAAATAAAATCCTCTAGAGTGAAGAATAACAACGGTGCTACAATTGCCCAAAATAATATTATTTTTATCCATCTTGGAAGTTTATTCATACAACCAAATCTTATTAAAGATTTATAAAGAGAAAAAAAAGTAAGAAAAAGAGGAGTAAATAAAAATTACTCCCAGAGGGGCGATAAGTATATTCGCAATATTAAAAAAAATGTGGTACGAAAAAAATAGCGATCGTACCTGTATTCTAGATTGACTATTTAAATACCACATAAAATTTTTCTTCTAAATGCATTCACGACAAATTTTTTTGTTTTTATATTCGTATAATTAAATGCAATAATCATCAACTTATTCAATTAAAAAGAAGTGATTATTGTGAAAATGATAGCAGAAAAAACTTTTTTCGGGGAAAAGATCAACACTTCGGAAGAATTTCTCAAGGACTTACGCAACAGAGTCGATACTGTCTATGCAACCCAAATGGAAGAAGAGCAAGAATTACCTCGATTAGCTTACTTGGTAAGCGCTCTGATTGGTCTTAAAAGTAGACTGAATCGAGTCTGTGGAACCGTCTAATTTACTTTTTTTTATTTTATCTTTATTCCTGGTTGCATCTGAATATCGAGCTGTAGATGAATTAATAAAGGATCGTTCCTAATTGTGTGTTGATATGCCGAAATTCACAGAACGAACTGCCCTAAAAGAAATTGTTAAGTTTGCGAAACGAGAATTTCGGGAAAAAAGACCTCAAAATGTACGAGTTTTAAGAGTTAAAGATGAGAAAATCCTATCGATTGGGGGTCCAATTCCAGCCATAACAATAAAAGAAACGCAAGTCCCTTTTTATGTTGTAGCCTTAGATTACGGCGATATGTATAGGTTGTATAATTTTAGGAAAGATGGAACCCTTATCGGAGGAGAAAATGTTGAAAAAAATTCTGATAAAATGAAGAAAATCGAAAAATCCGCTAAAACTGAATATATCATTCCGAGATGAATACTATAAGAGAAAATAAAAAAAGTCTTATTTTATCAATATTTTGCTTGTTTTACTTTCTGTCTCTTTAACTTGGTGGATATGAAGATTACTACAAAGGGAATAATAGTAATTAGAAAAAATAGATTATATCCTGGGATTTGATCATTACCACAACTGTTATTACGTATAATATTATTTTCACCACTGTACACATTAATACAATATCTATTATCAGACAATTTGTTTCCTATAATAATGTTAAAATCACTTTCCCACAATATTATTCCCTCATAATTCTTTCTTATTATATTACCTGAAACAAGATTATAATCAGTAGATTCTAAAGTGATTCCACTGTCATTATCAATAGCTGTGTTCTCCAAGACAGTATTATTATAACCACCAGTTATATGGATCCCTGCCCACACATTAGTTATTGCAATGTTTCCTGATATGGTGTTATAAAAACCATTACGGATATATATTCCCGCAAGTTCGTTTCTCTCTACTCTGTTTCCCGAAATAATATTAAAATCACTCTCATTTAAATATATTCCACTGCACCGTACATCAAATTCATTAAACGAACAATTATTATTAATTAATTTACCATTGCTAACGCTAGATAGTTTAATTCCCGCTTCATAATGAGGATACGGACCTTGGGCATTGAAAACGGTACAATTTTCGATCTTAAAGAACACATCAGAATTTTCAATCCAAATGCAACTTCCTGAACTTCCACCATTTATTACCAAATCCTTTATAAGATACGGTTCGGAATAAGTGCCTTCACCTGTACATTTTCCATCATTTCTAAAATCTAACCAGCCCGAATTACCAATTATGTGAATTTTCCCCGATACTGCTGAGTTCTTCAAATTCACATATTCTGAACTTTTATCGTTGGCTCCTGAATTAAAATTGAGACTAGTGCTAATTATAGCTGAAAAAGCAAATGCAAATCCTAAAGTTATTAAAATTAATTTTAGATTTGATTTCATTCTTTTTTCCTCCTAGAGTGTATAAATTTAAACTATATCATCCCAATTATTTTTAAAGAAAAAAGACTCTTGCCGTTCCTAAAAAAATATTTGGTTGATTCTTATCTTACGCTTAATTAGATTTCCTTCAAATATAAACCTTATAAAAATTATAAAAAGGAAAATATAACTATAATTAATATACCCCTTCTATGAGTCTATTCATAGAGTTCTTGAATGGCTTCTTCAAAGTCCATATATTCCATGAACTCCATCCACACTTTCACCATTCTTTCCCGTGAAGCGGAGAGGATAAAGACACCATCGTTAGATATTGCTAAGTGATTTAGCTCCTCATAATATCCGTGAAAATCTTGTATAATTGGCAAAGTTTGCACAATCTCTCCATCTGAAAGCCTCCAAATAAATAACATACCTCCATCTTCGAGGGAAGGACCTTGTAGACCGGTGATAACAAATTCTTGGTCAGGAGTTACAACAAAAGTAACGATTCCAAACCTTGATTTCGGATTTTCCGATTTACAAAATGTCATCTCTCTGAGTATCTTCTCTGTATCAATATCCCACACTTTAATAGTCTCGTCATATGAGGCACTTATTATTTGCCCATCGTCTGTAATTGCAACATCAATGACCGCATGTTCATGTCCTACTAACGTGGTGATAAGCCTTCCTTTTATGGTATCCCATACGTTAACAGTTTTATCAAATGCCCCGCTTACTAAATAATCACCATTAGATGAAAATGAAAGTGAAGTAATTGAACCCCAGTGAGAACCCTTAGTCGTTTTTAATTGCCCTTTTCTTAAATCCCAGATTTTTATGGAACATTCATTCATATCATAGTCACTTGATCCGCTAGCTAAATAGTGGACTTCAGGATCAAATGCTAAAGCATTTACAGAATCTTTATGACCTTCAAAGGAATGTAGCAATGTACCTGTTTCATAATCCCACAGCTTCACGAGAGTATCCGAAGAACTCGCTACATATTTGCCATCATACGAAATTGCTATAGTAGATACTGACTGCCCTTTATGATCTCCGAATACTCGAACCAATTCACCGTTGAATATGCCAAATACTTTGAGCTTGCCATCATTGGAACCTCTGATAAAATATTGTCTATCAAGTGTAACCACAATTGGAGAAATAAAGAAGACATTAACAGAAATTTTAACAGAAAGAGAAGAGATAATTGTATCTTATCTTTATGGTTTTGTATTATACAGTGATTTTTATGAAGATATTGATATTGGATTATTAATTAACGATAGTTTTAAACCTGAGCTAATGTATGAAGCAAAAATAGCTGGAAAATTAGAAAAAAAGCTTAGAGATACTTTTGAAGGGATTAAACCTGTAGATGTAAGAATTTTAAATGATAAACCTTTAAGATTTCTTTTTTCAATGCTTAAAAATTCTAAAATTATTTAGTTGTGAAAACTTCCTCAGTGGGTATATTTCCTACAAAAGGGTGGCTCCGCATAAAAGAATGGGATCACTATTCAATTTTAAATAAAAAATTTAGATTTATGTTTCTATGGTGATATTTTTGTTTATAGAGTTGCGAGAATTAATTAAGGAGATCCAAAGCTTTTTTAACTGCTAAAGGAGCTGTGAGAGCCCATCCATCAGCACCTTGTTGAAATGATATATTCTCTGTAACAGGCCCACCACCAGCCATAATTTTTACTCCTTTTGCTTGCAAGTTTCTCCCTTTAGCTAATTTAACGATTTTTCCGATTTCAGGGAACATAGAGCTTAACATTACTGAAATTAGAATAAGGTTTGCATTATTTTTTTCTGCTTCTTCAACAAATTTTTCAGCGGGAACATCAAATCCCAGATCAATAATTTCGAAACCTTCAGCTTCAAATAAGTATTTGACCATATTCTTACCAAGATCATGGACATCTCCTTTAACAACACCAAGAACAGCAATACCTTTACTAATTGCCTTAACTTTTTCTGGGGCTATTTTGGATTTTAAAATATTTGTGCCTGCATAAAAAGCATCTGAGGCTAATATCATGTCTGTTATATAATAAGTTTGCTCATATTGATCTGCAATTTCTTTTAAGCCTGGATATAAGCCGTCTTTTATTGCTTCGAGCGGGTCAATCCCCGCATCTATTGCTTCCTTAGCAGCTTTTACAGCGGTTTTTTCATCAAAATTTAAAACACTTTGCTTTAACTTATATAAAATTTCTTTTTTTGACATGATTATTAACCTCCTCCTTCATTTTCATAATTTGCTCCCATACCAGTTTGAAAATTTTTACCATATGTTCTGGCGGCTTTCACAATTGCCATTGCATTGTATAAAGGTGCATACGGGGGGTATTCACATGATGCACCAAGAATATAGCCAGCTGGTGACTTTCCAAAGACTTCAAGTTCTCTTTTACATTCCTTTATAACTTCATGAGGATTTGCCCACGCAAGTAATGAAACGCTTAAAAATCCTAAAAAAATTAATTTTTTACCATATTTTTCAACCATTTCCTGTTCAGTTTTTACACCATCAGGGAGGAATGCGTTCTGAATTAAGACAGGTCGAAGATGTTCGATTAAAAGATCAAAATAGGGACCTCGACCACAAGTATGAACCATATAAAACGCTCGTTTCTTCCGTACAAAATCAGCAATCTTCTTTTGATAGGGCATATCTAATTCTAACCACATTTCTTTACTCATTAGCTCTCTCTCGGCTAAAACTACGGGGACCATAATTGTTCGAGCTCCTGACTCAATCTGTTTTTCAATATATTCTATCTGAATATCAGTTATAATTTCTTGTGCATCATGGAGTTTATCTTTATGGTGTGCGAAATCTCTTACGAGCTCATTAACATTGCGAAGACGACTTATTAATCCTAATGGACCAATTGTCATACCTCCAATCATCAAATCAGGTAGCTCTTCTTTGATAGTTTTAATAACTTTTATTTGGTTATTCATCCTATCAGCATGGGACCAATCAAATAATCTACCTATGTTTTTGTAATCATTTGGAGATTTAATTATTGGATTATATGGATCTGGATAAGCAGCATTGTCTGGGGGATATATAATTTTAGCTCCAAAACCTTGAGCCTCAACGCAAAGATCTGGCATTGCTGTAATACCATCATATCCGATAAGCTGTTGTGCTTCTATTTGACATCTTAAGAATAAATCTGGGTTAGTAGCATATTCGCCATAGTTTAGCCTTCTAATTTGAGCCGCTGCTGCTGAAACAAAGGGAAAGCACGGAACTCTATCAAGTTTCTTTCGCGTTAAAAGACCTGTTATTCTTTCCATCGGAGTCATATATTCTTCGCATTCTTTTGGCATTTTTCCTATTTTTGACATATTATTCACTTCATTTTTTAGAAACTAGTTTTAACAGCAATGGAAATTTCTAAACATTTATAATTAAAATAAAGGAATACCAAATTTTAAAAACTTTCACATATTTAAGGCACGATCTTTATATATAGTAATAAATCCACAGGCAATAACATTACTTAACTTTAAATATTCAATTAAAGTTTCATTATTTATTCCTCCAGTAGGTACAAATCTCATCTCTGGATAAGGTCCTACTAAAGCTTCATCTGCAGACAAAAAGATATAATTAGGTCCAGGATAATGAAAATGTCTAGTAATATAAATTTTAAATCAATGAATTAACTTTTTCTTAAAATTTAATTGATATACAAACCAATTACCAAATTCTTCATCTAATTCAA
The DNA here is from genome assembly GCA_030603385.1 of Promethearchaeota archaeon. Taxonomy (GTDB): domain Archaea; phylum Asgardarchaeota; class Lokiarchaeia; order Sigyniarchaeales; family SOKP01; genus Loki-b32. Next base: position 50,196 of record JAUVXW010000029.1, on the reverse strand, counting down.
AGCCAGCGATTTCAGCCCATTTTTTTTCAGTTTTTCGTCGTGGGTAATCTGGATCTGGAAATAACTCACTAAGAGAGATAATTCCGCTAGGTTTCAATATTCTATGGAATTCTTTTAGAGCTTTAACTGGATCAGGAATTTCAGGTAGGCAAGCAATGGCAAAAATGCGATCAACACTTTTATTTTCAAAGGATAAGTTAAAAGCATCATCTATTTTCGGAACAATGTTAGAAATATCCTCTTTTTTAATCCTTCTTTTTAAACGGTTAATTACTGATTCTTGTATATCAATAGCATACACTTTGCCATTTGGTAAAACCTTTTCCGCTACTGCCTTAGTATAACTACCTTTTCCAGGGCCAATTTCAACAACAATCATGCCAGGTTCAAGACGCATCCGTTCAGCAATACGATTCGGTTTTTGTATAAATCTTCTACGGATTGGATTATCTATCAAACGAGTCATGAACCCAGGGATAGGAAATTTATAATATCTTCGGATAATTCTTAGGATTACAAATACTATAAAGAAGAAAGATCCTAGAATTATTAGAAATATTAGGAAAATAATTCTTAAAATTAACCAAAAATTCATAATTAGTTGAAAGTCTCATTATATAAAAAAGTTTAATCTCATGTATGATTGTACCTGTACTTTTTAATTGAGAAAAAGAAAACGAAATATAATGATAATTCTAAAGTTCTTGTTTTTACAAAAGAAAAACTAATAGATGTGGAAAATTTTATTAAAGCAATAATAGAATTAATAAAAGAATAATAAATAAACCATGGATCTTAGCACGGGAAAACCTATTGAAATAACTCATAAAAAACTGTTTGATGAGTATTTCCAAAAATATCCACCAGAAAATTCTGAATTTACCTTTACAAACCTGTTCATGTGGAGGAAATATTATAATTTCTTATTTATGGAATTTAAGGAACATTTGATCTTATTTTCTAATGATTATCTAAAAAATAGGAAAAAACCAATTAATACTGACTCTAAAGATTACATTTACTTCTTTCCTCCAATTGGTCCAAATCCAGATGAAATCATTATTGAATTATTTGAGAATAATAGTAATATAGAAATCCATAGAGTTCCTGAGAAAATTTGCAAAAAGTTAACTCAAAATGAGAAATTCAATAAATTAAATATGGATCATCTTAAAGATCGAAATAATTGGGACTACGTTTATAACAAAGAAGAAATTCTTAATTTAGCGGGAAACAAATATAGACAAAATCGAAGGTGGTTACATAAATTCCTTAACAATTATAATTATGATTTTAAATTAATAACAGGAGATCTCGTGGAAAAATGCAAAGAGCTTCAATTAGAATGGTGTATAATGAGAGCTTGCACTGAAGATGAAAGTCTAGAAGCAGAACAAGAGGCTATATATGAAGCTTTAGATAATTTTGAAGCACTTGGTTTTAGTGGGGGTTTACTCTGTGTTGAAGATAAATGTGCTGCTTATACATTTGGTGAAATGTTAAATGATGGAACTATAGTGATTCATATTGAGAAAGCTCATGCGGAATACGAGGGTGCATATCAGGCAATCAATAATTTCTTTTTAAAAAGTTGCTATGAAGATGCCATTTATGTTAATAGAGAACAAGATCTGGGAATAGAGGGTTTAAGAAGAGCAAAAGAGTCATATAAGCCAATTAATATGATAAAAAAGAGTATTATATTTAAAACTTAAATTATATTTTAAAGATATTAAAGATTAGCAATTTTAATAAAAATTCGCGTAGATTTATATTATTAAAATTTCTAAGATCATTATAACTTATATTAATTTATGTGGTACTAATGTCAGAAGAAGACACACAAGAAGAAAAACCTGTAGGTAGACTTACTGGTAAAACGACAACTCATACGGTTACTGTTGTACTTGAAGGTCCTTCAGTTGAAAGGAATAATTATTTGGTGGTTTATGGTGAAAAAGATGAAGAAGGGAACAAACAATATTATGTACTATATATTACCGACATGTGGGCTGATGAAAAGGGACGGATGGCAAAATTATCTGTATTAGGAGAAAGGCCAACAAGGCCTTTTGAAATTGGTTTGGATATCTTCATGGCAAAAGAAGAACAAATCGCAAAGATTTTAGGAATCTTCAACCCCCCAGAGGAATCTTTATCTTTAGGAAAACTCATAGGTTATCCTTATGAAATCTATTTACTAATAAAGAATTTTGGTAGAATCTTCATTACTGGAAAATCTGGCTCTGGAAAATCCTATACTATGGGTGTTTTATGCGAAGAATTTCTTAAGAAGGGCGTTCCTGTTGTAATATTAGATAGACATGGAGAATACGGGAGTCTAAAGGTTGCAAGTGAAGATACTGGAGAAGGTGAGAGTGAATTCGTAGATAAAATTATTGAATTTTCTGATTTAAAGAAAAATAAAGGTGGGGATATTGATATTGAGTACTTATTTTCGTTGAGCGCTGCAGATATTGTTGCTCCTAACCTTTGTACTATCGTGAATTTAAATGGTTTGGCATTAGAAGTTCAAGAAACTGTTGCCGGTAAGTTGCTGAAGAAATTATATGAAGCAAGTACAACTAGAAAGATTCCTCCGTTTTATTTGTTCTTAGATGAGGCTCATTTATTTGCTGGAAAAAAACAAACAGAAACATGTGAAGTTGTAAAATTATTTGCTCAAGAAGGGAGGAAGTTCGGGGCTAATATTGTTATAGGAACACAGCGCCCACAATTATTAGATACCACAATAAGAGCGCAAGCAGGAACTTGGGTTGTTCACAACCTTTCTGATATCAGAGATATAGGAATTACCATTTCGAGTGCGGAAGATTTAAGTAATGAAAATAAATCAGATATATCTGGATTGGATAAGGGAGAAGCTATAATTTGTGGAGAAGCTGTGAAGGGAATTCCTCTCTATGTGAAAATAAGATCAAGGAGAACAAGGCATGGAGGTGTGAGTTTTAATCCATTGGATTTCCTTTCAGGGAGTACTGTAGATGAATTACAGAAGCGAAAAGAGAGAATTTTAGGTGGAAAATCTGCGGATGAATTAGAAATAGGCAAATCAATGTATCAAGAAATGATGGAACCAAAAAAAGCTGCAGATTACTTAGATGAAATAGCTGCTTTAAAAGTAAGGATTCAAGATTTAGAGGATGAAGTAGGACGTTTAAAGCAAAAAGTAGCTGATGTAAAAGAGGGAAAAAATATTCCCTTAATTGCTACTGATGAAGTTGTTGAAGAATTACAAACTGAAATCGAAGTATGGAAAGAAAAGTATAATTACCTCAAGGAGATGGCAGAGAAAGGGGAAGGAGATATGATTCCGTTAACGGAAGATACTGAAGAATTGCTAGAATTAAATAATAGAGCAATTGAACTTGAAGCACAGGTTAAGAAATTTAAATCTAAATACGACGATGCTATAATCTTAGCTGAAAAAACCATTGCAGAATTAAAAAAGACACGAAAATAATGAATTTTTTAAATTTTTTTCGAATTAAATTTTATTTTTAATAACTTAAAAACTCAATATATATATTGAATAAGGTTTTTTCTTTATATCATATTGGTTTCTCGATAATTATTTCAAATAAGATAAATCATGAGAAGTGAAACATTAAATATTGAAAGCATCAAAGATCTTCAAGAGAAGTTGTCATCATTAATAGGGGTCTCTGGTCATGAAGAAGATGTGAACAACTTTATTCTAAATGAAATTGAAACTCAAGAGTTGGCTGATAATGTATGGATAGATTCTTTAGGAAATATTCTTGCTATTAAAGAGGGAAATAATAAAGATAATAGAATATTGTTAGATGCCCATATTGATGAGATTGGCTTTATGATTTCCCATATAGAGAAAAAGGGATTCTTAAGATTTGTGTTAATAGGAGGATTTGATACTAGAATTCTTTTAGGGCAATCTGTGATTTTAAAATCTAATACAGGGAAAATTTTTCATGGGATAATTGGATCAAAACCACCACATCTTACATCACTAGAAGAACGAAAAAAGCAGGTTGAAGTTTCTAATATGTATATTGATATAGGATTAGTATCAGAAGAACAAGTACAAGATAACAATATTTCTATTGGAACAACGGGTACCTTATATTCCCCCTTTGAAGAGTTTCCAAACGGAATGATTAGAGGTAAGGCTTTTGATGATCGTACTGGTTGTAATGTTCTTCTCCAAATCATGAAGTTATTAAAGGAAAATGAGCAATATAATGACACAGTTCTTTTTAATTTTGCAGTACAAGAGGAAATTGGCGGCAGAGGAGCAGTAACTGGGACTTATGCGTTAAATCCAACTATAGCACTAGCAATTGAAAATACTACGGCTGCTGATGTACCAGGCATTAGAGAATCAGAAAATCCAGTAGACATTGGAAAGGGCCCAGCAATAACTGTTGCTGATAGATCGATGATTTCACACCCTAAAATTAATAAAAGAATTATTAAAAATGCTGAAATAGAGAATATTCCTTATCAAATTAAAAAACCACTTTATGGTGGCACCGATGCGGGGAAAATTCACATTTCTCGAAGAGGTGTACCATGCTCAGTTGTATCCGTTCCATGTAGATATATTCATTCTCCTACATCATTATTAAAACTTCAAGACCTTTATAACACAATACGTTTAATTGATGCTTTTATTAAAAATCCTGCAGGTATTAAAATCTAAATATTTTAGACTTCTTTTGTAACTTTATGATTAAAAAAAGAGATATGATGTATTTTTATTTTTCTAATAAAAATCATCGAGAGTAAGAAAAAAATACCCATAGAGACTGAAAGCAATACAAGTACTATTGGATTTTCTTCATTTGCCCCAGATAGAATAAAGCCAACTAATAGTGATGCAGCAGCGGGACCCATTGATGAGATAAATGATGATAATCCATAATAAGATCCTGATATTTTTGACATAGCTATATCAATATTTGGTTCATTGGAATTCTCTGCAGCTTCATAAACTAAGGCTGCTCTGATAGGTATTGAAAATAAAGGGGCAGAATACATTGATCCTAAAACAGTACTCCATATTATAATGTATAAACCTAACTGGAATCCAAAAGGTAGAAAACCAAATAGAAAGAAGGACCCCAAAAATGAAGATAATGAAGCTAATAATATAGTAGTAGAATACGATTTGAGAATATGATTCCTTTTTCTAATTTTCAGCCAGAAAAAATACCATCCAAATTTACCAAAAAGAGAGATTAAAACATAAATATAGAACTCAGCAGAGGTGAAATTAAGTACATAGGTTTGGAAAGGAAAAATTAAAAGCCCTAAAATCTTACCAGCAACGCCAGCAAAAAGACCTGCAATTATTATATTCCTAAAATTAGTATCCCTCGCAGGTATTGCCATTTGGCGAAATCTCCCCATCAATGTAACCTTTTCTCTTTTATAATTATCATTCATATTATGAAAGCTTTCATCAACAGAGAAAAAGATAAAGAGTACTGAAATCAATCCAAAAATCGCGAAACATGTGCCTATTATTGGAATATAAAAAAGAACAATTCTACCAGATGGATCCCACCATTTAGCTTTAGTAGGATCTTCGAGAAGACTCTGGATAATCAAGGGTAACAATAATGCCACAATTGATGCTATTATAGAAAAAGCAGATCTGACAGAGGCTACAGATTCTCTATTTTTTAGTGTTTGCGATTGCTCAGGTAACATAGAAATATATACATTGAATAAAAGAGATCTTGAAATCGATCTAATTAAAATTATAACCCAAAAATAGATTGCAGTTGGTAAATACAATGAATTACCATCTGGGCATCCCCAAGGTGGAAGCCAAATCAATATAGTTGTTGCAAACCAAATTGGTAGCCCAATTAATAGGAATGGGCGCCGTTTTCCAAGTTTACCTGGTTTTTTATTATCAATAATTACTCCAAAAATTATAGCAAATATGGCTGCGACAAGAAGTTGAGTAGTTACACCTATAGAAACAAGTATAGAGTTTAAATTGATGGTATATACGTAATATTGAAAAATATAAACTCCAGTAAAGATGTTAGCTAATGACATCCCTAAATCCCCCATAGAGTATCCAAACAATCGTTTTCCAATTAATTCTCTTGGTGGGGGCAATGATTCTTCCATATATCATCAAAATAAAAGATTATTGAATTTGAAAATAAAAGAGAATTGAAATATTTATTGTTTATTTTGAATTAAAATGACGACTTTGTAAATTTCAATCTACAACCGTTATTATTTTTTTAAATTGCTTATTAGCCACATTAATTGCTTGTTTATAACCCTTCGGGAAAGCAAAATTAAAGTTATTTTTCTTATTCTTTCTCTTTTTAACTTTTTTCTGTTGTTCTCAAAAAATATAACATTGATAAATCACAAAATCCAATTATTTAATAATTAAAATATCATTAAAACATCTAAAATTTGACAAAAATGAACAGAATTGATGTAGATCGGAAAAAAATAATTTTAATATGTATATTTCTTGCGATTTTCATATTAGGAACTGTTTTCATTTTCATAATACCATTTGATGTTAAAGCTACCTATAATAAAACTGTGAAAACTATAGATGGAGAAACTATTTCATTTAATGTATTCGAACCAAAAAGAACAGGAGTAAATAAAAAAGCAATAATCTTAGGTCATGGAATAATGTCAAATAAAGAAATGTTGAAAGGTTATGCAATCGAATTTGCTGCGGCTGGTTTTGTTGCTGTTCCATTCGATTTTCGGGGACATGGACTGAGTACAGGGGAACTTAATAGAGACTTATTAACTAATGACATAAATGCTATAGTGTCATATCTATATGGTAGGTCAGATATTGATACAAGTTCTCTTGGTTATTTTGGCTTTTCTATGGGGGGTGGACCAGGAATTGAAATCGTTAATGGATCAACTGATTTCAAATGTTTTATTGGTGCTGGAACACGATTGCCGAATGATGTAAGAAAAGGTAATTCAACGGATCCATTAAATATTCTCATGATACTGGGTAGATATGATGAAATAATCAAACCAGAAGATCTTAAGGAAGGTTTATCTGATTACACAGGTATACCAATAGCAGATTTAGATGTAAATAGGTTATATGGTAGTTTTCAAGATGGAAATGCTTCAATGATTTATCTTGATGATAATAGTAACCATGTGCTAGGAGATTGGGATCCAGATTTTATCAGAGAAGCAAGAAATTTTGCGTTGAATACTTTTTCTGATGTAAGACCCATAGATGAAAACTTTTATGCCCATACCAGACTTATAATTTTGTTCCTACAACTCTTTGGGGGTTTTGGGTTTTTTGCATTAATTGTCGATCCTCTTTCACAGCTGATTCTAAAAACGAAAGAAGAAGAATCTTTCACTTTCGAAACTGAAGATGAAACTGTTATAAGTCTCAGCGGAAAAACGATTGCGTATTCGTTAATACTCGGATTACCCGGGATACTTATATTTGTACCAATTATTCTAATTTTATTCTTAGCGACAGCGGGATTTATTTCAGCATTATTATTCGGTCAAGCTTTTGGAATTTTAGTTTTACTATGGAGAATCGGAAAAAAGAAAAATACTAAGCTAAGTGAAATAATAAAGAAACCATTTAAAACTTCAAGAAACAACCTTATTAGGCAGTTCTTACTGGGGGGAATATTGGCAACGCTTTTAACTGTCATAATTTATTTATCAGCGGGTTTAAATTACATAGGAATGATTCCTTCGATTACAAAGATCCCATGGATCCCATTGTATTTCGTCATTTTCTTCATTATTTTTATGGTATTCGGATTAGTATTTCATGGAATTCTTCAAAATAAATTTGAAAAAGGTGTTAAACCATTAGTAAAAGTATCTCTTATAATCTTTGGGACGCTATTTCTATACATGTTTACGATTCTTCTGATTATGGCACTTATTATGGGAAGCTTTTTCTATTTTGGTTCTTTCCTTCCAATCGCAATACCACTCTTTTTACTGAATGCTTTTATATCAACTATTGTATATGAAAAAACGGGTAACATAATACCTGGAGCTCTTGTAAACACATTATTTTTTACGTTGTTAATATGTACCATTTCTCCATATCAGAGCGGAATAAGTTTTATCTTTGGATTTTTCCACTGAATTCAATAATCCTTTTTTTTTTATTTAATATCTTATTGAGGTTATAAATTATTTATTGCTTAATTCAAATTATAAATTTTAAATTAAAGGCTAACTTACTTTTTTAATAAAAATTCAGCAATTTATTAAAATAAATAAGTTTGAAAAAATCAAAATGTCTCAAGACCAAATTCTTTCTATATCCTATTTTGACCAAGTAATAGGACCGAACATGTTTTATTCATCCGAACCATTGGAAAATGTTGTAGGGGCTCCAGATTTAGATAGAATTCTTGAATTTAATGATGAAGAGGGTACCTTTATTTTTGCCTATCGAAAGTACCAGACAGTAAATCATTTATTTTATATAGAATCCAAATTTGCACGTGGTGGCAAAGATTTAATGATGATTTCTTATATGATTAAAACAGCTATCTTTAAAGACGAAATTGTTGATGTTTTTAAGTATTTAGATTCTAAAGGCCCTATTTTGGAAGATTTTGCTGAAGAAATAAAAAAAATGAATGAACTTACAGCTCTATTACATCTAAAAAGAAGTGTAATTTCAGAAGGGAATGTTTTAAATTATGCTGATGAAAAGCTCAAAAATGCTTTTTTAGAGATATTTAACAAATATTTCCGAAAATTAACGCCAGAATATCGTTTAGAAACACCTATTAAAAGTAAGAAAATAATAAAGAAAGTCTTTATAGCAGGAGCCCCCAAAGCTGGTAAGAAAACATTACTGAAGAACATTGAATTAATTCAATTCCTAAATATAAAGAATAATGACTTGTCTGTAAGAATTTTAGAAGTACTCATAGAGAATCTTGAAATTTTAGAATATGATGAAAATGAATGTGAATTTGGGTGTAAAGGATTTAATTCTTTTGATGAATGCGTGACTCATGCCCAAGGCTTAATTCTTATTTTTAAGTTATCTGATCAAAACTCGATAATAGATACAAAAAACATGTTTCAAATTATTGAGGACAAATATTTGGAAAAAGTGATTGATCCAATTCCCGTTTTAATAATTGGTAATAAATTTAATATTGATGAAGACAATAAAAAAGAAAAGATTCATAATATCTTTGATATCGAAAAATTGAAAGAAAATGGTAGGAGAATTAGATATTTTCCTATTAAAATTTTAGAAGAGGATGATAGAGTCATGAAATCCCTTCGATGGATGATTAAAAACATTCTGTAATTTTTAAGTCAGAGTCCAAGATTCTTAATATGCCCTCTAACAAATCTTTTAAATTATTATTAATATATTAAATAGATGACGTCTAATTCTTTAAAAGGTATATTATGGGGGATCGTATTTTTTCTCACAGCAGTCATCTACAGCTCAATTCCAACATACTTGATAGTAGAATTTTGGGTATGGCTAAATGACTTTCCCGTTTATACTCTATCGTTGTTCATGTTGTTTTTATGGATAGTTGCTCTCATAGTTGTTCTAATATACATTGTGGCTATGATTCGTGCGTTTATTCAAAGAAAAAGTGAAGATTTAGGTATTCCAAGAGGAGTTAAAGGTTTTGGTTTAGTTTCAACAGTAATTATTGCTGCATTTATGTTAATTTGGTATTTAATTTTTAACCAAATAGCGTTCTTTTCTATGATTGCTCCTCATCTTTAAGGATTCAAATATCATCAAATTTGTGAATCTTATATTTAAAGAACTAACTAACGGAAATAGGATATGTTCCATATTTCTTTAATGTATTATGCATTGCTAGAAAGTTTTCTAGTTTAACAGAGGGATTTATGCTATGTCCGGAACTTAAGATAAACCCTCCTCCAGGAGCGAGTTTTTTGACAAGGTTTTTTGTATAGGATTTTATAAAATTCTGATCTTTATCTGCAAGATCTTGTGGGGATACATTTCCGATAAAGGAAATTCCTTCAGAAAATTTCTCGTATAATTCATAAATATTGTATTTAGAATTTGCTGTTGTAGGCTCTATAGGATGAATTGCATCGACACCTACTTTAACAATATCTTCAAACAATTGAAGAATATCTCCACAGCTATGTAGGATCACTTTTAAACCTCCCTTATGCGCAGCTCTACAAGCTTCTTCTAACCAAGGAAGAACATAAGTTTTATAGTTTTTAGGGTTCATTAATAGTCCAGTTTTATATCCATAATCATCCATTATCAATATTGCACCTGTTTCTCCCCAATCAATAAAAGTTTTCACCGAATTCACAAGAAATTTTCCAAATTTATCAAAAACTTTCTTAATCTTTTTTGAATTTCTTAATATTTTACTAAAAGTTGAAAAACCAAAAACTTGCCATGAAGGCTCAAATACTCCCCATACTGCTGGTATAATGGAAATTCTACCTTGAGAATCTTTCTCCGTTTTTTTCATTGCTTTAAAGTATTTTTCTCTTCGGGGAGTATCTACATCTAGATCTTGGAATGATTCGAATTCTTCTAAATTTTTAAATATGCCATCCCTGTAGTATGCTATATCCATACCATCAGCTGGGTTTTTTCTTAAATCAAAAACTCTTCCATATTCATCAATAAAATGTGTCCTTTCACACTTTACAGGAAAAAGAATATAACCTGTAAACGGAACAATTGCAAGATCGATTCCAATTTTTTTATATATATTTATATGTCTATTTAGAGTGTTTTTTATGTAGGTTCTTGTTTCGGTTGCCATTTTAATAGTTTTGGTTAAAGCGTTTGTATCTCCTTGACACAAATCATATGTATCATTGAAGCTTTTTACCATCCCTTGAAATACATAATCTTCATTAAAGTGTTTGCAAATCTTTAAATTATCTATTGATAATTCAAAAGAAGGAACTTTATCTGGTTCTTCCATATTTAAAGCTGTAAGAATTCTTTCTCTGCAGTTCATACAAATTCTACCATTAATACTAATGATTCAGTTTTATTTGATTAATATTTTTAATAATTTGATAAAAATATTAGGATATTTTAATGTAAATTTTATTAAAAACGGGAAAACTAATGGATTCTTTAATAACTTAAAAATTATTGCTTTTGGGAAATCCATGTCTCCATAAATGGTAATTAAATTATTAATTTTACTTGTTTTTATTATTTGAAATATCGTTTCATAATCATTATTGCTAAATTTTTCCAAAAATGTTCGAATTAAATAATGGATTTTCAATTCTTTTCCAATTGTAGATATACATGGTGTTTCATAATATTTTTTAATTATTCCCCTTGAAAAATTGCCGTTTATGAAACATTTTTGAATACAATTAGCAGCATAATTCGCTGCTGTCAAAAGCATAATTATGCCTCCTCCCGTAGTAGTTTTAACTTGGCATGCAGAATCACCTAGTAGTAAAACATTATTAAATGCAAGTTTATTCATCATTCCATAAGGGATAAGGCCTCCTTGTTGTTCGATCTTCTTCTCAAAATCTAATTCAAGTTGTTTAATAAAATACTGAAAATTTTTCGTAAGATTTTGTGAACAAGCCATCCCAACTCGGACAACACCATTTCCCTCTGGCACTATCCAGCCAAATAATTCTTTCCATCTGGGATTAAAGTACATTGCTGCTTCATCTTCATCAAACTTGCCAGAGATTCGAATTTGAATAGCATATAAAATTTTGTTGGTTATTCCAAAAGATTTAGCTACAGAGGAAAGAGGACCATCACACCCAATTAACATTTTAACTTTAAGGACTCTTTTTGAAGTTTCAATTACTAATAATTTTTCTCCGCTTTCTTTGATATATTCAACGGTTTTGAATTTTTCTCCAAGGAAATAATGAATATTTTTCTTATTTTTTACCATTTCATGAAATAAACGATCAAGAGCGATTCTATCAATGATGTATGGTTCCTCAACACCTGATAATTTGATAAATTTTCCCTTAGGGGCAACAATCTTCGCTACTTTCACACGATTCAATACAATTTCTTTAGGTAAGTTAATGATTTTAACTAATTTTTGAGAGACTATACCAGCACATTGAAGTGGAAGACCAATTTCTTTATGTTCTTCAATAACAGCTATTTTTAAATTCGTGTTTGATAATAAATAACATAAATAATTTCCAGCTAAACTTGCACCAACGATGCAAATATCAAATTTTTCAATATTTCTATCCATTATGAGATTTTATGTTAATAATAAATTAGAACTTTTAGGAAAAAAGAATTCTGAGGAATAAAATCAAAATTAGTTCATAGAGAATAATATCTCTTATAGTATACTAATTCGTCTTCTGGAATTTCTCGATAACCTAGTGTAATCATCTCCCCGTAGACAATTGCTAAAAGAATTCCATTAAAAACAGGACTATCATCTAAAGATAAATCTGTCCTAGGGGTTAATATTGATCTCATATTTTTCAATACGTATTTAGTTTCAGGCTTTTCTTGATAAAATTTTATTATATTTTTACGAAATTTCTTCATAAAAGATTCATTATCTAATATCAACTCTCGAACATTTTTTTTTCCATTAACAAGACCAAAATGCCCAAATCCTGCTTTTAAAGGATTCAAGTTTTTAATATTGTCAAGTGTTTCCATGTATTTCTCATGGTTATAATAGATTGGCATAGATGTGGGTAATGTTATAAGCTTCGAAGAATGATATATTGTTCCTACTGCTTCACCAAAATGAATAAAATCTAACTTCCCATCTTTGATGAATGCAGGGCATTGATGATCGGGAGTATGTCCAGGTGTTTTGAATATGATTAAATTGACTTCAGATCCATTAATATGAAATTTCGAAACAACTTCAAGACTATCTATATTTGAATCAAATTTTATGGAAGGTTCTATAATCTGAAAAGCTGATTCCTCTATAGATTTCATAATACCTGTTAGATCTCCATAAGTTCTTACCCCGCGTTTTAAATGGAGCTCAAAATCATTTAGTAATTCTTTTGTAATGCTATTCGTAAGAATTTTTACATCAGGATTATGATTTTTTAATTCTTCATATAATTTCCATATTCCACCAATATGATCAAAATGGTGATGGCTTGTAACTAAATACTTGAAGGATGATAAAGGAACACTGTTTTTCTTGAAATATCTTAAGATTTTCTTTATATCTAAAGATGAACCACAGTCGAATAGCACTGAACCATCATCAAATTCTGCAAGAAAGACAGATAGCATTCTCTGGTAACCGTAAGCCTTAACATCTATGTGATGGAGGTATTCATTTACTTTTCCCGATTTAAGTGTTATAAAATCTTTTACCATATAAGAAGTAATTAAAAATTCAATAATAATTATTTTATAAACTAAAATAGAAGAAAAAAGGGTTATTTAACAAAAAAAATTAAAGATCGAGTTGTTGTCTCCATAGTTTCATTTTTAACTTTAAATCTTCTTTTTCTTGCTGACTAAGTAATTCAGTAGTAGTTTTTAAATCATTGCATCTAGTATGAATATTTTTTAAAACACTATTATATCCCTTGCGTTTAACAAATTCACTTTGAAATTTCTCTAAAGAAGTGGAAATCTCAATGCCCTTTTTATTTCCAATTGTATTCATTATACTATCAAATAGAGTTGTTAGGAAAGATGGCGCTCTTAGATCAGTGATTTCCTTTTCAGGTTCTTTAATTTCTGGTTCAGGTTCTGGTGAAATTGTAAGAGGTCTTTCTGGTCTGGGAGGTAGTGGAGTTATTTGAGCTGGTTCCCGGGAAAGGGAAGTTTTAATATCACGCATAATTTCTTTTCGTGACCCAACCCACGCATCTTCAAGTATCGGAACAAATATTTTAATATGTTCCTCAATGATGCTTCCAATTCCCGCAATTTCCGTAATTACTTCACCTCTAAATTCGGTTTTTGAAAGAACACATAAAATTACTTCTTCATAATCTCTATTAATCCCCCAAAGATTCTGTAAAATTCTATTTCTATAGTCAACATTATCCATTTGATCTAATTCTTGCAATACTGCTTCATGTGCTCGGATATTTGGATCAATATGAGTTGCAATTCTGAAGTTAATCCTTGAAGGTCGTGCTTTAATAGCATCAATATTAATATCTAAAAGATCAGGAGCAACAATTAATACTCTCATTTTCGCTTTTGAGATTTCATCATTGATAAAAGCTTTAGCTGCTTCTGGAGAACGAATGAACCAGATGTCTTTCATTGTAATTGCACCCTTTGCCTTTTTTGATTGTTCCCAGAATTCCTTTGTTGTTTTTTCACTAAGCTCCAATCTATTCAAAATATCATTTAAAGTATTATTTAAAGTATCAACAATTCCCTTGGAAAATATTTCTCTAATGTTGCCAAATGATTGAAAAATATCACCTGAAAGCCCATCAATTTTTTCTTCAGCTAACTCAGCAGCCTTATTAAAATTGTCAATAATATCTGAAAATGCTCTTTCTTTATCATCCTCTGTTTTGAGGCTAATGCCTTCAATATTTTTAACAGCATCTTCGATAGAACTCTTTAATTTAGAGACAAATTCAGAATCGACGCCTTGAGTTAGTTTTTTTAGTTCATCCGCAAAAACGGTTTGGCTTACACTTAATTGTACATTTAGACTATCAGTTATGTCTTTTAATCTTGTAGTTATTACTTTTTCAATTATGTCGCCTACTGCTTGCTGGATTACTCCTAATCGTAATTTTTGCAAATTGTCGGTAACAATTTTCTTAACATCGCCAAATTGAGATCTCAATTCATCGACCTGGGTTCTTATTATTTGCGAAGTTCTTTGATTGAGAATGTCAAATTGTGAAGTTAGACTTCCGATTTGATCATCTGAAATACCCTTTGTAACTTCTCCTAATCCTGAAATATCTTTTGATATATTTTTGATTTGATCTATTGCAGATATCGTTTCATCAAATTCCTTCTTTTGTGCTTGGATTTGTGTGAGCATCTTTTCTTTCAGTTCCATCATCGCCTCACTAGAGTCTTTTAGCTTTTCCATACCCTTGGCTTGTGATTCGAGTCGAACAAAGGATTTCTCTAATTGAATAGGTATTTTTGATTTAATATCAGAGATATAAGTGTAGAAGTTTTTTAACTGAGCAACTAAAGCAGCATAAGGAGGTAATGCAGCATAATGAGGTGTAGCACCAATAATTTCTTTAAATAATCCTTTTTCGATAAATTTATCGACAATCTTTTTGCAGTCCTCTTTAGTTTTGCCAATTAAAATTGAAATTTCGCCAAGAGATACCATTTCTCGTCCTGTAGTTCGAAAATATAATTCAATCTCTTCATCTGATAATTCAATATCACCCAGAACTTGTTTCATCAATTCTTCTGAATATACAACTTCTTCTTCTTTATCCGTTAAGTCTTGTATTTCAAAATTTTCGATCTCTAAAGTCATATTAATAAAAACAGTCAGTTTATGTTCAGGATCTCCATGAATGCTTTCTTTTTTTATAGGAAATTTTCTAACATCTTGATATTCTTTTTTGGATATGGGAAACTTAATTTCTTTTAAGCAAAATTTACATGTAATAGGTACTTCAATTATATCTTTATCTTTGAATAAATACATTTTATTATATCATCTCGCTATTTTTAAAACTAAAATTTCACTTTTTCGGGATATGTTATTTCCATTAGACTAAGAGCCTTTTTAGCAATTTCATAAGTAATATCACCATCACCTTCCTCATTCTTATAAGCTGCTCTTATTTTAGGGAGTAAGTATTCTGGGAAAATTATTAGGGGCTTTATCTCAGTTAGCAAACATATCCAATTACGATCGTTTTCATCAGTAATCTCAGTAATAATGTTCAAATTCTTCAGATCTTCTAACAGTATTTCAGTAACTGCGAATTCTGAAAATATCTTGGGGATTTTGTCCATTGGGTAATGATTATGACGCATCAAGATGAAGAAGTCATACGCATCTGGGGATAGAAGGATAGAGGCTAATTTCTTTGTTTCTTCTATAGATTGTGTGTAAGGATCATAGTTTGAAAAATAATCTATTACTCTTTGCCTATAAAATGGATACAATTCATTTTTGGTTTCTTTGAAATGATTTAATAAGTTTTCATTAGGGATTCGAGCAATGAGAATATCCTTAACTAAAAATAAATATTCTCCCTGATGCTTAATAGCCCCTGTCTTTCTGTCTTTCTCACCTTTAATCCAATCTCGTCGGATTATATTTAATTCCAGAAAAGGTTGAAGAAGTATATCTACATTAACATTAACAGACATTTTCTCTAAGATCTTCTTTAATTCTTTTTTTGAAATTGGATGTTCTCTTAAAATTTCTAAGATTTTCAACCGTTCCTCACTATTATAGATTAAGGCAACTTTTTGAAGTTTATCCAAATTAGATAATCTATCGACTTGAAAAATTGTGAATTTTATTTCATTTTTCAGCCTAATATTAATATTCTCTATTAAAGAAAGCTGTTTCGAGCTTTTCGCTCTTGTTAATTTATCAAATATAGTATCTAAGCGATTACCCATCTCGTTTATTAAATCTTCAAAAATTTCAATCTCATCATCCAACTCGAATATCGACATCGCTAAATATTGAGTTCCATCAGCTACTTGTTTAAAGTAAGAAATCACTTGATAAGGGGTTTCTTTTAATCTTCCAGTATAAAAATTGCTATAACTGTATTTTACTCCAAAAAGACCAATAGTATGTTGGTAGAATATCCCAAATATATCATTTTCAGCAAGTAATTCCGAAAAATTATCCTCATCAAACTCCTCTTCTCGAAATACTAATTGAATTGGTTCAAATTCAGGTTCTATTTCTCCTGTCTCTTTTTGATTAATTTTGAACTGAAATGTCAAAATTCCTTGTATCAAATTTCAATACCTCGAATTTCAATAAATAAGTTTTTTAAATTAGAATAAATATAATTATTTCTTAAGTATTATTTATTATTATTATTTAATTAAAGTTTATTCAATTTATATTAGATTTCATATCAAGAAATTCCAAATCATCGGTGAAAAATTTAAATTAAACTAATAAGAACTCCAAATAGGATAAAATTTAGTATAGTTTTAATCACTTTTACTCTTGTATTTCTAGGTATATTAATTTCAAATAATAATGTGATTTCTCCTATAAAACAGGAAAAATCTTCTCAAAATATCCATACTTCAGTGGTAAAGCAATGGCTTAATAATACAAATTTTGATTATGAAGCATCCTGGGTCTCTATTGAACAGGAGATATATCTGACGTTGATGGATTTATAGGGCAAGGATATGGAAATTATATAGTCTATGGTGATTTCGGAGAAAAGAGAATAGATGACCCTCTCAATAATGGTGATTGGAAGGATTTCAACAACCCAGAATTTCCAATATCCCCTGATACCAATGGTAGTAGTTCAGCGGGTTTAAATGTTACTCATTTATGGGATGAGGGTGTTGATCAAACACGAAACTCTCCGAGTATTCATTGGAAACAAAATATAACAATGCCTGTCAATATGTCAGATTATGTTATTACCTCTGCCTCTCTGACAGCGATATTTAATGCAACAGTAACAGTTTCTCCTCACGATGGAGGAGGAATAGATTGCCCCGGTGATCCTGGAGATACACCTCTTCAATTTGGAGTAGGAGACTCAGCAACATTCTACGTATTAATATCATATTCCAAATATATTTTGGAACAAGTGGCAAATTATTTATTAAATAATTTGGTATATTACCTTAACTATAAGTTTTTAATAAAAAAACCAATAATTATCCAATTATGATTCTGAGAGATTTTAAAAAGAAAAATATTTTAATCCTTAGTATTGTATTTGTTATTTTATCATCCTCTTTTATCTTTTTTTCTTTTAATGATAATTGGAATGATTATTTTGAAGGAAAAAAATTTAAAGAACCGAAACCTCCTCACTTAGCCGCTCAAGAGACATTAACAGCTGTATGGCTTGAAAACCCTTCTTTTGATGTTGAACCTATAGAACCAACATGGTATTCAGAAAAAGTTGGAGATGAATCTGATGTAAAAGCAGCATCAGGCTTAGGCCATGTAAATCTAAGTGTTATAGGGGATCGACGTATTTTTTCAGATGTGTTGGGTACCCCAAATTCCTCTAGTTCTCCCGGTTGGATAAATGTAACAAACCCTGCTTTCCCAGCACCTCCTGATTTTAATAATATCGATGAAGATGGCTGTGAAGTTTCTCATACATGGATCGATCCAGATGATCCAGTACAATCTCCAAGCATACATTGGGTAAGAAATATTTCAATGCCTGTTGATATGTCAGACTATATAATTACCTCTGCGAATATTTCAGCTGTTTTTAATGCATCCGTTACCACCCAACCTGGCGGTGCAGGATCACCAAATGATTTTTATGGAGTAGACACACCAAATGATTCTGTGGCTCAATCTGGTGATTATGATACAGCAAGATTTTATGTATTCTTGTCTGATTTAGACCGTAATGAAATATATGAAATTGCATGGTACCAAACAATAAATTTAGGACAAGACGATCCTGAAATTAGCAATATAACAGATAGCCTTATGAATACTGTTGTAGAAGAAGCCTTAATATTTTATTTAACTTCAATCTTCGAGCGCGATAGTCTTAACTTCCAAATTACTCTTGGTATTAGAATAAAATGTGTAGACAATTTCAATTATGATCGCGATAGATGGGATTCTTTAAGGATCAAAACATGTAATTTGACCTTTACTTATGAA
This sequence comes from Promethearchaeota archaeon, assembly GCA_030603385.1. Taxonomy (GTDB): domain Archaea; phylum Asgardarchaeota; class Lokiarchaeia; order Sigyniarchaeales; family SOKP01; genus Loki-b32. The sequence continues at coordinate 31,387 of JAUVXW010000029.1, read as the reverse complement.
AAAAAGATTGATCAATTTACATCTATATCATGGAATCAAGATGGAAATCAAATCAGCAACATCAGTGATACTGTTATTTTAAATGAAGCTAAACTTAATTTTAAATATAAAATTGATGATAATTGGACTGATTTATCTCCAAACTCCGAAATCAGAGCTTTTATCAATACTAATAAACTATCAGAAACAATAAAACTGAGTGAAGCTAACACAAGTTTTCAAGTGGCAAAAACAGGTGGATTTGATGTTACATCATTAATTCCATATAACACAAACATTAATTTTTCAATTCAAGTTTATCTAGCAGATGAGTTTCATTTAGATAGGAATATTACAATTTCACTTGATGATATTTATCTAAATATTTCTTATACCGTTATATTTCCTGACTTTCAGACAAACATACAAGTATTTTTTAATGGGGTTAATATAACATCTAATCCTATATATGAACACCCCGTAGGTAATGATTTAAATATAACTGTAAAATATCCCGATGGTACTGGCACTCATATTCCAGGAGCAGTAGTACAACTATCTGGGAACCTTACTGGAACTTTAAAAGAAGATGCAACGTATGAACAATATACGATTATTATCGAAGCAAATGATTTGAATGTAGGAATTCTTTATTTTGAAATAGTTGCTCATAAGATAAATTTCGAACTAAGTACTTTGAGCCCAATTTTAACTATTGCACCAACCGAGACAAAAGAGTTATATTTATTCCTGAATGGTGAAAATAAAACATCAGATCCATCTATCGTCATTCCTCTCGATAGTCTATTAAATATTACTATTAAATATACTACTCTTTTAGAAACTTCTATACCAGGAGCTATAGTAACTTTATCTGGAGAGGGTATCTTAGAAACTCTAAATGAAAGTGTGACTCTAAATCAATATTCCATCTTCATTAATAGTTCAATAAAACTTAGCTCTGGTGTTAATCTTTTAACAATTGAAGCTAACAAGTTAAATTTTGAAGACCAGGTTATTCAGCCAAGAATCACTGTTAGAAAAATTAATTCAGTAATTAAAGCTGTCAATAATACTAATACACTAAGTATCCGTCCAGGAGAAGATGCTAATATACAAGTATATATTAACAATACAGATTTTAATGAAATTATCAAAGGAGCAATAGTTACGTATACTTGGGAACAGGGAGATGGAATACTTGAGGATCCAGACAATGATGGTATATATGAAGTGAATATATTAGACGTACCCCCTGGAACTCATTCAATAATTATTAAAGCTTATGGAAGTGATAAATACAATTTTATAAGTCTTGAATTTGTAATAGTTGCTAGTAAACCAGTAGATGCATCATTTCTCTTTCGAATTTTATTAATTGTAGGAATTATTGTTTCTATCGGATTAGGAAGTTATCTTTATGCTTATCAAAAAGTGCTAAAATACCCAAAAACTGTCCGGAAAGTTCGAAAATATCGAAGAACTCTAAAGAAAAAAAATGCCCCACGAATTGGCGTACAAAAACGTGAAAAAGCATTTGGATCAGCTTATAAAGAAGAATTAAATAAAACAGGAAAATTTATAAAAGGGAAACCAAAAGAAGAAAAGATAATTCCTGAAAAAGTTGGTGAAAAAATACCTACAAATTCTAAAGTGGAGGTAAATTATGAACCTAATAATCAGAAAACAAACTCCTATAAATCTGTTAATGCCATAAACAATAAGGAAAATAAACATTATATTTTCAGAGGACAATATAAGTTAAGATTAAGAAATTTTTGGCGAACATCTTTAAAATTAAAAAAAAATGGTAAAATAATTTATTTAATTATAATTGTAGCAACTATTCTTTCATATTCATTAATAGTCACTACATTAATCACTCAAAACTCATTTACATTTTCAGAAAACTCCTTTAATACACCAATAAATGAAAATTTTGAAAAAATTGGAATTTCGGCTCAAGAATCTTTTATAAAACAATGGCTTGATAAGCCTAATTTTACGGCACCTATAGAACCTACATGGTTTCCATCCTATGGAGATTTAGGTGATAATTCAGATGTGAAAGCAACAACAAGTCCGGGACAAGCAGATTATAAGATTTTGGGAGAATCAAGAACGTTTAACAATGTTTCAGGAACACCTATTAGCTCTGAATGGCAACAAGTTCATAATCCAGAATTTCCATTATATCCAGACACTGCAACAATAAATGCTGAGGGTTGCTATGTTTCTCATACATTTGCAGAATTGGCTACTCAGTTTCCAAGTGTACATTGGGAGAGAAATATTACTATGGTTGATAAAATGTCGGATTATAAAATTACAAATGCTTCTATTTCCACAGTTGTTAGTGGTACAGTTACAGCATCACCTGGGGATTGGGGTGGAGGAGGAGTAGAATGTCCAGGAGACGCTACGGGTTCAGGTAGTACTCAAAACTTTACATGGGATTATGCTAGGTTCTATGTTCTTCTATCAGATTTGAATAAAGATAAAGTATATGAAATTGCATACAATCAAACAGTTGATCTTGGAAAAGATTCTGCTGGTGCTACTGATACTATGCTGGATACATTCATGACAACAGTTCCAGAAGATGATTTAATTTTCTATTTATCTTCTGTTCTTTCCAGTGATAATCATAATTTTACAATTACATTGGGAATAAGAATTTGGTCTGAAGATAATTGGTTTAGTGATCGTGATATATGGAATTCATTATATATAAAATCCTGTAATCTTACATTTACATATGTGAAAAAGATAAACCAATTTACTTCAGTATCTTGGAATCAAAATGCAGATAAAATTAGTGATATAAGCAATTATACTGTTGTGGTTAATGAAGCAATTCTTAACTTCAAATATAAGATTAATGATACATGGCCGATCACATCCCCGAATTCTGAAATTAGGATTCAGATTAATGATAATCTACATCCTGAAACAGCTAAATTAATAAATGCAAATACATCGTTTCAAGAAGCTAAAGTAGGAGGGTTTGACATTACTTCTTTAATTATAGAAGATGTAAATCTATCAATTCAAGTTTTCCTTGCAGATGAGTTCGGTTTAAATAGATCTATTACTATTTCAATTGATGAAGTCTACCTCGATATTTCGTATACTATAATATTTCCAGATAAAGAAACGGATCTCCATTTGTTTTTAAATACAGTAAATAAAACTAACGATCCTGATATTGATATTTTTATTGGTGATTCTCTAAATATAACTGTAAAATATCTAAATATGTCGAGAGCTCATATACCTAATGCTACGGTGCAGTTATCAGGGAATATTACAGGAGATATAGAAGAAGATGAAATTCTAGAACACTATTCAATTGTTATAAATACAGATGTATCGGATGCGGGAGTTAATTTTTTAACAATAATTGCCCAAGCAGAAGACTACGAAACGAGGGTAATAAATTTAATAGTGAGGATTAATAAATTTTCCACTGAAAATTTGCAAGTTTTATTAAATAATCAAAATGTAACTCAAGATCCTTATATAGAGCTAACTGTTAGTGAATTTTTAAATGTAACAGTGAAATATACCGAACTTATAGGAACCCATATTTCAGGCGCAAATGTACTATTAACATCTGAAACATTCACATCTTATTTAAATGAAAGTGTTAGTTTTGAGCAATATTCAATTCTTATTGATACAAATAAAAGCTTAAAAATAGGAGCTAATTATTTGACAGTTGAAGCGCAAACAGGTACATTTCAAGTAAAAGTTGTAGATATCACAGTCTTTGTTGAAAGGATTAATATAGGGATTGAACCTGTATCTGGGTCCAATACGATAGAGAGTAGACCTGGAGTTGATATTAGATTACGGATAAGATTAAATAATACAGACTTTGGTGGATTTATTACAGGTGCAATTGTTACCTATACTTGGGAACACGGAGGTGGAATTCTTGAGGATCTCGATAATGATGGTATATATGAAGTGACTATACCAAATTTTCCTGAAGGTACATATACTATAGGAATTTCTGCTTTTGTTGGTGATAATTATTTTGTAGAAGAATATGAAATTGTCGTCGCAGCAACTAGGGAGGAGGAAGAAGAAAATATTTTATTTCCAATCTTATTTGCAGCTTCTATTATATTAATCACCAGTCTAGCAATTTATCTCTATGCATATCAAGCTTATTTAAAATACCCTAGACAAGTAAGAAAAGTCCGAAAATATAGAAAATCCCTGAAACGTAAATCAGCACCTAGTATACATATTATAGGGAGAGAGATTGCCTTCAAATCACACTATAATGAAAATTTAGGTAAATTTACTAGCCACCTAAAATTGAAACGCCATCCCGGAATGGTAAAACCTTTGGAGCAAAAAATAACTCCTGATGAGGTAACTGATAAGTCATTAGAACAAAAAATGGAACCAGATCAATTAACTGAGAAAGCTATTGAGAAAAAGGAAGAATTGGACGAATTGATTAAAGATTCTTCAAAATAAACAAAAATTAAATATCAGATTTTTTTATCTTATTATTTCGATTTTTTAAGCAAGCTAGCACTAAAGCATCATGAAAGTTCCCGTGAAAATTCAAATATTGCTTTAATGTTCCTTCTTCTTTAAATCCACATTTTTCAAAAAGAAATATAGATCTTTTGTTCTCTACAGCAATGTAGGCTTCAAGTCGGTTCATTTTTAGATGATTAAATCCAATATTTTTAATCAAGTTTATAGATTTTTCTCCCAATCCCTTACTACAAAAAGAAGGGTTTAGCCAGATGCCGGTCTGGACCCGATAATGCCTCCAATTTATATTCCAGAGACTAGCAGAGCCAACCTTAGAGGTCTGAGGTTCCATTAATTCGATTATGTAATTATATTGGGCATATTGATCAGTTTACAGCTGTGTCTTGGAATCAAGATCTGAATGCAGTTAATCGTACAAAAATTAATTCAACTATTCAAATTACTGATGCTAATCTTAATTTTAAATTTAAATTCGATAAAAATTGGACCGAATCCTCCCAAAATTCCCAAATCAGAATATATATTAATGATAGGAAATATGAACAAACTATAAGTTTAATAGATTATATTTATTCACCTGAGTTTCAAGACGCACAGAATGGTGGTTTTGATATTGTTTCGAAAATTTTACCATATGAAGAATTTACTTTATCAATTCAAGTGTATTTAGCTGAAGATTTTGGGCTAGATCATAATATCACTATATTAATAACAGATGTCTATTTAAGTATTTCTTACACAGAATCATGGTACGTTCCTCCAGAACCATTAAATCCTGAACCATGGATATTTGCCGCATTATTAGCATTAGTAAGTGTGGCCACAGTTTGTTTAGCTGGTTATCTTATTGCTTATCAGAAAATCTTAAAATATCCAAGACTTGTTAGGAAAGTGAGAAAATTCAAGAGGACACTTAATAAAAGTAGCACACCAGATGTAGTGATAGTACCTAGAGAAAAAGCGTTTAAAAATATTTATAAAAAAGAATTAAGTGATACGTCTAAATTTATAAAACTTAAGCATAGTGAATCTAAGGTTATAGGAAAAGGTGAATCTGTAAAACAACCAAAAACTTCTTTGGAAATAAAAATCAACTCTGATCAATTGATCAAAACATCATTAGATAAAAAATCGGAACTTGACAAATTGGTAGATGAATTAGATAAAAAAATAATAATTATTATACACACTAATATCTCTTTTTCTATTAAAACATTGTTCATAAATGGCTTAATTCTTGTTAGTATTCCTATCTTTACGTCGCTTGAATATAAAATTTAAATATGTTACTCAATTTAATTGTCATCACCTTAGATATTATAAATAATAACATCTTAAGTAACTTATTTAATTAAGAATATAGAATTACACATATTAAACTCCTAATTGGGTGATTTGTTTAGCTATGAGATCCAAAAATAATAAGATAACAAAAATATTATTAATTTTCCTTTTCTTAATCGTGTTATTTTCGATTTCTTATATCCCAAATCCATCTGAAAATAATACTAATTATTCGGATATTAAAAAACAAGAAAATTTTAGTATTTCAGCTAATGAATTATCAAGAAAAGCTTTTAATAACCAATGGATTGAAAATTCAGATTTTAGTAATAATACAGGATGGATAACTGAAGTAAATGGAGATGCTAGAGATGTTGATGCTTATATTAACGGAGGGTCAGGGAATTTAATAACTATAGGGGAAGAACATTCAATTACATTAATCTCTGGTACACCTAATTCGACAAATTCACCTAGTTGGTACAATAATACGAATCCAGAGATACCTGTATATCCAACCAATGGACATAAAATAAACGAATCGGGATGTTTTGCATCCCATTATTGGGCTGAACATAGTGGAACGACTACGAATGCCTATCAAAAAACAAGCGTTCAATGGGAAAAAGTAATATCAACTCCTCACAATATGTCTGATTATTTCATTACCTCAGCTTCACTTAAGGTTTTAGTTAATGCTACAGCAAAAGCTTATGTGGGATGCGGGGGTGGAGATGTTTGGCATTGGGAAGGTGTTGAAGTATCTGGTGATTCCGATATGACTCGATTCATTGAAGGTGACTATATTAAGTTTTACGTGAGACTTTCAACTTTAAATAAGGAAGTAAACTATAAAGTGTCAGAATATCAACCCACTACTTTAGGTCAAGATGGCGCTCAAATCCCAAATAGTTATAATTACTTAAATGATACAATTTTTCAAGTCGATGATATGGATGATCTAATTTTTTATCTAAATCAAGTTTTAGAGAATGGAGATTTTCAAAATTTCTTTATTATATTAGGGATTGAATATAATTGTGAAGATAATTGCGCTACGGATCTTGACGAGTTTACTGAAGCCTATATTAAATCGTGCAATTTTACAATAAATTACATTAAAAAGATAGATCAATTAACTTCCATTTCATGGAAATATCTTGGAAATCAAATTGACTCTGAAGGCGGAATTGTCGAAATCACGGATGCAAAATTATATTTTGATTATAAGATCGATAAACTTTGGTTAACTGATTTATCACCCAATTCTGAAATAAAATTAGTAATAAATGAACAAGATCATTTAGAGACTATTAAATTAAGTTTAGCAGAATTAGATTTTAAAAATGCAAAGGAAGAAGGATTTGAGGTTACTAATTTAATTCCTAGTAGTGATAATATTAATATTTCAATCCAACTTTTACTTGCTGATGAATTTAAATTAAGTGAGAATTATACAGTTTCAATAGATAACGTTATATTATGGATTTCATACAATATATATTTCCAAACTCAGAGTGATTTTCTTTTTCAATTTCTATTAATTGGGGCAATAATAGCATCAGGATTATTAGGAGGATACTATATATATTATCGAAAAGTGTTAAGATTTCCAAAAGCAGTTAGACATATAAAAAAGTATAGACGTACACTAAATAAACCTCATCCTCCTGACATACATATTGTTAAACGTGAAAATGGATTTAAGAAAAAATACAAAAAGGAGTTAAGTAGAACTTCCAGTTTCATAGGAACTCCTCGCCCTAAAGCAGTAGGGAAAAAAATAAGTGTTAAAAAGCAAAAAAGCCCTTTAAAGAAAAAAAATTTGATATTTTTAATATTTATTTTGTTGGGTATAACTTTTATTCCAATAATAATAACTGTGAATATGAGCGCTTCAATAAGAGAAAATAAGGCTTTTGATATTAATTTAGCTCAACAGGATTCGACTAGTTTATGGACTAGAGAATCCCACAGAGAACAATGGATCAAAAATTATGAATTTAATACTAATGAAAATTGGACCTCAAGTCTTCAGGGAGATGTTTCAGATATTGAACCTATTATAAGTAATGGTACTGCTAATTATAAAATATTAGGAGGTTCAGGTTCCCAACAGTTTTTTGAAAATGGTAATAGTAATGGATGGGTTCAGGTTGATAACGATGATAATTTGCCTTTAATGGATAGTTATGAAATAAATGCAGATGGTTGGTTTACAGCTCATACATGGGATGATAATGAAGCTCAATCTCTTAGAGTGCAGTGGCGAAAAAATTTTACAATGAATGTTAATATGTCTGATTATTACATTACATCAGCTTCACTTGAAGCATGGATAAATGGTTCAGCTCAAGCAGTATCGATGGATAATGGGGGGATTGATCGACCAGGGGATACTCTAGTTAGCAACCCAATTAATGAACTTCAAATCGCAACTGGTGATTTTGCACGATTTTTTATATTAATATCAGATGTAGAAAGAAATAGGGAATTTGAAAGCACCTCTTATCAAACAGATGATTTGGGTAAGGATGGTCCAACCCAAATAACTGAATTAAGTAACACACTTATTACACCTATTAATGAAGAAACATTAATCTTCTACCTTGAGCAAGCTCTCCAATATGATTATCAAAATTTTACTATTACATTAGGTGTATATATTTGGTGTGAAGATAGTGGTCATCCAGGTGATCGAGATTATTGGAATAGTTTACTTATAAAAAACTTCACTCTTTCAATCTCTTATGAAAAAAGAATTAATCAATTCACCTCCGTATCATGGAATTATGCAGGGGAAAAAATTGAAGCTGGTGGGCGCAGAGTTAAAGTTACAAATGCTGAGCTTTATTTTGATTTTAAAATCGATCAGACCTGGCCAACGAGCTTATCACCTAATTCGGAATTCAAAATTTTGATTAACAATCAAGTACATAATGAAACTATCAAATTAAGCAATGCTGAGACTTATTTTAATGCAATAAAAGAGGATGGATTTGATGTTACCAAATTAGTTCCAATCGATGAAGATATTAATATTACCATTCAGATTTTTCTCGCTGATGAATTTGGGTTAAGTAATGTGATAGAACTGTCAATTGATAATACATTTTTGTGGATATCTTATGTAGTATTCATTCCTTTAGAACAAACTCTTTTATTTCAAATATTCTTTATTCTCAGTTTTATTGGAGCGGCAATCTTAGCTACTTATATATTATTGTATCAACGAATATTAAAATATCCAAAACCTGTAAGAAAAGTTAGAAAATATAAAAAAACACTAAGAAAAAAGAAAATTCCTGGCTTTCCTATTTTAAATCGTGAATTGGCTTTTAAGGGTGCCTACAGAAGAGAGATGGTTAAAACTTCTGATTACTACAAAGGAAAACCTATAATTCACAAGGGGGAAGAGATGTCAACGAAAATTAAACCTTCGGAACCAATAGAGAAAAAGCTTGAACAAGATCAATTAATTAAGAAATCATTGGAACATAAAGAAGAATTAGATAAATTAATAGCAGATTCAGATAAGAAATAATGAAATTTTTACAATAATAATTCTCTTTATTTTATTTTTAACAAAAATTAGTTTTTAGGTAAGCTAAAACTACTGCATCATGATAAGTTCCATGAAAATTTAGGTATTTTTTTAATATTCCTTCTTGTTTGAATCCGCATTTTCCAAAAAGATGAATGGAATTTTGGTTATCAGATGCTATGTGTGCTTCAAGGCGATTTAGTTTCAGGTGATTAAATGCAATAATTTTGATTAGGTTTAAAGATTTTCTACCATATCCTTTATTCCAGTTTAATTTTTTTATCCAAATTCCAACTTCAGCTCTATTATGCCTCCAATTTACATTCCAAATACTAACAGAGCCGACCTTGGAGACCTGAGGTTCTCTTAATTCGATTATGTAATTATATTGGGCATAGTGCTCCCAATATTTTATGTAGCTTCTTACTAATCTTTTAGATTTCTCTAAAGTGTTTAAAGGACCTAAAGATAAATAAGTAATTAGATCCTTTTTATTTAAGTTATTAAAAAAAAATTCTGAATCATTTTTCGTTATTTTTCTAAGATAGACAGTACCATCATTAATTTCTTCGATAACTTCAATTTCAGGAATCATATTTTCAGAACTATAAGTGCTTATATATAATATTATAGCTAATTTTTATTAATTTATTAAAAAAAAGATAAAAAAAAAGATAAAAATTACATCCCACCTGTAAATTTGGGCTCTCTCTTCTGCAAAAAGGCCATAATACCTTCATTTACATCTTTAGATCCCGCGTTTACTCCGAAGCCAAGCATTTCAAATATGTTGCCAATTTGTATAGGTACTTGGGTTCCAAATTTCACAGCTTTCTTGATGCAAAATAGACTTGTAGTTGCTGCATTTCCCAGCACTGATGCTTTTTCATGAATAAGGGTTTCAAATTCATCTCCATCATTACATAAAAAGCTAACATAGCCCCAGTTACTCATAGTTTCTGCAGCTTCTCTCTCACCAAAATAACACATTTTCATAGCTCTTGCTAATCCAATATGTCGTGCCATCCTTTGAGTCCCTCCATTGCCAGGAAAAATTCCGCGTTTAATTTCTGGAAAACCAAAAAATGATCTTTTGGTAGCAATTACAACGTCACAAACAAGAGTTAATTCGCATCCCCCTCCGAAGGCATATCCATCTACTGCGGCAATAACAGGTTTTGGAAATGATTCAATTAAAGTATAATACTTATGCTTTTGTTGCATAGCCAAAGCCATGTGAGAAGGTATATTCGGTTTTAACCCTTTGCCCATTCCCGCAGATAAATCAGCACCAGCGGAGAAAGCAGCTTTCTTGGTAATGTTTTTAGTTCCTCGAAGCACTATACATCTTATACTACTATCAATTTCAAACTGTTCCATAGCCTCGTAGATCTCTCTTAGAGTATCAGTTGTTAGAGCATTCAATTTATCTGGCCTATTTATAGAAATAACTGCATAATTTCCTTCTTCATTCTTTTCTACTAAAACATCTTTAAATTCTTTTTCTGACATTTTTTTCAACTCTATTTAGGTTTATTTTCTTAATTTGTTTTTTTCAATCTTTAACTATGTTTTTTTAAGATAATTAGTAATATATTTTTTATAATTAAAAATTTTCAAATCAAGATTTCTTTATCTATTTGAATAAATAGATTAAAATTAAAAAAAAGAAAAAGAAAAAAGAAAAAAAATAGAAATTAATCCATAAAGGCTTATTTCATTTCAGTCCATTTCCCGGATTTCAACATTTCGCAAGGTTTAAAGTATTCTTTTCCTGTAAATTCTACAAGTTCCTCTAACACTTCGACTTGTTTTGACCAGGTATTCACATTTGCGGCCATAGGACCCGGCATATTCATTCCTGCCATTAAAGTGTCATCTATTACTTTCCAACTCGTTGTAACTCCCTCTTCTAAAACACGACAAGCTTCATTTAACATAATCGCAAGAGGATATTTTAGTTTATATAATCTTGCTTTTCCAGCACTTTTATCGGGTTGAGGTCTACCTTTAGTCCAGTCTCGAAATCCTTGACCAGTTTTAGCTCCTAATTTTCCTTCGTTAAATAAATTAGTTATTACTTTACCAGGAGCAAAATCGGGAGAAAGTGTTTGAGAGTAATACATCTGTCCATGGTACAACACATCTATTCCCACATAGTCAGCTAACACGGTCATAGACATAGGACCCACTCGAGAATCGTTGTCAAGCTGATCCCAAGAAAGATTTTCTGCCTCAGCTTTATCAAACACATAATTTTGATAAATTTGAGCTGGAGCGGTGACTCGATTGCAAATAAATCCTGGTCTATCTTTTAAAACCTTTGGAACATACCTCTTTCCTCTGAGACATGGTATAGTTTCTGCAAATTCAATACCTTTGTTTACGCTTTCGTCGGAAGAATGATCACTATATATAACTTCTATTAAACGCATGAGTGGGACCGGATTAAAGAAGTGCATTCCTATACATTTATCTGGTCTTCCAGAATCCTTTCCAATATCAGTAATACTCATGGTTGATGTATTTGAAGCGAGAATGCAGTGAGATGGAGAATTTTCACCAGCAGTTTTGAAGACTTCTTTCTTAACATCCATTCTTTCCACTACAGCTTCAATCATAATATCAGCGTCCTTAACGGCAGAAGCTAAATCTGTTGATTTTTTACAATTCGCCATTAAACCAGCGGCAGTAGCACCCTCAGGTAAACTTCCTTTGGTTTCTAGCTTTTTCATTCCTTCATCTATTTTACCCCAACCTTTGTCCACAAATTCATCTTTTATATCGACAAGAGTAACATTGTATCCTGCAAGTAATGACATTTGGGCAATACCATGGCCCATTTGGCCAGCACCAATTACTACAACATTTTTTATATCTACCATATTATTTTCTCAACTTTTTTTAGTTTAAATTAAATTTTATAATGTTAAAGTTAATTTTTGTAATGTTATATTTTTTTTTAATCTTTGACATTTTGTAATTCAAAAGGAATCATGTGTGATGCAAATGAATATCCCTTATTATCACTTTCAAGAGATCCTATTATATATTTCTATAAAATATAAATTAAAGTGTTAAAAGTCAAAGTTGTTAGACTTCTCAAATATAAGGAATTTTTAAAATCTTTGAAAGAATAAATTTTATTTAAAGTAAAAATTCAGTTCTTCAACACAAACATCTTTCGCGGGGTCATCTTCAAGAAAGTTTATCTCAATTTTCTTCACCTTGCTTCCTATAAGTATTTTGAATGCTGTTTCAAAGTATCCTTTATTAATTCGACAAAATGCTTTACCAAATTTCAATTTTTCTCTATGTTTAATGGGTTCACGTAAAAAACAGTAATTTTCAATAATGATTCTATATCTATCTTCGTATTGTTCAATGTCTCTCACCTGTATCGAATAGAATTCTTTTAATTCATCTATTAGAATTACTAAGGCTTCCATTATTTCAAATTCTTCTTTGTTATGTTCTTTTTTTATTCGCTCTGCAATAATTGTCCCTGGAAATACTCCTGTTTGATATAAAATCGAAAGTAAGCTATTACGCCCAAACACGTCATAAACTTTATAGACTAATGATTCAGTTATGATTTCGAACCCCTTAACTGAGTTAATGTTCTCAATAGGATTATGTAATCTCTCATTTAACTCCTTCTTGTAGACATCCAATATTAATTACCCCTAATTTCTCAAAATTAGAATAATCATTCGTAATTTGTTAATAAATAATTATAGCTGTTGAATTATTTAAAACTTAATCTTAAAGTTATGTTGTTCTTGAGATAAGAACAAAGTACCTTATAATTAATAAAAAAAAAAGAAATTTATAGAATTGCAGTTTTTCGCCGAAACAAGAGGATTCCTAACAGTGTTGATATAATGCCAAATCCCAAAAGTACAAGAACATCTGTACCGATAGCGTCCCAAGTGGTAACTCCAGAAACCATAATAAGCCTCATAGCGTGGACTGCGTAGATTTACTTGTAATTATTTATCAAGACCGTATTTAAATATTTGTTATGATGCTTTTTCATCTATTATTTTTTGAATGGCTTTTTTAACATAATCATCAATAGTTTTAAGAACCTCTTTATATTTTTCAGTTGAAGTATAGTATGGATCAATGATATCAAGATCTTGAGATTTCCCATTAAATTCCTTTAAAGTATAAGTCTTCTTTTCAATATTGGGTATATTCCTATATCTACTTATTATATCTTTTGAGTGGGATTTTTCCATTGTCAATATTAAATCTTGGCTTTCTAATAAAGAAAGAGTAATTAATTGAGGTTGAAAATCTGAGTGATTAATTTTTTTTGAATTTAAATATTCTTGAGATTCTCTTTGCATGTATGAAAACGCATTTATGAATCCAGCACTGCTAAAAATTAGATCAGTGATATTCCTTTCTGCGTAATATCGAGCTAAATATTCTGCTGCTGGAGATCTTGCAGTATTTCCTAAACATATAAAGAGAACTCGCTTAACTTTATTCACGGTTCATCAATTATACAATAAATTTAGAATTTAAATAAAATTTATGGATGGATGTTGACAAAAATATTAAATAAAAGGTAGCTCTAAAAAGTATTAGCATCAATAAATTAATAGAAATTAATTATGAAAAGAGAATCTATTAAACAATGGTTTAGTAAGGTTTTTGCTAGAGATATAAATATACCAAAAAAAACTTTTCTTTACTTATTTTTTTCCTTACTCGCAATAATGCTAATTCTAGAAGCTTTAATATTCAATTATATTAAGATGGTTAGGGATGTTGGTACTTTGAGTGTAGAGGGATACATTTTCGTGTTTACAGTTGCTATTTCTTTTTTCATATCAGGTACATTAGTTGATTTCATAAAAAATCGAACAAGATATTATAATCTGACGTTGCTTGTTTGTATTTTTGGGCTTCTAATGAGTGCAATTTCTGACAAAATTATCAATTTTATAGGTTTGTTAATAGTGCTATTAACAATCCCTCAATTAATTATTGTGTGGTTTACAACATTGGTTCATGAAACCAATATTTTAAATCGTGGTAGAATATCGACTTACCTATTGATTCCGAGTTTTAATTTAGGATTTATTTCAATAATTTTCATTGTATTTGATTTTTTATACATATATTTCGGTATTTTAGTATTTTTTGTCTTTCTAATCATTTATTGGTATTCTAGAAGTTATAAATATAAAGAAACCGAGGAACGATTGAAATCTGATAAAAAATATTTAAAAATAATTTTTGAAAAACATTTTTTTAGGTATTCCTCTAGTTTTACTATCTTAAGTTTTACTTTGGGAGGTTTATTTGCAAGATATAGCTTTGATGTAGATTTTCTTTTATTTATAATAGTCACTTCTTTATATTGTATTGCTGCTGGTTGTTTTTTTGATAATTTAGGTCGTAAAATAACAATCGTGTTAGGCATTTTAGTTGTTTCATTTTTTTTAATATCTTATGGCTCATTTGAGAATAAATCCGTTATATTAGGTATGCCTAGAAAAATTTTCCTTTCCATTCATTACGGATTCTCAATAGGACCCCTTATTCTTGCTATCTTTACAATTGCAGGAGATTTTTCTACAGAAAGAGGCAATTTGAAGTTTCGGGGTCGAATAAATGGAATTTTTATGTTATTATTTTTTCTTGGAGCGATCTTTGGATTTATGTTAAGTAAATGGATAATAAGTATACCTGATAATGAAGATTTCATATCAGACTTTCCAAATCTTCTAAATAGTTATATTTTAGTTATTCTCTTAGTTTGGATGATGGGAATGAAAGAATTCTTAGTATCAAAAGAAAAAAAATGGGCAGACACTTTAAATAATCTTCTTGTTTTCAGTAAGACAGGAATATGTCTGTATGAGCATGATTTTGAAAAAAAAGGAAAAACTGAAGACAAAGAAGGAACAATTCAATTTGACCGAGATCTTGTGTCAGGCGTTCTCTCTGGAATAATAACAATAATTTCTGAAATTACCCAGAGTAAGAAACAACTCAGAAAAATCGATAAACAAGGAGTTTTTCTGTTATTTGGTTATGGAAAGTATCATATTGTCGCCTTAGTAGCAACCATGGAATTACCTGTATTGTTTAAAAAATTAGATGAATTTTCTAGGGATTTTGAAAATAAATTCTCAAATGAACTTAAAACTTTTCAAGGAAATGTCTCCCGTTTTGTTCCAACAAAGAATCTCATCAAAAAATATTTTAAACAAAAAATTTGAGAAGTTTCTGATTAACAAGTTAGGTTTGAATATCTTATTTTTTTATAGCTATGTCTTTGTAAATAAAACAAAAATTTATAAAATTTTGAATTTAATTATTGGTAATTAAAAATAACATTCAATTAAATTACGGAAAAAACATAATTTTCCATTGAAGCTCAAAACTAATTTCTTAATTATCGGAAGCGGGATTTCTGGACTTTCACTCGCATTATATCTTTCTAAATTAGTTCCAGATGAAAGAATTCTATTAATTACTAAAGAAAGTCTCCATGAAAGTAGTACATTTCATGCTCAAGGTGGTATTGCCTGTGTTTGGAATAATAATGATAATTTTGAGAAACATATTCGCGATACTTTAGTAGCGGGAGATGGTTTATGTGATGAAAAAGTTGTAAGAAAAATTATCACTCAAGCCCCAGAAAGGATAAATGACCTAATAGAATTGGTTGGTGTAGAGTTTACTCGTAATGAAAATGGAGAATATGACCTTGGTAAGGAAGGGGGGCATTCAGTAAGAAGAGTTCTTCATGTAAATGATCAAACGGGACAATCTATTGAGCAAGCACTTATTAGGAATGTGAAAAAATTACCTAATGTTGAAATTAAAGAATATTGGTGTGCTGTTAATTTATACGCAGAGAACTTCAAATGTTATGGAGCTTATGTCTTAGATCAAAAAACTAATGAAATTCATAATATAACTGCAAAAGCTACAATTTTAGCAACTGGGGGTGCTGGCAAAATTTACCTTTATACGACAAATCCAGATATTGCATCAGGAGACGGTATTGCAATGGCATACAGGGCAGGAGTTATAATTGCAAATATGGAATTTTATCAATTTCACCCGACATGTCTTTATCACCCTTATGCAAAATCATTTTTAATATCAGAAGCTTTACGTGGTGAGGGTGCTGTTCTAAGGAATATAAGTGGGAATGAGTTTATGCAAAATTACCACCCTTCTAAAGAATTAGCTCCACGAGATATAGTATCAAGAGCGATCGATGCCGAATTAAAAAAGTCTGGGGACGATCATGTACTATTAGATATTGCTTCAAAAAAAGATCCTAATTTTATCAAAAGTCATTTTCCTGGGATTTATGAAAATTGCTTAAAATTTAATATTGATATAACTAGAGAAGCAATTCCCGTTGTACCATCTGCGCATTACAGTGTAGGGGGTTGTTTAACCAAGATTGATGGTTCTACAAAAGTAAAAAATCTCTATGTTGTTGGGGAATCCGCGTGTACGGGATTACATGGAGCGAATCGGTTGGCCAGTAATTCCTTGTTGGAAGGATTAGTGTGTAGTTATGAGTGTGCTAAAACACTGGGCAATGTAATAAAAGATTTAAAAATTAATGAGTTTAAAGAATGGGAACCTGGAAATGCAGTACCTTCTACTGAAGCAGTTATTATTACGCAAAATTGGGACGAAATTCGGCGTTTCATGTGGAATTACGTAGGGATCGTTAGAACCGATTTACGCCTTCAAAGAGCTAAGAAAAGGATTAACTTATTGCTTGATGAAATAAACCAATATTATTGGGATTTTAAAATTGAGAAAAATCTCGTAGAATTGAGAAATTTGGCTACAGTCGCAAAATTAATCATCGTGAGTGCAATTTCTAGAAAAGAAAGCCGAGGAATTCATTTTAACTTAGATTATCCGCATAAGTCTGAAATGAGTAGGCCAACTACTCTCAGAAGACCTTGGTGATTTCAAAATTCTCAGAAATTTCTCTTAATTTTCAGATGCCATAGGATTTTTATCCATACAAGGAACGTCATATTGACAAAAAGCACAACCTACAGGAGGTTTTTGTTCTTTATATTCTCCTCTAACTCGGCGCCAATGTGGTTTAAGAATTGAACCGAGACGAGCATTCATTTCTGCTTCTACTTTTCTACCATAAGTCCAACATTTTAATTTATCATGACCATTTTCATCAATTGCATCCCCAGGACATTTTTTTTCGCATTCTCTACATGTTCCTTTAGCATAGAATAAACAATTTGCATAAGGATCGTCACTATTTCGAGGAGTTGCTTCTAAAGGAGCATTAGTGATAACTGAACATAACCTTATATTACATCCAACTTCGGAAATGAAACCTTCATGTAAGCTGAAAGTTCCTAAACCCGCAGCAAATGCTATGTGGCGTTCGGACCAAGTTGATAAAAATCCTGAATAAATGTCAAAAGCTTCACTAAGCATACCAGCTGTGGCTTGAAAACCTTTTTCTTGAAAAAATTGTATTAATTGCTTCATAACATCAATCTTAAATGCATTCGCATAATTCCTGCCAATAGAATAAATTTCAGCAGGCATGATTTTTGCTTTCATACTTTCTTCCCGAATATGATTAGAAAATGGACAAACAACAGAAATTATTCGTAATTGTGAAGCTAAATTTGGCGCTTCTGGACAGTCACTAGCTATCCACATCTCTGCTGGTGTCATATGACGAGGTGCAGCTACTTCCTTAAATTTTTCAAAAATGGGATCATCACCGTTGGCGATCCCTATGAGAGGTTTTGAGAAAATTCTCCCACCCCCATAGCTTTCTGGTAATCGATTAAGTTTACTTGTTGCAAAAAAATCTTTTAAAAAAGTATAAAGTAGTTCCTTCATCTAGTTCAATTCTATTTATGAAATCTTATGGATAAAAATTATAGATAGAATAAATTTTTATTTGATAATGAACAGTCTAAACTTAAATTAAATACCAGATAGATTTTTACCTTGAGTATTGGAAAAAGTATTAGAATAGAAAGACTTTTTGATCGAAAAACTAAAAGAACGATCATAATACCAATGGATCATGGTTTAACATTAGGAACAATTAAGGGATTAGAAGATGTTGCCGAAATGGTTGACAAGGTCGCATTGGGTGGAGCCAATGCAGTACTAATGCATTCTGGTATGGTAGGCGCAGGACATAGGCAATATGGAATGGATATAGGATTAATAATCCATTTATCTGCAGCGACTGACTTAGCACCTGATCCAAATAGGAAAGTGTTAGTATGTTCCGTTGAAAGAGCTTTAAAATTAGGAGCTGATGGAGTTTCAATTCATATCAATATAGGTGCAGATGAAGAGCCTGAGATGCTCCAAGACGCTAGTGAAGTTGTAGAGGCATCAAGGAAATGGGGCGTTCCTTTAATAGCAATGGTATACCCAAGAGGGAAAAAAATCAAAGATGAAAATGATCCTAAAGTAGTAAATATTGCAGTCAGAGCTGGAGTAGAATTAGGAGCAGACATTGTTAAAACAAATTATACTGGTGATATTGAATCATTTGAGTATATTGTTAAGAGTGTAAAACATATTCCAGTTATTATAGCTGGAGGACCAAAAATGGATACTATTCCAGATGTGTTACAAATGGTTTATGACTCTCTGCAAGCTGGAGGATCTGGTGTAGCCTTTGGAAGAAATGTGTTTCAATCTAAAGACCCTACAAAAATGGTAAGTGCCATTTCAAAAATAGTTCATAAGAATTATACAGTTGAAGAAGTGTTAAAAGAATACAAGTTTGACTAAAATTAACTTAATTTCAAATACAATGAAAGCTGAGAAAATATATCACCTCTTTCTGAAAGAAATTAAAAATCAAGGAAGAAAAACTTCAGATAAAAAAGAAGAGTTTCGAGTGATTATTTCTTTCGATGATATTTCAAAAAGGGATAGTTTCATTTCAAAAAATAAGAAAATAAATGTTTTAAATAAATTTGATTTTATTCCTTCTATAATCACCAATTTAGATACAGAACAAATTTTAAAATATGAAAAAGAGGATTTAATAAAAAAAATCGAAGAGGACCAAAAATTATTCCTTTCTATTTTTGAAATAAATGAAATCTTAGATTTGAATAGATGCAAAAACTCTCAAATTCCACACACAGGTAGAAATGTAAGAATTGGCATTGTTGATGATGGAATAAACAGTAATTTCCCCTCAATTTCAATTATTTCTAGATATGATGGCAAAGGAAACGGATTTAATAAAGGGATAGGCAATCAAATTACGCATGGAACAATAATGGCAAATATTATTAGCAACCAATTTAAAGATCTTTACAATAATTCTATTGGAATTGCCCCAGATGTAAAGATATTTGATTTTAATGTCTCAAATTCAAAACAAGAATATTATTTTTCAAATGTTTTGGAAATCTTTGAATTAATTGTTAATCAGAATATTCAAATTGATATACTATTAATATCTTTAACAACTCAACATCCTTCTGATGGCATGGACATATTATCATTCGCTTGCAATACATTAGTTGATAAAGGAATATTAATAGTATGCCCTGCGGGAAATTATGGTCCGAGTGCAAATACAATTGGAAGCCCGAGTGCTGCTAAAAAAGTAATATCATTTGGTTCTCTTACAAAAGATCTTAATATAGCTTATTTTAGTGGAAGAGGTCCTACTATTGATAACAGATTAAAACCTGATTTTTGTTTACCAGGTTCGGAAATAAAAATGCCAATATCAAGAGACACACGAATAAAGGTTACAGGCACTAGCATCGCTGCAGCAATAGGAGTAGGTTTGATTGCTCTCATTAAGGAATATAATCCAAAAGCTCCCTTTAATAAAATTTATGAGTTATTCAAGAACTCATGCAGAGATTTAAATTTGGATAAGTTTTCGCAAGGACATGGGATGCCAAATATAACAAGTATCTTAAAAGATCAAGATTTAATCCATGAGAGAATCCTTCCTTATAATATTTTGATGAAAAAGTCTATAAAAATCGCTGTTGAGTTCGCATTAGTCTTTATAGCTCTTTTTTATTTATTTTATTTTTTTAGAATTGCATAATTCCTAATTAGAAGAAGAGGGAACTAAGATTTTTCTATTATTCCATATGGCTTTACCATTATTTATTTCAGAGATACCAGTAATTAAAAAATTGGAAATCAATAGGTTCTCACTAATTATTGGATCTTTATTCCCAGATATAATTGATAAACCACTATTATTGCTAGGATTAGGAACCGGAAGGCTATTCTCCCATAATTTATTTTTCATTCTTATAGCTTTCTTAATTCTTTTTATATTTACTAAGAGAAATCTCAGGATTTCTGTTCCATTTTTAGCGGGAATGAGTATTCATCTTATCCTTGATATCCCAAAAGTTCCATTATTTTACCCTCTTATATCATACGATTTTTTATTGCTTGAAGAGCCCCTATCTTTCTGGTTTAGTCAATTATTTTCCGATCCTGTTGTTATTATAACAGAGCTTATTGGAGTTGCGATTTTAATATTCATTGTAATAAATAATAAATTATATCATAGGAAAGATATCAATGAATACTTAAAAGGGAGTTATCAAACAATAATCACTAAGGAAGAATAAAAAATACTCTGATGTTAAAACTTAAAATTATTCCTTTAATAATTCAAATGTTAAATATTTAATATCTAACTAGTTTAATTTTAAATAGCACCATGAAACAAATTGAACAAGTTCATATAATTGTAGATCATAGGGAAAATAAACTAAAAGCTCTTTTAGATAAAAAAAAAGACAAAATAGCTTATGAATCAAAACAATTAGATATTGCTGATATAGTTATTTCTAGTGAGGTAGCAATTGAGAGAAAAGAAGGCTTCGATTTTGTTTCTTCAATAATGGATAATAGATTATTTGAACAATTATTACGTCTTAAAGAAACGTATCAACACCCTATTTTAATATTGGAAGGTTTAAATGATGACGTTTTTGAAAACACTGGTATGAAAATCTCATCAATTTATGGTGCCCTCTCGTATATATCATACAAGTTAGGGATTTCAGTAATTCCCACAAGAAATTTAGAGGATACTGCAATTGTGATTGAGAGAATCGCATACCGTGAACAAGTAAAAGATAATATGCCATTATTATCGCGAAAAGCGCCTAAAGAAATGGCTAAAAAAGAAAGACGGTCTTTTATCATTGAAGGCTTAGTAGATATAGGCCCAAAAAAAGCAAAAACATTGATAGATAAGTATAAAACGCCATATCAAGTATTTAAAGCTATAAAACATACTGAAATCTTATATACTAAAACAGGACGAATGAAAGGGATAAAGGGACCATTGGGGGATTTAACGGGATTTGGACCTCGATTTATAGAAAAAAATAAAAAAATTCTTTTTGGAAAAAGAAAAAAAGAACCTCAAAAAAGAATTAATGAAATATTTTGACTTTTATTAAAATTTAAAAATTTTTGATTTTTCTGACTAATTTGTAATTAGATTGATTCTCAATCTAAAAGATTTTACATTAAGAAGATTTTGAAAATTTATAAAATGATCATCTATCTATCATTAATCGCAATTTTTTTCTCGAGTATGGTTTATGGAATTATAGGTTTTGGAGACGCATTAGTGTTGATTCCTATTATAACTCCAATCATAGGGATAAGAAATGCGGTGATATTAGTGAATCTCTGGGGAACTTTTCCTGCTTTACTCAACTTTATTAAATATCGAGAGTTTTTAGATAGAGCTTATTTTTATAGATTCTTATCATTAGGAATTCCTGCTACAATTTTTGCAACTTATTTAATAATAAACATTAGATTAGAATGGATTGAATTAATCTTTGGGATATTTGTTTTAATTTATTCTTCTCTAAAACTTATTCAATATATTAAAAATCGCTCTGATGCTAAATTCAATAGTCTTAGTGATATCATAGAAAATGAGAAAGAAGACAACATGAATTCATCTTCATCACTCATCATTTTCGGGGGTTTTTCATATGGTTTATTAACGGGTTTAATTAGCGCAGCAGGACCTCTTAATGTAGCATTGTTGGAAAAAACAGGCCATTATCGAGAGCGTTTTATCGAAAATTTCGCTGCTATTGGAACCATGTTATCTATTTCAAGAATCCCTTTTTATTTTATTAAAGATGGAGTATTCCCATATGAATTATTACTTTTGTTTCTTTTAGCATTCCCTGTTATATTCCTTGGGACTAAACTCGGTCATCAGATTACCCCTAAAATAGCTGTAAAAAAATTCCAAATTATTATATTTTGTTTTCTTTTAGGAGTTAGCTTAAAATCGATTATCACATCAATTTTTAGCCTATTTTTTAATTAAATAAAATAGAAATAAAGATAATAATAAAAAAAAATGGTTATAGTAATCGCATAAACCTTTGAATTTGCCCTTGGATTAATAGAAGTTGAATGTTTCTTGCTCCACCTATAACTTCCTCTATTTTACTTACATCGGTTAATTCATCCAGTGGAGTATTATCCGTGACGCTCATACCACCCATATGTTGCTGAACTTCATAGCATATTTCATGAGTTAGTTTAGCGACATAATATTTACCTTGTGAGGAAATTGCAGCAATCCATTTCCCTGCTTCTTTTGAAGGTTCATCAGCAAATAATATTTTCTCATCGTATACCGTTGCAGCTTGGAGAGCTAATGCCGTAGCAGCACTTGATTTGGTTAATAAATCTGCCAGTCCATATCCAACACCTTGATATCTGATCACAGGTTTGCCGAATTGTTTTCTTAAATTGGTATAAATAATGCCATAAATTATACCAGCCCAGCAAATTCCTATTCCACTTCCCATTATTGAAAGTCTCTCGGGTACTAATCCTTCAAAAAGTCTCTTGTATCCTAATCCATTATCTGCAAGTATATAATCTTGAGGAACTTTAACATTATCTAATATAGTATGTGCTATGTGAACTCGTGGTACAGAATTTATTTTCAAACGCTCAGTTTTCACACCAAATTCACGAGCAATAATACCTTGTACCATTGTGTCTCTTGGATTCCCTTCATCATAAACACCATAACAACAGAAATAATCTGCTTTAGGACCATTGGTTGTATAGACTTTTTCTCCATTGAATA
The DNA here is from genome assembly GCA_030603385.1 of Promethearchaeota archaeon. GTDB lineage: Archaea > Asgardarchaeota > Lokiarchaeia > Sigyniarchaeales > SOKP01 > Loki-b32. The sequence continues at coordinate 7,913 of JAUVXW010000029.1, read as the reverse complement.
TGACGCCATCATCTGTTTTTGTACAAATAGTCGTCATATTAACAGCATCAGAACCTCTTTCAGGTTCAGTAATTCCAATACAACCAATTTTTTGTCCCGATAATAATTCATCCTGAATTTTACGTGCGACATCAGATTCTCCTCCATGTTCATAATAATGAAAAGTTGGATTCCCACATAAAATCCCACTTGCTAGTCGTGCTAATTCTAATTGTGGATCTAGCATTGAAAGATGGGTGCCTAATAATATTTCCTTTTTCATTCCAACAGGTTTAAAGTCTTTCCAAGGGTTAATACGTTGTATATAACCATGTTTTCCAAGTTCCGGGAGTAAACCATATACGTCCTTAGAACGATCGATTTTAGGATTTAAATCAATACAAAATTCTTGAAGTTTATCACAATACTCTCGTTCTTCTGTATTTAGCATAGGATAAACATTATCATTGAAAATTTTGAAGACATTTTCCAATGACATTTTTGCAAGGATATCATCATTTATAATTTTCTCTTGAAACATTTTTTCGCCAAATTTTCTTATCTAATTATTTATATTGAAAGACATAGAATTAATTAGGTTATATTTTTTATCCAAATTAAAGTTTTAATATGAAATTTGAATAGATGGGAAAACGTTCCTACATATAAATAAGACGATCCTAAGAGTTAAGTAGTAAATAAAAAAATATAAAAAAAAATTATAGTAATCGCATAAACCTTTGAATTTGCCCTTGGATTAACAGAAGTTGGATGTTTCTGGCACCGCCTATTACTTCTTCAACCTTACTTTGGTCCGCAAGTTCATCAACAGGAGTATTATCTGTAACACTTATACCACCCATATGTTGTTGGACTTCATAACATGTTTCATGTGAGAGTTTTCCCACAAAGTGTTTTCCTTGAGAAGAAACAGCTGCAATCCATTTTTCTGCTTCTTTAGAAGGGCTTTCAGCGAAAATTATTTTTTCATCATATGTAGTTGCTATTTGTAAAGCTAATGAAGTAGCCGCGGTATTCTTTGCTAGTAAATCGGCAAGTCCATAACCTACTCCTTGGTATCGTATAACTGGTTTCCCAAATTGTTTTCTAAGATTAGTATAAATTATTCCATAAATAAGAGCCCCCCAGGAAACTCCGAGAGCACTCCCCGTTAATCCAATACGTTCTGGAATTAGACCATCAAAAAGGTTTCTATATCCTGCACCATTATCACCTAAAATATATTCCATCGGTACCTTCACATCGTTGAAAATGGTATGAGAAATATGAGCACGAGGAACCGAATTAACTTTTAATCTTTTTGTTTCAACACCTCCGAAATCCCTCGATATCATACCTTGAACCATTGTATCTCTTGGACTTTCAACATCATAAACACCATAAGTAACGAAATATTTCGATTTAGAACCATTAGTCGTAAAAACTTTTTCACCATTAAAGATAACCCCATCATCAACTTTTGTACATTTTGTCTTTAAATTCACAGCATCAGAGCCTCTTTCAGGTTCTGTAATACAAATACTACCTACAGCTTTCCCAGTCACTATTTCTTCTTGTACCTTAAGAATTTCTTCTGATTTACCATGTCGAAATGTTGGATTCCCACAAAGATTCCCACTTGCTATTCTAGCAAACTCTAATGGTGGATCACAAATAGACATTATTGTTGCTAAAAGGATTTCATTCTTCATACCATAGGGAGTAAAGTCTTTATATTTATTGATACGCTGTATGTATCCATGTCTACCAAGTTCAGGAAACATACTATAAACATCTTGACTTTTATCAATTTTAGAATGAAGCTCTATACAGAAATTCTCCAAATCTTCACAAAATTGAATATCTTCATCTTTTAACATCGGATAAACATTATTATTAAAAATCTTGAAGACATTTTCTAATGTCATCTTTTCCAAAATACTGTCGTTAATAACTTTTTCTTGCATTTTAAATCTCGTTAAGTAGTTATAGAAATATAATAAATAATTAGAATATTCAATTGTAATTAAATTTTAAAGATAAACTAAATCATAGAAAGAATTTCGAGATCTTTACCAATATAGTTTTTAAATAGTGCTTAAAGTTCTTTAAAATAAGATTTAATTTTTTGTGATTATCGTTTCGATAATTTTACCGTCTCGCATTTTTAGCATCCTTTCAGCGAGCATACCAACCGCCGGATCGTGTGTTACCATTAAAATCGTTTGATTAAGCTCTAAATTAAGTTCTCGCAATAGTTTAACTATCTCCTTACCCATTTTTGTATCAAGTTCGCCTGTTGGTTCGTCAGCAATTAAGATGGAAGGTTCATTACATAACGCACGGGCAATAGCAACTCTCTGTTGCTCTCCACCTGAAAGTTCAGATGGCAGATGATCTTTCTTTTCGATTAGACCAACAAGATCAAGAAATTTATTAACATTTTTTTCTATTTCTTGTTTAGTCCTAGCCGCAAATATCATTGGAAGCTCCACATTTTCATAAGCTGAAAGAACTGGTACTAGATTATAAAATTGAAAAATGAACCCAATTTCGTTAAGTCTTAAATTTGTACGTTGTTTGTCATCCATATGTGCTATATTTGTTCTATTGATGTGCACTGCACCATTCGTAGGATTATCGAGAGCACCAATCATATTTAGAAGTGTGGTTTTTCCAGAACCGGATGGACCCATAACAGATACAAATTCACCTTTCTTAATATCTATGCTAACACCATTTAAAGCTTTAATTTCAATGCCTTCAGTAATATTATAGATCTTTGTTAAATCAAACGTTTGGATCATTGCTTCAGGGTTTAATTCATAATCTTTTGCATCTTGAAATACTGAGTCCTGTTCTTTACTCTTTTTTGTTTTTCTCATCTTTTATGCCTCCAATTTATTATTTGTAGATATCTTCAATTGATTTTCCACCCTTTTTTTCTCCTGTAAATTCTCCATCAGTAAGAGTGATAATCCTATCTGCTACTTCTGCTATCCTTACATTATGGGTAACCATTAAAATTGACTCTCCAGCGTTTTTTAAATCAAGGAAAATTTTCATAATATTTGTAGTCGTTTCCGTATCAAGTTCCCCTGTAGGTTCATCAGCAAGAATGATAAGAGGTTCGTTAACTAAAGCTCTGGCTATTGTGACTCTTTGTTGTTCCCCACCCGACATCTGTGTTGGTAGATGCTCCATTCGTTCTTCAAGTCCAATTCTTTTTAGAAGACTTTTAACTTTTTCTTCTCTCAATTTAGTATCCTTCTTAGCAATTACCATTGGAAGCTCTACATTTTCGTAAGCTGTAAGAATTGGAAAAAGATTATAGAATTGGAAAATTAAACCAATCTTTTTCAATCGCATCTTTTTGTGTTGTTTATTGGTCATTTGCATTATATCAAGCCCCATCCCTTCAGCATCAACGTTATATATAATCTTACCTGAATCTGGAAAATCAAGAGCACCTAGGCAATTTATTAGAGTTGTTTTTCCTGAACCAGATGGACCTACAATAGCAATAAATTCGCCTTTTCTGATTGTAAGATTAACTTCATTTAGAGCTGTGATTGTGGAATTACCTATTGTGTAAGTTTTGGTGAGATCTTTTACAGTAAGAACTATGTCAGGATCTACTCTAACCGCCTTTGCCGTTGCTCTTCGTTGTTTATTCATCCTCACTTTTTTCTTTTCAATTGACATTTTTTTTCACCTTTTTTGTTAATGAAAATAAAAAAATTATCTTGTTCTCACCGCATCTATTATATTCAAGTTAGCTGCCCATTTTGCAGGATATCGTGAGCTCAGAATCACAGTGATTAATACAATTGCTACCAAAAGACCAATAGTTAACCATGGAATCGTCCAAGTAACTGTGAGGAATCCACCTGAGGGCATTGTATCCACCATTAAAGATCCTTGAACTAGACCTGCAAATATACCCGTAAAGACACCTAGAAGAGCTAAGATTAATGTTTCCCCAGATATTGATCGTATTACTCCCTTTTTGTCTAATCCTATTGACCTAAGCATCCCTATTTCTCTTCTACGTGCCATAGTTGTAAGGAGGCTATGAAGCGTCAGCCCAATCATTGCTATTATTATAGAAAAGATAAGTAATCCATTTGTTATGAAAGTTATTAAATTAATCATAGTTCTAAATATGGAGCTTGCAAAAGATTTTGTAAAAGCGAATATAATAAGATAACCTCTATCTTCTATATAAGCAATAATATCTTCTAGAGCATCCTCATCATGCACTCCCTTTTCTACCCACGCAAACCAGTCAAAAACATTAGTTCTAAATTCAAGAGTTAAACTTTTAAGATCTATGACTGTCCAGTTTCCACCTACCTCAGCATCGAGTTTTTCTAATAAAATATAATTATGAGTCGCTATATTTTCTGGTTGGTCGCTGTGAACTAATACTGAAGTTACCATATCATTGGAAAAGTTAGATCCTCTATAATCGGGATATATAATGTTTCGCGCATTTTCATAACTTATGTACACTGAATTTCCACCAATAAAGTATGCCCTTTCATTATCTTTAATCCAATTGTATCTTTCTGTATTAAAATATGTAGGATCTTCAATAATTCCAATAATTTCAAATTTTGGCCAATCCTCGAAAGTTTCTAAAGATTCAACTGATTGAGCTACTCCAAACTTTAAACTATCAATAGTTAAGTTATAGTCACCATTGTATGTGGAATTTTGACCTATTATTCTTAATTTGAGCATATTCATCGAATCAATATAATAGTGGTTTAAATCGAATACAAACGTGTTATTTGCTTCCGTAACGTTATTAATAGGACCTAATTTATCAAATGTATTAGTATAAATGTTAAGGGCTTCTAAATCAAGAGAATCCACAGTAGCATTTAGTGAAGTTTCTATTGTAACATTAATAGTTTTATATAAATTAAACGGTGGCAAATTCACAGTAAGATTTAAAGCAAGCCACTCCTGTTTACTCACAAATGACAAGTACACATCATCTGAAAGAGTTAAATTCGCTGTACTACCTGAAAATGAAGTAGAATTATCTATATCCACTGTTGTAATGTATTGTATACCTCCCGCATTTATAGTTTTTAATATGAATTCTTGTGGAAAAATTGATATATTATCACCAATATTAAATGAAGGATTAAGCATTATGAAAGTTTCATCAACCACGCATACCTTTTCCATTGTATCTAGAAGTTCTTCCATTGTATCTCCAGTGTAATTGCCACTTTTATTTACGAGGCTATTATTTCCGAAATATGAATCAGATTTTAGTTTCCCAATTGAATTTGTATGAATACCAACAACTGGGTTTAGGATTGGGAATCCATCATATATGAGTGTGTAATAGTCCATTCTCGTTGTATAATATTCAATTCCACTGATGTTATTCATAATTGTTTCAACAGTAGAAAAATTAAACCAATTTGGTTGAATATCATCTAAATCTGTATTTCCAGTTTGAGTTTGTTGCCTAAAAACTAAATCAGTTCCTGCACCAGGCAAGTTTTCGTCTGCGATTTCCTCGTATGTTTCCCAAGAGATAAATGTATTATAAATTTTTCCTTCACTTAGAAATCCCATGATATCTACAGTTGAAAATCCTTGAATACTTCTTACAATTGCCACAACATCCATATTTACTACAACTGTATATTCATGTCTATTATAATCATCTCCTTCAAGATATGCCGTCTGATTTGCATAAATCGGTTCTCCAAGAGAAAATTTAACGGGAATAGTTTCACCAACTTTAACATTATAGTCTTCAGCAAAATCTTCAGCAATTATAATGTTGTTTCCAATTTCGATTTCATCCATCATTTCGCTAAGTGTCATTGTTGATGGGGAGATTATTACGGTTTTGGTCATATGTTTTTTAATTTTTGCAGGGTCTATTACGTTTATAGTTATGGTTTGATTGTATACGCTCTCAAGTAAACTATGCCCAACCCAATCACCATCTATTTGAATTTGAGCATTTTGATGACTCACTCCCATTACATCCTCTACTCCTGGTTGGTTGATAAGTCCATCTTGGAAAGATCTTGGAGTAAAGGCAATTGCTCGAATATCTGCACCCATAAAGTCATTAACCGTAGTATTTACTCCTGCTCTCATAGAATCCATCATAACACTCATCCCAATAAGAAAACTTGTTGTTATTGCAATCATTGCAAAGGTAAGAGTCGTCCTCCTTCGATGTCTTAATATATTCTTTTCAGTTAATAGTTTTGTTTTTCGAAGGTATGGAGAAAACAAGAATACAAAGGCTTTATTAAGTGGTTTAATACTAAGTGCTAATAACCAAATGATCCCAAACAAGACTAATAGAGGAGCAAACATTGACAAAACCATTCCTTGAGGAGGACCTGGAGCTGTCTGAACTTCGGTTGTTGTTCCAGAAGTGGAATACATGAGCCAAAACCCAGATAAAATAAGTAATCCTCCTAAAATAAAGAAAATAAGTCTTCTCCAAATATGTTTTTTCTCCCTTTTAGACTTTTCTTCAATAGGATTTAAATTTTCAATAATGGGTTTACGACTTGCTTTCCAGCTAGGATAAAGCGAAGCAATAATACAAGAAACTAACCCTATTACAAATGTAATTATTAGAGTTGCTGGATATAAAACAACCGTAAAATCTGAAATTGAAAATCCTCCCATTTGAGCTGCAATGCTCTGAATAGTCTGTAAGGCTACTGAAAAGATCACATAAGATATTAAGTAGGAAAATGCGGTCCCTATTGACGCTCCAATTACTCCCATTACTACTCCTTGGGTTAAGAACATCTTAAAAGTTTCAGTTTTTGATGCTCCTATTGCTTGGAACATGCCTGTTTCGTATTCTTGTTCTTTTTTAATAATGTTAAAGATGTTCATCATTAGTATAATTGAAAGTACTAATGAAATAATCCCAAACATCATAAACATAGTACGCATCGTGCTCATTGTGGTTTCTACCCTCTCTATACTGTCTGATTTTAAGTCATTAACCCTCCAATCTCTTCCATCATTAAGAGCGTCTAAATTGTTTTCAATTTTTTCGGCAACATAAGAAACACTGTATATATTATCACATCCAACAACACCCAGATTATACTCACCAGTATGATTTTCCCCGCCATCTACTAGTTCATGTGTATTATTGATGTTTGAAAATATTCCCGGTCCTTGTGAAAACATTGAGGAATCTGATGGATTTTCTGGATCAAAATCACGAGCTTCACCAATATCCCGTATAATTGCAACAACCGTATATTCAAGCCATGTTCCTGTATCCCAATGAATGTATCCAAGTTCTGATCCATTGACAGGAAAAATCCACACACTATCACCTGCTTCAAAATCTTTTCCTAATTGGATTTTTAATGATTCCGAAATAACCAAAACGCTGTCATTATTAATAGGATCAACATATTCAAGAAGTTCTTCAATTTTATCTCCATCACCTACTGATTCTATTATATATGGATCTCCGCCTAATTTCCTTTCTTCCGGATCTAGATGATCAATACCATTTATCCCCGTTCTAGTACTATTATCAACTTGGTTTCCACTATCAGTTGCGCTAACGTGAACTTCAAATCCAGCAATTCTATAAACCACATCATCAACGTATTTTATATCTTCGATTTCACTGTTAATTTCGTTAGGATCAAACCAACCATCAGTACTATTAGCAGATCTAACGAGAATGTCGGCTGTACCCATTTGTTTATCAATAGTACCTAGGAACATTTTATTAAACGAGTCAGAGACAATCATTACACCCCCAAACAAAGCAACACTAATTACAAGGGTAATTGTAGTCAGAATATAACGAACCTTACGCCTTTTCATATTACGTAATGCGATTTTTAGTATTACACCCATGTTCTCATTTACTCTTTTTTGTTTTTTTTTTTAGATTTTTA
>JAUVXW010000055.1 GCA_030603385.1 Promethearchaeota archaeon | reverse complement strand
GGAGAAGGAGACATTCTTTTAGTGAAAGATGGCGGGCCAAATTTAATCGGAAAAACGGCTTATGTCACACATTTAGACACAAAAATTATAATCCAGAGCCATATATATCAATTTAAAGTCCAAAATAATAAAGAGGATATTGATTCTTATCTACTTTTGTATTTACTTAATTTAGACATTGTCCAAAAACAAATTCAAGCCATTACTTTTATCCAAGGAACAATTGCTACAATTGGTAATAGAATAATGGAAATAATTCTGCCAATTCCTTCAAACAGAGAAAAAAGGAAGGAAATTTCCAAATTTATAAAAAAAATAATTGAAAATAAGACTGAAATTAAATATTACATTCAAAATTTATCTCTTAATTCTTTTTTTGATTAATCCGTAAGCATGCAATTACTCTTTTTTTTTTTAAATCTTAAATACGAGTCTAACAATATTAATCATAATTCCAAATTTAAACTTAAATTTTAATTATCATATCAGAGAGAATAAAATCCAAAATAGTGATGAAAATGTCTAAAGAATGGCAAGTGAATGAAGATAAAGCTTGGTTTAAAAAATGGTGGCCAAAGGATACTCCCAAAAACTATAAATTTGAAAAAATTTCATTAGGAGATTTCTTTGAAAGACAGAGAAAGAAGTATGCCAATGATAATATGATGTGGTTTTTAGAGTCATGGATGACTTATGAGGAAGCAGGTCAGGTTATAGATTCTTTCGCAACAGCACTTCATAATTTAGGTGTAAAGAAAGGAGATGTAGTTGCATATTTAATGCCAAATAGTTTTCAATATGTAATTAGTTTCTATGCAACCATAAAATTAGGTGCAATTGCCACTGGTATTAATCCTACATACAAGCCATTAGAGATCTTACATCATCTTAAAATAACTAGTGCAACAGTATTAATAACATTAGATGCGCTATATGAGGAATTAGCTCGTCCTATTATTAGTAAGTCTAAAATTGAGATGGTAATCTATACAAATATAGCTGATTTAGCATCTGGCTTATCAGGCTTGAAAAAAACTTTAGGAAAAATGATAGGAAAAATCCCTAAAGGGAAAGTGGATTTCGCAGGCGCAATTGATTTTATGAAACTTCTTAATACAGAACCTGATCTTCCAAAAGTTGATTTTGATCCTCTTGAGCATCCAGCTACGTTTATTATGACTGGTGGAACAACAGGAGTGCCCAAGGCTACTGTGTTAACCCATTTTAATTTAGTTTCGAATTCTGTGCAAGCAGTTTTATGGGTAGGTGGAGAAGACCCCGGTATGGGTGATATTGGCGCCCTACCACTTTTCCATTCGTTTGCTATGACAACAGTTATGAATGGCGCTATTGCTTTAGGAGGATGGATGATGTTATTTCCACGACCACCTCCAACCGAAGAATTTCTAAAAGAAATTACACATATTGATGCCCCAAAGGGTCTCTTTTATGCTGGAGCAGAAATCTTATTTAAGAGAATCGCTGATTTTCCCCATCTTGAAAAATTTCCAAATTTAACAGGTAGATTAAAGCTATGTATTTCAGGTGCAGGGCCTTTGCATGCTCCTGTACAAGAATCATTTCAAGAGAATACTGGTGGAAGAATTGTAGAGGGATATGGACTTTCAGAAGCAAGTCCTGTTGTTAGTGGTGGAAACTTATTTGGTGAGAGTCCAGTTGGAACCATTGGTATGCCATTTCCTGGTACTGATTGGGGAATCTTTGATGCGGATGACTTTGAGAAAGGACCAATAGCAGACGGGTTACCTGGGTCAAAATATGGGGAGGAAAATACTGGAGAATTATGTGTTTGCGGTCCTCAGGTTATGAAAAGATATCTAAATCAACCAGATGAAACCTCAGAAACTTTAAAAACTTGGGACGGTAGAACTTGGCTTCTTACAGGTGATATAGGATTTATGAATGAAGATGGAACGGTTGCTCTTAGAGACAGAAAGAAACAATTGATTAAAGTAGCTGGACATTCGGTCTTTCCAGCTGAAGTTGAGACTATGCTTATGAGTAATGAAGCCGTTTCAGAAGCAGCCGTAGCTGGACTTCCAGATCCTGCAGGAAAAGTTGGTGAAATAACAAAAGCATGGGTTGCCTTAAGTCCTGAATATAAGGGTAAAATTACCGAAGAAGAATTAATAGCTTGGACAAAAAAGAATATGACAAAGTGGAAATGTCCTGCTATAATTGAGTTTATTGACGAAATCCCTAAAAATATTTTGGGAAAAGTTCAGAGACGTGTATTGCAAGAAGCAGATCCATTATATAAGAAATAAAATCATTTTGTTTTATCTTTTTCATAAAGTTTTAAATTTCTAAGAAGTTAGTTTAAATAATATTCCAATCTAATAAATTTTTAAGACCTGAACCAATTGAAATTTAATTCTCTGATATTCGTTTTGGAGGTTTTTAAATAAATTTTAATTTCTATTTTAATTAAACTTCAATATCCTAAAATAAATAATTTTATTTACTGAAGCACTAAAATCTAATAATGACAAAAGGAATAATTATCTCCGGTGGTTGGGGAACAAGATTACGACCTTTGACTTGCACTATTCCCAAACCTCTAATTCCTATAGTCAATAAGCCAGTAATAGAACGTCAAATACTTTTACTGAGGTCTGCTGGAGTCACCGAGATTATATTAGCTGTAAGCGTTATGGCCGATGTTTTAAAAAATTTCTTTAAAGATGGTAAGGATTTTGGAGTAAAGATTCAATATACAGATGAAAAAGTTCCAATGGGAACCGCTGGTGCTATTAAACTAGCCGAGGATTTTTTAAAAGATGACAATTTTTTCATGCTAAATGGAGATGTCATCTTAAACTTTGATTTTAATCAGATGCTTAAAATTCATGAAAAATGTAAAGGAATTGGATTAATCGCAAGTAAAGTTGTAGAGGACCCATCACGGTATGGTGTTCTGATTGTTGATAATGCAGGTAGAATTAATAAATTTTTTGAAAAGGATGAGTATCTCCCTCCAGGAGGTAAGTATGTTCCGATGCCTATTAATGCTGGGGTTTATCTCTTAGAACCTGATATTTTCAAATATATTGAACCTGCAAAAAAGGTATCAATCGAGAGGGACGTTTTTCCTAAACTTGCGAACGAAGGTAATTTGTATAATTATCCAATACTGGGCATTTGGAAAGACATCGGAAAACCTGAAGAACTATTAGAAGGGAATATTCAGTTGATGGAAGAAATTTTGCAGGGTTTAAAAGGTCAACAAAGAAATATAATCGATGAGAGCCTTGATGTTGATGGTAAAGCTCTAATTTATCCTCCTGTAACTATAGGAAAAAATGTTATAATACGAAAAAAATGCGAAATAGGTCCTAATGTAATAATTGGAGATAATGTATATATTGGGGATAATACTAAAATCAAGGAAACGTTAATTTATGATAAAGCCTATATCTCAAAGAATGTGAAAATTGAAAAAGCCATTATTTCTGATAATTGTGTAATCAATGATGACGTTGAATTAAAAGGGAATAACCAAAATTTAGTGATATTAGCCTCCTATGTGGAAGTTTTAGAGAATGTGAGCTTATTTGCTCCTTCAAATGGATCCATCACAGTTTGTCATCATGAAACTATAAGGGAAGATATAGGATTTTTTTAAATTTCTTTACGAAGCTTTATTATTTTTTTCTTAAGTTTTTTTATTTTAGAATCGGAAATGTTGAAGATTAGGAAACTTTCTAGTATTTTTAATGCTTTTTGATAAAAGTTGATACTATTGAGATAATCTCCATTCTTTTCAGCATTTTCTCCAGCTTCTAATGCAAAATCTAATTCTAACTGTTTCTCCTTTTTTTCTAAATTTAATACCGTTTGTGAAATTTTATTAATTTTTTCCTTTAAATTGAATTCCCTAGCTATATAAAGAGCCTTTTTATATTCTATTTCTGCTATCTGATATGCTAAAGTTTTTTCAGCATTTTTACCTTTCTTTACAAATTCTTTGATCAGTTTACTTGCTGATAAAATATTCATTTCTTCTAAGTCTATTTGTAAATCTTCAATTCCAGAATAACTTGAAAGAATGGACGATATTGGTTTAAATTTGGCTAATTTTTCAGATGTAGTCTCTTCTAGCATTTCCATATTACTCGCAACGGTTTCAAGATTTGTAGAAACAAAAACATTATTTTCTACAAGCTGATAAATCTCATAAAGAATAAGATTTGCATCTAAATTCACGATTTTCTTGACTCTATTAAGTAAATTATTAACAAAGAAAAATGGTTTAGAAACAAGAATTTCTTTAGCTAAAGTTAATATGGCTTTTTGAATTTGATTTTGATTTATTCTCTTTAAATCATTTGGGGCAATACTATGTGCTAAAGACATAGGAAATACTAATTTAACATTAAAAGAATCTACTAAATACTCAATCATGTTTTCAACATTAAAAAACCCAGAATTTTTAAAATTACTAATTTCATTGTGAAATAAATCCTCATATTCTAATAAAAATTGCCTTACATCAGTCCGCATGTTATCAGAAGCTGTGTGGTCGAGGATTAAACAAAGTCTTATAAACTCTCCATCTTTCAGCAGGATATTAAAATTCTGATATTGAAATTCATAGAATTGATAATTTTTAATATATTTTGAACCATTAGATGAAACTGTATCTGATTCTGAAAATGTTATGTTTGCTTGGATAAACCCACTTAATAAATCTGCATCAATTTCTGCACCTGAAACAGAATAATTTAATAGTTTTAAACCTGATTCTTTATCAATTATTAAAATATGTCTTATATTCAAAACATCCAAAAATTTCTGCCAGATAATTTCTCGCTCCACTTGAAGATGTCTTTCATATGAATCTAATTCAAAGACTTCCAGGTTTGAATCAGCTTCAAATCCTAACTCCTTTAATTTCTTTTTAAGACATGACATACAATACTTAGGATATTTTGCACACTTAGATTTACTAATTCCGCAATTAAATCCTAACTGATTAATCTCAAAATAAACCATAAAAATCCCATAGAACTCAAATGCTATTTAATTTCTACTTCTTTTTATTATAATGAAGTAAGTAGGTTTTAAGCATTTAAAATTGAGTATTCATAACTTTAATTATTTATAATAACGAGAAATATTTATTAGTTTAATTTGGAATTTATAAAATGCAGTAAATTATAACACTATAATATTTCTGAAATAACAAAAACTCGTGAGATTAAAATGGAAGAACTTAAAAAAAGAGGTTTAAAAATATACAATGCTATTTTTGAACGAAAAAAAAATGTTGAGATTGAAGAAATCGAATATACAATAAAGAAATTTTCAAGTGGCATAAGATATGTTGATTTATTCGGATATCGGTTTATAGAGCAGAATCGCAATAAAAAATCGGAATGGGGTAAAAAAGCAAGAGAAGGTCATAAGATCATGTGGATTATAAAAGGAAGAAGGTATATGGTAAGAATTATGGATGGGGAATATACCGATTTGAAAAAATAATCAATAAATTCATCTAACAGTAAAGAGTGGACCCCATTTTATCTTAATTCTTTATAATTTCCTTAATGAGTATTTCAAAAATAATATGCTCACTTACTTCTTTACTTTCTCTTCAGATTTTTCTAAAATTAGTTCCAAATAAGATTTTGTTATGGATTCTCCTCGTTTAATATCAAATATACTTAAAAAATCAAACAGAACCTGTTTTGAATCTTCTATTTCTTCAGAAGTTTTGGCTAAATATTCAACTTCTATAAAATGTTGTTTTAAGATTGGTAAATAGTCAATTAAAGCATCAATATGGTAATTCTTAAAATTAAACATATAAAGTTCTCTTTCTTTTTTTACAGTAAAGATTTCTTGGAACCCGAGTAATTCAAGCATTTCTTTCATCTTTTTAACATCTTCAATCTTAATGTCAATTTCCTCACGAGTTTTTGTTAAGGTGTCAATCTTTCTTCCTTTATAAGTGATGAAATATTCTATACCTTGTATATTATGATGATTATTTTTATCAAATCGACTTGATCTTCTGAGTCTTAAAGCTTCATCAGTTTGTTTAAAATCTCTTAGCCCTTTAGGCATATTATAGGAAGTATCTTCGTGTATCAAGGAAACCTTATAAGAACCTTGATTTTCTTTAAATTTTTTTCTCATTAGAGCTGGATCTGAAATCCTAACTTTGATTTCTACTTCGATCATATTTTGGTTCTATTTTCTTCTGATAACAAATATAATTTATTATTTTTTATTAAGTATTAATAGTTGTTTTTAGATTTGACTCATGTCCCAAAATCAAAATTTAACCCTAAAACTTGCTCAAGAGTATGGATATTTGCCTTATATGATTGAAAGGTATATTCAATTCTTAGGCATAGATGGAACTATTGAATTACTAAAGGCAAATGAAAAACCTTTATCTCCATTCATTAGGGTTAACACTCTTAAAATAACTACGTCTGATCTAAAAATAAGATTAACTCAGAAAGGTTTTGAGCTTGAACAAATTAAATGGATTCCTTATGCTCTTAAAGTTATTAAAGAAACCCATAATTTAGGTTCTACTCATGAATTTCTCCAAGGTTATTATTATCTTCAAAATGTTGCTTCAATGCTCCCAGCTGTAATTCTTGACCCAACACCGAAGGATGTTGTAATTGATATGTGTGCGTCACCAGGAAGTAAAGCAACACATCTAGCGCAGTTAATGAAAAACGAAGGAACACTTATATTAATCGATAGAAATAGAAAAAGAATTCCCGCTTTAGAGACGAATATACGTAGAATGGGAATCATAAATTCTATTGTTATTAATATGGATGCTATTTATTTATCGAAATTAAATATAAAGGCAACCAAGATTCTATTAGATGCTCCATGTACGGGAGAGGGACTGATAAGACAAGATACTAATAGGAAAAAAAGTCGAAAAATGAGAGATATTGAGAAAATGGCATCAATACAAAAAAAGTTACTTAAAGCAGGATTAAATGCATTAGAACCTAATGGGGAACTGCTTTATAGTACCTGTTCTATCGCTCCTGAAGAAAATGAATTAGTAGTTCATGAAGTTTTAGAAGAAAACAGTAATATTAAAATTTCTAAAATCTCTAAGTCTTTTGGGGTGAGTGGTTTAACAGAAGTGTATGGAAAAAATCTTAGAGAAGATTTGAGGTGCTCTCAGAGATTATATCCTCATCTCCATGATACTATTGGATTTTATTTGTGCCTACTCAAACGAAAAAACAATTAAAGTATTTTTTCTGATTTCAAATTTTGTTGAAAATCGGTCTTTATGCCTTTATAGGAGTTGGTTGATTATTGTTTTTCTGACGAAAGTAAATAACAATGTGAAACAACTTTGGATAAGAACTTCCTGATTTATAGGATATTTGTTAATCTCATTTTTGCTAAATCATCTACTATCTTCTTTTATCCAATTATAGGAATATTGTTCAATAGTTACAGATTGAAATATTTTAAAAATAAGAAGATTCGCAAACGAAATGGTACATTAGAATTAATAGAAGCGATAATAATAGCATATAACAAAATTATGATTAACAAAAATAAAAAAAGGGGCATTAATACCTTTTAGGTGATAACAAATTTTTTTTTCATTTACTTATTTTGTAAAAATTTAGTTTGATATCACTTAAATCGTTGTATCTATTATTTTTTAGATTAACAAACTACCAATCTTTGCGTTGTATGAGGGCTC